>CAVIHT010000013.1:0-63561 GCA_963642795.1 Bacteroidaceae bacterium
AAAGATGAAAAGGCCGGAAAGGCCAAATAAGAAAAAAGAGGAATTATTTTTAAACAGCTTCTAACTTCGCTATCAATAAAGGATGTACTATGGCATTCCTGTCCCATAGCCCTTGCCGCTGCGGAATAGATTTCGTACCTTTGTAATCCGTTATGAAGTACGGATTCGACAACGAGAAGTATCTGCGGATACAATCGGAACACATCAAGGAACGCATAGCCCAGTTCGGAGACAAACTCTATCTTGAACTCGGGGGCAAATTGTTTGACGACTATCATGCGAGCAGGGTTCTGCCGGGATTCCAACCGGACAGCAAGCTCCGCATGCTCCAGCAGCTCAGCGACTGCGCGGAGATTGTCATAGTCATCAGTGCCAACGACATAGAGAAAAACAAGATGCGCGCCGACTACGGCATCACTTACGACATGGATGTGCTGCGTCTGCGCACTGAATTCCAGAACAGGGGATTTCTCGTGAGCAGCGTGGTGATCACCCATTTCAACGGCCAGTCCAGCGCCAAGGCGTACAAGGCCAAGCTCAAGAAGTTGGGCATCAAGGCCTATTACCACTACACGATTGAGGGATATCCGAACAATGTGGCTCTGATCGATTCCGAGGAGGGCTACGGCAAGAACGACTATGTGCAGACAACCCGTCAGCTCGTCATCGTGACGGCTCCAGGGCCGGGCAGCGGGAAGATGGCCGTGTGCCTGAGCCAGCTCTACCACGAGCACAAAAAGGGAATCGCTGCCGGCTATGCCAAGTTCGAGACGTTCCCGGTCTGGAACCTCCCTCTGAAGCACCCGGTCAACATCGCCTACGAGGCCGCCACGGCGGATCTCAATGATGTGAACATGATTGATCCGTTCCATCTGGAGGCCTACGGCAAGACTGCGATCAACTACAACAGGGACATCGAGATATTCCCTGTTCTGAACGCCCTTTTCGAGGGAATCTACGGCGAGAACCCATACAAGTCGCCGACCGACATGGGTGTGAATATGGTGGGCAACTGCATCAGCGATGACGACATCTGCTGCAAGGCCGCCAACGATGAGATCATCAGGCGATACTACACCGCTTTGGATGAGATGGCAGACGGAAAGGACAATGAGGGTGAGGTCGGAAAGATCGCCCTTCTCCTGAAGCAGGCCAGAATCACCACTGAATATCGCCGTGTGACCGTCGCCGCCAAACAGCGTGAGGCCACGGCCGGCAATCCGTCAGCGGCCATCGAGCTCGCCGACGGAACAATCCTGAGTGCCGAGACCTCCGACCTTCTCGGCCCTTGCGCCGCCCTTCTTCTGAAAGCCACCAAGCATCTGGCCGGAATCGAGCACAGTGTCAAGCTCATTCCGGGAAGGCTCATCGAGCCGATCCAAAAGACCAAGGTCACGTACCTCCACGGTAAGAATCCGCGTCTGCACACGGACGAAGTGCTGATAGCCCTCTCGGTCCTGAGTCCGGACGACGAGAACTGCCGCAAGGCTCTCGACACGCTTCCTCTACTGAAAGGCTGTCAGGTTCACTCCACAGTCCTCCTGAGCGACATTGACAAGAAAGTCTTCAGGAAACTCGGCGTGGACCTCACCTGCGAGCCTGTCCACGAGCGGCACTGACCTTACAGGGGGAACACACCAATACTCACAAAATGCAAGATAAACAGATCATTTGATCTTCTCCCACTTATGAATATATTTCCGGATATTCAGGAAAATTCCTAAATTCGTGAGTTGCAAGTATCGGACGGAAAAGCGCAATATGAGATTGGCGACGATGGTGCAAATTGTTTTTGAGAATCACATAACGTAATTGACACAGATGAAAAGAATATTTCTGATTGTTCTGGCGGCGGCGCTGCCGGGGTTGATGAACGGGATAAGCGCCGACTCGTTTTCCGAGGGAAGGCTTCTGGACAAGACCTTAAGGATCGACTACATATTCACAGGGTCGGACAAGGACTGCGACATCGCCGTGGCTGAGCTGCTCAGCCTTGAGGGGTGGTACGGCAGACGCGCCAAACTGAAGGATGTTCCGCTGCGGGGCAACGGACAACTCACGATGACAGACAAGGCCACGGGGGACACGCTCTACAGGATGTCGTTCTGCACATTGTTCCAGGAATGGCAGGCCACGGAGGAGGCGACAAAGGTCCGCAAAAGTTTCGAGAACGTGTTCCTTGTGCCGATGCCGGCAGCTCCGGCGGAAATCACCGTGCAACTCTATGATTTCCACGAGAATGTAGCCTCAAAACTTACGCATCCGGTTGACCCGAAGGACATTCTGATCAGGTCCGCCGATGGGAAACCGCAGACGAGAATGCTGTTGGACAGCGGTGACTCCAAGGAGAAGATCGACATCGCCATCCTCGCCGAAGGGTACACCGAGAGCGAGATGGACATATTCTTCAAGGATGCCGGGAACACCGTGGAGAATCTTCTGAGACACGAGCCGTTCAAGTCAATGAAAGACAGGTTCAACATCGTGGCCGTGGCTTCGCCGTCGCAGGACAGCGGTGTGAGCGTGCCGCGCGAGGGTCTCTGGAAAAAGACGGCTGTGGACTCGCACTTCGACACGTTCTATTCCGACCGCTACCTCACGACCCTGCATCTGTTCAAGATGCACGATGCACTCGCCGGAATCCCTTACGAACACATCATAATTCTCGCAAACACTGACACTTATGGAGGCGGAGGCATCTATAATTCCTACACCCTCACGACCGCCCACCACAAACTTTTCGGCCCTGTGGTAGTCCATGAGTTCGGCCACAGCTTCGGCGGATTGACCGATGAATACGCCTACGATGACCAGTATGTTGAATATTACTACCCGGACATCGAGCCTTGGGAACAGAACATCACCACCAAAGCGAATTTCGAGAGCAAGTGGAAGGATCTTTACGACCGGGGCATCGTCGGCCTCGTCGAGGGCGGTGGCTACCAGACGAAAGGTGTCTGGAGACCTTGCGAGGACTGCCGCATGAGGACCAACACAGCCCCGGCCTTCTGTCCGGTCTGCCGGCGGGCCATCGAGCGGATCATCCGCTTCTATACGGAAGAATAGTCTCCTGACACTTGACAAAACCAAAAAAACTGAGATTCCCGGTGACGCTCAAATTCCGGCGTGACATGAAAATTTGGCATATTTCCTTTAAAAAAGTACCGTCTCACATGCAGCGGATGTGAAAAACGCTGACTTTTATGTAAGTTTGCGGCAGGACACAAACTTATGACCAAAGACGAGAAAAGATTTTAAGTAATATTCCAAAGTAATTCATTATGCGCATAAAACTCAGATGGGTAACGGCCATGCTTATGCTTCTGGGCGGATCGGTTCAGGCCCAGGACAACATCAGCACTGTGGAGAAGAATTTCATTGACACTCCTAAAGATCAGAAACTTGCCGTATATTGGTATTGGATAGCCGGGAACATGTCCAAGGAAGGTGTCGTCAAGGATCTCCAGGCTATGAAGTCCGTGGGGATCAACAGGGCATTCATCGGCATGATCGGCGAGGGACAGGGAATCCCTCAAGGTCCGGTCAGAATGTTCACTGACGAATGGTGGGACATTCTCCACACAATGTTCAAGACAGCCGGTGAACTTGACATCGAGATCGGCATGTTCAACAGCCCCGGATGGAGTCAGAGCGGCGGCCCGTGGGTGGAGCCGTCCCAGGCGATGAGATATCTTGGATATGCTAAAGACACTCTTTCCGGCCCGGCTGGATTCAATGGAAAACTCCGCGATGTAGGAGAAGGTGCACAGCCTGTCAAAGTTCTCGCCTATCCTCTCACCCGTACTTCCGTATGTTTCGAAACCGGGATATCCGAAGACGGGACTGTCACTTTGAGGACAGACAAGGAGGCCACCATACGTTCGATCATCATCAAGCCTGTCGAAAAGGAGGCCGTCTGCAATGCCGTCCTCTATGCGAGGAAGGACGGAGAACTTTCCCTTGTTGAGGAATTTCTCATCGACAGAAGCAACTCTGCGGCCAACGTGGGCTTCGAGCCTTTCGCTCCTGTGGTGATCTCAATTCCGGAGACAACCGCAAGGGAATTCGTCCTCAAGGTCAGACCAGGAGTTGTGAAGAGCGTTACATTGTCCGGTCAGCCGGCCGTGGAGAGATACCCGGAAAAATCCCTCGCCAAAATGTGGCAGACACCTCACCCGATGTGGGACGCTTACATGTGGAGGGATCAGCCGGACTATGAAGGCATTCAATCAAGCGAAGTCAAGGACATCACTGCAAACATGTCTGAAGACGGAACCCTTGTCTGGGATGTTCCCGCAGGTGAATGGGTGGTCATGAGAACCGCAATGCTTCCTACGGGCACACTCTGTTCCCCGGCTCCTGTGGAGGGGACCGGACTTGAGACTGACAAGATGAGCAGGAAGCACATCCGCACCCACTTTGACAACTATCTCGGACAGATTCTGAAGAGAATCCCGGCCGAGGACAGAAAGACATTCAAGGTCTGCGTCGAGGACAGCTACGAAACCGGAGGACAGAACTGGACCGACAATCTCATAGAGGACTTCATTGCAGCCTACGGCTACGATCCGGTCCCTTTCATCCCGGTGATGAGCGGTGTGGTGATAGGCAGCGAGGACATGTCCGACCGTTTCCTGTGGGATCTCAGGCGTCTTGTCGCTGACGAGGTCTCTTACAACTATGTCGGCGGTCTGCGTGAGGTCAGCAATGAACACGGTCTGACCACATGGCTTGAGAACTACGGTCACTGGGGCTTTCCAGGAGATTTTCTACAATACGGATCCCAGTCCGATGAGATAGCCGGAGAGTTTTGGAGTTTCGGAGATCTCGGAGACATCGAGAACCGAGTGGCCTCATCCTGCGGGCACATCTACGGAAAGCGGAAGATCTGGGCTGAGAGTTTCACCTGCGGAGGCCCTGACTTCACACAGTATCCCGGCCAGATGAAGCAGCGCGGAGACCGTTTCTTCACCGAGGGAATCAACGCCACCCTGTTTCACCTCTTCGTGCAACAGCCCGATGACAGGGAGCCCGGAATCAACGCCTGGTTCGGCAATGAATTCAACCGGAAGAACACATGGTTCTCTCATCTTGATGTGTTCAACGACTACATCAAGCGCTGCAACTACATGCTCCAACAGGGACGATATGTCGCCGATGTAGCCTATTTCCTTGGTGAAGACTGCCCTAAGATGACCGGAACGAAGAATCCTGAGCTTCCGGAAGGTTTCTCTTTTGACTACATCAACAGTGACGTTATCATGAAAGCATGTGTCAGAGATGGCAAGCTCACCCTTGAGAGCGGGATGCAGTACTCTGTACTGGTCCTGCCTAAGATCAAGACCATGCGTCCGAAACTCCTTGAGAAACTTGAGCGGCTTGTCAGTGACGGCCTTGTAATTCTTGGTCCGGCGCCGGAGAAATCCCCGAGCCTTCAGGGCTATCCGGAATGTGATGTCAGGGTAAAGGAACTTGCCGCCAGGATGTGGAAGAAAAACACCGATCCATTCTCATGTTCAGTGAAATACGGCAAGGGAACCATTTACAAAGATGCCTCACTCGAACAAGTGTTCACAGATCTGGGCATAGCCCCTGACTTCACAACTGACGACCCGTCCCTCCCTCTTCAGTTCATTCACCTTAAACTTGCCGACGGCGAGTACTACTTCGTCTCCAACCAGGGAGACAGGGCTGTCTCGTTCGACGGTCTGTTCCGCATGAAAGGCAAGACACCTGAGCTTTGGAATCCGCTCACCAAGGAGGTCCGTGACCTGACTCAGTATAAGACCCTTTCCAACACCACAAAGGTTCCGATGAGGCTTGAGGCCTATGAGAGCTCGTTCATCGTGTTCAGGAAAGAAACGGACAAGGCCTCCTCCAACGGGTGCAACTACCCTGACAAATCTGTCCTCGCGGCCCTTGACACTCCCTGGACGGTAGCTTTTCAGGAAAAGAAAGGAGGGCCTGAGGGACCTGTCACCTTTGACACGCTCCACGACTGGACCACCAGCTCCGATGCCGCGATCAAGTACTTCTCCGGGAGTGCCACCTACACCAACAGTTTCAAAATCAAGAAGCTGCCCCAAGGCGAGGTTTACATTGACCTCGGGAAAGTCATGGTGATGGCGAAGGTTAGAATAAACGGTGAATATGCCGGTGGTGTCTGGACAGCCCCGTACAGACTCAACATCACGGACCTGCTGAAAAAGGGAGTCAACACAGTCGAGGTGGATGTTGTCAACTGCTGGAGAAACAGGCTCATCGGAGAAAAAGAGGCCATTCCAGCCAAGGACAGGTTCACTTTCCAGACCTCAACCTACCTCAACAAGGATTCGGAACTTCAACCTTCCGGACTTCTCGGTCCTGTCGAAATCCAGGTTTACGAGTACTGACCGGTAGGTAATCGGTACAGAGGGTTACCTGTATTCATACGCCGCCATTAATATGCCTTCAACACAACTATCCGCGGCCGGAGTCGGTGATCAGGTCGTGGAGGTTGCGGTTGAAGCCGGTTCTGGACAGGAGATCCTCAAGGGTAAGGTGCATTCTCCAACGCCAGTAGTGACGTGGGTTGGCGGGAACGTTGATGCGCTCATCATCTGGATCGCCCTGACAGCGGACTTCCCCGTCGATGGACATCCAGTCCTGAAGCGGGAGGACACACAGCATCGAAGGTGAACTCAGATGCTGGTTTACAATCCGTTCGCAGATCCACGGCTCGCAGAAGTACGGAGCCTGACCCTCGCAGCGGAGAATCTCGTGGAAAAAACGCTCCGACATGGCGCGATCTTCCTCCCACCAGCCACGCAATGTGGAAGTGTCGTGGGTTCCGGTCGCGCAGACCGACAGATAAGGGTAGGTCCAAGGCTCGTCGAATGCCTTCCGGGGAGATTTCGGCATCCTCTGAATTTCAAGCGAAAGGATGTTCAAATCCCCCATCACCTCAGGAACACAGGCCGGAATCATACCGAGATCCTCTCCGCAGGCAAGCATTCCGGTGGAGTCCAGAAGAGCCGGCAGTTTCCTCATGGCGCACTCTTTCCAGAAACCATTATGGCGGCGATAGAAGAAATCGTTGTAGAGATCGTTATAGGCGTTCTTCAAACCGTCGCTCAACGCCTTGAAATCCTCTGTGTTCTGAGCGGCGATACGAGGATGATACCACCCGTCCCGGTGTGGGTCAGGTACAAACAGCCCGGAATCAGGATTGAAGCCACGGCCCCTCAATTCATCGGCGGAGTACGGAAGCGCGGGGTTGAAATGCCCAAGGAGTCCCGACTTCACCCCGACCGGAATCTCCCAGATACGGAAAAATCCAAGAATATGATCAATGCGGAACGTGTCGAAATATTCACTCATCTTTCCGAGCCTCGCCTTCCACCAGACATAGCCGTCCTTGGCCATCTCTTCCCAGTTGTAGGTCGGGAAGCCCCAGTTCTGACCGTCGGCCGAGAAAGCGTCCGGCGGTGCGCCGGCCTGAGAATCAAGGTTGAACAGATGCGGAAACTGCCATGCGTCCACGCTTGTGCGGCTGATCCCTATCGGAAGGTCTCCCTTTACCGCCACGCCCTTCGAGTGGGCATATTCAACAGCCTCTTTCAGCTGCGCGTCGAGGCGGAACTGGACGTAGCAGTAGAAGTCCGTCTCGCTTTTGTGTCTGCGGCAGAATGACTTGACCTTTAGTTCCGAATATTCTGACAGAGATTTCCATTTCCCGAACTCGGGAGTTCCATTGATGTCCCTCAAGACACAGAAAGCGGCGTAAGGGACGAGCCAGTCCTTGTTGGCGGAATAGAATTTCTTGTAGGCCGCTCCAGACATGACCTCCTGCCCCACAGACGCAAAAGCTTCTTTAAGAAGACGGAGCTTCTCATTGTTGACCCTTTCATAATCAACTGAAGGAAGATCGTTGAGTTCCTTCTGAAGAGCCTTGTATTTCTTGTCAACCTTGACACCGGCATCCGGAAGATGAATGAACTGCGGATGAAGAGCAAACGTTGAATTTGCGTTGTAAGGATATGAATCCGTCCAAGTCCCTGTCATTGTGGTGTCGTTGATCGGCAGGAGCTGAATGATGCTCTGGCCTGTTTTCGCCGCCCAGTCAACCACCTTCTTGAGATCTTTGAACTCGCCCACTCCGAAGCCGGTCTCACTGCGAAGGGAGAATACCGGAATTGCCGTGCCGGCTCCGCGCCAAGGCTTTGTCCCGAACTTCGGAACCATGTTCCTGACTTCCAGAGAGCAGCCTTTGGCCGGAACCTCGCCGGACAGGTGGTTCGGGCCGGTCTCCCAGACCTTAGGTGTTCCGGTCTCCTCATCCAGAATCACGAACTTGTACTCAAAAGGTTCATTGACATCCAATGTCACATACCAAAACGGAGCGGAAACCGGTTTCAACCGAACGAATATCTTCCAGTCGTTGAACAGCCTGCCGCTGCCGGTCATCGCCAAAATTTCATCCTTGCGGATCCGCGCGCACGGAATCATGAATGTCACGTTGCCGTTGGATCGTTTGAACGACGATTGTTTTCTCTTGAATATCACGTCGGTGAACGCCTTGGTCCAGAAAGGGGAATCCTCCGGCCTGTCCTGCCAGCGGTCGCGGATTTCAAGAACGCCGGCCGCGGCCTCTATCGCTTTCCCGCTCACCGTAGATAAAACTCCGGCCGCCGGTTCTGTCGAAGCGACGATCGCCTCGCTGGTTGGAGAACCTTGACGGACCACAAGATCAGAGACCGTATGACAACCCCACTCGCGGCGGACACACTGCCCGTCACGACGCAGTTCAAAGGAATATCCAAGTTCTTTTGTCATGGTCGGGATCTCCAAAGATACCTCCCAACGCCCTCCGACAACATATTCCATGGGAATTGACTTTCCATCGGAGAGGTTCAGAAACAGTTCCTCCCCCGGCGAGGTGAAATATTCAAGGGTGATTTTAAGTCGCATAGTGTCTTCCGAGACGGAATTTGTCCGCTCCCGAATTGCAATATTAGCGAAAATATCCGTAACTCAGAAATCGTTTTACAGGTGACTGCCGGCAAGAAAACGGTTTGTCTTCGCCAAGAAGGATGGATGAAATTTGGGATTGGCGATTTTATGGGTTAATTTTGAGGAATAATATTCAGAGACAATGAACAGGAAGGAACTTGAGATAATGGCGCCGGCGGGCAATTTCGAATGTCTGCATGCGGCGATTCAAGGTGGAGCGGACTCCGTTTATTTCGGGATGGGCAACCTCAACATGCGCTCGCATTCGGCGAACAACTTCACGCCGGACGACCTGCCAAGAATTGTGGAGATCTGCCGGGAATATGGAGTCAAGACCTACATGACTCTGAATATCGTCCTTTACGGTGAGGATCTCGCTCCGATGCGGGAGGCTCTGGACGCAGCCAAGGCGGCAGGCGTGAACGCCGTAATCGCATCGGACATGGCGGCGATCACATATTGCCGGAAGATAGGGCTGGAGGTGCACATCTCCACCCAGCTCAACGTTTCGAATGTCGAGGCGCTGCGGTTCTACTCACAGTTCGCCGATGTGATCGTGCTGGCGAGGGAACTGAATCTGCGCCAGGTCAAGGAGATTCATGAAGCCATTGTGCGCGAACGCATTTCTGGTCCGTCGGGGAATCCGGTACGGATCGAGATGTTCGCCCACGGGGCACTCTGCATGGCGATCTCCGGGAAATGTTACCTGAGCCTCCAGACCTATGGGGCGTCGGCAAACCGTGGAGCATGTTACCAGCTCTGCCGCAGAGGGTACGAGGTCACGGATCTGGAGACAGGCACGAGACTGAACATCGACAACAAATACATAATGTCGCCTAAGGATCTGTGCACAATCGAGTTCATGGACAAGATCATCGATGCCGGCGTGAAAGTCTTCAAGATAGAAGGAAGGGCCAGAAGCGCCGAATATGTCAAAAAGACGGCC
The DNA here is from genome assembly GCA_963642795.1 of Bacteroidaceae bacterium. Lineage (GTDB taxonomy): Bacteria > Bacteroidota > Bacteroidia > Bacteroidales > UBA932 > Cryptobacteroides. Next base: position 9,938 of record CAVIHT010000013.1, read on the forward strand.
GAGTGCTATCGCCGGGCGGCGGACGCTGTCTGCGATGGACGCTACACGCCGGAGCAGGCGGCTTCTTTGAAAGAAGAACTGTCCGAAGTCTTCAACAGAGGATTCTGGGACGGGTACTATCAAGGTGCCAAACTTGGAGAGTGGAGCGATGTCTATGGCAGCCACGCCACACGTAAGAAAATCTACTGTGGGAAGATCACCAACTGGTTTGACAGGATCTCCGTAGCGGAAGTTCTGGTGGAGTCGGAGTCTTTACGCAAAGGTGACGACATCCTGATCATCGGCGAGACCACCGGAGTCATCAAGCATAACGTGAGCGAGATCAGGGTTGACCTCAAGCCGGCGGAAGAGGCCGTGAAAGGGACACTTTGTTCCATCCCTGTAATATTCCCTGATGACATCCGCACCCCTGGCGGCAAGAAGCTCCGCCGAGGCGACAAGGTTTACATCTGGCGGGAGGTCTAAGAGCCGACCATCCGATTGCCATCTCTATTGAGCAAGTGAAGCAAGCACAATTCACACGGTGGGAGAGGACTTTGGCGACCATTCACACGGACAGGGCGCGAAGCGTGGGTCGCCAAAGACCTCTCCCGCCGTGCGGATCCTAACGGATCTTCTTCTCAGGCTGATGGGAGAAGTGGCGCGGACCTTCGACGGAGCGCCAGTAGTCGGAATCGAACTCCGGGTGGAGGTACGGACCTTCGTGGTCGATCACAAAACTCAGGTAGGTGATCTTGTAGCCTTGAGCCGTGAACATCCTCTCGTAGAAGGTCTGGACCTCGAACAATGCATCCACGGCGGACTCTCCGGCGACTGACTTCAAAGCGCAATCTGAAAGGTCCTGACGGCCGGTTCCGTAAAGGTCATCGGTGCAGGCCAGAATCTTCAGGTTATTCCGCTCCGCCACCGCCCGGGAATATTCATAAAGAAAGCGGCTGTCAGTCTTGAGGTGGACTATTCCGCCCTTTTTCAGAAACTTACGGTAGCGTTCCAGGAAAAGAGGGCTTGTCAGACGGCAGTTCTCGCTTTTCATCTGCGGGTCGGAAAAGGTCAGCCATATTTCCGAAACCTCCCCGGGAGCGAAGAAAGCCTCGATAAATTCGATTCTGGTACGCAGGAAAGCGACATTCGGGAGATTGTTCTCCGTGGCGAATTTCGCCCCCTTCCAAAGCCGGGCGCCCTTGATGTCAACTCCGATGTAGTTGAGCGACGGCTCCCTGCGTGAAAGATCGATCGTGTACTCCCCTTTCCCGCAACCGAGTTCCAGAACGATAGGCCGGCCGGCATTGAACATCCTCCCGTTCCAATGTCCCTTGATCGGGTGATCCTTGAGTCTCAGACTGTTGTCAGACTCAGACTTGTCAAGCACCGAAGATGCTTCAGGCTGGAGAAGACAGGAGAAGGTCTCATTCTCCGCGAATTTCCTGAGTTTATCGTGTCCCATTTTCCTTCCTTGTAAAGATAACGCCAACTCCCCGGATCGACTCCGAATCATTCAGCACCCTGACCTTAAGCCTCCACATTCCATGCTCCGGAAGGTTCAGAACTTCCTTGTACCCGGCCACGAAATCTCTCGAATAATAGGAAGAGTCCACCGGATGAGCCACACGGATGAATGTCGTGTCTGAAATTATGACCGAATCCGACGGAGCTATCCACCTTAAATCCAACGAGATGCTGTCCGACGGAAACTCTCCGAACGCAAGACGCTCCAGCCTCGTGTAAAAATTCAGGCCATAGGTCACCGTGGAGTCGGAAAGATCAAGATTGAATATATATGTGTCACCGTACTCGGCCTTCTCCCGAATAACGAACGGTTCGTAGGAAGAAGGCCGTGAGCATGACACGACGGCCATCATAAGAGCGAGTGTAAGGAAACCTTTACTCATCAGTCTTTACAGGCTTCTGCTCCGGCTTCCTGTCACCACGGGGGCGTTGCTGCCGCGGACGGACGTTCCCGTTTCCGCGCGGGCCGACGTCACGACGACCGTTGCCTCCTTCCGGCCTTGGTTTAGGCTGTAAGTTAGATCCCTCCGCGGAAGCCGCCTGGGAACCCGGCCCCGGGGCAGGCTTCGTTTTGTTCTTATTCCGGTTCTTGTTCCTGTTTTTCTTTGGCTTGTCGAACCTTGTGATGCTGTCGTCACCCACCGCGGAAACGAACTGAGGGCCAACCGGCTCCGGCTCGCTCTTCAATGATTCAGGTTTCTGCCCGTTGCGATTCATCATGATGATCTGCGCGACCTCGGAAGCCGCCACCGGATACAGATTCGCAAGCGACCCCTTCTCGTAAGAGAAATACATGATTTCCTGAAGGATGTCAGTCTTCACCAGATAAGCCAGACCATCCTCAAACTCAAGAGGTTCCGAAACTTTAGGAATACGAGACTGGGCATCCAGATAGTTGGCGACTTCGTAGTTCAGGCAGCATTTCAGTTTGCCGCACTGCCCGGCCAGTTTCTGAGGATTCAAGGACAGATCCTGAGTGCGGGCGGCGGAAGTCGAAATCGACTGGAAGTCAGTAATGAAATTGGCACAGCAAAGCTCTCGCCCACAGATTCCCAAACCACCGATCAGACCGGCCTCCTGACGGGCGCCTATCTGCTTCATCTCGATCCGGATACGGAACTCCTCGGCATAGACCTTGATCAGTTGGCGGAAATCCACACGACCGTCGGCGATGTAGTAGAAAATCGCCTTGGTGCCGTCTCCCTGAAACTCCACGTCACCGATCTTCATGTCAAGCCCGAGTTCGGCGGCAATCCTGCGCGCCTGAATCATCGTGTCTTGCTCACGGGCTATGGCCTCCTGCCATTTGGCGATGTCGAAAGGCTTGGCCTTGCGGTAGATCTTCTTCAACGGAGTCGCCTCAGGATCAACGCCTTTGCACTTCATCTGGCGACCCACGATAGGCCCCTCCAATGTGACGATTCCAAGGTCGTGGCCATTTGTGGCCTCGACAATCACCAAATCTCCCGTCTTTATCCCCTGGCCGGAGGTGTTGATGTAAATCCCTTTTCTGGTGTTCTTGAAACGGACCTCAAAAAGATCCTTGAACTGTTCCTGACGAATGCCGTGGAGCCAGTCGTAATCCTTCAGCTTGCAGCAACCACGACGATAATTGCAGTCATATTCCCCTGTCTCCTGATCCTGGGAGATTGTACACCCACGGTTACAGTCAAACTTTATTGCCTCGTTATCGATATTTTCCATACAAATTCAATATTATTGTCAGAAACTCAAATACAACCGCCCCACAAGGTCGGTGAAAAGAATCTTCTGATTCACATTCCTGTCAATCAGCGTCTGCGCCCTGTCCAGGCATGAGACAGCCCTCCTCGGGAAACTCTTCCGGCAGCGTGACGCAAGGGTAGTGAAGAACTCTTTCTCCTCCTGCGACACCCCGGCGATCTGCGGCAGATTCTGCTGGATCAGAAACACTTTGCGAAGACTTTCCCCCACAAATTTACAAAAAGCTTTCTGGATTTCACGTGACGGCAGCGCGGCCATCGCCTCCCCCCAACCCAAAGCAACGAAAAGATCCTTCGCCGCAAGCGCGTCAACAAGACCTTTGAATATCTCCATCTGGCGCAGATAGTCTTCCTTCCCGGAAAGATAGCGGAGAGCCGCACCCACACTGCCACCTGCCACCAACGCGGCCTGCGAAGCCTCGTCAGGTGTCTTTCCAAAACGGGAAGTCAGAATCCGGGCAATCTCATTCTTTGAATATGGCAGGACACGGATCGCCTGGCATCTTGACGAAATGGTCTGCATGACTTTCTCCGGAGCGTGGGTGATCATGATGAACATGGTCTTCTCCGGTGGCTCCTCGATGGCCTTGAGAAGACGGTTGGCCGAAGCGGCATTCATCTTCTCCGGAAGGTAAACCACGACAGACTTCCAACCGCCTTCCACAGAAGTAAGCCACACTGTCTCAAGGATTTCCTTAGCCTCGGCATTATTGATTCCGGACTGTTTGCCCTCGATTCCGAAAGCGGAGCTGACCTCGCTCTCCATGGCGTACGGATTGGCCGTCATCAAGGAGCGCCAATATTCAAGAAACAATTCGGCCCTGAGGTTCTCCACCTTTTCGGTGACTTTCGAGCCGTTGGCGACCGGATAGACATAGTGCACGTCCGGATGAATCAGTCCGCAGACCTTGTGTTCATCGCCCATGACCTGACTTAGAAACGCCAGGACCAAGGCCATCGCCCCACATCCGTCGTTCTCGTAGAGCATCATGGCATGAGGGATGCGCCCGCTTTCGGCCATCCCATTCAACGCCCTGACCGCATCGTGGTTACCTATGATTCCATCCAACCTCATCAACTGTTCCTGTAAGCGGTGAATCCCGCGATTCTTATAAGGTATTCCTTTTCCTTGGAATCCGGCAGAACCGAAAGGGCGTCCTTCGCCTTGCCGACATATTCATCAAGGACAGAGACGGCATATTCAACCCCCTTTCTTTCCCGCACGAAGCGTCTGATCTCCTCCTTGTACTCCGGATGTCCGTGGATGTCCGTGACTTTCTTCCTTATCGCCGCATCTTCTCCAGCGCCCACTGAGTTTAAAGCCCCAAGCAGCGGCAATGTGATCTTCTGCTCCTCCAGATCGATGCCAACCGGCTTGCCGATGTCCTGACCGTCAGAATAATCGAATATGTCATCCTTGATCTGGAACGCTATCCCCAGACTCACCGCGTAACTTCTCACCGCCTCGATCCACTCCCGCGCGGCATTGACGGAAATCGCGGCGGAAACCGCCGAGGATTCAAACAGAGATGCGGTCTTGCTGTAGATTATCCTAAAGTAGTCCTTCTCGTCCGTGTCCCCGTTCGTTGCCTTCTGAAGTTGAAGCATTTCACCCTCAGCCAAATGACTCAAGGTTCTTGAGAAAATCCGAATCACCTCGTTCCCGTGGGCGGATGAAGCGAGGATGTTCTCCATGGCTCTGACAAGCCAGTAGTCCCCGATCAGCACGGACGCCGATCCTCCGAGCAAGGACATCACGGTCGGACAGCCACGCCTTTCCGAACTGCCGTCGGCCACATCATCATGAAGCAACGTCGCGTTGTGAAGCAGTTCCGATGCGGCGGCATAGTGAATGCTGTCAGCATTGGCGGCTCCCCCGGAACAAGCCCTAGCGACAAGAAGGGATATCAGCGGACGAAGCTGTTTTCCGCTGTGGGAAAGTATAGCCTTATTGGTAACGTTCAACAGCTCTATGTCACTTTCCAAGGAAGACCTGATCAATGCATCGGTCTCCTCCCAGTCCTTGCCAAGGAATATTCTTACTTCTTCCAGAGTCATCCGTTCAGAGTTTAGTCCAAATGCCCGACCAGTTCGGCCACCGTGTCCGGGAACTCGATCAGATCCCTTGATCGCATGTCAAGCATTCCGGTTCTCACATAGTGATCCAGCAGATCCTTCAGCGGATTGTAGAACCCGTCAAGATTAAGTGCGAATATCTTCCCTCCGTACTTGTCAAGTTTAGCCAGAGTCAACGTCCCGATCACCTCATCCAACGTGCCGATTCCGCCGGGAAGCGCTATCGCGGCGCATGTCCCCTCACGCATCCTCTCCTTGCGTTCAGCCATCGTGTCCGTCCAGACGACCTTGTCCAGCCCGGGGAATTTATACTGTTCCATAAATCTGGGGAGAATGCCGATATGGCGACCTCCACAACGAACCACCTCATCGCCTATCGCTCCCATAGTACCCTTGATGGCGCCGCCTGAGACAATCGTGTAACCAAGCGAACAAGCCGCGCGGGTCACTTCCCGCGCAGCTTGATTGTACTTCTGGTCGATGTCGTAGCTTGCAGAGCAGTAAAAGACAATCTTTCGTTCGTCACCCATCCTTCAGCCCGTTAAAAGAAGAAGGCGGCAGAGGCCATTATTCCGTTGAAGCTTTTACCTTTGTTGACAGCGTCCTTCACAGCGTCCTTGGCGGAATCAGCCAGATTGCCGCCCGTGCTGTAGATGTCCCCGAAGTTCCAGAAATACTTGAAGGAAACCTGAAGTTTCCAGATCTCAAGCCCCGCGCCCAGACCGAGACCGTACTCGAATTTCTTGAGACTGTCCTTGAGACCGTCGGCGAACACTCCTTTAGTGTTCTGTCCGAGACGATATCCGGCGAACGGCTCGGCGAACACATAAGGGCGGAAGAGCAGAAGGTCCGGTCCCCACTGAATCTGGACAGGGACCTCAAGGTAACCGACCTTTGTCTCAAAAGAACCTACTGTCTCCGAAATCGAGGAACTGCCCCATTTGTCAGCGGACAAGCCTTTCACCTGATAAAGCACGGACGGCTGGACGGCAAATCCTCCAAATAGAGGAATCTCGGCCGTGAGACCGATATGGTACAGGGAGACTGACTTGTTGTCAACATTCTTGATTGAGGTTGACGAGGACGTGAATCCTCCCATGACTCCAACCCTTGGGGAGAGGAATGACCCGGCAGACGCTGCCGGACAGAACGCGATGGCAACCACAAAGGCTGCCAGAGCCAATTTCTTTTTCATCTTGAACAGGTGTTTTTGTTTTACTCAGACCAAAGCGTCAAGTTTGGCCGTGATGTCGGCCTTGGGCACATTGCCCACGAGCTTGTCAACGACTTCTCCGCCCTTGAAAAAGAGGAGCGTCGGGATGTTCCTGATCCCGTACTTCATCGCGATGTCCTCACAGTCGTCAACATTGCACTTCACGACGGTGGCTTTGCCGTCATATTCAGCGGCTATCGTCTCTACTGTCGGAGCCAGCATGCGGCACGGGCCGCACCAGGTCGCCCAAAAGTCCACCAGAACAGGCTTGCCATCGGAAAGAATCTCCGCAAAATTTTCATTAGTCGCTATCTTTTCCATAATCAATGAATATTAAGAAGCTGTTTTAAAATGTCCGGGACGGCAACCGCAATTACCGTTCCAGACACAAAGATAACAAATTCGCTGACTTCAGCAAAAATTCATCGGCCGCCGAAGCAGCCGATGCTACCGGGAGCTACAACGCCTGTTCAACGTTCCAGACAAAAGCGCGCAGACCGAGTTCCTTGTAGGCCTTGTCTTTCTGACGGAGAGCGTCCAGAATCGGGGCGACCTTATCGTCAGGGACGACCGTCAGAATCGCGTAATTCTGCTCCGGCCAGGCGTGGTCGCCGTAGTGCGGAATGCCGTCCACGCCTCCCCTGCCCTGGATGTCCAGCCACTGCGTGAAGCCTCGCTGCCCGAAACCCTCAAGCAACTCGACGATCTCATTGCCATAAGCCTGATTGTATGAGATAAATATCGTTTTCATATTCAAATCTTATCTTTCGCTAATACATTGCCTTACTATGCCTTAACCTCTGCCAGTTTCTTGGCCTTTCGCTTTTCCTGCGCGGTCGCGAAGGAGCAGTAGATCGTCGGAATCAGCACGAGGGTGACAAGCGTGGAGATCGTCAGACCCCAGCATACCGTCATACCGAGCGAGCGCCACAGCTCCGAGCCTTCGCCCTGGCCCACGGCCAGAGGAACCATACCGAGAACCGTCGTGAGGGTGGTCATAAGGATAGGACGAAGACGGCTTCTGGCGGCGGTGACCGATGCGTCTATGACGCTCATTCCCCTCTCCCTCATCAGAATCGTGTAGTCAATCAGCACGATACCGTTCTTAACCACGATACCGAGCAGAATGATGATACCGATCATCGCCATCACACCGAGAGCCGTGTTCGTGGCCCACAGACCGAGAATCACGCCGGTGAACGCAAACGGCACGGAGAACATGATGACAAACGGACTCATGAACGACTCGAACTGGGAAGCCATCACCATGTAAACGAGGATGATGATAAGGATCATCAGCACGACAAGGTTCTTGAACATGGACTGCTGATCCTCGTAGTCTCCCGAAATCTCGGTCGAGATGCTGTTCGGAATGTCGGTGGCCTTGACAATCGCATTGGTCGCGGCCACAGCCTCGCTCAAAGCGTGTCCTTGGGAGACGATACCGGTCACGGTGATGTACCTCTCACGGTTCTTCCTCTCGATTGTCGGCGGCACCTTGGACTCGACCACCGTACCCAGATCCTTGATGCGGACCGCCTTGCCGGCAGGAGTATAGACAACGATGTTCTCGATGTCCTGCACGCTTGTGCGGAACTTCTTGTCGTAGATGACACGGATGTTGTACTCTTCTCCCTCCTCACGGTAATAGGAGCCTACGGAACCGTTCATCGCGGCGCTGAAAGCGGCGGCGGCGGTCGTGGAGTTAAGTCCGTTCAGAGCCAGTTTGGTCCTGTCGAAATCCACCTGATACTCAGGAGTGTAATCATCTCGGCTCAGCACGACCTGCGAGAAGTTCTCATCTCCCAGCATCTTCCCCTGAATCTCCTTGGCGATACGGTCTGTCTCATCGAAATCGTAGCCGAAGATCTCCAGCGTGATGGAGGCCGCTCCGCCTACTCCGCCCATTCCTTCGGAGACGGTTCCCTTCTTGACTTCGGGATACTCACGAAGGTCTTTTCTGATGATGTCGGCGATTTCTGTTGACGAGCGCTCGCGGTCTTCCATCGAGCCGAGGTTGATGTTCATCGAGATGATGTAGGAACCGTTGGACTGCATGCTTCCCCAGACGTTGTCGGAGCTCGCCTGTCCATAGCGGTACTGAAGAACCTGGATCTCAGGGATTTCCGACTGGAGCCGAGCTGCGAAGTTCTTGGCGAACTCTCCCGTCACGGTCTGCTCGGTTCCGACCGGAAGCTCGATCGAGACGGTCAGACGGCCCTCGTCCGAATGAGGGAAATACTCGCTCTTAAGACCCGGTCCAAACAGGACAAGGACAGCCACGAATATTGCAAGGGCGCTGAATATGACGGTTTTTCTGTGTCCCATAGCCCAACCGATGATCTTGGCGTAGCCTTCGGAAATGGCATTAAGGAACTTCTCGACATTGTCGAAGATGGCTCTGTGAAGTTTTCCGTTCTTCGGCTTGTTGCTTAGCATCTTAGAGCAAAGCATAGGCACAAGGGTAAGGGCGGCCGTCGTGGAGATGATCATGATGATGCTGACTATCCATCCGAGCTGCTTGAACATGATTCCGGCCATTCCGGAAACCATGGTTAGAGGCAGGAACACGCAGAGCATCGTAAGGGTGGATGCGATTACCGAGATACCCACCTCGGATGTACCGTGGACGGCGGCCTCGCTCGGCTTCTCACCGCGTTCCAAGTGCGTGGACACGTTCTCCAGCACCACGATGGCGTCGTCCACCACCATACCGATGGCGATTGACAGGGCGGACATCGAGATGATGTTCAGCGTGTTGCCCGTGGCGTAGAGGTAAATCAGGGAACCCAGCAGCGAGATAGGGATCGAAAGCACGATGATGAACGTGGCCCTCCATCTTCCGAGGAAGACATAGACGACGAGCATGACCACCAGCAGGGTGATGAGAATCGTCTCTTTCAAGGAGTCGAGGGTGTTGAGGATGTTCGTGGAACTGTCCACGACAGTCGTTATCTTCACGTCTGAAGGAAGCGTCGGCTCGATTGTCTTGAGCTTTTCCCTCACGCTCTTGATGACGTTGACGGTGTTGGCTCCGGACTGTTTCTGGATGGCTATCATCGCAGACCTCTCACCATCCGTGTAGGACTCCTGGGACTTTTCCTCAAGCCCGTCGATGATGTTGGCGACATCCCGGAGATAGACCGTGTGGCCGTCCTTGGTGCTGACAACGATGTCCAGCAGCTCGGAAGGATCCTTGAACTCCTTCTCGACGCGAAGGGTGAAGGACTCGGCGCCGATGTCGATGCTTCCGGAAGGCACGTTGCGGTTCTCCGCCGCGATGATCTGCGATATTCCCGAGACGCTCAAGCCGTAGGCCTCAAGCTTGTTGGGGTCGCAATAGACGTGGACTTCCCTTTCCGGAGCGCCGGAGACGCTGACAGTACCCACTCCCTTGACACGGCCAAGAGGAGTGACAAGCTTGTCGTCCAGAATCTTGTCCAGGCCCATGAGGTTCTTGTCCGCCTTAGCCGAAAGAATCAGCACAGGCATGTCATCCATGCCGAACTTGAAGAGCACCGGAACGGACGCTCCGTCAGGCAGGGATGAGTTCACGAGGTCCAGTTTGTCCCTGATGTTGTTGCAGGCCTCATCGATGTCGGTGCCGTACTCAAACTCCAGAACGACTATGGAGATGTTTTCCTTCGACCTGGAGGTGATGTCCTTCAGATCCTCCACGCTGTTCAAAGTGTTCTCGAGAACCTTTGTCAGGTTGTTCTCGATGTCGGATGCGCTCGCTCCCTGATAAGACGACATCACCAGCACGACATTGGCGTCGAAGTCAGGATAGTTCGCCAGCGAAGTGTTCATCAGTGAGAATACTCCGAAGACCATGAAGGCGACGAACACCAACGCGGTCGTGACGGGATTCTTCACCGCAGATCTGTATATGCTCATAGTTTAAATTCTTTAGTTGTTTTTGGAGATCTCGACCTTGGCTCCATCCTTCAGGCTGGAGCTGCCCTTGGTGGCGACGATGTCACCCTCGTTCAGACCTTCGAGAATCTCATAGCACCTGTCGAAATGGCGTCCGATCTTGACTATCACACTGTTCACGGTGTTGTCCGGAGAGACGACATAGACGCTTCTCTGTCCGGAGCCCTGCATCTTCACGACAGCCTCGTCAGGAACCACGATGCTGTTGTTCACACCGAACTCAACCTTCACTCTGGCGAACATTCCCGGACGCAGAGTCTTGTCTGCGTTGCCCACGAGAACCTCGGTGGTGAATGTGTGGCTTGTCGGGTCGATTGTAGGATAGACTTTGTTGACCTTTCCTGTGAAAGTCCTTCCCGGAATGGCGTCAGCGGTGATCTCCACCTGATCGCCTTTCTTGACCTTGGTGTAGTCGGACTCGGAAATACCCACCAAGAGCTTGACCGGAGAGATCTGCTGCACCACGAAGATCGGCTGACCGGAATAGAGGTCGCCCTGGTCGTAGTTCCTGGCCGTGATGACCCCGCTGATAGGAGATCTGAGCCAGGTGTTCTCAAGCAGGTTGTTGTACGACCTGCGGCTGACCTTCCATGCCATCTCGGCGGCGTCGTAGTCGGACTTTGACACTCCGCCCTCATCATACAGGCTCTTCAGACGGGCCAGTTCGGTGGAGTCGTTGACAAGCTTGAGCCTCGTCTGGTCAAGCTGCGAGGCGTCCATCTCGGCGAGCAGCTGGTTCCTTTCCACAAAACTGCCGACATCCACCTTGATGGCCTTGATCCTGCCGCCGGTCTGCGGGGCGATGTTGTTCACGGCGAAAGCCTGGACGGATGATGAATATACTTCCGTCTGAGGCACTTCATGCCTTACGGCCGTCGCGGTCGCGATCAAGGTCGCCCTTTCCTCGGTCTGGGCGGTGGCCTGGTCGGCTTTCTTTCCGTTTCCGCAGGCGGCAAGCATCACGGCCGCCGAAGCAAAAATCATAGTTTTTGTAATCTTGTTCATATTCTTGATGTTTTATTTTTTACATGTTTTCGAGATCGGTCTCGCCCTTCTCGTCGATGAAATCGTAGCCGAGAGTCTTTTCGAGGTTGGATTTTGCCACCACGAAGTTATAAACTGCCTGCGACTGGGCCAGACTTGCCTGTGTCAAGGTAAGCTGGGCATCGTTCAGTTCGGTGATCGTGCTCTTTCCGACCTTGTAGGACTTTGCGGCGATATCATAGGCCTTCTGCGCCAGTGCCACGGCCTCGGTGGCGGAGTGGAAACTGTTCATGTTCGTCTCCATCGTGTTGAGGTACTGACGGATGGAAATCTTGAGCTGCCTCTCTGTCTCGATTCTCTGGAGGTCAAGCTGGGCGGCCTGCACTTTCGCCTGGCTGACATCATAGTGACGCTTCCCGCCGGTGAAGATCGGAATCGAAAGACTTACCCCCACATAGGAATATGGAGACCATTGGTACTCGCTGAACTTGAAGTCGTTGGTCATCGCGATCATGCTGTAGGAGAAACTTGCGGCGAGAGTCGGCAGATAGGCGGCCTTCTGCAGTCGCACCGTGGAGGCGAGCTGCTCGGCCTGGATGGCGAGCTGACGCATGGTCGTGTTGTACTCCAGCGACGGGTCGCCGTTCTCGTTGATGTCACGGAACATTTCTTTGGAGAAATCCTCCAGGGAGCCAGACACATCGATGTTCCTGTCCAGATCGACACCCATCACGGCCTTGAGCTGCCAGAGTGCGAGGATGACGGAACTCTCGGCGTTGTAAACGTTAGGGATAGCGGCCGCGACGGTTGACTTCGCCCTTGTATATTCAAGTTCGGAAGCCTTCTGGGCGTTGTAGCGCTTCTCGGTCTGCCCGAAGTTTTCCACAGCGTTCTCATAGACATCCTTATAGACGTTGAAGGCCTCCTTGGCGAGGAGTACGGCGTAGTAGGCCTGCTTCACCTGCGTCACCATGTCCAGCCTTGAGGACCGGGCCTTCTCCACCGCGAGGTCAACTCCCTGACCTGAAATCCTGATGCTCTCCCACAGCTGGGCGTTGACAAGAGGAACCGAAGCGGAGACACCGTAATTATAGGTGTTCCAACGGCCTACGGCGAAGCCGCCGCTATTGGAACTGCTCCCGCCGGAATCCAATTTGACGGGATCCATCCCTGCCTTCTCGGACAGTTCGTTGATTCTCAAGAAATAAGGAGCGATCGAGCTGAGCATCCCTAATCCGCCACCCTCATCATCAGAGCCGCTGTCGGAATCCATGTACATAACCTGCTTCTTGATGGTTCTCTGGTAGGCTCCCGAAGCGTTGATCTGCGGGAACAGAGATGCGTAGGTGCCTTTTTTTGCATATTCGGTGCGCTGGATCTCCTTGTCTGCGACCTTGACGGCGACATTCTCGCTGAGAGCCACCCTCAAAGCATCATCCAGAGTAAGGACAACCTTCGCCGTGTCCTTCGGAGACTCTTTGGGGATTGTGTCGTTCCGGTACTGAGCCTGGGCGGATAGAGCCAGAGGCAAAGCCGCTGCGGTCAGCATCAAATGCTTGAATCTGTTTTTCATACTTATACTAATTGTTTTTATCATTACTCAATGATGAATATTTCTCCAGCCCTTTCGGGGTAAGGAGAGTCCTTGTGACAATGTCCTCGAACGCGGCCGCAAGCGACTTGAAAGACACATTGAAGCCCTCGATGTGGTAGCGTCCACCGAGATAGTCGGCCATGCCGTCGTGCATGATGCAGATGAGAAGCTGCACCCCTTCGAAATCCATGTCCGAACGGACGAGACCCGACTTCATTCCATCATTCAAGCATGCCACAAAAAAATCGTACATCGCCTTGTAGCGCTCGTCCGTGCGCTTTGAGAAAGTCTCGGGATAGTACTTACTGATGTCTTTCGCCATCCTCTTGTCCTTGTCAATGGTCTTCTTCCTGTTCACCATGGAAAACATCGCCTTGAGAATCTGGACGACATCCTTGCCGGCGACGAGCCTCTCAAACTCAGCCTTCTTTCTCTCCACGTTGTAGGTCACGACATCGGCGACCAAATCCTCTTTCCGACCATAATACTCGTAGAAGGTCTTCTTCGAGATGCAAAGTTCGCGACAGATGTCATCAACGGACACCTCGCGGACCCCGTCCTTCAGGAAGAGTCCGTTCGCCGTCTTCATGATCTTGTCTTTTGTCAATTCAGCCATAATAACCAATAAAGCGGTAAACCGTTATGCAAATGTTGTGCAAATGTATCAGATTTCCAAGCGATAATTAACGAATATTCCACCACATCCTATGCGGCAGAACATCTTTTAACCTTATTCTCAATTAGATAAAACGATGCACCGGAAAACTGAAAAAATTTCCGAGTTTCCTAGAGTACACCAAAATGTTGGAGAGCTGAGACAATTCCGTCCTCATCGACAGAGTCAGTGACATAGTCCGCGGCGGCTTTCACATCGTCCGTGGCGTTGCCCATCGCGACCCCTGTTCCGGCATATTCAATGATCGGGATGTCGTTGCCGCCGTCGCCGAACGCCATGCATTCCTCGCGCTTCACGCCGATGCGCTCAAGGATTCTCGCCGCGCCGTAGGCCTTGGAAAGGCCTTCCGGCACGATGTCAAGAAAATACGGATGCCACCGGGTATAGGCGACGTTTTTAAGGACAGGGAAAAGAAGACGGGAAGCCTGTCCCTCATCAAAGAATATGGTATATTCATAGACCGTGTGATCCCTTGCGACCTGTCCGAGGTTCAGAAAACTGGTCGGATGCAGGTTGATCATGTCGGCTACCTCGGCAGCGTTCGGGCTGCTGAAATTGATTCCGGCCACCGTGTCGGCGAACACCCAGCAGGAGACATTCTCCCGCTCGGCAATCTGTGCGACCTGAAGGGCGACATCCTTGGGAAGCGGATGACTGTCAATCACTTCTTCCCCGAGCGTGGTCTTTGCTCCGTTCATCTCCACGTAGCCGTCGAACGGGTAACCGTCCAGATTGTTCATCACGAGCCTCGCCCTGCCGCTCGAAATGAAAAGCTTCACGCCGGCGGCCTGAAGCTTACGAAGATTTTCCTTAAGATTATCGGACATCCGGTGGGTGTTGAAGCTCACCAGGGTGCCGTCTATGTCAAAAAAGATTGCTTTTATCATACAATGTCCGTTAAGTAACGGTGAAAAACAAGCCTCAGAACAGCTTCTTAAGAATTTCCGAGCCCCTTGGCGTAATGCGTCGGCTCCGCCTTTTTAGGCTTGGTGTCGGGAATGACGGCAGCGGCGGGAATCTTCTTCCTATAAGAATACAGAAGGAATCCGATGCCGAACAGCACGAACGGAATGCTCAGGATCTGCCCCATGTCCAAAGCCATAGAGTTCTCGAAATCCACCTGAGGCTCCTTTATGAACTCGATGAGGAAGCGCATCCCGAAACAGACGATGAAGAATATCCCGATGAACGACCCTCTGTACATCCTGTCCAGCCTCTTGATGTAGAGCCAGATCAGACCGAGGCCGAGAATCAGGTAGCTCAACGCCTCGTAAATCTGGGTCGGGTGCTTCGGCTCGGTCTCTCCCCTGCGCTCGAAAATGAATCCCCACGGAAGATTTGTGACATCACCGTAAATCTCCGAATTGCAGAGGTTTCCCAGCCTTATGAACGTCGCGGCGAACGCCACGGCTATCGCCAGATGATCAAGAACCCAGAGGAAATCGATGTGGTTCTTCTTGCCGTACTTGCCGGCGAACCACCACATGCACAGAAGCAGCATCAGCGCTCCTCCGTGGCTGGCGAGTCCTCCGTGCCAGACCGCGAAAATCTCGCAGAAGCCTTTCCATGAGCCGAAATAGTAGTCGGGCTGATAGAATATGCAGTGTCCGAGGCGCGCCCCGACAAGAGTTCCGATCAGCAGGGTGTAGAGAAGCGGGTCAAGAAGAGCCTCGTTGACCTTCTCCCTCCTGAAGAACTTCGCGAACATCCAGTAGCCAAGAATGAAACCGGAAACAAACAGGAGACCATACCACCTGACGGCGAACGATCCGATCCTGAATATCTCCGGATTCATGTTCCAATGTACGAACAGGCAATCCATAGTCAAAAATCACTTATCGTACAAAGATAGCGTATTTTTCGGATTATCCGAGCAACTATTCCCTGATGGCCGCTATGCCCGGGAGTTCCTTGCCTTCGATGGCCTCAAGCATGGCGCCGCCGCCGGTGGAGACATAGCTTACCTTGTCGGCGAAACCAAGCTTTGTGACAGCAGCGACAGAGTCACCGCCGCCGACGAGAGAGTAGGCGCCGTTCTGGGTAGCCTCGGCCACGAATTCGGCGATCTTTTCGGTTCCGTGGGCGAAGTTAGGAAGCTCGAACACTCCGACAGGGCCGTTCCAGAGGATGGTCTTGGAGGCGAGAATGATCTTCTTCCAGTTCTCAAGAGAGGCCTCGGAAGCGTCCATTCCCTCCCAGTCGTCAGGAATGTTGAATATGTCGAATGTCTGGCGAGGAGTGTCGTTCGAGAAGTCCTGACCCGACACTGTGGCGACTGAAAGCGAGAGGTTCACACCTTTCTCCTTGGCCTCCTTCATGATCTCGAGAGCGTCAGGCATAAGCTCGTCCTCGTGGAGAGACTTTCCGATGTGGCCGCCCTGCGCTTTGATGAAAGTGTAGCCCATTCCGCCGCCGATGATCAGGTTGTCAACCTTGTCGAGAAGATTCTTGATGACACCGAGCTTGCTGGAGACCTTTGAGCCACCGATTATGGCGGTGAAAGGACGCTTGGCGTTCTGAAGGACGTTCTCGATGGCCTTCACCTCTTTCTCCATCAGATAGCCGAACATCTTGTCGTTCGGGAAGTAGGCGGCGATGAGAGCCGTCGACGCGTGAGCCCTGTGGGCTGTTCCGAAAGCGTCGTTGATGTAGCAGTCAGCGTAGGACGCGAGTTTCTTCACGAACTCCTTCTGGCTTGCCTTCACGGCCTTCTTGGCCTCAGCCTTCTCCTCGTCCGTGGCGTCGGCGGCGAGTCCTCTCGGCTTGCCCTCCTCCTCAGCGTAGAAACGCAGGTTCTCAAGCATCAGGACCTCGCCCGGCTTGAGAGCGGCGGCCTGGGCGTCAGCCTTCTGGCAGTCGTCGGCGAACTGAACCGGAACGCCGAGGCACTCGGAGACGTGGGCAAGAATATGCTTGAGCGAGAATTTAGGATCCACTCCCTTCGGACGTCCGAGGTGGGACATCAGGATGAGTGAACCGCCCTCCGCAAGCACTTTCTTGAGCGTAGGGAGAGCCGCGCGGATGCGGGTGTCGTCTGTGATGTTGAATTTCTCATCGAGCGGAACGTTGAAATCCACTCTGACAATGGCCTTCTTGCCTTTGAAGTCGTAGGTGTCAATGTGCTGTTGCATAACCTTATTATATTAAGAAGCTGTTTAAAAACAATTTCGATGGTTTTCGGGCGCAAATATAATAAAATTCAGCGGATTGGGCATCGGCCAGTCGGACTATAACGATTAAATCATCACGCAAATGGATAAAATAGGTTTTCTTTTTCCTATCTTTGTATGCTATGACAATCGAGTATGTTCCACAGAATTGGAAGGACTACGAACTTCTTGACTCCGGAAGGGGTGCGAAGCTCGAAAGGTTCGGTGAATATGTTCTTGCCCGTCCGGAGCCCAAGGCTCTGTGGGACAAAAGCATGAGTGATGCCGAGTGGAACTCCCTCGCCCACACGCGCTTCACCCCCGGAGCCGGATTCGGGAAAGCCGGCAAGGAGGACAGCGGAACGTGGGAAAGGATGAGGAATATGCCTGACCAGTGGTGGATCCGCTACAACAGCGGGCCGAAGTTCAGCCTTCGGTTGGGACTCACGTCCTTCAAGCACGTGGGGGTATTCCCGGAGCAGGCCGCGAATTGGGACTACATATTCAAACAGACTTCGGACATCGCCACGAAGACCGGCTCGCGTCCTAAGGTTCTGAACCTGTTCGCCTACACCGGAGCCGCGTCACTGGCGGCCAAGTGCGCCGGGGCTGATGTAACGCATCTGGACTCAGTGCGTCAGGTCGTCACATGGGCACACGGCAACCAGGACCGCAGCGGTCTTCAGGACATCCGTTGGGTGGTCGAGGACGCGATGAAGTTCGCCGGCCGCGAGGCAAAACGGGGGAATCTCTATCAAGGCATAATCCTGGATCCTCCGGCCTACGGCCACGGCCCGGACGGAGAGAAGTGGAAATTGGACGAATGCCTTTTCGACATGATGAAGACTGTCGGGAAGATTCTCGCCCCTGAAAACAGTTTTCTTGTACTGAATCTTTATTCCAACGGATTCTCCGCCATTCTGGGTGAGACTGTTGTTCGTCAGGCTTTCGGTCTCGCTCCGGACACCGCCTTGGAATCCGGAGAACTGGCTCTAAGGGACTGTTACGGAAAGAATCTGCCGCTGAGCATATTCGTAAGACTAAGGAGGTAGTGGAGATGAGGTCATTCGTCAGATTCTGCATGGTTTCCATTGTCCTTGTGGCTCTCGCATTCTTCTGCGAGGGACTGCGTGACAATTTCTTTGCGGAACCCGACAACAGCGAGACAGCCGTTCTGACTTCCGCGGACAGTCTTACCGATCCGACCCGATCTGAACATTCATTCATAAAGTTCAACACAGTCTGCCTGACAGGCCCGACGGGCGAAGGGCAGACGGTAAACCGCACAGTCACCGGTGCTTCCGGCAGTCAGTGCAGGGGTGTGCGCAAGACAGAGCTTGACTTCAAAGTTCTGGAGTTCAAGACATTCTGCCACCTTTCCGTGCAAAATCATTCCTTGCCGGCACTGCGGAAGCTGCGTCTATAGAGGTAAGCGTCCCTATACCCTTCGGCGATTCGCGCCGGGAGCGTGGATTTCCAAGACAAAAGGCACCGTCCCCTCTTATATGGACGGCAGACAAAGTATTACCATAACAAGGTGATGCAACCATATTTTTTACACAACAACATTTTTCCCAGAGAGCATTGTGTCTCTCCGGAAAGCATCACCATCAATTAAATCAGAAACTAATGGAAACCGTAAATATCAAAAAAACAAGATCCGCGAAAGACATCATCGTGACACTCGTATTTCTAGCCGCGGGAGTGGCTCTGCTCTTCTGCTCCGACTCGATGTTCATCCTCGGATGCACAGTCATAGCGTTCGCCGTGATCCTGTTTCTGGCAATGAAATCCTCGTATGTGATTGAAGGCAAGGAAGGCTCGTTCAAACGCAAGATAGCGAACTTTCCGAAAACCAAGAAAGAAGAGCTTGTCTCATTCCTTGAGCACAGGTCGGATAAGGCCGCACAGGAGGCTCCGGGCGGACTTCTGCTGTACGTTTACTACCACAGCGACAAATCCACAGGTTTCGCCCAGATCTTCGATTTCGAGAACTATCAGTACCACCCTCTCACCGACCTGCTCCCTCTTGACGCGGCTCAGGTGAAGGCTCTGGTATAGAAAATCCACAATACAGAAACTCCGGCTTCGGAACGGCTGGGCGGAAATGTACGAAAAACACGGCCGGCGACAAGAGCGTAAGCGTTCCGGAACCGGGGTTTATTGTGTCAATATCCATCATCGGTTCGCTATGACATCCGTCGCCATCGTGAACGGGTTGTTTTCGATGAGGAATATCAGGAAATCCCGATAGCAGCTATCGGGATTTCCGTATTACTTTATGAATTTGCGGAGAGGAATGCGGCGAGGGTCTTTTCGATCTCGTCGGCGAACTCCTTGTCACCTGCCCTGCGGATGACATCGTTGGCCATGTAGTAGATGAGATTGCAGTTATATTCAAAATCACTCTTGCACATCGGGTAGAAATCAAGGTAGAACCTGATGGACTCGGTGAGTTCATCGGTCAGTTCCTGTGCCAAAGCCTTGGCCTTCTCCGGCTTGCCGAGAGTGTAATAGTCCTTGACCATCTCGATCGGGAAAAGGGCGTTGGAACCCCAGCCGAGGATCGAGTTGTCGTAAGGGTACTCCTTCGGCTTGAGAACCTGCCGGCACTTGTCGAGCATCTCCTCGGCCCGGCCGTTCTCTCCGGCGGCGATGAAAGCGTTGGCGGCCGACACGAACATATTCCTTAATGACATGACCCCGAGGAAAGTGTAGGTGTTCTGATAGTCAACACAGTAGTCCTCGCGGGAAACGGCATCGAAACAGAAGTCACCTGTGATCCTGGCGTACAGCTCATCAGTGTCAACAAGGCCGACCTCCAGCGACTGCACCTTGTTCTTGATCGGAGTAAACTTGCAGGAGAAGCCCTCGTACATCAAGTATTCCTTGATGCCAATGTTCAGATCCCCACCCTGATTAAGGACACTCAAAGGCCTGTCCCACTGGTAGGTTGAAAGGAAGTCAAGCAGGAAGAGTTCCGGCTTGCTGAGGTAGTTCTTGCTTTTCGGGATCTCGATGACGATGGAGTCCGGAATCTGGTCCGCGAACTTCTCGCTCACGATTCCGCTCTTGAGGCAGTTCTCCTTGTTCACCGGAATGATCATCTTTCTGGAGACCCAATAATCCTGCCTGCTTCCATCTTGATACATCAACTTGGCGTCAGGATGCTTGAACACAGCGATGCAGTCTGACAGCAGCAAGGCCTGATCACGTTTGTCTTCGATCGGAATCCACTCATTGGTTCCGTAAAGGTACTGTTCCTGCCCGATCGAAAGGTTCAGAGGGGCAGAGTTGTTGATCGCATACCTCATCTGGTCAATGTACCAGTCTGTTCCAAGGAGTGAGGTGTTGCATATTCTCACATCATTCCTGAAGCCCTCGACCTCCTGCGCGTACCAAAGAGGGAAGGTGTCGTTGTCTCCGTGTGTTATCAGCAACCCGTTCTTTTCCACGGAGTTGAGATAGTTCTTGGCGACCTCGACAGCCGTATAGCGATTGCTTCTGTCGTGGTCATCCCAGTTCTCCTCCGCCATCAGCGCGGGCACGAAAAGGCAGGCCGCGGAAGCGACGGCGGCAACAGCGACGGTATGTTTCTCCTTCAATGCGGAAGTGACCCATGAATATATCGCCGCGACCGCAAACCCTATCCAGATCGCGAAAGCATAGAACGACCCCGCGTAGGCATAGTCCCTTTCACGTACCTGATAAGGAGACTGGTTCAGATAGAGCACGATGGCGATTCCCGTCATAAAGAAGAGCAGGAACGTCAGCCAACAGCCCCTGCGGTCCTTGTCGAACTGGAAGCAAAGGCCGATAAGCCCCAGAAGAAGCGGCAGGAAGAAGTAGTGGTTCTTGCCGGGATTGTCCTTAAGCCACTGCGGAGCGTTGCTCTGATCGCCAAGATGGATCTTGTCGATGAACGGGATCCCGCTCTCCCAGTTGCCTGTGAACAAGTCGGCGGCCGGGGTGTGGATCTCGTTCTGCCGTCCCACAAAGTTCCACATGAAGTACCTCCAGTACATCCAGCCAAGCTGGAAGTCAAAGAAATATGACAGGTTCGCACCTTGCGTCGGCTTTTTGTATTTCGCGCCCTGCACAGGAGTGCCTTTGCCGTCGGTATAGGATTCGTAGAACTTGATGTGTCTGTCGTCAATGCTGTACATTCTCGGGAACAGCATCTTCCCGGAGCGGTCATACTTGAAATCCACCGGAGCGGGGACACTCTTGTACTTCCCGTCCAGCGGAGCCCAATAGGACTTCCGCTCAATGCCATACGGAGCTCCGTAGTACTGTCCGTAAAGCAACGGGGTCGAGCCGTACTGCTCACGGGACAGATAACGCACGAGGGTGAACGCGTTGTCCGGCTGGTACTCGTTGGTCGGAGTCTTGGCGCATGAGCGGATGATGACGATGCTGAACACCGAGAATCCGATCACGATCGTGGTGAAGCACAGCAGAGCCGTGTTCCAGAAGACCCTCTCTGTCTTGAGAGTCTTGAAAAGACCCCAGAAGCAAGCTGCGAGAAGAGCCACTATGAAGAACGCCGCTCCGGTGTTGTACGGCAGCCCGAGAGTGTTCACGAAGAACAAGTCGAAATAGGCCGCTATCTTCGGAATATAAGGCACCATGAAGAAGAGGATGAACCCGAGGATCACCACCGAGATGGCCATGATCTTGACATATTCCCAGAATGAATATGGCTTGTCCTCCCTCATCTTGAAGTAGTACATATAGACCAGCATCGGGATCGCAAGCAGGTTCAGCAGATGCACTCCGATTGAGAGTCCCATCAGGAACGAGATCAGCACAATCCAGCGATTGGCGAATCTGCGGTCGGTCTCCTCGTACCATTTCGTCATCGCCCACACGACCATCGCGGTGAACAGGGACGACATGGCGTAAACCTCACCCTCGACGGCGGAGAACCAGAATGTGTCCGAGAAGCAGTACGCAAGCGCTCCGACGGCGCCGCTGCCGAAGATCGCGATGGCCTGTCCGAGGGAATATTCACCTGCACCCCGCTCGCCATCGCGTTTAGACACAATCACCCTCTTGACAAGGAAAACGATTGTCAGATAGAGGAAGAATATGGTGAACGCCGAGCAGATCGCGCTCATTGCGTTCACCATCACAGCGGCCTTGTCCGGTCCGGTGAACATGGTGAAGAATCTGGCGATGAGCTGGAAGACCGGATTTCCCGGCGGATGTCCGACCTCAAGCTTGTACGACGAAGCGATGAACTCCCCGCAGTCCCAGAAGGATGCGGTCGGTTCAATGGTGGAGAGATAGGTGAAAGCCGAGATGGCGAGGACTGCCAGCGCGGTCAACCTGTTCCACAGTTTGAATTTCTTAATGTCCATATTTCTATCAAGTTCCAGATTCGGCCAAATCAAGCCGACAAACAGACAAAGATACAAAAGGATTCGCTATCTTTGCAAAAATAATAAGGAATATCTTATGAGACCCGATAACGACTGGAAGCAAAGGCTCGGTGTCGTCTATTCGACAGACCCGGATTTCAATTACGCCAAGGAGGAGACCGCTGAGACGGAGACCCTTGAGCCGTCAAGACAGCGGCTTACGGTAACCATCGACAGAAGGAACCGAGGCGGCAAACAGGTGACGCTGGTGAGCGGCTTTGTGGGCACGGGAGAGGATCTGGCGGCTTTGGGCAAGACGTTAAAGGTTAAATGCGGTGTCGGAGGCTCCGCCAAGGACGGAGAGATCACCATCCAGGGTGACTTGAGGGATAAGGTCACCTCGCTGCTCAAGGATCTTGGCTACAACGCTAAAAGAGGCAATTGAGGCATGACGGACAATCCTGTTTTCTGTGGCCTTGCGGTCATATTCACATTCCTTTTCCTGCTGAGCGTCAGGAGTTTGTTCAAGATTCTCCCATCGCTGTGGGACTGCATCCTCAGATGGAAAGGGAACCTGGATATGGAAAGCAGCCTTCAATTGAGCGGAAGCCGTAACCTGATCGCCGTCATCCTCTTTGTACCGATCTGCATGACGGCATATTCACACGGCCTCTACCACCCCGATTTCATGGAGGATCTCAGGCCGGAAGTCGGATTAGTGGCGCTTTGCGGCTGCATGCTGGCCTACGTGATTCTGCGTTCTTTCCTTAACTGGCAGCTTGAGATGGGTTCCTACAAGACAAAGACGTTCACAGCGGCCAACCGTTCTTTCTACAACTACATGATCATTCTGTTCCTCATCATTCTCCCGCTGGGGGCAACGTTCAGGGTATTGACTGGAAATGAAGAACTTACAAGAGCCCTCCTTCTGCATGTCACAACGCTCACGTACGTATTCCACATCTACAGGCGAGGACAGATTTTCGCATCGATTTGCAATCCTTTCACAACATTTTTGTATCTTTGCGGCCTTGAATTACTTCCGACCGCCGTTCTGGTGCTTTCAGCCAACCTGCTGTAGTGTCTCCGGAGGCCGATTTAGAAAACAAGAATATGGCAATAAAGAAGATTTTGATCTCGCAGCGCGCTCCTATGAACGACGCACCATACGTCGCCCTGAAAGAGAAATTCGGCGTTGACATCACATTCCGGCAGTTCTTTCTCATCGAGCCGCTCTCTTCAAGAGAGTTCAGGACACAGAGAATAAACATTCTGGATTACACCGCAATCATTTTCTCATCCCGCCATACTATTGACGCATTCTATGGCCTGTGCGATGAGCTTAGGGTCAAGGTTCCGGAGACAATGAAGTATTTCTGCACGACCGAGGCCGTGGCCATGTACCTTCAGAAACACATCGTTTACCGCAAGCGCAAGATATTCTTCGGCAACGGCACTCCCGAGTCCATCATCGAGCAGATCGGAACCAAGCACAAGGGAGAAAAGTTCCTTGTGACCCAGTCCGATTCAAGCAACAGTTCTCCTCTGACAAACCTCATGGAGACCCAGAAGCTTGATTATAAGACAGCCGTGTTTGTAAAGTCCGTGCCTCAGGATCTGAAAGACCTGAACCTTCCGGACTACGACATGATCGTCTTCTATAATCCTTACGACATCAAGTCCCTCTACGAGAACTTCCCAGGGTTCCAACAGGGTGACATCAAGTTCGTGGCTTACGGCAAGTCCATCGTCAAGGCGATGGAGGAAGCCGGACTCAAGATCGAGATCCAGGCCCCGACTCCGGAGGCGCCTTCGGCCGCCCGTGCCATCGAACTCTATCTCAGCGCCCGGAAATAGTCCCACGAATGTTCACTCTACCGAAATCCGAGCGGCTTCACGGGAAGTCGAAGATTTCGGCTCTGATGTCCAGGGGCCGCTGGGGTTTCACGCCCGGCCTCAAGTACTGTTTTCTGAAAGATGATGAGGCCGCCGATGATGGAATTCGGTCACAGGCAAACTCCATCATTGTCTCTGTACCCAAGCGCCTGTTCAAAAGGGCGGTTAAACGCAACTTGCTGAAACGCAGACTACGGGAGGCCTACAGAACCCAGA
Organism: Bacteroidaceae bacterium; assembly: GCA_963642795.1. Lineage (GTDB taxonomy): Bacteria > Bacteroidota > Bacteroidia > Bacteroidales > UBA932 > Cryptobacteroides. The sequence goes on from CAVIHT010000013.1 coordinate 34,289, forward strand.
AGGACATTCTTCCGGCGAAAGGGTGTTCAATACTATTCCTTTATAACACAAAGGAGGTCTTGGAATACTCGGTTTTGCGGGAGCAGGTCGCGGCAGTTCTTCAAAAGCTTGCGGAACATGAAGCCTAGCGGCGATATTCCTCTTTGGAGACAAAGAGTGAGAAGGGTGTGCATCGCGCCGTTTCTGGCGTTGATCTGGTTCTACCGGAGATGCCTCGGGCCTTATATTCCCAAGACATGCCGTTTCGAGCCGTCGTGCTCGACCTACGCCATCGAGGCATTCAAGAAATGGGGTCCCGTCAAAGGATTGTTCCTGACCGTGTGGCGGCTCCTTCGCTGCAATCCGTGGGGCGGCAGCGGGTATGATCCGGTGCCTTAGAAGGTCATCCGGAGGCCGTGATCGCCGAACTTGCTAAATCTTATGATTCTTTTTTCGGGAGCGAAGGTGGGAGATGCTCTCCACAAGGAGCTGATCCCGAAGGATATACCTTGCGGCGATGAAGTTCAGAATCGCGGCGGCCAGCGGGAACACAGCCGTGAACTTGAATATCCACTCTTTGTCAGCCATGAAATAATCCACACCGATCCAAGCCTGTAGAGCGATCATAAGGATCGCCGAAAGCACAGCGGTGCGCATCTGGAAGACACGGACGTTGAAAGTGAACACCGCCAGAAGCTGAAGAATCGTGATCAGAATCAGAAGAATAAGGTATGGAGTGTACTTTGTGTAAGTCAGCTCGTCCGCATGAATTCCTCCGGGACCCAAAGTAAATGCCTTGACGCTGAAGAAAAGCGCCACCACAAGACCTGTCGCAATGCACAGGTATAAAGTTTGAAGTCTTTGCCACATATTCTACAAAAATAGTTAATTCCGTTGAATATTCTTAAATTTGACACATCAAGATCAACACATACTTAAAAATTCGCATTATGAGAATAGCAGAATCTGAATTAATCATCAACGATGACGGGTCGGCGTTCCACATCCACCTGAAACCGGAAGAACTGGCTGACATCGTTATCCTTGTGGGCGACCCCGGGAGAGTCGATATGGTCGCCGGATTTCTGACGGACATCGAGTTCCGCCACCAATCAAGGGAGTTCGTCTCCACGACAGGAAAGTACAACGGCAAACGCATCACCGTGCTGTCAACAGGCATCGGGACGGACAACATCGACATCGTGATGACCGAGCTGGACGCCCTTGCCAATGTTGACTTCGCCACACGTGAGCCTAAAGAGGAACACAGGACGCTCACAATCCTGAGAATCGGGACCTGCGGAGCAGTACAGGCGGACATTCCTCTCGGCTCCTCTATCTTCTCTCATTATTCAGTCGGCTGTGACGGTCTGATGAACTGGTACGCCAACCGTGACGAACTCTCCAACCTTGAGATGGAGGAAGCGTTCAAGAAACACACACATTGGGACAAGAACCTCCCTTCGCCATATTTCGTGAAAGCCAGCGAGAAGCTCATCAAGAAGTTCGAGGATTGCTCCGTGAAAGGCATGACAATCTCAGCATCAGGATTTTACGGACCACAGGGAAGAGTCGTCAGACAAGGTCTCGCGATGCCGCACATGCTGGAGGATTTCGAGTCGTTCCGCTTCGGGGAATACCGGATCACCAATTTCGAGATGGAAAGCTCGGCGGTCGCCGGAATGGCCAAGCGCCTCGGACACGATGCCGGCACAATCTGCTGCGCGATCGCCAACCGCCACCTCAAGAGCAGCAACCCGGACTACAAGCCTCAGGTGCGCACCCTTGTGGAACTCGCATTGAACAGGCTCTGCGAATAATCCGGAAATATCACTCCATGCGACGCCCTGAACTGTTGTTGAAACGGCTCAGGACGTTTTCTGAATATGTCTTGGTGATAGGGATTGGCGAGATCGAGTCGCTGTCAAGATCCAACTCATAGCCGTCCCTCTCCTTGCGCAGAACCTTGACCTTGTCCATATTCACGATGTATTTCCTATGGCAACGTACAAGGCTGCTGCCGCGGAAACTCTCCTCCACAGTCTTGAGGCGGCAGCGGAGCATATAACGCTTCAGGTCTCCCTTGCTGTCCGAGTACCAGACCACAATGTAGTTGTCGTCCGATTCGATGTAATAAAGATTCGACGCACTGACGCAGAGCTTCAGGTCACCGCTGTTGTCGAAAAGGGTTATCTTCTCCAACCGTGACACTGGGACACTCTCATCTGAGACCACATTGTCATAATTCATCAGACGGATTATCTGATTCTTGTCCTGAATGGCATAATACATCCCGGCAAGGATGTAGGGGATTATCAATGAAGTGTTTCCGTATATAAGAGCTCTGCCGAGAGTCTCCGGGAACTGATCCCACCCGATACCCGTGATCGGCACGGTGATGAACGAATAGGCCAGGCAGATCACGATAATCTCACATACGCACCACATTATGTAGCCGAGAAAAGTCATCCTGATCTTGTTTCTGGTCTTGTACATGATGTACTTGCTCAATATGACAATAAGCAGGGAACCAAGCGCGAACAGAACCGTGAAGACAAAGAACCTTGAATTTCCGAGAGCCATCCAGCTGCTGCGCGAGAACGGAAGGCTGACCAGAAGGAATACGATCGAGAACAACGCCGTGAATGTCACGGTGTAGATAAGTTGGCTCTTGCCACGCAGATAGTCGGGTAGAGACTTGTTGAAAAAACTCATCCTTTTCTCTTTTATATGGCAAATATAACACTTTTTGGAATTTTCAAAACGCCTTGATTCGCCACATATCCGACGAAATCGCCACCGAATACATGGAGACCGCAACACTGAGAGCACATTCGCCACTTATTTTTTGAGCGGTTTGGGCATATTGAGTATTTTTGCATACTCGGAACACAATAAAATAAAGCGAACATATGAAAATCATCGGTACAGGAAGCGCGCTTCCCAAAAAGGTCGTGACTAACGACATGCTTGCCGGATTTCTTGACACAAGCGACGAGTGGATATACCCTCGGACCGGAATAAAGACAAGGCATGTGATCACGGACGAGAATCTTGAGGATCTGGGAACAGAAGCCGTAAGGAAAGCTCTGGAGATGTCCGGTCTTCAGGCCGACGACATCGACCTGTTCATCGTCTCCAATGTGGTCTCTGAATATATCACCCCGGGAATGAGTTGCATCATCGGTGAGAGATTGGGTCTCAAATGTCCCATGTTCGACATCAACTGCGCCTGCCCGGGGTTCGTCTATGCCCTGGACATGGCCGAGACATATTACAAGGCCGGAAAGATCAGGAACGCGATCGTCGCATGCGTCGAGGAGCCTACCAGGATGGCCAGTTGGAAAGACCGCGGCACCTGCGTCCTGTTCGGGGACGGAGCCGGAGCCGTAGTCCTGACGGAAGGGGACAACATCAAAGGCACAAAACTGCACGCAGAGCCGTCCGTGGACGAGATTTGGCAGACCAGAACGCTGGTTGACACGCCTTACATCACGAAAAAAGAAGAGAGTGTCCCGATGCAGATGAAAGGACGGGAGGTCTTCAAGTTCGCGGTGAAGGCATGTACCAAAGGCGTGCAGAGCCTGCTGGACGAAGTGGGGATCGACAAGAACGATGTCGCCTACTTCATGATCCATCAAGCCAATCAGAGAATCATCGACTCCATCATCAGTTTCATGGGTCAGCCCGCGGCAAAGTTTCCGGTCAACATCACAGACCACGGCAACTCATCGTCAGCCTCTTGCCCTATCCTTTTGGACGAATGTAACAGGAAGGGCATGTTCAAAAAGGGAGATATTCTGGTCTTTAGTGCCTTTGGAGCCGGTTTGCTCTCAGGAGCGGCCGTAGTGAAATGGTAATCTGAACATTAATTACTATATTTGCAAGTATATGATAAAAAGTGTTATATGTGATTTGCTCGGAATTGAGCGCCCGATATTCCAAGGAGGAATGGCCTGGATCGCCGATGCGAAACTGGCCGCCGCCGTCTCCAACGCCGGCGGACTTGGTCTGATCTCATCCATCAATTTCGGCACCGAAGCCGTCAGAGAGGAGATCCGCAAATGCAAGACCCTCACCGACAAGCCTTTCGGAGTCAACATCATGCTTCAGGCTCCGAATGCCGGAGAGGTGGCTGACATGATAATCGAGGAAGGAGTCAAGATTGTGACGACCGGGGCCGGTTCCCCGGCCGCCTACATGGAAAAATGGAAGGCGGCCGGAATCAAGGTGATTCCTGTCGTGGCGTCGGTGGCTTACGCCCTCAAGATGCAGGAACTCGGAGCCACCGCTGTCGTGGCGGAAGGTGCCGAGTCCGGAGGACACATCGGAGACATCCACACAATGGCCCTTGTGCCGCAAGTGGTTGATGCCCTCGACATTCCGGTTCTTGCAGCCGGAGGGATATTCGATGGCAGAGGTGTAGCGGCCGCATTCATGCTTGGAGCCAAGGGTGTTCAAGTCGGCACAAGGTTCCTCATCGCCGACGAGTGTCATATTCATGAGAACTACAAGGCAAGGCTTCTCGCCGCGTCCGATGTCAGCACGATGGTGACCGGCAAGTCTCTTGGAGATGCTGTCCGAGGTCTCAAGACCCCGTTCACGAAGAAATTCTTCAAGATGGAATACGATCCGCAGGTCCCTAAGGAGGAGGTTCTGAAGTTCGGCACCGGCTCGATGCGCAAGGCTGTCTTCGACGGAGACCTTGCGGGAGGAAGTTTCCTCGCCGGAGAGGTAGCGGGCATGATCAAGAAGAAAGAGACTGCCCGGGAAATCGTCGATGACCTCATGACCGGAGCCGAGAGGCTTCTTGCCGGAGCATCCGGACTTCTGGCTTAACATAATGATTATAAAGAACAAAACATGAATAAAAGAGTAGTTATAACAGGTATGGGAGTCATCTCCCCTGTCGGAAATGATGTCAACACGTTCTGGGACAATCTCTGCAACGGTGTGTGTGGAATCGAGTCCATCAAGGCATTCCCGACGGACAACCTGCCGGTAGGAATCGCAGGTATAATCAAGGACTTCAAGGCTGAGGAATACGGCATGGACAAGCCTTTCATCAGAAAACAGGATCTCTTCACCCAGTACGGTGTCGCGGCGGCCTATCAGGCTATGAAGCAGGCCGGCCTTATGTCACAAGGTGAAGGCCGGAACATCGATCCGTTCAGGCTCGGAGTCTATTTCGGTTCCGGAATCGGTGGATTCGCCACACAGTACAGGGAGATTTCCAAGATGATCGAGGATCCTTCCGGCCAGTGGATCTCACCGCTGTTCATCCCTACGATGATCTCCAACATCGCCGCCGGCCACATCGCCATCATGCACCATGCTGAAGGCCCGTGTCTTGACATCGTGACCGCCTGCGCCACATCCACAAACGCTATCGGAGAGGCTTTCCGCGCCATCAGGAACGGTTACGCTGACGCCATCATCACCGGAGGATGCGAAAACGCCACAATTCCTATCGGAATCGTCGGATTCGCCAACGCCAAGGCCCTTTCAAGAGCCACAGACCCGAAATACGCCTCGCTTCCGTTCAACGGCAACCGCGCCGGATTCGTCATGGCGGACGGTTCCGCGGCCCTTGTGCTTGAGGAATATGAGCACGCCAAGGCACGTGGAGCCCAGATACTCGGTGAGATGGTCGGCTACGGCAACACATGCGACGCCTACCACTCCACCGCCCCGAGGCCGGACGGAACAACCCAGGCGAAGTGCATCGAACTCGCCCTTGAGGAGGCCGGATTCGACAAGGAAAAGGACAACCTCTACATCAACGCCCACGGAACAGGCACGAAACTGAACGATGTCGCAGAGACACTTGCCTACAAGAACGCTCTCGGAGACTTCGCCTACAAGGCTCACATCAGCTCCATCAAGTCCATGACCGGACACATGTTCGGCGCCGCCGGAGCGGCCGAAGCCATCGCCACGGTGCTCGCCCTGCGTGACGGAATCTGCCCTCCGACCATCAATCTGGACACTCCTGACCCTGAGTGCGACCTCGACTACACTCCAAACAAGGCCGTCAAGGCAGACCTGACGCTCGGAATCTCAGACTCGTTCGGATTCGGCGGACACGATGCCTGCGTCGCATTCAGAAAGTGCGAGGACTGAGCCGGGAATATTCTTCAAAAAAACGATGAATATGAACAAGGAAGAGATCAAACAATTCATGCCGCACCGTGAGCCCATGCTCCTAATCGAGGAGGCTCACATCGACGAAAACGGCGTGGCTCACTCCCAGTACAGGATCAAGGAGGACGAGTTCTTCACAAGAGGCCACTTCCCCGGCAATCCGATAGTTCCCGGGGTCATCCAGTGCGAGATCATGGCCCAGAGCTGCGCAATTCTGGTCAAGGATGAGATTCCTGGGCACATCACCCTCTACGCGGGGCTGGACAAGGTCCGCTTCAAGAACCCGGTAAAGCCAGGAGACCTGTGCGAGGTGACGGCCACATTGGACGAGAGAAGAGGCAACCTGTTCTTCTGCTCCGCCAAACTGGAAGTTGGAGGCAAGCTCTGCTGCAGAGGAACACTCAGTTTCGCTCTGGTTCCTATTGAGTGATGGAGTACCGACATTTGGGAGAGGAGGAGTTCAAGGACCTGAAGTCCAGAATCCTTTACGAGGACAATCACATCCTTGTGTTCAACAAGAGTGTGGGGGAAATTGTTCAGGCTGACAAGACCGGAGACGAATGTCTTGCGGAGACGCTGAAAGCCTTCATCGCCCAGAGAGATGACAAGCCGGGCAAGGTGTATGTTGGAATCCCGCATCGCCTTGACCGGCCTGTCAGTGGTATAACAATCTTCGCCAAGACCTCCAAGGCTCTTTCAAGGCTTTCGGAAATGTTCCGGTCCGGGGACATCCACAAAACCTACTGGGCACTGTGCCGCAAGGCTCCGGATAAGGAGTCCGCCGAACTGGATGACTGGCTGGTACGCAACGAGAAGATGAACAAGAGTTTCATTGCGAAAGACGGAGAAAAAACTCCCGGAGCGAAACTCGCCAAACTGATCTACACTCATCTGAAAGACACGGAGAGATACTCATTGGTCGAAGTTCGTCTGCTTACCGGAAGACACCATCAAATCCGCTGCCAACTGGCCGGAATAGGCTGTGTCATCAAAGGCGATCTTAAATACGGCGCCCCACGTTCCAATCCGGACGGAGGAATATGTCTCCACTCGCGCGAGGTCAGATTCGTGCATCCTGTAAAAAAAGAGGAGATGGACATCATCGCCCCGCCTCCCACGTCCTGGAAAATCTGACAATCATTTGCCCTGAGGCTCGGCCACACAATCTTGAAGCCATTCCGTCGGAGTCTTTCCGGTGTTCATCTTGAAAGCCATGTTGAACGAGACAGCCGTACGGAATCCCGACATCTCCGAAACCTCGTTGATCTTGAGCCGAGGATCCTCCTTGAACAGTTCCATCGCGCGCCGCACTCTGTAATAATTCACGAACTGCCTGAAATTACGGCCGGAAAGAATGTTTATCGTCTTGGAAAGATACAGTTTGTTCGTAAGCATGCGATCCGCCATATACGACATGTCGAATGTCTGGTTCAGATAAGGCTTTTTCTCTTCCATGTACATCACAATCCGTTTGTAGAGGCAGCTCATTTTCTTGTCCTCATCGACTTTGTCGGCATACGATGTCCTAAGATTGCCTTTGATTATGTCCTTGATCTTTTTCTCAGCCTCCCGATTGAGCAAATATGTCCTTCCTGTCATCGCCCTGAGGTAAAGCAGCGCATAGAGGCCAAGGTACATCAACAGAGATGAAGCTGAAAGAAAGCCCCTCCAAGATCCGGAGGCCGGGATGCCGCACATAAAGAGCATACCGGCAACCAGAAAGGCAATCGAATAAAGAAAACGGGAGTGTTCCTCCACATTATGCCACACGGCCGTATGACGGAACATCATGCGAATCCCCGTAAACCGTCTGTAGGCGATGTAAAGATAGTAGCAAAGTACAAAGACAGACATCGGGACAAAGGAGGACACCGCGCGCTGACACTTGAAATCCAGGGAACCGGCCGGCTTGAAAGCGAAGCATGCGAAGGTGACCAGACCGAACACGAGCAGACAGGCCGAGGCGTTGAGCGGGGCCTTCGGCTTCTCGAAAGAACAAGGGTACATCACGAGAATGGCGGTTGACATCGAGAGGTTCGCCGCCACCTCCTGCATTCCGGTTCGGCAAGGGAGAGCGAGTTCGGACAGGATCAACGCCATGCCGCCCGCGCACGACATCAGACGTATAACGTACCTTTCCGATCTGTTCCCTTTACTAAGGATGAAATCATAAATGAAGAAAAAGGACAACTCAATCAGAGCCAGCAATGCGATAAGTATTGTCATCTTATGGTCAAAAATTAGATGGTTACGTTCAAGGCAAGATAACAATAATAAGCCCCCGTGCGGTGGTTCGCACGGGGGTATGAAATGACAATAAATTTTTCTTTTGCAAATATTAACCTTTCTTTGCGCCTTTTATGGAGTCAAAGCCTTGGCCATAAACTCCGCTCACGGAAGAGATAGAGAGAAACGCATCAGGATCCACACGTTTGATTGACCTCAAAAGAAGATTCAGATCGGTCTTTCTGGTGATGACCATAAGGACTGAAGCCGGCTTCTTGGTGTACCAGCCTTCACCGTTGAGCACTGTCACTCCCCTGTGGAAATCCTTGCCGACCATGTCGGCGATTTCCTCATAACGCCTTGACAGGATGAACAGCTGGACGCTCTGCTTTGATCCGGAAAGGTACAGGTCAACCACATAGCCGTTGACCGTGACGATGATCATGCCATAGACAGCGATGGAGAACTTGGCGACGAAAGGAAGAGCCTGACCGTCAGGCCCGAAAGACGGGAACAACAGCGATGACGCTATGATGAAGACATCGATTGTAAGGATAATCCGCCCGGGGGATATGTTCCTGAATTTCGTGATGATCATCGCGATGATGTCGGTGCCTCCTGTACTTCCTCCTTGCGAGATTGACATGCCGATGCCGACTCCGGCCGCGGATCCTCCGATTATCGAACACATCAGCCTGCCGTTTGACAAGGCGAAATCCTGGATGATAGTCTCGGGAATAACGGACTGAAAAACGTTCAGCAAGACCGAGGCCAGGACTATCGCATAGACCGTCTTGACTCCGAACGAGGGTCCGATCATTATTACCGAGACGATCAACAGCACCATGTTGATCACAAAGTAGGAATATCCCATCTTAAGTCCGGTCGCATACTGGATGATGGAACTCACACCGGAGATTCCACCTCCGATAAGATTGTTGGGAGTCAAGAATATCGACCAACCCAAGGTATAGATCACGATGCCGAGGGTGATCAGAAGATATTCCTTGACCCCTCTTAAGATTGTCGAAGACTCCACTGCCATAGACTATTTCAACACAAAGTTTACTATCTTGCCGGGAACCACAACCACCTTGACGACATTCTGTCCGCCAATGTACTTGGAAGTCTGCTCCATCTCTCGGATCCGAGCCTCTACCTCCTTGGGAGACAGGGACTTTGGAAGTTCCACAGTGAAACGCATCTTGCCGTTGAAAGAAACCGGATAGGTCACGTTGTCCTCCGCGGCAAGAGCGGCGTTGAACTCAGGGAAATGAGCGTAGGTTATGCTCTCCTTGTGGCCAAGCACCGACCAGAGTTCCTCCGCGATGTGCGGGGTGAAAGGAGAAAGCATCACGGTCAGCGGCTCAAGAATCTCACGCTTGTGGCATTTGAGGGTCGCCAGATCGTTCAGAGCGATCATGAACGCACTGACAGTCGTGTTGAAGGAGAAGTGCTCGATGTCGTCCTGCTCCTTGGCGATCAGTTTGTGGAGAACCTTGAGTTCGGCAGGAGTGGCCTTCTCGTCGGAGACAAGACAGTCATCTCCATCGAAGAAAAGTCTCCAGAACTTGCGCAGGAATCTGTTCACGCCATCGATACCCTTTGTGTCCCAAGGCTTTGACTGCTCAAGTGGCCCGAGGAACATCTCGTAGAGACGGAGGGTGTCGGCGCCGTAGTCGTCACAGATCTTGTCGGGATTGACAACGTTATACATCGACTTGCTCATCTTCTCCACGGCCCATCCGCAGACATATTCCCCATTCTCAAGGATGAACTCGGCGTCGGCGAACTCAGGCCTCCATTTTCTGAACGCCTCAAGGTCGAGCCTGTCGTTGCGGACGATGTTGATGTCCACATGGATCTCGGTGGTCTCGTACTGATCCTTCAGGCCGAGGGAGACGAACTTGTTGGTGCCGACGATCCTGTAAACGAAGTTGGAGCGGCCCTGGATCATGCCCTGGTTGACCAGCTTGCGGAACGGCTCATCCTCGCAGACATAACCAAGGTCATAGAGGAACTTGTCCCAGAATCGGGAATATATCAGGTGACCCGTGGCGTGCTCAGTACCACCGATGTACAGATCCACATCGCGCCAATATTCATCAACTTTCCTATCCACAAGAGCCTCGCTGTTGTGCGGATCCATGTACCTGAGGTAGTAGGCGCTTGATCCGGCGAAACCGGGCATCGTGCTGGTCTCCAGAGGGTAACCCTCGTAGGTCCAATCATTTGCCCTCGCGAGAGGCGGCTCGCCGTTCTCGGTCGGCTTGAACTCGGTGATCTCCGGCAGCCGCAGAGGCAGTTTCTCGAACGGGACAGGAGTCGGAACGCCGTCCTTGTAGTAAATCGGGAACGGCTCGCCCCAGTACCTTTGGCGGCTGAATATCGCATCACGGAGACGGTAGTTGACCTTCCTGTGGCCGATTCCGTTTTTCTCGACATATTCTATAGCGGCAGGTATCGCCTCCTTGACATCCAATCCGTTCAGGAAGCCGGAGTTGATCATCTTGCCTTCCTTGGCGTCAAAGCTTTCCTTGCTGACATCGCAGCCCTCGATCAGAGGGATGATCGGCAGGTTGAACTTCTTGGCGAACGCATAGTCGCGGCTGTCGTGGGCAGGGACGGCCATGATGGCTCCCGTGCCGTAACCCGCAAGGACATATTCAGAAATCCAGATCGGAACTCTGTCGCCGGTCATCGGGTTCACTCCATAGGAGCCGCTGAACACGCCGGTGACGGTCTTGGTCTGGGCGATCCTTTCGCGTTCCGTCTTCTTCTTGACCGCGGCAAGATATTCATCCACGGCCGCTTTCTGCTCCGGGGTTGTCAGCAGCGGGACAAGGTCGCTCTCAGGAGCCAGCACCATGAATGTCACGCCGAACATAGTGTCCGCACGGGTTGTGAATATGGTCACATCATGTTCAGTCTCACCGTTGTAGCATTTAAAGACAGCCTCGCAGCCATTGGACTTTCCGATCCAGTTGCGCTGCATTTCCTTGAGGGAGTCTGTCCAGTCGATTCTGTCCAGACCTTCGAGAAGCCTTCCGGCATAGGCCGAGACCCTGAGTTGCCACTGTTTCATCTTCTTCTGCTCCACAGGGAAGCCTCCGCGGACAGAGAGGCCGTCCTTCACCTCGTCGTTGGCAAGCACAGTCCCGAGCCCGGCGCACCAGTTCACTGCGGTCTCGCCCTGATAAGCGATGCGGTAGTTCATCAAAGCGTCGGACTTCTCCTTCTGTGAATATGCCCGCCACTGCTCCGCCGTAAACGGCTCGCACTCAGTGCATGCGGCGTTGACAGCGGCGCTCCCGCCTTTCTCAAAGGCTGAGATAAGCTCCTCGATCGGGCGGGCTTTCTGCAAGTCGTTGTCGTACCATGAGCCGAACATCTTCAGGAACGCCCACTGGGTCCACTTGTAGTACGCCGGATCGCAGGTGCGCAGCTCACGGCTCCAGTCATAGGAGAAGCCTATCCTGTCCATCTGCTGACGGTAGCGGTTGATGTTGTTCTCCGTCGTGACCTCAGGATGCTGCCCGGTCTGGATGGCGTATTGCTCGGCCGGAAGTCCGAAAGCGTCGTACCCCATAGGGTGAAGCACATTGAACCCTTTGAGTCTCTTGTAGCGGGAATATATGTCGCTGGCGATGTAGCCGAGCGGATGGCCGACATGCAGACCGGCTCCGGACGGGTAAGGGAACATGTCCAGAACATAGAACTTCGGCTTGGAAGGATCCTCCTTCGTCTTGAAAGTGCCGCTTTCAGCCCAATAGGTCTGCCACTTTTTCTCAATTTTCCTGAAATCGTAGTCCATTTTATTACTGGTTTTATTAATTATCATGCTATTTCAGTCCGAAACCGCTTTTCTTCTCAAGCCGGAACTCCACGTAGAGCGACATTCTGGACTTGACCTTCTTGCCCATCAGCCAGCCCGGTTTCCAGTCCGGAGACGCACTGATGATCCGCACAGCCTCCTCGTCAAGAAGCGGATCAACGCCCTTAAGCACCTTGACATCGCGGACCTTGCCCTTCTCGTCGATCACGAAATCCACAAGCACACGACCCTGGGTTCCATTCTTCACTGCCTCCTTAGGGTATTTCATGTAGGAATATACCCATTTTTCAAGGAACACCCTCGGATCCCGGCTGCCAAGGAACGACGGGCGGTAGTCGCAATCGTAATATGGAACAACCGTGTCCTTGCCTTTGTTCGCGCCGGTAAGGGCGGAGAGGTCGGAGGGATTGAATATCGGTTTCGAGCCGTTGATGAGAGCCACCGAATAGTTATAGACATATTCAAGTTCCTTCTCCATCGTGTCGTAGTCGATGATCGACTGCGTGTCACGTTCGGTGCCATATTCAGGGTAATGCCCTGTGGTGAAGAGGATTGACGGGATTCCCTTGTCGTAGAACGCCCTGTGGTCGGAAGGATAAGGTTCCTGCGCCGTGAGAGTCGGCAGGATAGGTTGGAGTTGGCCGGCCATGGCTTTGACAACCTCGTTCATGTCAGCGTTGGAGGATGTGAAAGCGTAGAATCCGTCACCCCCGGTGCCAACCATGTCCAGATTGATCATCGCATCGATGTCGGCCACATCCGAGAACGCCCTGTTCAGGAAGTACCACGAACCGGCGTACGTCTGCATCGAGGCTCCAAATGCCACGAAAAGCACCGAGCGGCCAAGCAACGGCCTGTTTGTCCGGAGCATCCGCGCCAACTCAAGCATCATCGCGAGTCCGGAGGCGTTGCCGTTGGCCCCGTAATATGTCCGCCCGACTGTCCGTCCGTCTATCGTCATAGTGTCTGTGCCAAGGTTATCCATTCTGGCTCCGATCACTATATATTTATTCCTCAAGGTCTTGTCGCCTCCCTGAATGAAAGCGATGACATTCCGCGAGGTCAGAGTGTCGCCCTTCTCCTGGCGGATGCCGAACAGATCACCGTCTTTTCCGGACAGCACGTCAACCCCATATTCTTTGAATATTCCGGTGACATATTCAGCGGTCATCCTTTCACCCTCGGAACCGGCCTTGCGCCCCTCCATGACAGCGGCCGAGATGGTCGAGACATGCTCCTTGAGCGCGCGTACCGTCTCGCTGTCGTCCAGATCGGCGTAGGAGACTCCGCTCCTGAACTGGGCGTTAACCGGGATGACCCCGATGAAGATGGCGCAGATGACCGAAATGATTGTGATTTTCCCCTTCATCATTGTTTCCTTTCTAAAATCCACGCGCCCTTGGGGCAAAAATCCTGCCTTTGAATATCCTCAAGCGACTTCTTGGCCTGAGCCTCATCGTCTGTCGGGCACACTCCCACAGCCGTGCTGTTCCTGAAGGTGATGAGTTCACCTTTGTACCCCTTTGCCGCTATCTCCTTGACATACCGCTCGGCATTCTCTTTGCTGGAGAACGAGCCCAGAATTATGCAGAAACGGTAACGATGGTTGGCAAGACGAACAGAATCAGCGGCGGCAAGCGAGTCCGCCTCGGCCTTACGAGCCTTCTCCAGCGAGTCCTGACGGATCCGCAACGCCTCCTCTTCCTGACGGATGACCTCGGACTTCGCCCTTATCCATTCGGAGTCAGGACGTCCGGCAAGTCTCCGGAAGAAGTCACAGCCCGTCACCGCCGTGGCGACGAGGAAGATAACCGCTATTGTAAGAAACGCATTTTTCATAACCTACAAAGTTAGTCAAAATTCCACCCTATTCAAAAATATAGTATCTTTGTAAATCAGATAAGTAAGAACATTATGACAAGAGAAATCAAGTTTTCCCTCGTTTACAGGGACATGTGGCAATCATCCGGCAAGTACGTTCCACGCGTGGACCAGCTTGTGGAGGTCGCCCCGGCCATCATTGATATGGGCTGCTTCGACCGCGTCGAAACCAACGGCGGAGCCTTCGAGCAGGTGAACCTCCTTTTCGGCGAGAACCCGAATGTGGCAGTACGCCGCTGGACTGCACCGTTCCACAAGGCCGGAATTCAGACACACATGCTCGAAAGAGGCCTCAACGCCCTCAGAATGAACCCTGTTCCAGCCGATGTCAGGGAACTCATGTTCAAGGTAAAGAAAAAGCAGGGCACCGACATCTCCCGCTCGTTCTGCGGCCTGAACGACCACAGGAACCTGCGCCGCTCCGTCGAGTTCGCCAAGAAAGGCGGAATGATCTCGCAGGTAGCGCTTTCCATCACCGCATCCCCTGTCCACACCGTCGAATATTACATGGGCATCGTTGACAAGGTCGTTGAATATGGAGCCGACGAGATCTGCCTCAAGGACATGGCGGGAATCGGCCGTCCGACTTTCCTCGGCCAGCTCACCCGGGACATCAAGAAGAAATACCCTCACATTCTGGTGCAGTACCACGGCCACTCCGGCCCCGGTTTCTCCCCGGCGTCCATGCTGGAGGTAGCCCGCGCGGGAGCTGATGTACTCGACGTGGCGGTTGAGCCGCTCTCATGGGGCAAGGTTCACCCGGATGTCATCACGATCAGGGAAATGCTGAAAGCCGACGGATTCCTTGTCAAGGATCTGAACATGGACGCTTACATGGAGGTCCGCCGTCTCACGCAGAAATTCATCGACGACTTCCTCGGCTACTGGATAAACCCTTCCAACGCCAAGATGAGCTCGCTGCTCGTGGGCTGCGGCCTTCCGGGCGGAATGATGGGTTCCATGATGGCCGACCTTAAGGGCTTCCAAGGTGCGATAAACGCCGCCGAAAGGGCTCACGGCCGTCCGGAAATCAGCCTCGACACCTTGATGGTCAAGCTGTTCCAGGAGGTTGAATATGTCTGGCCGCGCCTCGGCTACCCGCCGCTCGTGACTCCGTTCAGCCAGTACACGAAGAACACGGCACTGATGAACCTGCTTAACCTTCTGAACGGCAAGCCTCGCTGGACGACCATCGACAAGGACACCTGGAACATGATTCTGGGCAAGATGGGCCGTCTTCCAGGCGAGCTCGCTCCGGAAATCGTGGATCTGGCCAAGCAGAAAGGTCTTGAGTTCTACACCGGAGACCCTCAGGAGATGTACCCGGACGAACTTCCTAAGTTCCGTCAGATGATGAAGGAAGAAGGATGGGACGAAGGTCAGGACGAGGAGGAACTCTTCGAGTTCGCTATGCACGAGCGGCAGTACAGGGATTTCAGGAGCGGCATCGCCAAACAGCGTTTCAACGCCGAACTCGCCGACCTCAAGGCAAAGGCGAACGCCCCGATCGAGGTGGTGCGCCCGATTGTCGAGATGCCGAAATTCGATGTCGATGACTATGCCAAACGCTATCCACACGCCGTCCCGGTCCAGGCTCCGGCCAAGGGCCAGCTTCTCTGGCAGGTCGATGTGGAGGACGATTCCGCCGCTCCTGTTGCCGGCACCGAGATCAAGGCTGGCAAGGGCATCGGTTTCGTGCAGACATATTACGGAATGGAGGAACTCGTTCCCGCAGTTGACGGACGCATAGTGGCCACCCTTGGCAAACAGGGTGACAAGGTCGCCAAGGGTGAGATCGTCGCCTTTGTCGAAGGTTCCGCCGACACCGAATAATGACTATTCAGAAGAATCTTAAATCCGTTCCTCCGGTCACTTCGTCAGGCTCAGTGACCGGAGGAATTTTGGGTGCTCCGATGGGCTCCGAAGCTCTCTCCGCAGTCGCCGACCCTGTTGTTCGGCAAGGTTCACCGACCACCGGAGCGACTTCTTTGCCTCATGTCGAGCGGCATCCTTTCGAGCCGTTTCTGCCGGAGAACGCCAAAGTGCTGATGCTGGGCAGTTTCCCTCCACAAGCCAAACGCTGGAGCATGAAGTTCTACTACCCGAATTTCATCAATGACATGTGGCGGATCCTTGGTCTGGTTTTCTTCAATGACAAGAACCGTTTCGTGGACGTTGCCGCCAAGAAATTCAAATTGAAAGAGATTGTCGATTTCTGCACTAAGACCGGCATAGCGATGTACGACACCGCCACCGCCGTCCGTCGCCTTAAAGACAACGCCGCCGACAAATTTCTGGAGGTCGTCACCCCGACAGACATCCCGGCTCTGCTAAGGAAAATCTCCAAGTGTCAAGCCATTGTCACCACCGGCGAGAAAGCAACCTCAACCCTCTGCCAGACTTTCGGAACCGATGCGCCGGCCACGGGGGAATATTCAGAATTCAATTTTGAGAATCGTCCCCTGCGTCTCTACCGTATGCCCTCATCCTCACGGGCCTATCCCCTCTCCCTCGACAGGAAAGCCTCGGCCTACCGCCGCCTCTTCTCCGACCTCGGAATGGTGTAGTTTTCCCTGTATGTTTCGGGGATGTATTCAATCATAGGCCTGATGCCGCATCCCGACAGTTCCTGCGTCAAGACCCCCTGCAGCCACAACGTCGCCGCGAAGCAGACCCCTCGCTCATTTCGCCGGGTCCGCTGAAGGAGTAACCGACAGCTTCTACAGCCTCATCCGCCCCGAGCCTGGGTACTACAAGTGGTTCTGCCAGGAGGTGCATGGACTGTGTGAGGCGGACACTGACGGCGCGCCCGTGTTCCCCGATGTCTGGAAGAAGATCGAGCCGCTCATCGGGGAACTTCCGCTCGTGGCGCACAACCTTGTAGCCGTCAAATGGCGACGGGGCGTTTTCGGGAGGTTTCGCGGCTGACAAAGACGGTTACCCGGCGGAAGGCCTGAAGAGGAGGGCGGCGAGATCGTCGGCGGTGACGCCGCGGAAATAGGTGGCCACGGGCTGGGAGGCGAGGAAAGACTTGATCTCGGACGGGTCGTAGCGGAGACCGGTCATCTTGGCTGACAACTCGTCGGAGGGGGTGTCGAAGAGGAAATCACCGGTGAAATCAAGACGGGTTATGAGGCCACGGTCCACGCGGAGATTGGCTTCGACTGTGCCGCAGGAGAGTTTGGCCTTACAGCGGAAATCAGCTTCGTGGGAATGGCCGTAGATGAAATCCCAGGTGGAGAACTTCACGTCGGCCTGCTTGCGAACCTCGGTGATCTGTTCGTCCGAAAGGGGCATCTGACCGTCACCGGCGGAGAGGATTTCCTGAAGCCTGGCCTGAAGATCGTCCAGAGACTTGAACTGTGGCAAGTACTCTTTCAGGTTCGCCACACGGCTTTTGACCGAGGCGATTCCTTTGGCCTGCATCTTAGAGGACGGAGTGTCCAGAACCTTGACAAGAGTGTCAAGGTCAACGTCATACATCAGAGTGCCGTGAATGATTTCCTGATTGTGAGAGACGCGGCGGGCATAGCCGGAGACCTTTCTTCCATCCACGAATATGTCGTTGCGGCCTGTCAGCTCGGCGGGAACGCCAAGACTGCGCAGAGCGTCCACCATCGGCTGCGGTGACGGATTCCTGCCGATGATCGTGTAGTTCATGTTCTGGAGGTCATGATAGACGGCTCCGCCTCCGGTCACCCGGCGGGCCAGCGTGATGCCGTGCGAATTGAGATAGTCCAGATTCACCTCGCTGTAGGCGTTCTGGTTCAGGCCGATGATCACGGCAGGACGGTTCCTCCAGAGGAAGAAGTACGGCTCCTCGGACGGAATGTTCTCAAGGCAATACTCGTCGAACGCAAGGTTGAAATACGGGTCGGTGGAGTTATTGATCAGATACTTCATTGTCAATTATGGGCAGAATATAATTCTTGATTTCGGGGTAATTAGGGAGGTGCGTTCCAGGGTAGGAACGCGAGCGGCCGGGGTAAAAGGTCTCAAACTCATCCTTGCAGTTCACCATCTCGTCACGGTCGGCGAACATTCCGGTGGTCAATGCGATTTCCTCCAAAGTAAGTCCATCGAATTCAGCGGCTTCCAAACCGGCATATTCATCACACAGCGCATCGGTGACGGTGAATGTCAAGGCTCCGTCGCGGCGAGGGGAAAGATATTCACGCTCCCCTTTCATCGTGCGGAGGAGACGGGAGATGTGGAAGTCGGGGTTAACGAGGATCTTTCGGAAGCCCCGTAGCTTCTGCGCCCAGAATCCGCCGAGGGACAAGCCTACGATGAGGTCAGGCCTCTCGTCCCGACAGATTCCTTCAAGAAGATCCAGAGCCTCGCGCGGATCGATGGGAACATCCGGAGCGATGACCTCGCTGCCCTTCAGAAGAATGCGCAGGGAAGAAGCCATCTTGTAGGCTCCGGACGAAGCGAGTCCGTGGATGAACAGCACTTTCATCGAATTGGATATTAAGGGACTATCAGTCCTTGTGACTCTCAAGAATCAGATCGCCGAGTTCCTTGAGGTCACGGACAATGAAATCCGCCGGGTAGTGCTCGGGATGAGGATTTATGCGGACATCCTCGGCCACCCTAAGAGCAGTCTCAAGGGTCGTCTCTCCGGAAAGGACGAGCACGCTGACGGCTCCGGCGTTGTGTCCCATCGCGATGTCTGTGTAGATCCGGTCACCGACCATCGCTATCTCATCGGCTTTCAGACCATTACGGTCACGGATTCCGTCAAGCATCGTAGGATCCGGCTTGCCCATCACCTTGTCAGGTCTTCTGCCGGAAGCGGCCTCGATGCACTTCTGGAGCGATCCACAGTCCACCAAAACAGTCCTCGCATCAGTCGGGCACACCCAGTCAGGGTTCGTCGCCACGTAAGGGATGCCTTGCTTTGCCCACCACGTGGCGCGGCACAGGCGTGAATATACCAACGTGGTGTCGAAGGCCACGATCAGCATGTCCGGAACGTCATCAGGATCGTCGGCGCAGGAGATGAAGCCGGCCTTTTCGAACTGACCGACCATGCTCGGAGTCCCCAACATAAAGAGTTTCTTTATATTAGGAAAATTCTTCTTGATGTAGTCAATCGTGGCGATAGGAGTTGTGTACATATTCTCCTCGTCGGCGGGAATCCCCATTCCGGCAAGTTTCTTCAGGTAGTCATCGACCGACTTCGTCGGATTGTTCGTAAGGAATGAATATCCCACCCCGTTCCTCTTCATCGTGTCCAGCACCTCGACCGTGAACGGAAAGACGTTGTTCTCCATGTAGATGGTGCCGTCCATGTCCAAGGCCAGATGCTTGATCCTGCGCAGCTTGGCCTTCTGCTCCGGAGTTAGAGACTTGTTATAGTTTTCCGTCATTTTCATATTCATTTAATATTTCCTTCAATGTTTGTCCCTTCGACAAGCTCAGGGAACACGTCAATGTTTGGTGAGCTTCGGCAGACTCTGCGACCAGTCGAATCGCAAGTTCGGCAACCGATAATGTTCATAACTTGCAAAAATAACAATTTCTTCATTAAGAATGCCGTTTTTTGTATCTTTGTAACCCCGTTCTTAAAACGCTAAAAGAAATGGATCAATCAATCAAGAAGAAGTACAACTATTGGCAGTGGAGAACCCTCATCATCCTGATGATCGGGTATGCCCTTTTCTATTTCGTAAGAAAAAACTTCAGCATCACGATGCCGGCTCTTGAGGCTGAGTTGGGGATAAGCAAGGTCAAGCTCGGCCTCTTTCTGACGCTTCACGGAATCATATATGGCGTTTCAAGATTCATCAACGGCTTCATCGCGGACCGCGTCAGCCGCAAGAAGATGATGGCCACGGGACTTTTCCTCTCCGCACTCGTGAATATATTCATAGGTCTCAGCCCTGAGATGAACGGCTTGTTCAACTTCATGGACGGCGAGGGCAAGGCCACAATGGGAATGGTTGCATTCATCGGAAGCCTCTGGTTGATAAACGGCTACACCCAAGGAATGGGTTTCCCTCCGTGCGGCAGCCTTATGGCCCACTGGATCAAGCCTTCGGAGCTTGCCACGAAGCAGTCCATCTGGAACAGCTCGCACTCAATCGGAGCCAGCCTTGTGGCGTTCCTCTGCGGAACCTTCATCCTGAACCACTTCTCGTATTCAGCGTGGCAGTGGTGCTTCTTCGTTCCTGCGCTCCTCGCAATAGCCGGTGCCATTCTGGTTCTCTTCGGCCTCAAGGACACCCCGGCGTCAGTAGGACTGCCTGACCCTGAGGAGATTGACGACAACGCCCCTGCCAAGGAGGTCGTCACCGAGCCTAAGGAGTTCACCGATTTCGCCTACAAGAGATTCGTGAAGGAGATGGTGTTCAAGAACCCTATCGTCTGGATTCTCGCGACATCCAACTTCTTCATCTACATCATCCGCTTCACCATTCTGGACTGGGGCGCGACATTCCTCACCCAGGACAGAGGCCTGAGCATCCAGACCGCCTCGACGGTGGTGGGAATCACAGAAGTACTCGGCATCGTGGGAACCCTTCTCGCCGGCTGGGCCACCGACAAGTTTTTCGGCAGCAGAGCCCACAGAACCTGCCTCATCGGCCTGGCCAGCGCCACGGCCTGTTTCATCCTCTTCTGGCTCACCCCTAAGGAGATGGGCGGCCTGTCAGTGGCTCTGATCATAATGGCCAGCTTCTTCATCTACATGCCTCAGGCCCTTATAGGAACATGCCTGTCCAACCAGGCCACGAAGCGTGTCGCTTCCTCTGCCAACGGAATGGCCGGCATCCTCGGCTACGCCAGCACCGCGATCTCCGGCCTCGTCTTCGGAGCCCTCGCCGACAAGTTCGGCTGGAACTCGGTCTTCGAGGTGGCCATAGCCCTCGGCATAGTAGGAGTCATCCTCTTCGCCATCCTCTGGAAAGCCCCGGCCGACGGCTACGCCAAAGCCGACAAGCTTCTGGAACAAGTCAAGGCCGACTACGAGGCCCGGCGCAAGTAGCGAATGCCTTTCATGAATATGAAAAAGCTGACCATTCAGGTCAGTTTTTTTCTTTTATGTAAAGATTAAGAAGCTGTTAAAAAATAACTTGGTAATCTTTCATAAAGGCCTTGCGCAATTATTAATATTTGGTAACTTTACGAAAAAGGCAATGAATATGAAAACTACATCAGTCGCTCTCGGGGGGCACTTCGAAGATTTTATCAAGGCTCAGATCGCCCGAGGAAGATACAACAACGCCAGCGAAGTCATTCGGGCAGGACTTCGCCTGTTGGAAGAAGATGAAAGTCAGCTTATGGCTCTGAAATCAGCGATCAATGAAGGGCTTGACAGTGGCATAAATGAAGGATTTGACCCTAAGGCTCATCTGAAATCGCTTAAGGCGGAACTTTAAAATGGACAGGAAACTTGTATATTCCAACAAAGCCGTAGAAGACTTGACCTCAATATGGCGGCAGACGGTAAAGACCTGGTCGGAAAAGCAGGCTGATGAATATTACAACATGTTGATATCCGCCTGCAACTTTCTGTCATCCAAGTCAGTTGTAACGTCCAAAAAGTATGAAGAAATTATGCCTGACCTGTACGGACTCCATTGCGGACACCACATAATCTTCTATGCGCTCCGCTCGCAAGGCGACATCCTGATTATCCGCATCCTGCACGAGAGAATGGACTTCAAACGGCATTTTTGAAAAACAACAGAATGATGATAATAGTGGATTCGGCTTAAAGTGCCGCCGAACACTGCTACTCAGGGCTAGTATAGAAGTTTCTTTTTGAACAGTGACTTCAAATCCATCATGAAAAAATCCTCAAGAGGCAGAGCCTGAGGGCCAACGATGAATGCGGCTGCGACTTTGTCCGCAAATTGTTCTTTGAATTTTTCAAAGCCTACAGTCCTATCAACACCGCCACTTTTGACTTCTATAGCAACCAGTGCCTGTCCTTTTCTCAGGACATAATCACACTCCTGCCGTCTTTCATTTCTCCAATAAAAAAGTTCATAGTCATCCATCATCGACCTATTAGCCAAATGTGCCCCTACAGCCGATTCAATCTGACGCCCCCACTCTGCCGGATCCACACGCGCCTCGTCGAAAGAAAAAGATCCGAATCTGTTGCGGAACGCATTGTTGAACACTTGCATTTTGGGAACAGACAGTTTCTCTCTTATTATTGATGCAGAGTAATTCTGAAGAGGTTGTACTGTCATTGACTTGTTGAGTATGTCAAGATAATTTTTGATTGTAGGAACGGTACCGCTGTTCATCGTTCCTTGCATCTTCGTAAGAGACAATTCCTTGGCGGATTCGATGCAGGCGAGTTCAAACACTTGCCTTAGAAGAGCCGGGTTGCGAATCTCTTCGATCTCAAGAATATCCCGTGTCAGAATCGGAGATATTATGGAATCCTCCATAAGATTACGCCACCTATCTTCATCCTGAATATCCGGCGCAAGTCCTGGGAATCCCCCAAAATAAACATATTCATCCATCGAAAAACCAAAGGCTTCGTGCATTTCCTGCCAATCCCAATAGCCCATTTTTATGGTTTCAAAGCGACCTTCAAGGGATTCTTCAAGACCTTTCTGCAACAGAAGGCGGGAAGAGCCGAGCAAAATAACCTTCAGGTTACGATGATTTCTAGAATCCTCGTCCCATTCCTTCTTCACCTGCTCACTCCAACCTTTGATTTTCTGGACTTCATCTATGACAAGGATATGTTCTTGCTCGGAATGAATATCCATCCTCATGCGCGCCTGCTGCCATTTGTTAGGAATCCACGAAGTGTCAAAACGATTGACACTATCCGCAGCGAAAAAATCAAACGGAACCGAAGTCGCTTCCGTAAACTGTCCTACCAATGTGGATTTGCCGACCTGACGAGGTCCCATCACTATCTGTATCCGCCGCCGTGGCTCAGCCATTCGTGATGTAAGAATATTCAGATGTCGCCTTTGATACATAGCAATTTTACAAATTGTGTTTTACAAATTTATAAAATATATTTTACAAAATCGCAAATTTTAAGATAATTGATTGACATCAAACTATCTACCGCACAGAAACAACCCTATAAAAACATCCCGAACAGTTCGGGTGCTTCGGCAAGATCGAAAACTCATTTCGCCACCGGTTTGTCCGGCGAGCAAGCGTTTTCCCCGAACAAACAACAGCCAACAACAGACCAACGACATTGGTCACAGAACTTACAAATCGCCAAGCACGCCAAAGTGATCGTCACCAATAGTGTTAATGAACTAAAACGTGGTACTTGGGGAATCTTTGGCATATATTCAAATGTAATGAGCTGATTTTCAACAAACAAGACACTTCCCCATGGTTGATTTCTGACGAAGGGAGATACATATATCGCTCTCCATGAATAACTTGCCCGCCACTCACTCACACAGAGTCAGTAACGGGCAAAACTTTGTATATCAGTAATTTAACACTTTACCTTTAGTGGAAACCAACCAAAGGGAAGACGTTAGGATATTCATTGATAATTGATTATGAAACACGGTCTTCTAGGCTTGCTTCTTTGCGGACAAAGTGTTGTGACGAGAAAGGGATTCGGGCACTACCGTGTTGACATTTTCAGGCAGGATTCTGTGGCTGAGCATCATCCGAAATTCTGGGTTCCCGGAACACCCGTAAGTAATCCGGAGCCATACTAATGAAAATTTCCGTTCTGACATCCGATGATGGCTCAGTATGGAAGGACAGTAAGAGTTCAGATGGCAGACAATCCTTCTGGTTACCTGATTCATCTTCAACTTTGAGCCTTCCACCATTGAGTACCGGGGCAAATGACTTTCTCATATCACTGTTCAGGTTTGGATCCTTCAACAGATCAAACCTAAAATACAACACCACCGCATCATTAAACCATTTGATCTGGACAAGCCTAATCGGAATCGAGGAAGTTCTAGTATATTGTTTAAAGGTATTGAACAGTGACTCCGCTGCAGCCGATGCCTCATTCCAGAGAGGGAAGCAAGTCACACGCCCGTCATCTTCCACCTGAAATAATTCATCAGGATGAAACGCTGCCACACTCCTTTCATTCAAATCTCTCAATTCCTCTGCATAACTTTCTACATTTTCCTGCTCCTTTAAGGCAAGGAGAACCTCGACTCTTCTTTCCGCAATCACTTTTTGAGCAGAGAGTTGGGCCTTCAAAATTTTAATGAACTTTGAAAAGTCAATCACATCACGACCTGCCCCCATATATGCACTGATAAAAATCTCCGATTCCCATGGCTTAAAATCTAAAGAGCGATTAGTGAGTGCATCCATACGATTATAGTATCTAAAGTATTGACTTTTCAACATCTGCGCCACATTAATACCCGAAAATTTAAGCATAAGCTTGTTACTGCCAAGATCCTTTTCAAATGAAAATCCATATTTAGTGCCTACAGCCAACATCGTTTCCCTGCTGATTTCACCATCCTCCACTCTCTTCATTGTCTCTTCAGAAAACATCTCAAAATTTGACTTCGCATCCAATAAATCACACGCTTTTTTACAAGGAATGTACTCCGGATCATTCTCATTAAAATTAATCGAACCGGCCTTGTTATCCTTCACCTCAATGATCACATCATCTTTCTTAAGGATCATCGAACCATTGTTGAAGGTAATGGCATATTCAATGGTCTCGACACTTCCGTCATTCCAAAATTCGGTACTGAAGTAGAATTTTGCGTCGATGGTAGGACAGATTCTTACATAGCCAACCTCATAAGTGTATTCTTCCTTCTCACTTTTTCGGAACGCCAACAGACGGTTCATCCCATAAGGCCAAATATCTTTGATCGTCTCCATAGCCTGCGCCTTAAGCATTCCGGGATATACACGAACGACATTCGGTCTGATTTTTTTCACAAGCATCTTCGCCTTGGCAGGAGAGGCCCCTGTTTTAGCGATATACAAGTCATACGCAGCCGCCAGCCTTCCATCCAAAACAGCACGAAGGAAATCCGGATCAAATGTCTTCCATTGGCCTGCCTCGACTTCGACCTCCGCAACCATTTGCTTATAATCCGCCACCGCCTGTGTGGCTTTCTCTTTGATGGACACTACCGCATCCACTCCTTTCTTGAATAAATCTTTCAGTCCCATTTTTTTGCAACAAAATAGTTAATTGCCTATATAAGAATATGTTAATATACCAAAATCAAATTTATAATTTAGAGTCAACCTAAATGTCAACCTTAAATTTTTCCATATCAAAACCAAAAGCCTTAAACAAGTTGTTCACGGCCTGATAATCAAGAGATTCAGAAAGCACCTGAGCTATTTCCACAATGATGTTATAAGTCTGAAAGATTTCTCTGGGGTACAGGTCTGGCACGTGTCTGAGATAGTCTTCATTAGTGTATGGATGACTCGGTGAACTTGCCAACTCAAAATCAAGCAGTTCCAAAGCCCACGTGTAGTTTTGGGAGGATATGGCATTATGCAAGACACCGTTGTCGTGAAGAGTTCTTAGATTTCTAATCAGGACATAGGCCGCAATCATATGTCTATGGCCTTGGTCGTACTGGTTGTCATTATACTTCTCCCATTTGAGAGTTACCATTACCAGCCTGTCCGGTGACATAAAACGAGAGTCGGAAATACGGTACGGACACTCAACATCGTACTGAAGCAAATATGGGTGAATATGTTTCCCGTTTGGCAGAACCGCCTCGCATTCAAGTTCAAGAACATATTCCATTCGATTGGTTTTGATGCCCAAGGCAGCCACATCATTGCACAGATCGAAATCCCTTATCGCATCGGCTCCCAACAATAATCCCCAAGTGTCGTCTCCCATCTCTCCGGTGTTCATAAAGGTGTAGCCGGTATAAGAAAAACCATTACCTTTGCTTACGACAAATCGGTCATCCTTTGTCCGGCCGACAATGAAGCTCCTACCGTGAGAATATGGGCTGATGTTCCAAATGGTCACGTCTCCATCATGGTTAAGAAGCAACGGCTGTGGCGAAGGGTCACAGTCATTGCTCTTGATCTGACGGAAACCATATCTTTTAGCCTTATAAGGTAACATTGTTATTCACCTTTTGGTGGATATGGATTGTCCGGGGAATATTTATTCTTTTCAAAAGCTGACTTTCTTGCAATATCAGACACATCTTTCATCTTTTGTGACGATTCCTGTTGGTCCAATATGCCGTCCGCCTTATATAGATCATCAATCGTTAAATTGTTCTCATCTATTTCAAGGACGTACAGAAACACATTCGATCCGCCATTCCTCCTTATGAGATTATCACACATTTCCTTTAGGATTTCTTTTTTCCGATCTTCAGTTGTTCCTGGCAAGGAATATTCGTTTTTCAGTTCTGCAAATTCCATATTCATTGTATATTATTTTTAAAATGTCGTTTTATCGTTAAAAGAGAGCCGAAAACCGTTTTCCGGCTCTCTAATGGGTTATGAACAGTCTAGCTGTTCCTGTACAAAATGCCACACTGCCCTTCGGACAGCCTTGGGCAGTTGCTCATCGAGCACACGTCAGAAGATGTTTTGATTGTCAACATATTCCTTTTGTTTTAATAGGTTACAAATGATTTACCGGGCCCATTACCTGACCTCTTGAAGTTATTCAACCTCAAACTTTGTATTTCTGAAATTTCTTGTCTCTTCTTTCGCCAAAGGCTCAACATCTATTTCCAACCCTGCGATTGCATCGTCAAGTGACAATCCTTTAAGAGGGTCGAAACCATCCATCATCCTACGAGCCAGATTAAACCTTGTTTTGGCGATGAAGCAATTGCTCTCGGCAGCCTTGAGAGGGGTGCCGTTTTCAACATAGTTATTGCCTGGGCATAAATTACAATAGCCACAGTAATCGTGTCTGCCACAATCCACGTAGGACTCAAGAGTCGTCTTTTGCCATTTGCGCAGTTGTTCTCCCGCCAAGATCTCAATAATCGATTGTTCCTTGACATTCCCTAAAGAGGCAGGGAACGAACAACAAACCTGCACATTTCCTTCCGGGGTTATGCAAAAAGTGGAATCTCCAGCACCGCAGGCGTTTACAGTCATAAGCCTTGGCTGTCCACCATAACCAGGTGCTTCTGGGCCGACATAAAGAGGAATGTTATCGTCCCTGAGCACAACATAGAGTTGTTCTTCTGTCAGCCGGAGGTTCCTTGGCGCACACATATCACCTTCGGTTGACGGAGACACACAGACTTCAAATTGCGGAACAGCGCCATACTTGGCCGCCAACTCTTTAACACTTCTGTAAGTCCTGAGGTTTGGCTGCATTATCACACATTTAAGGTTCATCGCCATTCCATATTCAGACAATCTCTCAACAAACATAATTGACTTGCGCAGCGAACCCGGCATGCGGGTTATCTTATCGTGAACCTCTTCCACCTGGCTATAAATTGACACTCCAATCAAACGCGGATAATAGTCAAGCAGCCTTTCAACATCATTGAACACACGCTGGCCATTTGTGAATATATCGAATGCAATCTCTTTTTGCCACAGGTAGTCGATGATATCCCATATTATTGGTTTCGAGAAAGGGTCACCGCCACTGAGACAAACCTTGTAGAGACCTGATTCACACAACTCATCAATCACCCTTTTATATTCATCCAAAGTCAGTTCCTTCCTGTTCCTGCCACTTGTTTCGGAATCATTCCTTGTCGCACCGGGATTGTAGCAGTGTATGCACTTCTCGCTGCAGTTGTAAGTAAGTTCAAACATTGCTGAAGTGACTTGAGCATCTCCCTCAACAGCCTCATTGTACTGCATTTCAGCATTACTGATATCGTATGGCAATTTCTCCTGCGTGCTTCTCCTGTCCTCAAATTGTTGCCTCCGCCTCCATTCACCAACACTGATTCTATAATTCCTGATTTCCTCTTTATCAAGAATATGCAAAGTCACGAGTCCAACGTTCCGCAACTGGTCCATGAAATTCAAGACTATGTCAACAGGGAGTTTTGTCTTACTGATTATAGTGTCAATGGAAAATTCTCCGTTTCTTGGAACTGAAAGAATGTAGCCTATCACATCCGCAGAAAGTTCGTCAAAATAGTTCACAACCCCTTGGATGAGATTGTACATCAGAGCGCAATGTCTATTCGCATTGTATCTTCCGCAGGTCCATCCCGGCCTGTAAAAATGTTGGCGATGTGCAAGAATGGAGATACGATCATCAAACGATTTCCGTTCTGAGGAATCCGTCTCTTCACCGCTTTTGTTACAGATCGCATCTTTCATCTTGATCAAAGCTGTTGCCAAAGGCAGTGCGAACCCGGCTTGGGCAGCTATTTCGTCACAGAAAAATTCAGAATCAAATGGGATGGTGCACAAAAAGCAGGTCGGACATTTCTGGTGAATGTCACGTGAGAAAGAGCCCCCGATAGTCTTGCTATGCCAAATTACGATGTGACCAATCTCGTGGAATATGCAAGCGATTTGTTCTTCGGTTGTCAAGTTGTATTCAGCAATCAGTCTTTCACAATAACCGATGGACTTTATAGAATAGTTAAAGGAGAACGGAGACTCTCTGAAAGTTTCGGAGAACATCTTATGGTTGTCTTCCGATTCAGACACAAACTTTATTTCCAAGGCATTCTTGCCAGCATATTCATTAATAATAGAATTCACTTTCTCTCCAAATTGGGAGGGAAAGTTAAGATAGGCATTTTGAAATAGAATTTTCATTCTTCCGTCTACTCGTTCCCCACGGCCTCAACTGGGGATTATACCAATACAAAAAGTGTGGAGCCGATTTCGTCTATCTCAAAGAAGGTTCTGGCAAAACCTGACAGAAAATAGACTGAAACAATCCCCACACCTGTATCGTTGGGTGTAGAGTACACGCAAGCGGATACAGATGACGGTGCTGTCGTCTTCCCTTCTGTCTTTGAAAACTGCCAGATTTTCTTTGAAGGATAGTGCGAAAACACTTTCATCAATATGTATGTTTTGGGCATTCGCTCCAAAACGTTACAAAGGTAAGAATATTTTCGGATTTGACAGCACCTTTTGCGGAGATTATCTCGGTAATAGTCAGGTGAGTTTCACGGAGAAAACTTTATCATTGTTCTTGGCACGGTGTCATACGTTTGGTGACCCTCTAGCATATTGTAACATCTAAATATTGCATAAAACTAAAAAAATAATTGTATCTTTGTTGTATCACATACAGCACGATACGATTATGCCTATT
>CAVIHT010000014.1:0-59940 GCA_963642795.1 Bacteroidaceae bacterium
ATTTTGACATAACAAAACCCCGAAAGTTTTTTGTCCAACTTTCGGGGTTCGGGTCACAAAGTCGGAAGACTGATTAGCCACCCTCTTTTGCCTTTATGAAACACTTCTAAAAAACGCAAGGCAGAGTCAGAAGCTGGTACATGAGTGTCTTGGCAAGGCGCTCATGTCCTTTGGCGTTCGGATGCAGCCTGTCGGTCTCGCTGTCGCTGAAGTACTGTACCTGCTCCTCGACCATCGGGTTTATTCCGCACAGGGAGTTGAGGTCGATGACCGGGATTCCCCACACATTGCCGGCCTCCTTGACCGCGTTGACATATTCAAGGAAATAGACTCCGATCTTGTTCGGGAAAGACTCGTCCGGCTGCACGTTCCGCTCCCCGAAAGTCGCGTAGGCCCTGTGGATCGGAGTAAGTATGACGATCTGCTTGTCCGGGAACATCTTCTTAAGGGTGCTGACCGCTATGTTGATCCTGCCCCGGAAGGTAGTGCCGTCCATCACAGGGGTTCTGGAAAGCCAATCATATTCCTTGGTGGGTTCCCCCATCGCCGACTTTACGGTCTTCAGTTCCCTGGCGTACCACTCCCCGAGTGGAACGTCGCCGATGAAATCGTTGGTGCCCATGAAGATCGTGATGGCGTCGAAATCGTTCCCGTGTTCTTTTGACAGCTGCCGGGCCTGGTTGCCGACATCATCCCATTTTCGGCCGCTCACTCCGTAAACCAAAGGCTTGATGCCCAGCCATTTCTGAAGATAGCCCCAATAGTGGATGTCCTCCCTTCCCGTCCAGTCATGATTTTCCGGCACATAGCCGGGATCCGTGATCGAATCTCCCAAGAAAGCGACTTTCGCTCCCTTCCAAGGATGCTCGACTCCATTCTGCGAGAAAAGAGGCAGGGGCAGAAGCAGAATGGCGGCAATGACTATTATCTTTCTCATTTTCCTGCATGTTTCTGCTCAAGAAGCAGTACACTCTGGGCCGGGACGGAGACCTTGTAGCTCTTGCCGGAGGCCTTGAGAACGCTGCTCGCCGGAATCATGGAGTCATCCTTCGGCAGCCCCTGCTCCGTGTACCTGTAAACCTCGCATTCGCCAAGCTCGCCCGCGTTGGCGTTGAAAAGGTTGAATTCCAGATCATCATCGGAGCCGTTGGAGAAGACGTAAGTCCAACCTCCGTCCTCGGAGCGGAAAGCGGAACCGGCGGCATATTCATTCTGAAGATCGAGAGGATAGACCTCGTCGCCCTTCCGAATGAACCTTGTCAGAAGCGAGTAGGAGTAGTAGTTCGGCCTCGTCTGATAGTCTTCCTCCCAGCCTTCCGCGTCAGCGCCCCGATAGGCGCATTTCTTATAGCGCCAGAGACCGAGCTGCTGCATCTCGTCGTAGGATGCGTCCCTGTTGTAGTACTGGTCGATCAAAGACCAGTAGCTGGCTCCGACGGCTCCGGCGTTCAGGAAATTCAGACAGTTGCGCGCGATCAGCACTCCCCTCTTGTACCAGCTGATGTCGATCTGCCTCGCCGCTCCGACGCAAAGATTCGATCCGAACTCTCCTACCAGGTGATTCTTGCCGGTCTTTCTGACCACGTCGATGTTGTCCTTTTCCCAACCGAAGGCATAGCTGTTCGGAGACTCGTAGCCGCACATGTACGTGTGGCTGTTGAAGATGTCGGCATAGTCAGCGAGATTGTCGGCGCATTCCTTGAGGAAGAACCTGCGGCAGTCGGTGTTGTCGGAAAGGTTGAAACGGACCTTGTCACGGATGCCGTCCTTGCGGAAGCGCCTGTCCAGCGCCTTCACGATCTGAATGTACTGATCAGGCTCGCAGACGTTCCCGTCAGGCTCGTTGAAAGGGGTGATCTCCTTGACGCAGGTGTAGCCCTTGTCCTCGATAAGATGCTTGACCACGACGGAGAAGTTCTCGGCGAACTCCTCGTTGTCCCCCGGAGCGGTCACCCAGTTTGTCCCGTTCTTGTTGCAGAGGAAGTGTCTCTGTCCCTGGGAAGGTACGCCGGAATCTATGAACATGCAGTGCGCCGGGCATCCCCAAAGCACCAGAGTGACACTGGCTCCGGTCTTCTGCGCAAGGTCAAGGACTGCATAGACGGATTTCATCTCCGGAGACTCGAAAGTGAAAGCGTCCCCGGCAGCGACCTGCGGGTCGGAGTTGTCGTTGACCGGTTCCCACCATTGAGGCTGGAGCATGACACGGAATCTCTGGACATCCATCATCTCGACCCTGCGGACAACGATGTTCTGCCAGTCCTCGGGCGTGGCTCCATCGTTCCGGGTCACGTTCTGGGCGAGGAAATGCGGGTCAAGCTCCACCCCAAGCCCTTCCAGACTCACGCCTGTGGAGGTCAACGGAACCTTCACCTTGTAGGAGGAGGATCCGGTCACGCCATTGGAGGAAGAGGCTCCGGCACACGATGCCAGGACGGACAGCAGGAGAGCCGCCGGCAAGATCTTTTTTGAATGGGAAAATATGTTCATCTCGAAATAATTTAGCGTTGGACAAATATATGAATATTTTCGTATATTTGCGAAGAAAACACCCTATTTATTCGATTAAGTTATGCGATTTTCATTTTTGCTAACCACATGTGCGGGCGTCGCCGCGACCGTGCTTTCCTGTTCCTCGCCGAAAGACGTGACGACGGATTTAAGATGCGAGTACCAACTGTCCCCGATGACCGTGGATGTTCAGACGCCCCGGTTCACCTGGAATTACGACGGAGCCTCAGGTTTCACACAGCATTCATTCATTGTCAACGTGGCCTCCTCGAAGGACAAGTTGTCTTCTCCTGACATTTGGAGTTCAGGACAGGTCGTCTCATCTGTTCCATTCGTGAAGATGGAGGACACCGGGCTGCTCAAGAGCGACAGAACCTACTTCTGGCAGGTCAAGGCATTCAACGCCGACGGCACCGAGACGATAGTCTCCGCTCCGGAGCGCTTCCAGACAGCGCTGATGGGCCGCTCTGACTGGAAAGCCGTCTGGATCACGGACTCCCATGACAAGGATTTCGAGGCCGCTCCGATGTTCCGCAAAGAGTTCGGCGCGAAGCAGGGTGTCACCTCGGCGAAGATCTTCATGAGCGCCTGCGCCTACGCGGAGATCCGTCTGAACGGGGAACCGATCTCCGACGCGTTCCTTGATCCTGGCTACACCCATTATGACAAAAGGAATCTCTACACCGTCACCGAAGTCACGGATCTTGTCAAAGCCGGTGGGAATGTCCTCACCGCGGTGCTCGGCAACGGATTCTACAACGAGATCAAGCCGGTGGCCACATGGAATTTCGAGAACGCCCGGTGGCGCGACAGGGCAAGATTCATCCTTGAGATGCACCTGACCTACTCTGACGGCACATCGGAGGTGGTGGCGACCGACAAGACTTGGAAGACAACGTCCGACGGGCCGTACATCAGCAACAACATCTACTCCGGTGACACCTACGACGCCAGAAAGGAAATCGCCGGATGGACCTCGGCCGGTTTCGACGACTCCGCCTGGAGCGCCGCAGTGGAAGCCCCAGATCCGTCTCCGCTGCTCGTGGCCCAGAAAATGCCACAGATCCGCCCTACCGAAGAGATCAAGCCTGTCGGCGTGACCTCGTTCGGTGACACATCCTATGTCTTCGATTTCGGGATAAACATCTCCGGACTTTGCCGCCTACGCATCAGCGGAGATGCCGGCACGGAGGTCTCCATCGTCCACACCGAGCTTGTCAAGAAAGACGGAAGCCTTGAGCCGGGAAACATCAACATCTACTACAAGCCTCTTCCGGGCTATGAATTCCAGACAGACAAGTACATCCTGAAAGGAGACGGGGTCGAGGAATGGACACCGTCGTTCACCTACCACGGATTCCGTTACGCCGAGGTAAAGACAAGCGTTCCGATGAAACTGGACGCGGACGCCCTGACCGCCCTGTACTTCTACACCGATCAGGAATCCGTCGGCACGTTCGAGTGCTCCAACAAGCTTCTGGACACCTTGTGGAACATGACGAGAAGGACTTTCTGCAACAACCTCATGTCAATTCCGACGGACTGCCCTCAAAGAGAGAAGAACGGTTGGACCGCCGACGCCTACCTCTCCCAGGAAATCGGACTCCTGAACTACAACTCGGTGCTGTTCTACGAAAAATGGCTCGACGACTTCATCGACAACCAGCTTGAGAACGGGCGGATCTCAGGAATCATCCCGACAAGCGACTGGGGCTACGATGATTGGATCGGCCCGGTGTGGGACGCAGCCATGTTCATCATCCCTTACAACCTCTACCTGTACTACGGCGACAAGACCGTCATCGAGAAAGTCTGGCCGATGTGTCAGAAGTACCTCGCCTACCTCAAGACAAGGGAGGATCCGGACGGCCTTGTGTCCTACGGAATCGGGGACTGGCTGACCTGGAACGCAAAGACCCCTACCGAGTACACCTCAGCCCTGTTCTACTACTACGACTACAGGATCATGAAGGAGTTCTCATTCATCCTCAACAAGGAATCATCCTCGTTGATGGCGGAAGAGGGACGCCTGAGGGACGCCATCAACAGGAAGTACTACAACCCTGAGACGGGAGTCTATGCCTCCGGAACGCAGACCGGCCAGGCCGCGGCCCTGTTCGTCGAAGTCGTTCCGGGACCTGAGATTCCGAAGGTCGTGGCGAAACTGGAACAGTTTGTCAAGGACAACGACGGACACCTGAATTTCGGCTCGATGGGTTCGAAGGTAGTGCTCAGGACATTGACGAAGTATGGCCTCGCCGACCTGGCCTACGAGATGGCGTCAAAGGAAGACCATCCGTCATGGCTGGCCTGGATCCACGACGGCTACACCTCACTCGCCGAGACATGGACAATGTCACAAAGGTTCAACGACGCGTCTCTCAACCACATCTTCTTCGGAGACATCTCGGCATGGCTGGTGAACGACATCGTCGGTATCAGGAAGGATGACCTCGCTCCCGGATTCGGACACATCATCATCGCCCCGCATTTCGTCGAGGGTCTTGACTGGGCGAAAGCCTCCTACAAATCAGTCAGGGGACTCATCAAAGCCGGTTGGAAGAAGGATGGGGACAAAGTCAACCTTGAGGTCTCCATACCGGAGAACACCACCGCCACTGTGCGGATAGCCGGAAACCCTGACAGACAGCTCAGACCTGGAACACACCGGATCACTGTCTCAAGATAACGGAGACACGGTCACACCCTCAAGATACTTTGGCTCTAATATTCATAAAAAAAGCAATGACTGGTAAAAGTTTTACAACTGTCGCCGCCACGATACTGACGGTTCTCGCCCTTTCCTCGTGCGAGGCGGGGAAAGGCGGAAAGGATGTGCTTCCGATCATGTCCTGGTACTCGATTCCTGCGGAAGACGCGTCGCCGGAGAGGTATCAGGAACTGGCGGAATGCGGGTTCAACATCAATTTCTCCCATCTCGGCACCTTGAAGGACCTTCAGGTTTCGCTGGATCTGGCTCAGCAGGCAGGAGTAAAGGTAATGGCCACATGCGCCGAACTTGAGACAGCGACGGACAGCACTGTGGCCGCCGTCAAGGATCATCCGGCCCTGTACGGCTACTTCCTGCGCGACGAACCGCTTCCGCCGGCATTCCCCTATCTTGCCGAATGGGCGCGCAGGATAGAGAAAGCCGACGGAGGGGAGCATCCTCTCTATCTGAACCTTTTTCCGAACTATGTGGACAGTGCCGCGCTGGGATGCAGCTACAGGGAATATGTCCGCGAATTCATCGATGAGGTCAGGCTTCCTATGGTCTCGTTCGATTCGTATCCTGTCACTTTCGACGGAATCCGAAGCGAAGGCTGGTACGACAATCTGAGGATAATCCATGAGGAATCCGAGGCTGCCGGCCTCCCGTTCTGGGCCTTCGCCCTTTCGACCGCGCATGGCCCGTATCCAGCTCCGACAATGGAGAGCCTCAGGCTTGAGCTGTACACAGCCTTGGCGTATGGGGCTCAGGGACTCCAGTATTTCACCTATTGGAATCCGGATGCGAAGGACTGGGATTACCACGATGCACCGATCGATCAGGACCGGCGGAAATCCGAAGCTTATTATCTTATCCAGCGGATGAACAGGGAACTTCAGGCGCGCGCCTCCGTGTTTGTAGGCTCCAAGGTCGTCTCGACCGCCCATCTGGGCGATGTCATGTTCAGAGGCTGCGAAAGGCTGGAGACCCTTCCAGCCAATGTCGTCTCACTTTCCGCAAGTTCCGACGGAGCGGTCGTGTCTCTTCTTGAGAAGGGGAGATGGAACTACCTTGTGATAGTCAGCCGCACTCTTGACAGGCCGACAGACATTACCGTCGGATTTGCCAGGAAGACCTGGATGATCGACCGTGAAGGCAAGGCAGTCAAGGTCGCGGAAGGAGAGGCGACCCGCTCGCTTGAGGCAGGCGATGCCATAATATTCAAATACAAGAAAATCAGTTAATAGGGTTTATGAATATACAGAAGAGCATTTTAATCCTCGGGACGCTGCTTGGTGCGGTGTCCTTGGCTTCCGGGCAGGAGACAGGTGTTTATGGCAACGTGGGCATCCAGCGGCAGGACTCCGAGTTTGTGAGCGAGTACCTCACACCTACCCGCATCATGCTTGCCAAAGGAGACGTGAACGGAACGGATAACCTGCTGAGGCCGTACTGCGGACAGGTCTCTACCAACGAACCGGACGTGTGCCTGTTCAGAAACGGCAAGGACGGCAGGAGTTCCGTCCTGCTGGACTTCGGCAAGGAGATTCAGGGAGGCATCCAGATCGTCAGGGCGATGTCCGGCGACAAGGCAGCGGCTCGCTTCCGCATCTGTTTCGGAGAGTCGGTGAGTGAGGCGCTCAGCAGTGTTGACGAGGCCGGAACAACAGCCACCAACGAACACTCCGTCAGGGACTTCGAGATCTCGGTGCCTTGGCTCGGTGCGGTTGAATACGGCAACACTGGCTTCCGTTTCGTGCGTCTTGATCTGCTCGGAGAGGACACCGAAGCCCTGCTGGTATCGGTCAGAGCCATCTCCCGATATCGTGACATCCCCTACATCGGGCAATTCAGATGCAGCGACGAGAGACTGAACCGGATCTGGCAGACCGGAGCCTACACGGTTCATCTGAACATGCAGGAATATCTTTGGGACGGTGTCAAGAGAGACCGTCTCGTATGGATCGGAGACATGCATCCGGAAGTCATGGCCGTGAACACGGTCTTCGGCAACCACAAGGTTGTGCAGAAAAGCCTCGACTACGCGCGCGAGAGCACTCCTCCTTCTGTGTGGATGAATGGAATATGCTCCTATTCCCTATGGTGGATCATCATTCACCACCATCTTTATGAATATTACGGTGATCTTGCCTACCTTAAGGAACAGCACGCCTACATGACCGATCTCCTGCACACGGTGATGGCCAACTTCGACGGTTCCAAGGAGAGTTTCAAGGACGGACGCTTCATCGACTGGCCTACGTCCGAGAAGCCGGACGCGATTCATGCCGGACTTCAGGCTCTGTCCATAAGGGCGATGGAAGCCGGCGCGGACATGGCCGGATGGCTTGGGGACAGCAAGCTGAAAGACGAGTGTTCCTCCGCTGCCGCAAGACTGCGCGGTCACAGACCAGGAATCACCTCCAGCAAGCAGGCCGCCGCTCTTCTGTATCTTGAGGACATGGCAGACAAAGAGGAGGCACGCAAAGTCATCCTTACAGGCGGAGCCAACGGATTCTCCTCGTTCATGGGCTACTACATGCTTGAGGCTTTGGCGAAGAGCGGGGACTACGATGAGGCCATGAAGATGATCTCAGACTATTGGGGAGCGATGCTGGATCTCGGAGCCACGACGTTCTGGGAGGATTTCGATTACTCCAAAGCCGCCGGCGCCGGAAGAATCGACGAGATTGTCCCGGAAGGGAAATACGACATCCACGCCGATGGCGGAGCCTACTGCTACGTCGGTCTGCGCCACAGTTTCTGCCACGGATGGGCTTCCGGCCCTACAATCTGGCTGAGTTCCCACGTGCTGGGAATCGAGCCGGCGGAGCCGGGTTTCAAGAAAGTGAGGATCAATCCGCATCTTGGCTCCCTTGAATGGGCGGAAGGCTCCTACCCTACTCCTTACGGCCCGATCACCGTGTCCCACAGAAAAAGCGCCGACGGATCCGTAAAGTCCGAAATCCATCTCCCGAAAGGGGTTCGACTGGTCAAATAACCCAACGATGGGGAAATGAAAGAACCCGGCGGAAATCCGTCGGGTTCTTTTCGTGCGGTAGGTGAGAGTCGAACTCACACGGGCTTGCGCCCACTACCCCCTCAAAGTAGCGTGTATACCATTTCACCACTACCGCAAGTATGTCTCCCAGTGTTTTTGGGATTGCAAAGATAAAGAATATTCCTGAAATACCAAAAAATTTCGAGAATAAATTAATATTTCGTACCTTTGTCCGTCTCTACGGGATAGAGGCCAAAGGTTAAACATCATTAATTATTCAAAAACAGATTTACAATGGCTGTTAAAATCAGACTTCAGCGCCACGGTAAGAAGAATTTCGCATTCTTCCACATTGTTGTGGCTGACTCACGCGCGCCTCGCGACGGTCGTTTCATCGAGCAGCTCGGCTCTTACAACCCTAACACCAATCCTGCCACCATCATCCTTGATGGCGAGAAGGCTCTCAAATGGCTCAATGTCGGCGCCCAGCCTACACTTGTCGCCCGCAGAATCCTCTCTTACGAGGGTGTTCTCCTGAGAAAGCACCTCAACAGCGGAATCGCCAAGGGAGCTCTCACACAGGAGCAGGCCGACCAGAAATGGAACGCTTGGAAGGCAGAGAGAGACGCTAAGATCGCCGCCAAGAAGGCCGGTCTCGTAAAAGACGCCGCCGACAAGGCCAAGGTCGCTCTCGAAGCCGAGAAGAAGGTAAATGCTGAAAGGGCCGAGGCTCTCGCCAAGAAGGCGGAAGAACTCGCCGAGGCTCAGCGCAAGGCCGCCGAAGAGGCAGCTGCCGCAAAAGCCGCCGAGGAAGCCGCCGCTGCCGAGGCCGCTACTGAAGCTCCGGCGGAAGCCTAACCGAATGTCCGGGGCAAAGTCAGAACTTCTGCGGATTGCCCGGGTACTGAAGTCCAACGGTACCGAAGGCGAAATCCTTGTGGGTTTCCGCGAAACCAATCCAGAGGACTTGAATCTCAAGGAACCGGTGTTCATCACGTTTGATGGACTGCCGGTTCCGTTTTTTATCGAATCTTTCTCAAAAAAGGGCACGAGCCGGGCTCTTGTACGCCTGACCGGAGTGAAGGACCTTGAGGACGCGGACGAACTGACCGGTCAGGACATCTCGGTAAAGGCCTCCGCCATTCTCCGGGATGAAGACGCGGACGACAGCCTCACGGTGGAGGATCTGATCGGATGGACACTTCTGGACGCGGACAACATCGAGGTCGGAGAAATTTCCGACTACGAGGACATCCCCGGCAACACATGCCTCTATGTAGAGACGAAAGACGGGCAGGTGATGATTCCTCTGCATGAGGATCTCATCCTGTCCGTCGATGAAGACTCAAAGACCATCTCGGTTGATGTACCCGAGGGTCTGATTTAGCATATTCCTAAAACTCGCTCCAGTTCTTCATGTCTGTTCCGGCATCAATACTCAACAGCGACGGAAGCGACCAAGATGTCAAGACAGAAATATTGAGGCAGATTGATGGATGACACCGAGAACTTCACAGCGTCAACATCATAGCCCATCGCGGTCTTCATGTCCCAAGCCGTCCAATCCTTCACAATCTTATGCTCAGCACCCGTGAAATCAACCAGATCGAACTCCTCGGTGCAGACAGGCAGGTCATTCTTGAAGAACGTGGCTGTCACTTTAAGGTACTCACCGTCAGCGATCTTCCCCTCGTCAGCCAGTTTCTCGGTGTACTTGGTGTTGTTGATGTAGAATCCAAGCACCTTGCAGGTGGACTTTGAAAAATAGTTCTTGTACTTGAACACTATGTCATAGCCTGACAATGACTGAGAGTACACTGCGTATGTCTTGTTGGCAAAACCCGACTTCGGCTCGGTGTAACCGGCATATTTCCCGGCGGAGGTGAACTTCAGAAGCTCGTCCGTGTCATCAGCGCCGCCTTTTTTCGCGGAAACTTTCCAGCCGCTGCTGAAGCCGGAGTTCACATCATCGCAACTGGTGCACAATGCGGAATAGCTGTCCAGCATTATATATTTATTATAGTACAGGCTGTCAACGGTCGGGTACTGCGTAGGATAATCAAGCACGAAGGAAAAATTCCCCGTCAGGGTGTAGCTCATTGTGGACGGTTTGCTCTCGCAGGAAACAGCGGCGATGATAATGGCCGCCAAGGAGAAGAGTTTGATTGAGTTTTTCATAAAACAAATTAAAATTTATCGTTAATCCGTCAAATTTACAACATAAATTCAAGAGTACCAACAAAATTCGTAGGCCCTGTCAGCCAAACATCCCTAAAGGAAAATTTGTTGTCCATTGTTTCCGGAACAAACTCGACCGCAAGATCAGCGATCGCGGCCCTCACTACATACGAGACGCGGCCATCAGTGCCATCCATCCCGATAACGCCTTGTGAATATGCCGCTATCGCCGAAGCGACTATTCCCGTGCCGCAGGCCAAGGTCTCCCCCTCCACACCTTTCTCGAAAGTACGGACATTCAGTAACGTCATGCCTCCTTTACACTCCGGCTCGACAAAATTGACATTCGTTCCGGCGGGAGCGAAACGAGGATCGTTGCGAAGAGCCGCGCCTTCCGACATGACGGGATATTCATTCAAACCATGGACGAACTTGACAAGATGCCTTGTACCTGTGTCCAGAAAGCAAGTCGCATCAGGGTAGGTCAAGACTCCGGACACGTCCCGCATCTCCAAACGGACGGTTCTTTCACACTGCCTCGGAGCCGAGGCAGGAATGATCTCAGCATGGTGAAGTCCGTCAGGAGCCTCAAAGACAACAGTTTCACCCTCTTTGAACATCCCCTGGTCAGCCGCGAACGACACGATGCAGCGTCCTCCGTTGCCGCACATCATCCCTCCGCTTCCGTCGGGATTATAAAACACCATCCTGAAATCAGCGGCGACACTGTTTTCCAGAAGCATGACTCCATCCGCGCCAAATCCGGTATGACGGTCGCACAGACACCTGACGGACTCTTGCGTCAGGGACAATTGACCGGCGCGATTGTCGGCAATCAGGAAATCGTTGCCGGCTCCATGATACTTGGAGAAACGGCACATCATGCCGCCGTCCGATCTGGGACATCCATCCTCAGTTGAGGATTGCGGCGTGAATGCACTCTGAGAAACACAGCCAGAAGCAGCGCCACCACGCAGACAGCGACAAACATGACCTCCACCCAGACCGCTCCGGCCTCGCTGACACCCTTGTCGAGATTGGTGTCGGCAAGAATCTTACCGGCGAACATCTTGAATGACATGAGTCCGAGATTCTGTACCCAATATATCAAGGAATAAGCCGTTCCCAACACCTTCTCCGGCACGATCTTAGGGACGGACGGCCACATGGCGGCCGGAACCAGAGAATAGCCGAAGCCAAGGAACACCATGCTGAGGTAGCCGTAAAACGGTACTCCGGACGGAGCGAACGCCAGCATCAGATGGGCGATGAGAGCAAGCACCGCCCCGGTCAGCATCCAACGCGTGCCGTGCCCGATCTTATCCACCAATATTCCGAAAATCGGAGCGAACACCACCGTGGCGAAAGGCAGCATGGAAACCATCCAACTTGCGGCCTCCACAGGAACATCGAAGCGAGGAATAAGGATTGCCGAGGCGAACTTCTTGAAGGAGATCACACTGCTGTAGAAAAAGACACACAGCAGGGCAATTGCGATGAATTGCTTGTTTTTCAAGAGTTTTACCACATCCGAAAAGCGGAACTTACCCTCCTCTGCCGTGTCCACCATGTCTTTCAACCCTTTCTGGCGGTCAAAACGGGCGTCCATCGCCACGAACAATCCCCAAAGCACCATCCCGACTATCATCAGGACGAGACCCAGAAACGCCGGGGACGCCGTCTCCATCAATGAATATGTCTCCCCCGCCGCTTTCTCCGCCACAAGTTTCGGAGATATGACAAGGGCGAACGCGGTTCCAAGTCGCGCGATAGCCAACTGCACGCCCATGGCGAAGGCCATATTCCCATCCTTGAACCACTTGGCTATGGATCGGGTGACCGCGACCCCTGCGATCTCGCTCCCTAGACCGAAGAACATGCAGCCGACGTAGGCTACTGTCAGTGAAGTTTTCGGCGAAAGGCCTGAAGTCAGGGCATAGGTGACCATCGCGGCTCCTCCGGCCATCATCGTGACAAAGATGGATCCCGTGATCCTCACTCCCCATTTGTCCAGAAGCATTCCGCAGACCACCAGTCCGCCGAAGACACAGAGGACAGAGTAGCCGCTTGCGTAGAGCCCGTAGTCCGCCGAGTTCCAGCCAAGCTGAAGTGCCGACGGGTTCTCGAAAAGATGGGACAGCGTCGAGAACATGTCGTCAAAGTAGTACGACGCGAACATCGGCACCACAAGACATGCAAGCGCCAGCCAACATGAATATTTCCTTAAAAAGTTTGCCACGATCGTTTATTGTTAGGTTGCCGAGGAAACAGCTTCTCGGATTATTTCTGAATGTTCGGAAGTTCGAGACCGAGGTGGCGCCTGCCGTCAAGAACCTTGAGGTAGAGGGCGATCAGAAGGGCGGCGACACCGAATCCGGCGAAGATGACGAGCGGAACCGTGTAGTTATAAGGGATGAACTCGGCGCCGGCGGCCTTGGCGGCGATGACGGCAGGATTGTCCGCATTGACACTTGCCAGCACACTTCCGATAAGCTTCGGAACAAAGCAGAGACCGATGTTCTGAACCCAGAAGATAAGGCAATAGGCCGAGCCGAGGATCTTCTCGTCGATGATCTTAGGGACAGAAGGCCAAAGAGCGGCGGGAACGAGCGCGAAACTGATGCCAAGAACCACGATCGTCGCGAGGGCGATGAACTTGCTGTGGGTCGCAGGCAGCACGAATGCGAACACCAAGTGGCAGACAATCAAAAGCAAAGCCCCCCAGATGAGCATTGTGGCACCCTTGCCTTTAGTGTCAAGGAACCTGCCGAGGAACGGAGTGATGACAGCGGCGCCGATCGGGAACCATCTGAATATGTCAGAGGCTGTCCTGGCGGAAATTCCGTCCAAGTTGCACTGGAGCATATTCGCGCCATATCTTTGGAACGGGAAGATCGCGGAATAATAAAGTACGCACAGAAGAGCCACAACCCAGAAACTTTGGGAAGAGAAGATCTTGCCAAGATCGCTGAGTTTGAATTCCTCCTCAGAAGACACCTCCTCCGATTTCACCCCGGCTTCCACAAGCTGGCCGTCGAACTTCCTGTCCATCACGCT
Organism: Bacteroidaceae bacterium; assembly: GCA_963642795.1. Taxonomy (GTDB): domain Bacteria; phylum Bacteroidota; class Bacteroidia; order Bacteroidales; family UBA932; genus Cryptobacteroides. The sequence continues at coordinate 13,458 of CAVIHT010000014.1, forward strand.
GAACACGAGGAAGTTGATCAGGCCGATGAGAAGGAGTACCGTGCAGAATCCGACAGGTCCCTGCACGCCGCCGAGTTTGGAGGCGAGGATAGGGCTGATGGAGAACACACAGAAGACGCCTACTCGGGCGATTGCCATCTCAACGCCCATCGCCATCGCCATCTCCTTGCCTTTGAACCATTTGGCTATAGCCTTGGAGACAGTCGTGCCGGCCATCTCGCAGCCGCATCCGAAAATCATGAATCCGAGGGCGGCCATCTTGGCGCTGCCTGGCATGGAAACCCACCAAGTTCCGAGCCACTCACAGAAAGCCGTGGTCTGGAACCAGTCCGTTATACCTACATATTTAATGGAGGCGCCGATGAACATCATCGAAGCGGAGAGGACTCCCGTGAAACGGACTCCCATCTTGTCCAGAATGATACCGGCGAGGATCAGGAAACCACAGACATTGAGGATGTACTCCGCACTGGCGTAGGTTCCGAACACATCCGGACTCCAACCCCTCTGCTGCTCGATAAGAGCCTGCAACGGCGACATGACATCTACAAACATGTAGCCGAAAAACATCATCAGCGCGATAAGAATGAGGGCTGTCCACCTTGCGGCCGGCGAGTCATTCATCAGTTTTTGGATCTTTTCTGACATTTGATTATTCCTTTAAAATATATTCGCCACGAATGTAAAAATATTCAAACAGATTGCGAATATAAGAAAAATGTCGGAATAAAGTCGTACCTTCGTCATTATGATTTTAGACAAGGTCAATTCTCCTGACGATGTCAGGAAACTCAGCATAGACGAACTCCGGACGCTTTGCGGCGAGTTGAGGGAGTATATTGTCAAATGTTGCTCCGTGAATCCGGGGCATCTGGCGTCCAGTCTTGGCGCCGTGGAACTGATTGCCGGTCTGCATTACGTGTTTGACACCCCGAAAGACAAACTTGTCTTCGACGTGGGGCATCAGGCCTATGCGCACAAGATCCTCACCGGAAGAAAAGAGGCTTTCAAAAGGAACAGGATGCCGGACGGAATCAGCGGATTCCCCAACAGGGACGAGAGCGAATACGATGCGTTCGGAGCCGGCCACGCATCCACATCAATCTCTTCCGCTCTTGGAATGGCCGAGGCCGCCAAACTGTCCGGTTCCGGAGAGAAGGTCGTCGCGATGATCGGTGACGGAGCCATGACCGGAGGACTGGCCCTGGAAGGCTTGAACAATGCCGGCTACGGAGACACGGATCTTCTTATCGTTCTGAATGACAACGAAATGGCGATCGATGACAACCGTGGGGCTCTCCATTCCTATCTGCTCAGGCTGACAACCGCTCCGGCCTACAACAGGATCAAGAACCACATCTGGGAGAAACTCGGAGCCGGCAAATTCCGGAACAGGCTCCAATGGTTCGTGCGGAAGACCAAATCAGGGCTGGTCGCGACACCCGCCGGAGATCTCTTTGAGGCCTTCGGTTTCAGATACTTCGGCCCCATCGACGGGAATGATGTGGTCGAGGTAGTCAAAACCCTGCACCGCCTTAAGAACATAAAGGGGCCGAAGATTCTGCACACCTGCACGGTCAAGGGCAAAGGCTACGCCCCGGCGGAATCCGACCCTACCACGTGGCACGCTCCCGGGAAGTTCAATGCTGAAACCGGAGAAAGATTTGTCAAGGAATATCCTGCCGCGCGCTATCAGGATGTATTCGGTCAAGTTCTGTGCGAACTGGCCGGGAAAGACCCGAAAGTGGTGGGAATCACCCCCGCGATGGCCACCGGAAGCGGCATGAGCGACTTCGCGTCCCGTTTTCCGGACAGGTTCTTCGACGTGGGCATCGCGGAAGAACACGCCGCGACCTTCGCCGCTGGGCTTGCCGCCGGTGGGATGAAGCCATACTGCGTGATCTATTCCTCGTTCGCCCAAAGAGCCTACGACGAGATCATCCACGACATCGCCCTACAGCATCTCAATGTCGTGTTGTGTTTGGACAGGGCCGGACTTGTGGGCGAGGACGGAGCCACTCATCAGGGAGCGTTCGACATGGCCTCCCTGCGATGCATTCCTGACACCATAATAGCCGCACCGAAAGACGAGACCGAACTGAAACGCCTTCTTTACACCGGATTGGAAATAAAGAACGGGCCGTTCGTCATCCGTTACCCGAGAGGGCTTGGCGAGGGAACGGACTGGAGGAACGCGGCACCAGTCCCAATGGAAATCGGCAAGGGAGAGAAACTCGCCGACGGTGATGAAATCGCCATCCTGGCCTTGGGGCCGGTGGTCAACAGGGCGGTGGAAGCCGCCGAAAGGCTGCGCGAAGAGATCGGGAAAGGGCCTACCATATTCAACGTCAGATTCCTGAAGCCCTTCGACACCGACATTCTGGAAGAAGCGACGCGCTTCAGGAAAATCCTCACCCTTGAGGACGGATGCCTCAAAGGAGGTCTGTTCAGCGAGATAAGTGAATATGTCGCCTCCCGCGGACTCGACATAACGGTGAAGGGTCTCGGCATTCCTGACAGGTTCATCACACAGGCTCCGGTTACCCGGCAGAGAGAGGTCTGCGGGCTTGATACGGACCGGATATATTCAGAAATCGCCGGGCTTTTTCAAAAATAATCGAAAAAGTTTTGTATAATCCATTTTAATGTCTATCTTTGCAATCCCTTTGCGAAAAGGAAGATTCATTGAAATATTGCCGATATAGCTCAGTTGGCCAGAGCACGTGATTTGTAATCTCGGGGTCGTGGGTTCGAATCCCTCTATCGGCTCAAACGGCCAAAGGCTGTATCAAAGAAATATCGGGAGGATCGCATAGCGGCAATTGCGGCGGACTGTAAATCCGCTCCTTCGGGTTCGGTGGTTCGAGTCCACCTCCTCCCACAACATTCGCGGAAGTAGCTCAGTTGGTAGAGCATCAGCCTTCCAAGCTGAGGGTCGCGAGTTCGAACCTCGTTTTCCGCTCTAAAAGTCGTACAGTCGCCGGTGTAGCTCAGGGGTAGAGCGCATCCTTGGTAAGGATGAGGTCATGAGTTCAATTCCCATCATCGGCTCTTTTTTGTGTATATAACAGGTAGCAATAGATTATAACTTTATACATAATATTATGGCAAAAGAAGTATTTAAGAGGGATAAACCTCATGTTAACATCGGTACAATTGGCCATGTTGACCACGGTAAGACAACTCTTACCGCTGCCATTACCACCGTTTTGGCAAAGCAGGGTTTGAGCGAAGTTAAGTCTTTCGATCAGATCGATAACGCTCCTGAAGAGAAAGAGCGTGGTATCACCATTAACACTGCACACGTTGAGTATCAGACTGCCAATCGTCACTATGCGCATGTCGATTGTCCAGGCCACGCCGACTATGTGAAGAACATGGTTACCGGTGCCGCTCAGATGGATGGTGCCATCCTCGTAGTTGCTGCTACTGATGGTCCTATGCCTCAGACTAACGAGCACGTTCTTCTTGCAAAGCAGGTTAACGTACCTAAGATGGTCGTTTTCCTTAACAAGGTTGATCTTGTAGAGGACGAGGAGATGCTTGAGCTCGTTGAAATGGAGGTTCGCGACCTTCTTAACAAGTACGATTTCGACGGCGACAACGCTCCTGTAATCCGCGGTTCTGCCCTTGGTGCTCTTAATGGAGAGCCAAAGTGGGAGGAGAAGGTTATGGAACTTATGGATGCTGTTGATACATACATTCCTCTTCCGGTTCGTGAGAACGAGAAACCATTCCTTATGCCTATCGAGGATATCTTCTCTATTACAGGTCGTGGTACTGTTGTTACAGGCCGTATCGAGACAGGTACTATCCACGTTAACGATCCTGCAGAAATCGTCGGTTTCAGCGACAAGCCTAAGCAGACAGTCGTTACAGGTGTCGAGATGTTCCGCAAGCTCCTCGAGCAGGGTGAGGCCGGTGATAACGTAGGTCTTCTTCTCCGTGGTATCGACAAGAAGGACGTTAAACGTGGTGAGGTTATCGCCAAGCCAGGTTCAATCACTCCTCATACTCACTTCCTCGGACAGATTTACGTCCTCAAGAAAGAAGAGGGTGGTCGTCACACTCCATTCCACAACAAGTATCGTCCTCAGTTCTTCATCCGTACTCTTGACGTGACAGGTGAGATCACTCTCCCTGCAGGTGTTGAGATGGTTATGCCTGGAGATAACGTAGAGATTGACGTTAAACTTATTACTCCGGTTGCACTTAATGAAGGTCTCCGTTTCGCTATCCGTGAAGGTGGACGTACAGTAGGTGCTGGTCAGGTTACCAAGATCATCGAGTAATTCGGTCCTTATAGGTGGATTCTCCGGACAAAGGGGAGTCCACCGTTTTAGGGGAATAGAACAAGGGTAGTTCAGCGGTCTCCAAAACCGTCGATGTGGGTTCGAATCCTGCTTCCCCTGCAAAAAATATCAAAGGTTACGATTTGGTAATTGTTTAACAGACCTCGTAAACGCTTCCAAATTACGAAGTCCATTAAATGCAAAGATGAGAAAGTTCATTAACTATTGCAAAGAGTCCTACGTGGAACTCACCAAGAAGGTCACGTGGCCAACCTGGGACAAGCTTCAGAGCTCTGCCCTGCTGGTTATGGTCGCCACAGTGATTCTTGCTTTGGTTCTCTTCGTAGTTGACTTCGCTTTCGAGCATCTGATGACAGCAATTTACACATTGTAATTTATTTGATTACCATGGCTGACATGAAATGGTATGTCCTTCGGACAGCTGGAAGCAAGGAAAAGAAGGCCAAAGATTATCTTGAGAAAGAAATCGAACGCTTTGGTCTGCAGGATCAAGTTGCACAGGTTCTTGTTCCGGTTAAGCGGGAAATTGTAACAAAGAATGGCAAGAGGAAAGTGGTTGAAAGACTGCTTTATCCTGGTTATGTCTTGATACAGGCCCAACTTAATCCGGAATTGGAGTATATCATCCGCAACGACATCCCCGGCATGTCCGGCTTCCTGACAGAGAAGAAAACATCCGGAGCAATGACAGAAAGGGTACCTGTGCCTATCAGAGACGATGAGGCACAGTGGATTCTTGGTAATCAGGATCAGAATGTCGATAATCCAGTAGAGACAGAAGTCAATTTTGAAATCGGAGAATCTGTCAAAATCACCGACGGACCGTTCAGCGGTTTCAGCGGAACAGTTGACGCGATAGAGGAAGACAGAAGCAAACTCAAAGTGGTAGTTGTGATTTTCGGCAGAAAAACTCTGCTGGAACTCAGCTTTACTCAAGTAACAAAAGAATAACAAACAATTATGGCAAAAGAAGTTACCGGATTCATCAAGCTGCAAATCAAAGCAGGAGCAGCTAATCCAGCGCCTCCGGTAGGACCGGCACTCGGTTCCAAAGGCTTGAACATTATGGACTTCTGCAAGCAGTTCAATGCGGCGACCCAACAGAACGCCGGAAAGATCGTGCCTGTAGTAATCACCGTCTATTCAGACAAGTCCTTCACGTTCGAGGTAAAGCAGCCGCCTGTAGCCATTTCCCTGAAGGAAGCAGCCAAGATCCAGAAAGGCTCCGGTGAGCCTAACAGAAGGAAGGTCGCATCCATAACCTGGGATCAGGTGAAGGCAATCGCGGAAGGCAAGATGCCTGACCTCAACGCTTTCACCCTTGCATCCGCCATGAAGATGGTTGCGGGAACAGCGAGGAGCATGGGTATCAAAGTCACCGGAAAATTTCCTGAGAACCTTTAATTTTCACATGCGAAATGAGTAGAATTACAAAAAATCAGAAAGCGGTCGTCGCAAAGTACGACGCTTCCAAGCAGTACACTCTTGCCCAGGCTTGTGAAATGCTGAAGGACATCACCTTCACCAAGTTCGACGCTTCAGTTGAGTTTTCAGCCAACCTCGGCGTTGATCCCCGTAAGGCAAATCAGATGATCCGTGGCGTGGTCAGCCTCCCTCATGGAACAGGTAAGGTCGTCAGGGTTCTTGTACTCTGTACTCCTGACAAGGAGAACGAAGCCAAGGAAGCCGGAGCTGACTATGTAGGTCTTGATGAGTATGTCGAGAAGATCAAAGGCGGTTGGACGGACGTGGATGTCATCATCTGCACCCCGTCAGTGATGGCCAAGGTCGGTGTACTCGGACGTATTCTCGGTCCAAGAGGACTCATGCCAAACCCTAAGACAGGCACCGTTACCATGGAAGTCGGCAACGCTGTCAAGGATGTCAAAGGCGGTAAGATTGATTTCAAGGTCGATAAGACCGGTATTATACATGCGGCCATCGGCAAGGTTTCCTTCACCCCGGCTCAGATCTGCGAGAACGCCTCAGCTCTCCTGAACGAGGTTCTGAAACTCAAGCCACAGGCTCTCAAGGGCACATATCTCAAGAGTGCTTCAATCTGCACCACAATGAGCCCTGGTATCAAGATAGATGTCAAAGCATTCACTAGCGGCAGCGCTGAGTAAAAAAAGATTTCATTATGAAGAAGGAATTAAAAGATCAGATTATTGAAAGCATCTCAGCTCAACTGAAGCAGTACCCGAACTTCTACATCGCAGACATTGAGGGTTTGAATGCTGAAAACACAGTGAAGCTTCGTCGCGCCTGCTTCGATCAGGGCATCAAGCTGACTGTTGTGAAGAACACACTGTTCGCCCACGTGCTCAAAGCTCTGGAAAACGAGGAGATGAACCTTCTCCTTCCGGTTCTCAAGGGCAACACGGCGATCATGTACACCGAGACGCCTAACGGACCGGCCAAGCTCATCAAGAAGCTTCAGAAAGAGATGGGCAAACCTCAGCTCAAAGGTGCATACGTGCAGGAGTGCGCGTTTGTCGGAGCCGAGAAACTCGACGAACTCTGTGCGATCAAGTCCAAGGAAGAACTTATCGGAGACATCGTTTCCCTCCTTCAGGCACCTGTGCGCAATGTCATCTCCGCTCTTCAGAATGGCGGTGGCAGCACAATCGCCGGACTTGTCAAGACACTTTCGGAAAAAGAAGAGAAATAATAACAAACAATTTAATAATTATCAATTATGGCAGATGTAAAAGCACTTGCAGAAGAGTTGGTTAACCTTACTGTAAAAGATGTTCAGGAACTTGCTAAAGTTCTCAAGGAAGAATATGGTATCGAGCCTGCGGCGGCAGCCGTAGCAGTAGCCGGCCCGGCAGCGGCAGCGGATGCGGCTCCGGCAGAGCAGACTGAGTTCGACGTTGTCCTCAAGTCAGCCGGCGCAGCCAAACTTCAGGTTATCAAGGCCGTTAAGGAGGCTCTTGGTCTCGGTCTGAAGGAAGCTAAGGATCTCGTAGATGGCGCTCCTAAGACTGTTAAGGAGAAAGCCTCCAAGGCCGAAGCGGAGCAACTGAAAGCTGCCCTCGAAGAGGCAGGCGCTGAAGTTGAGGTTAAATAACCCAGCTTCCCCTGGCGGGAAAATCATCAGGTTTAGAGCCTTGGAAGGCTCTAAACCTTTTTGTCGTATTAAGTTTTTCTCCATTTCCTAAAGGCAGAACATGTCAAAAAAGACTAATAACAAGCGAATAATGTTCGCTACATCAAAGATTCTGGAATACCCTGACCTTCTGGAAGTTCAGCTGAAATCATTCAAGGATTTCTTCCAGTTGGAGACGACACCGGAAAACAGGAAGAACGAAGGACTTTTCCAGGTGTTTCAGGAAATATTCCCGATCGAAGACACGAGGAACAACTACAAGCTGGAGTTTATCGACTATTTCATCGACCCTCCTCAGTATTCGATCGACGAGTGTCTTGAGAGAGGGCTGACCTACAACGTTCCTCTAAAGGCAAAACTCCGCCTTTCGTGCACAGATCCCGAGCACGAGGACTTTGACACAAGAGTCCAGGATGTGTACCTCGGCAACATTCCTTACATGACGCCGGCCGGCACGTTCATAATAAACGGATCAGAAAGAATCATAGTGTCCCAGCTGCACCGCTCCCCGGGCGTATTCTTCGACCAGAGCATGCACGCTAACGGAACGAAGCTATATTCAGCCAGAATCATTCCTTTCAAGGGTTCATGGATCGAATTCGCGACAGACATCAACAACGTGATGTACGCCTACATCGACCGTAAGAAAAAGTTGCCTGTGACAACTCTTCTGCGCGCGATCGGCTTCAACTCCGACAAGGACATCATAGACATATTCGGTCTCGCTGACGAAATCGAGGTCACATCGGAAAGTCTTGAGGAGAACAAGGGCAGGAAACTCGCCGCGAAGGTTCTCAAGACGTGGACCGAGGATTTTGAAGACGAGGACACCGGTGAGGTTATCCCTATTGAAAGAATCGTCCCGATCGTGGAGAGAGGCGAGGTTCTGGACGATGACACCATCGCCAAGATTTCCGACACCGAAGTCAAGTCGATCCTGCTCCAGAAGGACGAGGCCAACTCAAATGAATATGCCATCATATTCAACACCCTTCAGAAGGATCCTACAAACACCGAGATAGAGGCTGTAAACTACATCTACAAACAGCTGCGTAATTCCGAACCGCCTGATGAGGCTACGGCAAGGGATGTCATCGACAAGCTCTTCTTCTCCGAGAAGAGGTACGATCTCGGCATAGTCGGAAGGTTCCGTCTGAACAAGAAACTCGGGCTCTCGACAGATCCTGAGGTAAGGGTGCTCACCAACACCGACATCATCGAGATCATCAAGTATCTCATCCAACTCATAAACTCAAAGGCCACCGTGGATGACATCGACCACTTGAGCAACAGACGCGTGCGCACTGTCGGCGAACAGCTCGCCAACCAGTTCAGCGTCGGACTCTCAAGAATGGCCAGAACCATCCGTGAAAGGATGAACGTCCGCGACAGCGAGCAGTTCAACCCGATCGACCTGATCAACGCGAAGACACTGTCCTCCGTGATCAACTCGTTCTTCGGAACCAGCCAGCTGTCACAGTTCATGGACCAGACCAACCCTCTGGCCGAGATCACGCACAAGCGCCGTCTCTCGGCCCTTGGCCCCGGAGGTCTTTCAAGAGACAGAGCCGGATTCGAGGTTCGTGACGTACACTACACCCACTACGGACGTCTCTGCCCGATCGAGTCACCGGAAGGCCCGAACATCGGACTTATCTCATCCCTTTGTGTCTATGCGAGAATCAATCAGCTCGGATTCATCGAGACACCTTACCGTGAGGTTCACGAGGGAAAGGTTGACCTGACAGACAAGGGATGGCACTACATGACAGCCGAAGAGGAGGAGAACAAGCTTGTCTCCCTTGCCAAGGTGAAGATGGAGGACGACGGATCCATCAAGGAAGACAGGATCCAGTGCCGTCTTGAGGCCGACTTCCCTGTGGTCTCAAAGGAGCAGGTTGACTACATGGACGTGGCTCCTAACCAGATGGCTTCAGTGGCCGCATCCCTGATTCCGTTCCTTGAGCATGATGACGCACACCGCGCGTTGATGGGTGCGAACATGATGCGCCAGGCGGTTCCGCTTCTCCGTCCGGAATCCCCGATCGTGGGAACCGGTCTGGAAGAGAGGGTCTGTCTTGACTCAAGGACACAGTTCGTCGCAGAGCGCGAAGGCGAAATCACCTACGTGGACGCCAAAGAGATCAGAATCAAGTACGACAGGACAGACGATGAGAAATTCGTCTCATTCGCTCCTGACGAGACAGTGTACACCCTTCCTATATACAGAAGAACCAACCAAAGCACGACCATCACACTGAAGCCGATTGTCCGCAAGGGTGAAAAAGTGGTCAAGGGTCAGGTTCTTACGGAAGGCTACGCGACACAGAACGGGGAACTTGCCCTCGGACGTAACCTCAAGGTGGCTTTCATGCCTTGGAAAGGTTACAACTACGAGGATGCGATCGTGCTTTCCGAGGAGATGGTCAAGTGGGACATCCTCACTTCAGTCCATGTTGATGAATATCTCACCGAAGTCCGCGAGACCAAGCGCGGCATGGAGGAGCTCACCTCTGACATTCCGAACGTCAGCGAGGACGCGACCAAGGATCTGGACAGACAGGGTATCATCAGAATCGGAGCCCACATCGAGCCGGGTGACATCATGATCGGTAAGATCACCCCTAAGGGTGAGAGCGATCCTTCCCCTGAGGAGAAACTCCTCAAGGCCATATTCGGAGACAAGGCCGGGGATGTGAAAGACGCTTCCCTTAAAGCGAATCCATCCCTCAGCGGTACTGTCATCAAGACAGCTCTCTACGCCAAAGCGGCGAAAGAGGGCAACAGAAGAACGGCCAAGGCCGACCAGAAAGCCCGTCTTGACCTGATTCAGGATGAGTTTGACAAGAAAGGCGCTAAACTGTACGCTGATTTCTTCAAAAGACTGACCGTCCTGACAAAGGGAAAGAAGAGCGCGGGGATCAACGACCTCTACGATGTCGAGATAATCGCCAAGGGCAAGGAGATCACTGTCGAGAAGCTCAAAAGCATTGATTTCCAGAACATCAACTCCAGCGAATGGACAGCGGACGAGAACACGAACACTCTTATTCAGGAACTCATCAACAACTACTGCCTGACCTACAAGGTAGCCGAGGCGGAGTGCAAGAGGCAGATGGACAAGATAAAGGTCGGTGACGAACTCCCTAACGGGGTCATGCAGCTCGCCAAGGTTTACATCGCAAAGAAAAGGAAAATCACTGTCGGTGACAAGATGGCCGGACGTCACGGTAACAAGGGTATCGTGGCAAAGATCGTCCGTCAGGAGGACATGCCGTTCCTTGAGGACGGAACACCTGTGGACATCGTGCTGAACCCTCTCGGTGTACCTTCACGTATGAACCTCGGCCAGATCTACGAGACGGTTCTCGGATGGGCCGGCGCAAGGCTCGGACTGAAGTTCAGCACCCCGATCTTCGACGGCGCGACCATCGATGAAATCTGCGACTACACCGACAAGGCCGGCGTGCCGAGATACGGTAAGACCCATCTGAGGGACGGAGGAACCGGTGACTGGTTCGATCAGCCCGCCACGGTCGGCGTGATCTACATGATCAAGCTGGGACACATGGTTGACGACAAGATGCACGCACGTTCCATCGGACCATATTCACTCATCACCCAGCAGCCTCTCGGAGGTAAGGCACAGTTCGGAGGCCAGAGGTTCGGAGAGATGGAGGTCTGGGCCCTTGAAGCGTTCGGCGCAGCCAACGCGCTTCAGGAGATCCTCACCGTCAAATCCGATGACGTGACCGGACGTTCAAAAACTTACGAGGCGATCGTCAAGGGAGACCCGATGCCGAACCCCGGCATACCGGAGTCACTCAACGTTCTGCTCCACGAGCTCAGGGGACTTGGTCTCAAGGTTACTTTGGATTAATTTTCAAGAATATTGACATTCAAGAATATGCCTACTTTCAATAATAAGGAAAACAAGGTAAAGAGCAACTTCTCGAAGATCAGCATCTCGCTGGCCTCACCTGAGGACATCTCGGCGAGGTCATGCGGTGAGGTGCTGAAGCCGGAGACGGTCAACTACAGAACCTACAAGCCGGAAAGGGACGGACTCTTCTGCGAAAAAATCTTCGGTCCCACCAAGGATTACGAATGCTATTGCGGAAAGTACAAGAGGATCCGTTACCGTGGAATCGTCTGCGACAGGTGCGGTGTCGAGGTGACTGAGAAGAAAGTCCGCAGGGAAAGGATGGGACATATAGCCCTGACCGTTCCTGTGGCTCACATCTGGTACTTCAAGTCAGCGCCTAACAAGATCTCCGCCCTTCTGGGACTTCCGGCGAAGAAGCTCGAATCAGTCATCTACTATGAGAAATACATAGTTACCAACCCTGGAGACAGCGGGCTTGAGAAGATGGATCTTCTCTCCGAGGACGAGTACCTCGATGTTCTCGCAAGGCTTCCAGAAAACGACGAGCTCGCTTTCGACGACCCAAGGAAGTTTGTCGCCAAGATGGGTGCCGAAGGCATCTACGAACTCCTCCGGGAGACGGATGTCGAGAGTCTGTCAAAGGAACTCCGCATAAAGATGCTCAACGAGACCTCACAACAGAGGAAAGCCGAACATCTCAAGAGGTTGAGCGTGGTGAAATGGTTCATGGAATCCAAGAACATCAACCGTCCGGAGTGGATGATCATGAAGGTCATCCCGGTCATCCCGCCGGATCTCCGCCCTCTCGTTCCGCTTGATGGAGGACGATTCGCGACCACTGACCTTAACGACCTCTACAGAAGGGTCATCATCAGGAACAACCGACTCAAGAAGCTAATCGAGATCAAGGCTCCGGAGGTCATCTTGAGAAACGAGAAACGTATGCTTCAGGAGGCTGTTGACTCGTTGTTTGACAACTCGAAGAAGTCAAGCGCGGTCAAGAGCGAATCCAACAGAGCTCTGAAATCACTCTCTGACTCACTCAAGGGAAAGCAGGGACGCTTCCGTCAGAACCTCCTCGGAAAACGTGTGGACTACTCAGCGCGTTCCGTCATCGTCGTGGGTCCGGAACTGAACATGCACGAGTGCGGTCTGCCGAAATTCATGGCGGCCGAACTATATAAACCGTTCATCATCCGCAAGCTGATCGAGAGAGGAATCGTCAAGACGGTCAAGTCCGCCAAGAAGATCGTGGACAGGAAAGATCCTGTGATCTGGGACATCCTCGAGAACGTGATGAAAGGTCATCCGGTTCTTCTCAACCGTGCCCCTACCCTTCACAGGCTTGGTATTCAAGCATTCCAGCCAAGAATGATCGAAGGAAAAGCCATCCAGCTCCACCCGCTCGCATGTACGGCCTTCAACGCCGACTTCGACGGTGACCAGATGGCCGTCCACCTTCCGCTCGGCAACGCCGCCGTCATGGAGGCGCAGCTCCTCATGCTCGGCTCACAGAACATTCTGAACCCTGCCAACGGATCTCCTATCACCGTCCCTTCGCAGGACATGGTGCTCGGACTGTACTACATAACAAAGATCAGGAAGGGTGCGAAAGGCGAGAACATGAACTTCTACGGTCCGGAGGAGGTGATCGTCGCCTACAACGAGAAGGCGATCGACATGCACGCCGAAATCGGAGTCAGGCTTCCGGTTGACAAGCAGGATCTGAGCAAAGGCTACGAGATCAAGAGGACCACGGCCGGCCGAATCATTGTGAACCAATACGTTCCTGAAGAAGTACCTTACGTGAACGATGTTCTCGGCAAGAAATCTCTGCGAAAGATCATCACCGAAGTCATCAAGAATACCGGTGTCACCAGAACGGCACAGTTCCTCGACGACATCAAGAACCTTGGTTACTATCAGGCATTCAAGGCCGGCATCTCATTCAATCTTGGAGATGTCATCGTTCCGGCCGAGAAGACAAGCCTCATCGATCAGGGCTACAAGCAGGTGGAGGAAATCAAGAACAACTATGCGATGGGATTCATCACCAACAACGAGCGCTACAACAAAGTGATCGACCTTTGGACCTCCATCGACAACAAGCTCACAAAGATCGTCGAGAATCAGATCTCGGCCGACCAGCAGGGATTCAACCCGGTTTACATGATGTTGGATTCCGGAGCCCGCGGTTCTACCCAGCAGATCAAACAGCTCTGCGGAATGCGTGGCCTTATGGCCAAGCCGCAGAAATCCGGAGCGGCCGGAGCGGAAATCATCGAGAACCCTATCATATCCAACTTGAAGGAGGGTATGACGGTGCTCGAGTACTTCATCTCCACCCACGGTGCCCGTAAGGGTCTGGCCGACACCGCCCTCAAGACCGCCGACGCCGGTTACCTCACCCGCCGTCTCGTCGATGTCTCACACGATGTCATCATCACGGAGGAGGACTGCGGAACACTCAGAGGACTTATCGCCACAGCTATCAAGAACAAGGACGAGATCGTCGAGTCTCTCGGCGAGAGAATCCTCGGACGAACATCTGTCCATGACATATTCAACCCTCTGACTGGCGAGTTGATAATCAAGGCCGGCGAGGAGATCCGCGAGGCGACAGCCAATCTGATCGACCATCTGCCGATCGAGCAGGTGGAAATCCGCTCAGTGCTTACGTGCGAATCCCGCAAGGGTGTCTGCGCGAAGTGTTACGGACGAAACCTCGCCACAAGCAGGATGGTTGAGAAAGGTGAGGTTGTCGGTGTCATCGCGGCACAATCCATCGGTGAGCCTGGTACCCAGCTTACCCTGCGTACCTTCCACGTCGGTGGTACGGCCTCCAGCACCGCGGCCGATTCCTCAATCATCGCCAAGTACGACGGAAAGCTTGTCTTCGAAGAGCTTAGGACGATCCAGAAAGTCGGAGAGGACGGAGGGGTCCAGGACATCGTCGTCAGCCGTATGACCGAGGTCAGCATCATCGACGAGAACACCGGAATCACCTACTCTCACTACGATGTGCCTTACGGCTCCAAGCTGTACTTCAAGGACGGGGACGCGATCAAGAACGGCGACCTGCTCTGCGAGTGGGATCCTTACAACGCCATCACTATTGTCGAGACCTCAGGTAAGGTTCAGTTCGACAACCTCATCGAAGGCGTGACATTCCGTGAGGAGGCCGCTGATGAGTTCGCCGTTAACAAGGACAAGGTCATCATCGAGGCAAGAGACAAGACAAAGAACCCTTCAATCCTCATTCTTGACGAGGATGGCAACCAGATCAGGCAATACAACCTGCCTGTCGGAGCCCACCTTATCGCCAACAATGGAGACAAGGTCAATGTCGGTGACGTGATCATCAAGATTCCTCGCACGATCGGTAAGTCAAGCGACATCACCGGCGGTCTTCCAAGAGTCACCGAACTCTTCGAGGCCAGGACACCGTCTTCTCCTGCCATTCTCGCCGAGATCAACGGTGAGGTGCTTATGGGCAAGGTCAAGAGAGGTAACCGTGAGATCATCGTCAAAAACAAGTCCGGAATCGAGAAGCACTATCTCGTTCCACTCACCAAGCAGATTCTGGTTCAGGAGAATGACTACGTCAAGGCCGGCACAAGGCTTTCAGACGGCGGCATCTCCCCTACCGACATCCTCAACATCCTCGGACCTGTCAAGGCTCAGGACTACATTGTCAACGAGGTTCAGGCGGTTTACCGCCTACAGGGTGTGAAGATCAACGACAAGCACTTCGAGATCATCGTACGCCAGATGATGCGCAAGGTTCAGATCACCAACCCTGGCGACACCGAGTTCCTGCAGGAAGAGCTTGTGGACAAGTGGGATTTCATGGACGCCAACGACAGCATATTCGGAAAGTTCTATGTCCTCGATGCCGGTGACTCCCAGAAATACATGCAGGGAGACATCATCGACGCCCGCGACATGAGGAATGAGAACTCCTCGCTTGAAAGGCAGAACAGGAAGATGATGGCTGTCCGCGAGGCCAATCCGGCGACAGCCAGGCTTGTGCTTCAGGGTATCACCAGAGCTGCCCTCAGGACCAACAGCTTCATCTCGGCGGCTTCCTTCCAGGAGACCACCAAGGTGCTCAGTGAGGCTGCGATCAGAGCCCGCGTCGATCACCTCGAAGGTCTGAAGGAGAACGTCATCTGCGGTCACCTCATCCCGGCCGGCACCGGTCAGAAGGAGTTCCAGGACATTCTGGTCGGCCGCAAGGACGAGTATGAGCAGGAAATGAACGAACTATAGCAGTTCTTCAATGAATATGAAAGGCTGGCTGTGGAAGCGCTTCACAGCCGGTTTTTTGTTTCTTCTTCGCTTTCAATCAAATAATCACACGATTGGTCACTGAGCTTGTCAAAGTTACCTTCTGAAGTCAAAGTAAGTGGCCGCAAAAAATTTCTCCCAGGCGAATTTTGCACGTTACCAAAATTACGTCTGGGAGAAATTTATTTGCTGCTGGGGGCCACTCGATCAGGTCGTTTCGACAAGCTCAACGACCATCTTTAGCAGCTATCGCGTACTATGAGGGTCGGGGCGATAAGACGCTGGACCGGTGGGAGATCCTGTCGCCTGTTCTCGATGATGTCGATCAGGACCTGCGACGCCAGACGGCCAATCTCGGAGAGAGGCTGCTCGATGCGTGTGATGGCGGGGTCAAGGAAATCCAGGAAACCGTTGTTGTCGAAGGAAATGATGCCCACCTGCTCCGGAATCTTGATCCCCAACTCACGGAAAGCGCGGATGGCTCCAAGCAGAATGGTTGAAGAATATGCAAACACAGCGTCATACTTTACCCCTTCACTGAATATTCTCTTGACCTGGTCGTAGCCGTTCTCGACAGAGAACGCGTCACCCACAACGGCATATTCAATGTGCTTGTCGCTGTTGGCGTTGATTGCGTCCAGAAAACCTCTGACGCGCTCCCTTGAAGGGGTTGAGTCCTCAACTCCCTGAATCGAGAGGATGTTGCGGCAGCCACGGCTGATGAGATATTCAGTCGCCATATAGCCGCCACTGTGGTTGTCGGTGCAGATATAGGGCAAGGCTGTACCCTCGAAATAACGGTCAATCAACACCGTAGGAATGCTGTCGGCGATTTCGTCCATCAGTCTGGCAGGATTGCCGACAGGGACCGCGATGATTCCGTCAACGCTTCTGGAGCGGAACATCATAAGGGAATTCCCGAAATCCTGTTCGTTCTCAAGCGAGTCGGCCAGAAGAGTATGGTAGCCGGCGAGGTTAAGATTCTCAATCACCGTGCTGGCAAGTGTGCCGAAGAACGGGTTGTCTATTCCGGGCACCGTCAGCCCGATGGTGTAGGTACGGCTGGTACGAAGCCCCTGCGCAAGAAGATTCGGAGTATAGTTGATTCTTTTTGCCTCCGCCCGGATTATGTCAATGGCTTTCTGGCTGATTCTGGAGTGCTGAGCCTTACCCGACAGAACTCTTGAAACTGTCGAAACTGAATAACCGGTCTGTTCGGAGATTGATTGGATGGTGTTCTTGCGCATAATCAATGTCTGTGACGGCAAAGATAGCCATTTTTAACGATTACCCAACAGTCTCAACCTGGAATCATAAAAAACCTTGCCCCTACATATTATAAAGGTCAAAAAGTTAATTATCTTTGTAATATGCGACGGTTCTCAAAAGGAGATTCCCCACAGAGACATTACCATTGAAAAATCAAAAACAGATTATAATGAAGAAGTTTTTCATCCTGTTCAGCCTTGCGGCACTGTTTTTTACAGGCTGCTCCAACAATCCGAAAAAAGCGGCGACCGACGGCTCCGCAATCAACCTAATAATGGAGACCGACATCGGCAACGACATTGACGACGCCCTTGCGATGGACATGCTCTACAAATACCTTGACGCCGGCAAAATCAACCTCCTCGCGGTAAACATCAACAAGGAAGGCACCGCACCGGCTGAATATGTGGACATCCTCAACACCTGGTACGGCTACCCTGACATCCCGATAGGAATAGTCAGGAACGGCGCCGAGTGTGAGAACGACGCCGTCAACTATGCAAAAGCGATTGTGGAAATGAAGGACTCCACCGGAGCTCCCGCATTCGCCCGCACGCTCAAAGACTATGACACACTTCCCGATGCACACATCCTCTACAGAAAGGTGCTGTCGGAAGCTGATGACTGTTCTGTCGTCATCGCTTCGGTCGGATTTTCCACGAACCTCATCAGACTGCTTGAAAGCGGGCCGGATGAGCATTCGGACTTGAACGGGAAAGAACTCATAGCCAAGAAAGTCAAGATGCTTGTTATGATGGCGGGGGATTTTGTGGATCCAAACCTTCACGAGTACAACGTAGCGAAAGACATACCGGCAGCCAAGAAGCTCTTCGGGGAATGGCCGACACCACTCGTCACGTCTCCGTTCGAGGTTGGAATCAACATCCTGTACCCTGCCTCAAGCATCGAGAATGACTTCGGCTGGGCCGGCCTTCATCCGGTAGCCGAGGGCTACAAGGTGTACCAGCAGATGCCTTATGACCGACCTACATGGGATCTGACAGCGGTGCTGTACGCCGTGGAAGGAGACGATTGGTTCACTCTGTCCCCTGCCGGCAACATTACCGTGACTGAAGAGGGCTCCACATTCTTCACACCTGACGAAAAGGGGACAAGAAGATACCTGTCAACCGACCAGAGTCAAGCGGAGGCCATCAAGACCCACTTTGTCGAGATGATCACTTCGACTCCTGCCCATAGGAAATAAAGTAATCGTTAAAAGAGATTCCCGGATTTTGCAAGTTACCAAAATCCGGGAATCTCTTTTCTTACCAGTACGGGATCTATTGTCTGGCAGTGACTTTGTCAAGGAAACACTGGATGGTGTTCTCCATCAGGCAGCAGATGGTCATCGGGCCGACACCGCCGGGAACCGGGGTGATGACGGAGGCTTTCGGCTCCACGGAGGCGAAGTCCACGTCGCCGCAGAGGTTGCCGTTCTCGTCACGGTCCATTCCCACATCGATCACCGCGGCTCCATCCTTCACCATGTCACCTGTCACGAATTTCGCGCGGCCGATGGCAACGACAAGGATGTCGGCCTGTCTTGTGATTTCAGGCAGGTTCTTTGTCCTTGAATGGCAGATCGTCACCGTGGCGTTCCTGTCGAGCAGGAGCTTGGAGATCGGGAGACCTACAATCTGGCTGCGGCCTATCACCACGGCGTTCTTGCCGGCGATCTCGTAATCGGCATCCTCAAGGAGCCTTATGATTCCCATCGGAGTGCAAGGGACCACGCAGGAGGAGTTCGGCCTTTTCTGCCAGAGGGCCGCGGTGTTCAGAGGGTGGAAGCCGTCCACGTCCTTGGACTGGGCGATGGCCTCGATCACTTTCGGCTCGCTGATCTGCTTCGGGAGGGGAAGCTGGACGAGAATGCCGTCCACGTCAGCGTCCGCGTTGAGTTCGGCGATCTTGTCAAGGAGTTCCCGCTCCGGGGTGTCAGCGGGCATCCTGACGGTGGTGTTCCTGATTCCTACCACGTCACAGGCCTTGGCCTTGTTCCTGACATAGGTCTGGCTGCCGGGGTCGTCTCCTACAAGAATCACCACCAAGTGAGGCACCCGGCCGTATTTTGCAGGGAATGTGGCGACCTGCTCCGCCATCCGGGCCTTTAACCTGGCCGCTAAATCTTTTCCGCTTATGATCATAAGTATAATTTTTCTTATAGTACAAGATGTCCTATGTCGGAACGATAGAAAAGGTTGTCGCAGTGGATCTTACGGACTGCGGCGAGGGCCTTGTCCCGAGCTTGTCTAAGGGTTTCGCCGGAAGCGACGACCATCAGCACACGCCCGCCGGAAGTCACCAAAGACTTGACTCCGGATTCCGGATCAGCAACCTCCTTGGTACCCATCTGGTAAACCTTCACTGAAGAGTCGGACAATGCGTCCTCCAGGCCGGTGATCTCAAAACCTTTCTCATAAGAACCAGGATAGCCTTTCGAAGCCATCACGAAACCAAGGGTCGGCTCAGCGGACCACATGATCTCCGGCATCAGCTGCGACGAAGGAATCCTCACTCCCTCAGCGGAATCAGTCCCTTCCGGAGCGTTCACGAGTCTGCCCCCATCTGTGACGGCGCAGAAGATTTCGAATATGTCGGACTCCAGACGAGGCAGAACAACCTCTGTCTCAGGGTCTCCGAAACGACAGTTGAACTCGATGACCTTGATGCCCGACGGAGTCTTCATCAGACCGCCGTAAAGCAGGCCCTTGAACGGACACCCCTCGGCGACCATCGCGGCGGCGGTCTTTTTCATAATATGCTCAAGGGCATATTCCTCATCCTCGGCAGTGATGACAGGAACTGGCGAATATGCTCCCATGCCTCCGGTGTTGGGACCCTTGTCCCCATCGAAGGCTCTCTTGTGGTCTTGGGCTACGGCCAGAGGGAAAACCTCCTCTCCGTTCACAAAGCACATGAACGAGAACTCGGGACCGGTGAGATATTCCTCAACCACGACCTTTCCCTTGCCGAACTTGTCATCCAGAAGCATGTCCTTCAGCGCCGCCCGGGCATCGGAGAACGTCTCGGGAATGACGACACCTTTGCCGGCGGCCAGACCGTCATATTTCAGAACGATCGGGGAGGTGTGTCTGCCGACATATTCAATGGCTTCATCGTAGTTGTCGAATGTCTTGAAGGCGGCGGTCGGAATGTCGTACTTCTCCATCAGCCGCTTGGCGAAGTCCTTGCTGGACTCGATGCGGGCGGCGGCGGCGGAAGGTCCGAATATCCTCAGGCCAGCCTTCTCGAAAGCGTCAGCGATTCCTGCGGAGAGAGGGACTTCCGGCCCCACGACCGTCAGATCGACTCCGTGCTCTTTCGCAAACTCCACAAGTTCAGGAATCTGTGTCTCCTTCAGAGGAACGCACTCGGCCTGTGTGGCTATACCGGCGTTTCCCGGGGCGCAGAATATCTTGCCGACACGTCCGGAACGGCTCAAAGCGTCCACGATGGCGTGTTCGCGTCCGCCTCCGCCGACAACAAGCACGTTCTTGGACAGCAAAGTGTCCAGCATTACCGTCTTGCCGTCACTCTTGTTCGTTGAATCGAAATGGAATACTCGCATAAGAACTAATGTTTGAAATGACGTTCTCCGGTGAAGACCATGGCGATGCCAAGCTCGTCGCACTTCCTGACGGAATCCTCGTCGCGGACGGATCCGCCCGGCTGCACGATGGCCTTCACGCCGTACTCGGCGGCAAGGATCACGCAGTCATCGAACGGGAAGAAAGCATCGGAGGCAAGCACGAGACCGGCCTTGCGGGCGGCCTCCTTAGGGTCAACGGAAACGCCTGTCTTGTCGGTCTCCTCCTCGGCCAATGTGGCGGCAGCCTGTTTCAAAGCCAATTCGGCGGAACCCACACGGTTCATCTGGCCGGCTCCCACTCCGTAGATCATTCCGGCCTTGCCGACTGTGATCGCGTTGGACTTGACGTGCTTCACTATTCTCCAGGTGAAATTCAGATCTGCGATCTGCTCTTCGGTAGGCCTGACCTTCGTAACGGTCTGAGCATCGGTCACAGGTACGATCGAAAGGTCCTGATTCTGAACCAGAAGACCTCCGTTGACGCTTACGCACTGCATCTGCGCATCCGCAGAGCCTTCCATGTTCACTTTCAGCACACGCAGGTTCTTCTTTGTGCGGAGCAGTTCAAGAGCGTCCGGAGCGAATGACGGTGCCATCACGATCTCAAGGAAGATCGGCTTCAGCAACTGAGCCACCTCAAGGTTCACCTCCCGGTTGAACGCCACGATGCCTCCGAAAATCGAGGTCTTGTCACCCTCGTAAACCTTCTTCCAAGCGTCAACGACATCGGTTCCGAGACCCGCTCCGCACGGATTCATGTGCTTGAGTCCCACTGCGAAAGGCTCGCTGAACTCACGGACGATGTTGAGGGCGGCGTTGGCATCCTGAATGTTGTTGTAGGACAGTTCCTTGCCATTCAGCTGCTCGGCTGTGGCCAATGAATATGGAACCGGCTTCAAGGTCTTGTAGAACTTGGCCCGCTGATGAGGATTCTCACCGTAGCGCAGTTCCTGGCAGATGTCATATTCAAGGAAAAGTTTCTCCGGGAGACCGGCCTGGGCGCGCATGTAGGTCGCTATAGCGCTGTCATACTCAGCGGTGTGGGTGTAGGCCTTTGCCGAGAGTTTGAGACGGGTCTCGGGGGTCGTGTCGCCGGTCGCTTTTATCTCGGAAATCACCGTGGCATAGTCTTCAGGATCGACTACGACCGTGACGGAAGCCCAGTTCTTGGCGGCGCTGCGCAGCATTGACGGACCGCCGATGTCGATGTGTTCCACAGCATCCTCCATCGTGACATCCGGCTTTGCTATCGTCTCACGGAACGGATAGAGGTTGACGCAGACAAGGTCTATCATTTCTATCCCGTTGTCGCTCAACTGCTTCATGTGATCGGGAATGTCCCTGCGGGCCAGAAGAGCTCCGTGAATCTTAGGATGAAGGGTCTTCACCCTGCCGTCACAGATCTCGGGAAACCCTGTGACATCACTCACACTGGTCACAGGGAGACCTGCCTCCCTCAACATCTTCATGGTGCCGCTGGTGGAAAGGATTTCCCATCCGAGCGACACAAGTTCCCGGGCGAAACCAATCACCCCCGTCTTGTCACTTACACTGATTAAAGCTCTCATTTATATACCTTTATAAAGTTGTTTCCAAAAAAAATCCATGCATCCTACTTGACACCGTCATCCAGGATTTTCTTCAGATGACAGAGCATCAGTCCGCCATCCGAGTCGCGGAGATGCATACCGTTGCCTTCGCACCATTTCCAGTACCTGCAATCGGCGCAGTCGTCCTTCCGCATCCAACTTCGGTCACGGTACGACCCGAAGCGGTTCTCCCAGACATCCATGAAATCATCCCGGTAGATGTTGCCCTGATGATAGTCGGAACGGATGCTCGTACAGGCCGAGATCGAACCGTCAATCAGCACGGAGCCGACGGACACCCCTGCCTGACAGGAATAGAAATGATCCCTGACATCGCCCTCATAAGGGCCGAGGAAACCTTCACATCCATAACTGGCCTTGATGCGTCCTTCCTTTCTGGTTTCCTTGATGAAATCCAGCATCCCCCGGAACATCTCTGAAGGCAACTGAAGATCCGGATTCCGGGCGGCGCGACCCTGCGGGAATATGGAGAAAAGCCTCCATTCCTTCAATCCGAGACCTATCAGAAACTCTTTCAGCTGAGAAAGTTGCGTAAAATTCCGGCGATTGACGCATGTCACGACATCAAAAGCGATCCCCGACCGGACAGCCATACTGATCGTCTCGGCGGCACGCGCGAAACTGCCTTCTCGCCCCCGAAGCCAGTCGTGGTTCTCCTCCAAGCCGTCCAGACTGACCGTCATCGAATGCAGACCGGTTCCGAGGAGACGGGAAAATCTTTCCGCCGTCATCCCGAAGCCGTTCGTGACCATCCCCCACGGAAAGCCGCGGGAATATATTCCTTTGCCGCATTCCTCCAAGTCCGCCCTCATCGTCGGCTCTCCGCCGGAGACGATGACGAACACCTTGTGAGGATCGGTCTTCGCAGCAATGGAATCCAGCACCTTGAAGAAATCCTCCTTAGGCATGTCCGGAGTAGAGGCCACCTGCCTGCAGTCGCTGCCACAGTGCAGACAACGAAGGTTGCAACGGAGCGTGCATTCCCAGAAGAGCTGTCTCAGAGGATGTTCCTCCTCCTGAGACTTGCGCAGAAACCTTGCGATGTCAAGCGCTATCCGTCTTCTGATCGAAAGTCCGTCCATCCGTTACTCGTCCTTCTTCAAAGTCTTCGTGCCTTTCAGGGCAAACTCTCCCTCGTACCAGCCTCTGCCGCCTTTCAGTTTCTCAGCCTTGACAGTCAGGCTGTCACGCTTGAAGGAGCCATTGGCTTCACCATCGACATCATCGAAGTAGAACTTGACCTCATCATACGGCCAGACATTGTCATAACTGCCGACGGCCTTTCCATTCTCGTCTGTGTAAAGGGTGTCCTTGTCATGAGTCAACCGCTGTTCCGAAGGAGTGACACTGATGCCTTTGACTGCCTTGCCGCTTTCGTCCACAACGGTGAGATCGACCTTGAAATCACAATGAGGTGTTCCGTACTCACAAAGACTTCCATTGATGTTTCCATCACAACCGGAAAACCCGAGCATCGAGAGCAGAGCGGAGCCGATGGCCGCAGTCAGTTCAGCAAATGATTTTTTCATGATTCTAAAGCTTTAATCATTGAACCAAATCCAATGATTCCAAAAACTTGCATCAAAAAGCTTCAGAATGAATATCCACGCCCGGCTTGTCGGTCACGCGTCCGATAACGGTCGCCTTGTCTCCATAGCCGGCAAGGATGTCAATGGCTTTCTGCGCCTCGGCCTCATCCAGAGCCAGAACCATTCCGACACCCATGTTGAATATGTTGAACATCTCCCTGTGAGGAATGTCGCCGTACTTCTCCAGGAAACGGAAAATCGGGAGGATTGTCCAGGAGCCTTCATGAACCTCGATTCCCTGACCCTCGCGAAGGATTCTCGGGATGTTCTCGTCGAAGCCGCCGCCGGTAATGTGGGCGACCCCGTGCACGTCGCAGTTACGGATGACATCCAGAACCTGCTTCACGTAGATTCTGGTCGGGGTCAGGGCGACAAGGCCGAGCGGCTGATCGGATTCCAGTTCAGGATAGACCTTATGCAGATCCAGACTGTTGTCGGAGAAGATCTTTCGCACAAGGCTGAATCCGTTGCTGTGGACTCCGGTGGAGGCGATTCCCACGAGAACATCTCCTGCCTTGACCTTCGTGCCATCGATGAGTTTGGATTTCTCAACGACACCCGTGGTGTAGCCCGCGATGTCATATTCACCATCCTCATACATTCCAGGCATTTCGGCTGTCTCGCCGCCCACGAGGGCGCATCCGGCCTGACGGCATCCTTCCGCTACTCCGGCCACGATGGCCTCGACGACCTCGGGACGGGTCTTCCCCTGAG
Organism: Bacteroidaceae bacterium; assembly: GCA_963642795.1. Lineage (GTDB taxonomy): Bacteria > Bacteroidota > Bacteroidia > Bacteroidales > UBA932 > Cryptobacteroides. Next base: position 37,833 of record CAVIHT010000014.1, read on the forward strand.
CCACATAGTCAAGGAACACAAGAGGTTCCGCCCCCTGTGCCAGAACATCGTTCACGCACATCGCCACGGCGTCGATGCCGATGGTGTCGTGCTTGTCCATCGCGAACGCCAGCTTGAGTTTCGTACCGACTCCGTCCGTTCCGCTGACCAGAACCGGTTCCTTGATGTTCAGCTTTGAAAGATCGAACATCCCTCCGAACGATCCGATGTTTCCCATCACACCGAGCCTGTCGGTCGATGCCACGTGCTTCTTGATCCTGCGGACAACGTCGTAACCTGCCTCAAGGCTGACACCAGCCTTCTCGTAATCAACTGCCATAGTGTAATATATTCCTTAATAAATTATAACCATATTCATATATTCTTGGATACCAAGATGTTTCCCGTTATCCATAAATCAGAATTTGTGCTCTTCGTTGACCTCCTCGATGCTTGAGTAGAGGGCGGTCGGGTAGCCGCCGTTGAAGCAGGCCAGACAAAGGTCGCCGCGGTGACCGGCTTCTAAAAGGCCTTGTTCTGAAAGGAAAGCCAGCGAATCCGCCTCGATGGCCTGACGCGCCTGCTCAAGATTCCTTGAAGAGCAGAGGAGTTCCTTGTGCGTGGACATATCGACTCCGTAGAAGCAAGGATTCTTGATCATCGGACTGGCGATCCTCATGTGAACCTCCTTGGCTCCGGCCTCGCGCAGCATCCGCACGATCCTCAGGGACGTGGTTCCGCGCACGATCGAGTCATCCACAAGGATGATCCTCTTGTCCTTCACGATACTCCGCACCGGAGACAACTTCATCTTCACACCCTTGTCCCTCATCTCCTGCGACGGCTGGATGAAAGTCCTGCCGATGTAGCGGTTCTTGATGAGCCCCATCTCGTTAGGAAGCCCGCTGGCCTCTGAATATCCTGACGCGGCGCTGAGACTGGAGTCCGGGACACCGACCACGATGTCGGCGTCCACGTGAGACTCCCGGAAGAGAATCCTGCCGCTCTCCTTCCTGAAAGCATGTACGTTGCACCCTTCGATGTCGCTGTCCGGACGGGAGAAGTAGATATATTCCATTGCGCACATGGCGTGACGCTGGTAGTCTGAATATTTCCGGCTCCTGATGCCGTGGTGGTCGATCGTCACGACCTCGCCTGGCTCTATGTCACGGATGAACTCCGCTCCCACGACACTGAACGCGCAGGTTTCGCTGCTGATGACGTAGCCGTCGCCGATCCGTCCGATGGACAGAGGCCGCAGACCGTACTTGTCACGTATGGCGTAGATCCGGTGGTTGGTCATCACCAGAAACGCAAAAGCCCCTTCAATCATGTTCAAGGCCTCCATAATCGGGTATATTCTCGGGCTGTTCCTCTCGACCGGCTCCTTTTTGATGAGGTGGGCCAGAATCTCGCTGTCGGACGTGGACTGGAACAGGCTGCCGCGATCCTCAAGATATTTTCTCAACTGTGCGGAGTTCACCACATTACCATTGTGGACGAGGGCGAAATCCCCGCTGTTGTGCCTGAAGAGAAACGGCTGGACATTTTCGATGCCGCCTCCGCCGTGCGTGGAGTAACGCACATGGCCGACCGCCATATTTCCGTGCAGAGAACCAAGATTCTCACTGTTGAAGACTTCGGTCACGAGCCCGAGTCCCTTGACCCGGTGAAGTTCTCCTTTATCGTTGACCGAGACGATTCCGCAGCCTTCCTGGCCGCGATGCTGAAGCGAGTGGAGACCGTAGTAGGTCACCTCGGCGGCGTGAGGGACACCCCAGACACCGAACACCCCGCATTCTTCTTTAAGTTCCTTTGAAAACATATTTCCTTTCGCGGACTAAAGTACAAAGATAACGAAATATTCCGCTTGGGGCAAAAGAAAGTGCGGCTCGATAAAAATCAAAACAGCTTCTGAGGCTTTGTGGAATTTCATCCATAAATATCCCTTAACACCGACAAAGACCGCACGTTGACAGCCGACTCGGTGTGGTGTTCGATGTACTTGAGGATGCATTCAGCGATCTCATTGCGGTCGGAACCTCTCATGGGGAGCAGCATCGCCTCTCCGAACGAACTGGTTAGCAAAGACTTGATGTGTTCAAGATGCTTGCCGGAGAAAGGGGCGAGACCGATTGTGTCGGGATTGAAGCCAAGAACGGCGCAGAGTTCCAGCAGAAACCACAGGTGAAAATTGGCGAAGTCGCTTTGAAGTTCGTCCAGCGTCAGAATTGTTCGCTTCAGCCAATCAGTCAACCCTTCCTCGTTGGTCTGGTCCTTTATCACACGGAAAAGAACCTCGCTCATGAAAAGCGTCATCGTGTTCTTGTGAATATTCCCGCGAATCCCCACGAGAGGGTTGACACTGACGAAGTTGCGGGCGAACCAGAGATCCGACTTCGGGTTCTCGGTGACTTCCGCCTCAAGAATATTCAAGGGCAGGAAAAGCGCCATAACCGTCTTGGAACTCACTTTCACGAAGAAGCCCCGCCTTCCATATTCCCGACTGATGGTGTGCAGGACGATGGAATTCTCGCCGACTTTGGTGTGACCGATGATGATGAGTTCTGCCTTTTCGCACATTGGGAAGCTGCCTTTTGGCAATTGTCAAATAAATTACCGCTCCCTGAGCCACTGCGCCATCGCCCGAAGCGCCTTGCCTCGGTGCGAGATTTCGTTCTTCCGCTCCTCCGAGATGTCGGCGGCGGTGAGGCCGGGATATTCATCGGTCAGGAAGATCGGGTCGTAGCCGAAGCCTCCCCTGCCGGATTTCTCCCGGGCGATCGTGCCTTCCATCGTCCCCTCGAACTGATGTACCTCGCCGTTGATAATCAAGGTGACAACGCTGCGGAAGCGGGCTCTGCGGCTGACCTGTTGGCCAGCAGTCTCCAGTTTGGAAAGTTCAGACAGCACCTTGTCCATATTCTGATCGAAGTCCTTTGACGGTCCGGCGTAACGCGCCGTATAGACTCCCGGCGCTCCACCCAGAGCATCCACCTCCAGCCCTGTGTCGTCAGCGAAGCAGTCGCACCCCTTTCTGTCGTAGATGTACCGTGCCTTCTGGAGCGAGTTCTCCTCCAGCGTCTCCCCCGTCTCCGGGATGTCCTCGGTGATACCGAAGTCCACCGGAGTCAGCAGTTCAAACCCCTCCCCCAGAATCTCGGAAGCCTCCCTCAGCTTCCCCCGGTTGCCTGTCGCGAAAACTATTTTTGTCATATTCTTCCTCAACTACAAATATACATATTTAATCACTTTTTAACAACCTTGTTTAAGAAGCTGTTTAAAAATGGTTCCCCTTTTTAAACAGCTTCTTAAATTCGGCAACCGGGTTGTCAGAGAACTGGAAATGGTTGGGGTACTGGACTCATCATTCCTTTCCGACACATTGAAAGAGAAACTCAAATCTTTAATTGAGGAAAGACTGTCGAGATTAGAATAGGCGTATCTTTCGGAAAATGCTTAAATTTGTGGGGTTGGCACGGGTATTGCGCCCATGTCTGCGCTTTGTCGCCACTGGGATGGCGCAGCGGTAATATTCAAGAATATATTCGATGAACATGAAGATCAAATCATTGATAGCGGCATCGCTGGCTTTTGTGGTCGGCGCCGCGGCGTTCGGACAGTCACAGAGTTTCAAGCTCGGGAAATGGACAGAGATCCAGAACTCAATCCTTAAGGAACTCAACAAGTCCTACGTGGACTCTCTGCCGGTGGACAGGATTGAGCGGGCAGGCATCGACGCGATGCTGGAGAGCCTTGACCCTTACACGGTTTACATTCCGGAGGAGGAGAACGAGGACTTGATGATGATGATCAACAAGTCCTACGGAGGCATCGGAGCGATCATCTACAAGCCGGATAAGGACGGGAACGTCATCATCAACGAACCTTACAAGGGTTCCCCTGCCGAGAAATACGGGCTTACCTGCGGCGATGAGATCATGGAGATCGATGGACAGAGCACCCACGGCCTCACCAGCCAGGAATGCTCCGACAGGATGAAGGGCAAACCCGGCACGACCGTCAAGTTCAAGGTGCTGAAAGTACGTACCAAAGAAATCGTGGAGATTGTGGTGACCCGCGAGAGGATTCATCTTCCTGACATTGAATATGCCGGGATGCTCAACGACACGACCGGCTACATCTGCCAGAGCGGCTTCACGGAGAACGTCTCCGGAGAGCTGCGCAACGCTTTCCTGAAGCTTAAGAGTCAGGGAATGAAGAAGCTGGTTCTCGACCTTAGGGGCAACGGGGGCGGGCTGATGAGCGAGGCGATAAACATCGTGTCCCTTTTCGTGCCGAAAGGATCGATGGTAGTGTCTTCAAAGGGTCAGGCCGCCGGAGGCGAGACGCACTACAAGACCACGTCAGAACCGCTTGACACCCGGATCCCGATCATCGTGATGGTGGATTCCGGGTCGGCCTCATCCTCCGAAATCGTGACCGGAGCGCTCCAAGATCTCGACAGAGCCACGGTGATGGGCACGAGAACCTTCGGCAAGGGGCTTGTCCAGAGCATCCGTCCGCTCCCTTACAACGGACAGCTCAAAGTGACCACGGCGAAATACTACACCCCGTCAGGCCGCTGCGTCCAGGCGATCGACTACTCGCACCGCAACGAGGACGGCAGCGTCGGGTATATTCCTGACTCTCTGACCCATGAGTTCAAGACCGCCCATGGCAGGACGGTACGCGACGGCGGCGGCATCACCCCGGATGTCAAGATTGAGGGACACGACTACAGCCGCCTGACATATTCACTCGTATATTCAGGAATCATTCAGGAATATGTCATTGACTTTGTCCGCTCTCACTCCAGTGTGGATGAAGACTTCCATCTCGCCGACAAGGACTGGGACGGATTCGTGGCCTTCGCCAAGACAAAGGAGTTCGACTACCGATCCAGCGCGAGGACGTACTTCGACCGGATGAAGAAAGAACTGGAGAAGGACGGTCTGTCAAAGAATATGTCAGCGGAACTCGATGCCCTCCAGAAAGCCCTGGAGATGGACAAGGAGACTTTCCTGAAACTCAAGAAGGATGAAATCGTGCCGTTCATCGAGGAGGAGATCGCGGTCCGCTACCACTTCCAGGAAGCCGGCATCAAAGTCCGTCTCCGCTACGACGAGCAGCTCCGCCAAGCCCTCGCCAGCCCGATGATCGAGATATAGTTATATAATGCCTGAGTGCCTGAAACGGGTGCAGGCCGGAGCGATACTCGGGACAACACCGAGAGAGACTGTCATTTTCGCCAACATTCTGGAACAGAGCTCTAGACACCTCATCGAAGTGGATGACGTGGCTATGAAAATGGGCATAACCTACGTCAAGTCCCTTACCTACGAGCCCGAACTGAAATCCTTGGAGGGGAAGAAACTGATAAGGAGGAACGAGGACAAAGAGATTCTGGTCCCCGCTTTCATCAAGTCGGCGCTCGCGCGGAACAAGGTCAAGGATATCATTTTCGCCGAGATCGGTGGAGGCGGGACAGACAGCAACGAGTCCAACGGTATGAACACGATCAAGCACTCGGAAATAGTGGCAAAGGCTCTGTTCTACAACAAAGAAAACGACACTCAGGTCACAAGGCTGAAAAACCTGATTGAGCAGGAAAACTACGGGAAAACCTGCGGGAGACTTAAAGACAGAGGGTTGAGAACCGGTTTCACCTGTCTGTTCTACGGCAGTCCGGGAACAGGAAAGACCGAAACCGTTTACCAGCTGGCAAGGCAGACAGGCCGGGACATCTTCCTCGTGAACGTTCCCAACATCAAAAGCTGCTGGGTCGGCGAGTCTGAGAAGAACATCAAAGGCTTGTTCGACCAGTACAGGAAGGCGGTGGAGAAATCCGCAGTGGCTCCGATTCTGCTCTTCAACGAGGCGGACGCCATCTTCGGAATCCGCCAGGAGGGGGCGACGCGTGCGGTTGACAAGATGGAGAACAGCATCCAGAACATCATCCTTCAGGAAATGGAGAAGCTGGACGGAATACTGATTGCCACTACAAACCTCACCCGCAATCTGGACAAGGCTTTCGAGAGAAGGTTCCTTTACAAGATCCGGTTCGACACTCCGGACGAGAATGTCAAGGAACAGATCTGGGCTTCGATGCTGCCGACCCTGAGCGAGGAGGAGGCGAAGGAGCTGGCGCATAGTTTCGATTTCAGTGGAGGACAGATCGAGAACATAGTGCGCAAGAAGGAGATCAAGTTCATCATTGACGGCGTGGACGCCGGAATGGAAGAGATCAGGGACTTCTGCCGTGAGGAGTTGATCGAGAACGCTGACTCAGGAAGAAAGAGAATCGGATTCAGGTAGCGCAACAAGAAGATCTTACTTCTCCTCCGAAACTCCGGAGGATGTCAGGATCCGATTCGTGCCGAAGCCGACCGAGAGCCTTACTCGATGCAGCTGGCAAGGCAGGTCATCGCGGGGTCGGGACGGAACTCGATGGCGGCGGCGGTGGCCGGAATGAGGACGGTCTCGCCCTGACGGAGGGTAACGGTGTGTTCCTCTCCGTCGCCTTCCCGGTCGATGAGGCTGCCGCTTCCGGCGACGCACATCACGACCACGAAGGAATCAAGCCCTGAGAGATTCTTGGCGCAAGGCTTGCCGAGGTCGAATAGCGAGGTGGTGAAGTACTTGCAGCTCACCAACTCAGTCTCGGTGTCTTTGACGCGGGAATAGTCAGTCCTGTAGTCCGGATAGACATCGTAGTCGATGGCCTCCTTGGCCTGCTCGATGTGGAGTTCGCGGGGCTTACCGTCAAGACCAAGACGGCCGTAGTCGTAGATCCTGTAGGTCAGGTCGGAAGTCTGCTGAATCTCGGCGACGAAAGCGCCGGCCCCGATGGCGTGGATGCGCCCGGCGGGAAGGAAGAACACATCTCCGGGAGCAATCCGGTAACTCGCCAGCACGTCGGTGATGGTGTGTTCGTTGACCCTCTCCTCATATTCATCGGGCGTGATCCACTCGGTGAGGCCGCTCAGCAGGTGCGCCCCTTCGTCGGCTCCCACTACGTACCACATCTCTGTCTTGCCTTTCATCCCCGGATGGGTCTTTTCGGCGAGTTCGTCGTTCGGGTGGACCTGGATCGACAGGTCGCTCTTGGCGTCGATGAACTTGATCAACAGCGGAAACTCCGTGCCTGTCTTCTCAAAGACTTTCTTGCCGACGAGTTCGGGACCATATTCATTCATCACATCTGTCAGGCTTTTGCCTGCGAGAGGCCCGTTGGCTATGGTAGAGACGTGACCCGGAACCGCTGAGATCTCCCAGCTTTCGCCGATGTTGTGCCGTTTTGTCTTTATGCCCTTGAACGGGGCGATTTTTTCTCCGCCCCACACCATTTCGCGGAGATAGGGCTCAAATTTCAGAGGGTACATATTCGTTAAGTTCCTTTATTTTTATTTCTTGTCTAACTCCGTGAGAGCAAATGCATAGGCTCCGAGCGAGATGGCTTTGCTGGCTCCGATCTTCGAACGCATCACGCCGACGCGTTTCTGAGGATCGTAAATCACCTCACGGTCGCTGCCGTAAACCTTCAAGGAACGAGCCTCCCCACGGGCGAACTGCTCGAACTCGGCAGGATCGTCGAGATTATAGACCTTCATCTGTACACGCGGAAGTTCCTCGCCGGTGAGCTGGTGCATCTTGCCGCGCATTGTGCGCAAGATTCCGGGCATCAGGTACTTGGCATTGTTCATCACGCCTCCGCCGATCACGATGAGACCGTCAATCAGGGTTACGGCCGTGGCCATCGCGTCGCCGGCTACCTCCCCCATCTTGTCGAAAGCCTTGATCGCGGCCTCCTTGTCGCCAGGTCTCTTGCCCTCGCAGACCTCGGCCAAATCCTTGGGTTCAAGGCCATGATTCGGATTGCCGGTCAGTTCACCGTAAACTCTCTTCACGGCACGGATCGACGCTCCGTCCTCAACGATGATGTCCGGCATGTCCGGATGCTTGAGGCAGAAGGTCTCCACGCAGGAGTTGTCACCACGGTTGAGTTCGCCGTTGATCACCGTGCCTATTCCAAGACCGGTACCGAAAGTGTAGCCGATGAGGTTGCGGTAACGCTTCGCGCTGCCGGCCTTGGCGAGTCTTTCGTTGACTTCCGGAAGGGCTCCGCCCAGAGCCTCACCGTAGGCGTAGAGGTCGCCGTCGTTGTTGATGTAGACAGGAATGCCGAAAGTGTCCTCAAGGAACGGTCCGAGAGCCACTCCGTCCCTGAATGACGGAAAGTTTGGAAGATAGCCTCCGATGATTCCGTCGGGGTAGTCGGCCGGGCCGGGAAAACAGAAACTGATGGCCACAGGTTTCTCTTCTCCGAGTTCCTCCTTGATCTGCGTAAACCCTTCGACCATCGTGCCGAGGCAGCGGTCGAGATTGTCAGCGTTGGACGGGAGCGTGATTGGTTCGCAGCAGAACTCGCCGCCTTTCATCGCGCCGAAGACCATGTTGGTACCGCCGGCGTCGAGGGTCATGACGATTCTGCTGTCATTTCTGATGTCAGACATATTCTTGTGTTTAAATTATTGTCGCTCGACCTTGAATATTCAAAAACTCAAGCCTTTTCGTTACAAAGATAATCATTATCTACCTTTCGGGCTCACCGTTTGCAAGGAAAATTCGTACCTTTGTAAGATATAATATATTCGTAATGCAGAAAAAGAGAAATCGCCAAGGTGGCGAGAATGGCGGCAGGAAGAGCCGCGACAGGAAATTCGGGTTCAGACAGAAGACGAAAAGAGTGCTGGAGGAGGTTACCGGTAAAGTTCAGATGACAAGGGACGGCTATGTCTTCGTAATCATTGAAGGCGAGCCGGACAACGATGTGTTCGTCAAGGCATCCAAGACACGCGGCGCGCTGAACGGGGACATCGTCAGATGTGCGGTGACAAGTGAGAAAAAGGAAGCCGATGAGGCTAAGGGACGTGGCCGCAGGGACGCGGCCAGACGCCGTGAAGGAGAGATCATTGAAATTGTCGAGCGCAGCCACAAGCCGTTCGTCGGCGTGCTGCACATTGCCGGAAGACAGGCTTGGGTGCTTATGCAAGCCAGAAACATGCCGTATGACATCAGCATAGATTTCGAGACGCTGCCGGAAGGAGCCAAGAGAGGGATGAAAGTGGCGGCTCTGATAGACGGCTGGGACAAGGGCGAACCGACCCCCAAGGGACACATCGTGGATGTGCTCGGAATGCCGGGCGAGAACGACACGGAGATGCATGCGATACTTGCGGAATATGCCCTTCCTTACAGGTTCGAACCCGAGGTGGAGAACGCGGCGGACCAGATTTCGGACAAGATCACGGAAGAGGACATCAAAGAACGTCGTGATTTCCGTAACACTTTGACATTCACCATCGACCCGGCTGACGCCAAAGATTTTGACGACGCTCTCTCATTCAAGAAACTGGACAACGGCAACTACGAGATCGGAGTCCACATCGCAGACGTGTCGCACTATGTGCTTCCCGGCACCATTGTGGACAAGGAGGCCCAGGAACGCGGAACGTCCGTCTATCTGGTTGACAGGACGGTACCGATGCTTCCGGAGAAGCTGTGCAACAAGCTCTGCTCTCTCCGCCCTCATGAGGAGAAACTGACCTTCTCTGTGGTCGTGGAGATGACACCTCGCGGAAAGATAGAGAGCCGCTGGTTCGGACGCACGGCCATCCGCTCGGACTATCGCTTCGACTACGACGGAGCCCAGCGGATCATCGAGACCGACGGCAAGGAACCCGCCGATCCTGCCATCAGTCAAGACATCAGGGAGGCCATCGTCACTCTCAACAAACTGGCCGCCATAATGCGCAGAAGGCGTTTTGCCGCCGGAGCCATCAGCTTTGACCGTCCTGAGATGAAGGTAGAGGTCGATGCGGCGGGCAAGCCGGTAAGGGTTTACGAGAAGATTTCCAAGGAGGCAAACTGGCTGATCGAAGAGTTCATGCTTCTTGCCAACCGTTCCGTGGCTGAGTTCATCGCCACTTCCGGCAAGATGGACGGCAAGGCCGACAAGAAGGCCAAGACATTCGTCTATCGTGTGCACGGCGAACCTAACTCGGAGAAGATCGCAAGCCTCGGGCAGTTCGTGGGCAACTTCGGATTCAAGTTCGGGCCGAGCGGCAACGGACGTGAGATCGCCAAGTCGCTCAACACGTTGCTCGCCGAAGCGAAGGGCACACCGGAATGCGACGCCTTCCAGATGATAGCCCTGCGCTCGATGGCCAAGGCTGTTTACACAACTGAAAACATCGGCCATTACGGACTTGCGTTCAAGTTCTACACACACTTCACCTCCCCTATCCGCCGTTACCCTGACACAATGGTACACAGGCTGTTGGCCCTCTATCTCGACAATGCGGAGAGCCAGAACAAGGAATATTACGAAGCCCAGTGCCAGCATGCCTCCGAGCGCGAGCAGATCGCGGCCAACGCCGAGCGCGACAGCATCAAGTACAAGCTCATCGAGTTCATGCAGGACAAGATAGGCAATGAATATGAAGGTTCGATTTCCGGCCTTACCGAGTGGGGAATGTACGTGGAGATCAAGCCGACGATGATCGAGGGCATGGTAGCCCTGCGCGACGTCAAGTCCGACTTCTTCGAGTTCGACGAGCAGAACTACCTCATCCGGGGCCGCCGCTCCGGCAAAGTCTATCGTCTCGGAGACCCGGTCAAGATCCGTGTCAAGGCCGCCAACCTGGAGCAACGTCTTCTGGACTACGAACTTGTTGACATCACCTCTGACGCAGGTGTCGGGAAGACCCCCGGGAAGGATCCCCGGAAAGGGACCCGCCGAAGGAGAGCTGGTGAAGGCGTAAATGCCGGGGCAAACGGACAAGGAGGATTGTCGCAGGAGTCTGACAACGGTGAGCGCAAGCCATTCTACGCCGCCGTGGCTCACCCCGATGACCAGCCTAAGCGCAAGTCCTCCAACAAGGACAAAGGCCGTCCCCGCAAGAAGTTCGGGCCGAATCCATTCAAAAACGGGAAGAAAACCAGATAGTTTCCCGTTCCATACCCTTTCATCGTAAGCAAGCGTTAGAAAAGGAGGTGGAGCGGGCGGACACCAGGGAGAAAGTGGATATCGTGAAGCTCAATGCGGAACTTGCCGAGATAGTGGCGAGGGTGACATTTCAGCAATCACCCCTGCATATTCTTTCAGGTATTGCTTTCTGGTCTTATTTGTCCTTGCCATAGGAGAGGTTGAAATTACAGATCATTCAAGAATAAGAAGACTCTGGATCTGACGGCTGCTTCAGTAAAGGAACACGATGAAGTTCTGACTGAAGCCGGTGATATAGCCGTGCTTCCATCGGCTGTGCTTTATGGGGCTAACTCCAGCGGCAAGAGTAATCTGATTGAGGCATTTCGTGTATTCTTGACCACAATATACAACTCTGCGAGTTATAACTCATCTGAAGAACTGTTGATGTTCCCATTCCTGTACGAGGAAGAAAGCCGGACAAAACCTTGCGGTTTTGAAATCGAGTTGCTCATATTTGGGGACTACTATCGTTATGGATTCTCGGCTACAAAAAACAAAATCGTCGGTGAATATCTGTATTTCAAGACTGTCAACAAAGGTCGTGAAAAATGTCTCTTCGTGCGCTCCGAGGATGGAATAGGAGTTACCTCTCACTACAAATCCGCTGAGGATATGATTGAGAGAACAAGGGACAATGCCCTGTTTCTGTCTGTCGCCGATGCCTTCAATGACAAAATTGCCGGAATGATTATGAAGGAGTTGAAAGGATTTGCCATTATTGATGGCGATAAATCGGAAGCGCTGATTGATAAGGTTTCTATCACTGACGATGAGCTGAATACCTTTTTGGCCAAATTTAAACTCGGATTTGATAGAATCAAGCGGGTTGAGAATCCTTCAATTAAGGCTGTTACTACGCACAAGGTGTATAATGCTGCGGGGGATGTTGTAGGAGAAATTTCAATGTCGCTCTCGGATTCGGAGTCCAATGGTACTAATAAACTTTTCGATATGGCACCGGTCTTCGTCAGGCGTTGACTAATCCTCGTGTACTTTGAGTTTATCCTTGGGGCGAGGCCGAGAAACGATAGCGGAACAGTCAAGGAGGCCATCCTCTCTCTCAATCTCAAGGACGGGGAAGTACGGGTCATCGAGCGCGGTGACGGCACGCGGATGGTCGTTTCCGTTTCCTACCACCCGGAAAAGTTAATCTTGGGTGTCCCAATGCGGAAAACAGGATAAGCGTCACCATGTGGGTACTCGCGGTACTCTTCGTGTTGAGGTATATCTTTATGTAGAGCGACAATATTCCTAAAAAGGGGGGCTGACTGATTGGTCTTTCGACTTTTTAGCCAGCCCCACTTTTTCCGTCATGCCCGACTCGATCGGGCATCTCTTGCTGTCGGCGGGGAAAGATTGCCGGTCAAGCCGGCAATGACGGAAGAAGCAAGCCGGCAATGACGGGTATCTTCGTCATGCCCGACCCCGATCGGGCATCTCACCGCTCTTCCGGGTGCTTATATTATCTCTCGTAATCGAAGTCCGCGACCTTCCTGGCGCCTTTGGCGAGCAACTCCGGCATCTTGCTCCCCTTGAGCGAGAGACCGTCGGGACCACCTTTTGACATCTTCATTATGCTTTCCTGACCGTCGTTCCGCAGCCCGTACACATAAAAGGAATGTGACTGCTTTATGGCATAGGTCTTGGCCTCATCTATCTCGGGGACAGGATTTTTCGGAGTCGCCGTGACTTTGCAGAAGAATCTGCCCGGAAGTTCAACTATATCCTTGTCGAATTTCTGGTCAAGCGACCACATCTCGGTCACGATCTCTTCCGTGATCCCCTCTGAATCGGCGAATCCGTAATTCACGGTCACGTCATAGAAATAAAGATAATCCTCCGTCAGCTCAACGGAGTAAACGGTCTCAATCCCCTTGAGGGCCGTCGGATCTTCGGGTTCTTCCTTGCTGCCTTCCCCACAACTGACAAGCGCGAAACTTGCCGACACGGCAAAAAAGATTGCCGCGAACTTGCTGAAAAATGTTTTCATTCTGAATTATTGGTTTGTTTGAAAATATTCACTCATCGACTCCTTGTACATATTGCCGTAATTCTCGACATTATAGACCGTTGCGTGAGACCCCAGAGTGTGCGCGGACAGCGCGTAATACAGATCCCGCAAGACGATGTCAGGCTGCGCATCCATAATTTCCTGAAATTCTCTCGTAAACCCGTTTGAAAGCCATATTCCCATCTCGGGGTCTTTCACATCCGCCTTTGAGGGCTCATCGGCATTGGCGGAAGTGATTACGAGCATCCCCGGGATTCCGGCGCAAGCCTCCCCGATAGTGCCGCTGTAGCACGCATCCACTACCCAGAGCATCTTCCTGAAGTTCATCGATTTCACGATGGAGGCAATCTCATATCCTCTCACCGCGCTCTCGCTCCCCCACATCAGGCTGTTCTTGGCACCGTGCCCGCACCAGAAGACAAGCACGTTGTCGTTGCTCTCCGGTGAGATGACTTCGGACAGCCTGTCTGAGCGCTGTCCCGTCATTATCTGTCTCAGGTCTGAGACCTTTATGTCTTTCAGATTATAGTCCACTACGGCCCCCTCATATACGTTCTCCCCGTCGGGTCTCACCCTCACCGTCCCTGGATAGAGGTTGTGGGAATCATAGGCTATGTTGTCGGCGATGACAAGGATTATATGCTCGTCATCGTAGCCGTGCCTTTTCAATAGCTGGTACATGGCCAGGGCATCCGCCTGATGGCGATAATTCGCCCACGTATCGGATGTGCCGACCACCACGGCCCAGTTCTCCCCCGAATATTCCGGATAAGGCAAACTCTTCTGACCGCTGTCAAAGTCCTGCCGGATCCGGCTCCGGATATCCCAGGCCTGAAGCGAGGAAGTGGTGCGCGAACCTCCGTCTGAAGAGAGATATTCAAGAGTGGAATATGTCCCGTTTCTCAGGATCCAGTGCGAATAGGTGGTGTTGAGAACTCCGGAATGGTGCCTGTCATCGAACGTCCAGTCCCCCGTAACCCCGCTGACATCGGGATTCCCGCCGTTCTGAAGACGGGCGAAAGTGTCGTGCATATCGGCGGGAAGCCAGCTCCTGTTCCAGCTCTCGCGTCCTTCGACCACCTTGAGAATCGCATCATCAAGATCGCCCTCATCCACCGTCAGGGCATAGGAGAGCAGAAGCAGCGCATCGTAGAGATGAGCCGCTCCGTTGGATGGCTCTTCTCCGAATCTGGCGCGATACGCCTCCGCAAAGCCGCTGACGGGCGCGGCGCTCGGAGACAGGCCCTCATAGGACATAGCGACCAGACGGTCCGACAAGGTAGGAGAGCGCATGACATCGGAGCAGATGACGTTCGGAAAGCGGAAGCGCTCCGTGCTTTCTTTCAGCACGCCCAGCTCCTCATCGAAGGCAATGGCGAAGCTCTCCCTGGAAGGGGCAAGCAGAAGGTGCCGACTGTACCCGCGTCCCTCGGCGATAGTACGCACGGCCGCCCTGACCTCACTCTCGGAGGAGCAGACAAAGACATCCTCCACAGACAGCCCCAGCTCAACAGCCTGGTAGGCGAACCAGTCGCTGAAACTTCTTCCGTAATCGTCATCCGTCGTCAGAAGACTGACCGAGCTGCTTTCCGATATCACCGCCTGGGCAAGCATCAGTTCGCATTGGCTGATATCCGACTGAGTGAGATTCCAGATATTCGGCTTTCCGGCATAGGTGCGCTGCAGTTCGGCGGAAGTCGCGACGGGAAGAATCAGAGTCTTCCCGCTCTTGGAGCATATCTGCGCAGCCGTATTCGCTTTCGCGGAACTGTAGGGGCCGACTATCGCCACGTATGACTCATCGCTTGCCACTTCTTTCAGCCGGGAGGCGATCCCGGATGAATTCTCATCGTGCCATTCGATGCTCAAGGCGACCCTGCGCGGCAAGCCTGCCTGCGCATCCGCGATGTTCTGCAAGGCCCAGTCCGCAATGCGCTCCCATTCCTCCTGCCTCTCCTGCGGCATCACTACGGCAATCTTGTAGACGCTCTCGCCGCCTGCATCCTCAAGGCTCTCGGGAGAGCAGGAAAACAAGAGGACGGGCAGGAGGAGCACCGGGAGCAATAATCTACCTGCCCTCATAATACGCCTCCTCTTTCCCAATTGCCATATCTTTGTACTTCTCATACGCATCACTCCAATAATCGGGATCATCGTACCATTCCTCCCAGGAGATTATGTCCCGATAGAAATTCGGGCTGAGTACAACGGATACGGCATCCCCGTCCGCCATACCATAGGAATAGTGTTCCCGCAATTCCCCCTCATCAAGCCATTCCCCAAGCAGCGAAGCCGTGATGCGTTTCATATCAATGCGTACCGAGAACGGCACGCGGGTGCTGTACTGAGAACAATCGACATCCATCCCGGCAATCAGCTGAAGGCAGAAATCCTGTTCGCGGGCTGACTTGTACGCCCCGCTGTTGGAGCCTCCGGCCAGAGGATAGACAAAAGCGTTGTATTCAATCTCCTGCATGATTTTATATGCCTGCTCGGGCATGGCGTATCCGGATTCATCGTCCGCGAGATAAACCACCCCAGCCCCCTTACCCTCCGAGCGGTATCCGTCGGCAAATCCCTTCACGGCATCGCCGATATAGGAATCCGTCGGCATCGCAGCCATCACGTATGCCGCCGGCGCTTCGCGGGCCATACTTCCAGAAAGGAAAGAAACGCCGTATCTTCTGATGAAGACGGATGAAACGTTCTTTTGAGGGGCGGTCTTTTCGCTCTCTATGAGAAGAATCCGCCTGGAGGAAGGAAGGCCTGCCGGGATGTCCTCAAGCAGAGACTCGTATTCGTTGGAGGCCAGCACCAGTAATTCTTTGGGCGCAGTCTCTTCCTTTGAGCACCACTGCAAGAGAGCTTCCTGCGCTTCCTTCCGGTCCGATGGAGTTATAAGCGACAGACTTATGTCCTCCGCTTCACCCACCTGCATCACTCCCGCCAATATCTGGTCGTTATAGCCATTGTCGCCCGCTCCTCCCGTCGCGGTCACTACGGTTATCCTCGGCAGCGGGTCCGATGAAGTCTGCTTCTCGGAGCAGGCGCAGCACAGTCCGAGGAGCACAAGCGGCAGTATGATCTTAAGCAGCCTCATTTCAGATATTCGTTGACGATATAGTCCCGCAATCTATCAGCTGCCGCCTCATCGATGCTCTCTACGATTTCCCATATCGGGCAGACCTCGAAGTCTATCATCGTCAGCTCATCGTCCCTGGCCGATTTCGGACTGACGAAGCACTCCTGCCACCTGGTTATCAGCTCAGGATCGCTCAGCGGCACACCCTTGGCCGCCGTAGTCTGCAATGCCTGGTTCAAGGCCCGGCCCTTGTCTCCCCCTCCCGTCACTTCGAAGCTCGCGATGAAGTCTTTCTTTATCTGCGACCACACGCTCTCGTCGACCTTGGTGGTGCTTTTCTTCCAGAACAGCAGTTTGACGTTTATCGTCAGCACCATCTTCTCCACCGTTTCCCTGACTTCGCGGCTGACGGTGAAATACCAGTCGAACTTGCCCCCGAGCGTCGAGCTCCGTATGAAGTGAGTGCCGTACTTGCGGACAAACTCCCGCACGTCCCCTTCCTGCCGCAATTTCTTCACTGCATCCTTGAAATCAGCCGTCATACAGCTCTCCGCGATGCCATCAGTATCCATATAAGCCTGCTTCACGGCCCGGATATCGCGATACCAGACATACAGGCGGTCTTTGTTTTCGCTTATCTGCTTGGAAAACTCTCCGCTGACCTTGCCCGAGGCCACTTTCAGATCCACTCCTCCGGTGAACTTCGAAGACATTTTCTGCAGCAGTTCCGTGCAGCTTTCTTCGGACACGCTCTCGGTGCGGGTGTAGGTGTGGGCTTCGGCGATGACGGCCGGGCCGGGGGAGTCTCCGGTCAATCTCGCTTCATCAACAATCTGCCCCCTTACTCCGGAGATGTCCGCGTGATCGATGGAATAGTCGTACCCCCAGCCTACTCCGTAGGTCTTCGGGAGGTTGACCAGCACGCTGTAGCTGTTCAGATCGCTTGCATCCTGGCAGAGCCGTATCACGACATCATCCCCACCGTCGAAATGCAGCCTGACGTATCCCTGTCTGTCGGCTCCCGAGTCATTCTGCTGGATGTAGAGCGGCACAAGTCCGTCCCCGGACCCCGTCTCCCTCTCGATGGTGATCCAGTCGCATCCGCTCTCAGCGCTCCACGCGCAGTCAGATGTAAATACAATCGAATCCCTCTGACACATCGCATCATAAGTCAACGACAAAGGGGAGACGACTTCGACCTGCACGCTTTTTCGGGTGCAGGCCAAAAGCATCATAAGCAGGAGCGGCGGCAGAAAAGCGTATTTACGCATTTCAATTCCAGCTTGGAGGTGTCACGTAGGCTATCGGGAAGTAAAGTCTCGGCGGTGCATCCCAATCTATCACAGGGTCGTTTTCGTCAAAGCGACGATACAGGTATATGTCGATGATACTTGTACCCTCGGGAGCTTTGAAACGGATTTCCTCTCCAAAGTTTCCATAATAATTGCCCTTCTCGAATGTACTAATCAGAAAACTTTCGTCCATGTATCTATAAAACTTCAGTTCGACTTTGTTAATGTCCATCCCAAAGAAGAACACCAGCTCATATTGACTGATATCCACCCCCTTGTGAACAACCAACTGGGAGAAATTACCCCTGCAGGCAATAGCGCCAATATTCGTAATATAACTCCACCCAAAATTCACAGGCTCGGGCCTCGAATAGCAGCCCTCATTCGTTTCGGGCACCCAGTTGCCTTTCAAGGCTGACGGAATTGTCTTGAAACTCATCTGAGTCAATCCTTCAGAAACCGGCGCGGCCATGGTGACCCGGCCCGCAGGATCGACATACAGCTTGGATATCGCCTGCTTCGGAAGATCCGTGAATTCCTCGATAGAATAAGAGCCGTCCCTGTTCTTGCGCACTTTCGCGGGATGCTTGCTGCTGCTCCCGATGAAGAACCCGCAGTCGTAGTTGACATCGCCCACCGGCCCCGAATAGATGAGCACCGGAAGCTCGGTCCCGGCGGTCAATTCCGGCAGGTCTTCGTGGCGGTAACATTCCAGCCTGACGTTGATCTCGGGGATTTCCACATATCCCGACAGCACATCGGGATCAGCGAAGCCGCTCAGCTCATAAACCTGCGCCCCGTGGCCGAGCCTCTCTTTCTGGTATTGGTTCACCATATAGCTGCGTACGGCATTGCGGGAGGCCTCGTCCGGCATCAAGTCATAAATCGGACAGGTCTTGATGTCTATCAGGGACAGAGCTTCCCCGTTCTTGATGGCCGCGACCCAGTCGTTGAGCTTCTTGGCATCGAGCGCCTGGGACATCGCTGTTTCAAATGAGGTTCCCGGCGCAATGGTATAGACATTGTTTCCACCATACGTGGTAAGAGAAATCTTGGTGTTTTTGGTGATTTCCTTCTGCGACTCGTCCATATCGAAGTTCCCGCCGGCACTGATCACTTTGTTGGAAAGGTCAAGCGCGGCGTGGATCTTCATCTCGGAAATCTTCTGCGTGCTCGTCATCTCCATAGCGAGGGAGAGTTCCCCGCCCAAGGACCCCTGTATGACGAGATGAGTGCCGTACCTGTCTATCAGATTGCGGATGTTGGCATCCGAGGGGTCCTGCCTTATCTTCTCCATATACTTTTTGAAGCCGGACACGAATACGCTGTCGCATCCTCCCCTCGAGAGAGACCTCAATATCCCGGGACGGATATACCGGGAGGCGACGATATGCTGAATCTCCCTGATGGCATAGGCCCTCTCCATGTCCGTACTTTCCGTACTGCTGAACTTGCCTTCCACGGAAGCCTTGAAGCCCGCTATATCTACGTCGATTCCGGCATTGACCGAAAGCTGCGTCGAAACCTGCGTGACGGTCGTGCCTATATACGATTCGGTACGTGAACTGTATTGATTTTCCATACAGTACGCATCCCCCTCGCCCTCCGAGGCGATGGCGCGTATGAATTTCGCCGGATTGATGATGGCTGACTTGAGGGCATATTTGCCTCCGGACGGGACGTTGAACGCGTTGATGCTATATCCCACGCCATTTGTCTTCGAGAGTACGTTTTCGCTGACGATGGCAGCGTTGTCATCATCCGTAAGACTGCTTTTCTGCCGGATTGTGAAGACGTACTCGGCATTCTCCGTCAGGACCCTCATCTCGCCCGTACGGGCCGAATCATCGGGGTTGTCCTCCACGAAGAGGGTGAGGGATTCCCGTGCGGCCCCCTCGAGGCTCATCGGAGTCGCCCATTCGGGATAGGACTCCACGTGCCAGGCGTCTTCGCTCCCCAGGGCCACGTCGATGAAATCTGAAGCCGAGCTGCATTCCAGTTCGGACGGCACGACCGGAGTCGGAACCGCTTTGTCACTACACCCCGCAGACAGAATCAGCAGGGAGATGATGGCTGCTATCTTTATAAGTCGTTTCATAAGTAATGTCCTTTATCTGTCGTTCTCTTCGGTGCGGGTCACAGGGATGTCGGCATAGTACATAACCCTCTCGATGTAATTCTTTATCTTCATATCAATCCCGTCGGGGAACAGCTCCCAGATAGGGTTGACATCGAAGCGTATCAGCTCCAGCCGGCACTCCAGGACATCGTCACCATTCAGGGAAGAGAGCCAGGACTGCAATGCCTCATCATCCATAGTCCCGCTCACCACCTTGTTGGTCAGGTCTATGGCATTCCCACCCTTGACGCTGAAGGTCTCGATCTTGTCAGTGTTGAGGTTCTTGTATGCATCCTCGTAGCTGGCGTCGCCCTTGATGTTGAACATCTTGTTGTATCCGAAACTGATTGCGGCCTGGATGTTCATCGAATCCTCTATCTTTTCTTCCACCGAAGAGAAGTAGTAATCCAGGAACCCTCCCAGATCGGACGTGGTGACGTAGTGTGTCCCGTACCTCTCGAGCAGTTCCCTGATGCTGGCATCGGACCCGCCCGCATCTATCACCGCCTGGCGCTCCTCGGCGAAGTCCCTGGTGAACAGATCGTTATCCTGCGCATCGACGGCATCGACGACAAATTCGACCTTGCGCTCGAGATAAGTTCCTCTCATCCAGGAGAAAATCCTTTTCGAATCGCTCAGGGCATTGCTTCCGAAAGCCCCGGAAAGTCCCAGTTCGAACGTGCTGATTTTAAGTTTCTCGAGGTTGAGCTTGGCGTTCAGCGAACTGCTCAGGCTGGAGAAGCTCTCCCCATAGAACACCATGATGTCGGTCCCCGTACTGCGGCGGTTCGAAATCGCTTCACCGTTGAAGTCGAGCACCTTCTGAGTGTTGAATATCTGATCCTTGAGACCACGGCTGTCCATATACGTCGTGACATCGAACCCCCATCCGACGGCATAGGATCTCTGCAGCGACGCCCCCTGGCTGGAGGCGGACTGGGAAACCACCGTGGATACGGTCTTCCCGTTGGCGTATTTTACCGCGACCACGCCTTCCCGTCCGGACAGGCTGTTGCTCTCCACATACAGTTCGATGGCATCTTGTGCGCCGCCCTCGGACTTGACCGGAGTAATCCACTGTGGAACTTCGACTATGCTCCACCCGGCGGATTCGCCGTTGTCAAGAGAATAGATGGTGCAGCTGCCGTCAAGCCGGATTCCGTCCGTTTCCGCCGTCCGCTCACTGGATTTCGAGCAGGACAACACCACGGCCATGGCTGCCGCAAAAGCAAATAACGTTTTCCCCTTCATCTTATACAATTTTCTCCAAAATTACTGATTCCGCATGATAAAAATAAAAGCTAGTTCACCTCTATCCCGTATTCCATCCTCGCTAGCACCTGCGGGGCTGTAAGATCCTTGAGGAAGTCGAACCGTGCGAGGATACCGTCCGAGCCGGAGCCGCCTATAGTCGAGAGGAGTTTCTCCATCTGGCTCAGAGGGGCTGGATAGCCGCATACTGCCAGGCCTGAGAGCGCCGGGTCGCCGGCAAGTACGGCGGCATACTGCACCGCATCCTCAAGCGTCCCGATTTCGTCCACGAGGTGGATGCTGAGGGCGTCCGCCCCTGTCCACACGCGGCCCTGCGCGATGGAATCCACGGTAGTCACCGGCAGAGACCTGTTCTCCGCGACCATAGAGACGAACCTGTCGTAGACGGCCTCGATGGATTCGGTCATATAGGCGTACTCGCTATTGTCGAAAGGTCTGGTGAGGCCGAACATATTGCCGTGCTTATGTGAACTTACGCTCTCCACCCCGATATGAAGCACGTCTTTGGCGGTCTTCGAAAAATCCGGAACCAGACCGAACACCCCTATGGAGCCGGTGAGAGTGGTCGCATCGGAGAATATCCTCTCGCAGCCGTTGGAGATCCAGTATCCGCCCGACGCCGCATAGCCGCCGTATGAGGCCACCACCGGTTTGGTCTTCTTGAGATTGTCCAGTTCCGTCTTTATCTTCTCGGAGGCAAGCACGCTTCCTCCCGGAGAATTGACACGCAGCACGACGGACTTGACCGTGGAGTCTGCACACACCTTGGAGATGAGCGAGGCGAATCTGTCGCCCGCCACTCCGGACCTGTAGTTGCCGTCGACAATCTCGCCGTCGGCATAGATGACGGCAATCTTGCCCTTAGCCTTGGCAGGAACGGACCTTACGGCCACATAGTCGGCGAACGGAATCAGGCTGACGTCTTTGAAGCTGTCCTTGACGGCGAGCACCGCCAGCTTGTTCTCCAGTTCCGAGCGGTTCAGGAGTTCATCGACGAGTCCGCATTCCACGAAATCCTGCGGCAGATTGAGCTTGAGACCGTCTATGGCCTCGTCCAGTTCGGCCGTCGTGATGTCGCGGCTTGAGGCTATGCTCTCCGCCATACTCTCCCAGATGGAGTCCACCAGCCTCTGGTTCTGCTCCCTGTTCTCCTCACTGGAACTGTTGCGGGTGAACATCTCCCCGGCCGACTTGTATTTTCCGTGGCGGATGAGCTGCTCTCCGGGTCGTTTCAAAGATAATGATGGTTCATTGATGTTCCAGTTTGATTTGTTGGGCAATACGGATTCCGAGACGGGCA
>CAVIHT010000015.1:0-51256 GCA_963642795.1 Bacteroidaceae bacterium
CGATTGCCCCGTGAATTTTTGTCAAAGGTCATAGGCGACTCCCAAGAAATGGGTGGTATATTTTCATATTCATAAAAGAAACAGAAATTTATGTTTTTTATAGAAAACTATTTTTCTTTCGTTTCATTATTTACGTTTTGTCGCCATACTTTTGCAGACGGACCGCAACGGTGCGGACCGTTAATTTTATCAACTATGAAGAATTCTATCAGAATCCTCTCGGAGGTTATCGTGGCCGGAATGATGGCATTGGCCTCCTTGACCTTATCCTGCAACAAGATTCCTTCCGGAAGCGCCCAAGGCACCTTAAGCTGGAATTTCTCATCTCGGATCTTCACACGATCCACGCTTGACATGCCGGACACGGATGCGTTCATCCTTACCGTGAGAAATTCAGCCGGCGATGTGCTTTATGAGGGAGCCTATGGCGACTCTCCGGAATCAATGCTGGTCAATCCCGGAAGCTACACGGTCAAGGCGGTCTCCGGAATATTCCTCAAACCCGAATTCTCCGCTCCCCAGTTTGGCGACGAGCAGGTTGTCGTCGTGCAGTCCGGGGCAAACACCAAGGTGCGCTTGAATTGTATACAACTCAATTCCGGACTGCGCCTGAAACTGGATCAGACATTCAAGTCCACTTATCCTGATGGTTCTGTGACGGTCTCCTCCACGGAAGGAGAACTCAAATACAGCCAGACAGAAAAGCGAATCGGCTATTTCAAGCCAGGGAATGTCTCCGTGACGTTGAACGACGGCATATCCTCAAAGGTGCTGCTGACCCGTTATTTGGAGGCTTGTGAGGTTCTGACGTTGGGAATATCATGTCCATCAGCAGAGCCTCCAAAGCCAGGAGAGTCAGGTGGATTTTCGATTAAGGTTGATACTAGCCGGATCTGGAACAGTTTCGAGTATGAGGTCGGCTCCGGTCAGGGAGCGGATCCCGGTACGACACAAGCTACGGCTTACAGCGTAGGACAGGCTAAGGAACATGTCGGAGAGAAGGGGGTATGGGTGTATGGCTACGTTGTCGGAGGCGATTTGTCTTCTGCCAAGGAAGGTATTTCCTTCACGGCTCCGTTCTCATCCATGACGTGCATTGCTATCGCGGCGCGTTCCTCTGTGACCAACAAGAGCTCGTGCATGTCGGTGAAACTTCCTAAAGGTGACATACGAATCGCTGTGAATCTTGCAGACCATCCGGAACTTATCGGCCAAAAGATTTATCTCAAGGGTGATCTGATCGCTGCATACTATGGGATTCCGGGAATTGAGAACATAACGGAGTATGCTCTGAAATAACATTCAATCAATTTATTATCATTTATGAAAAACAAAATGGACAGAACGGCTCTGGCCGTTGTGCTGGCCTTGCTTTGCCCGGTGGCAGGACTCTCGCAAGAGAGACTGGCGCCCAGAACGTGGGAATTCGGTCTTGGTGGAGCTGCCATGAACATCACGAGAACCACTGTGTCGAACTTTCATCAGACGGCAGGAGGTGACTACATCTTTAATCTGGATGAAAAGCTGCTTTATGGCGGTATGGAGATATATTCGGCCATGGAACTGAAAAGTTGGCTGTACGCCGATCTGCAAGGAACGCTTGGCTTGGCGAAGTATGATGACGCCGAAAAGACGAAGCAAGGATATTCATTGATGGTCAGCCCAGGAATCCAGTTCCGCCCGTTCCGGAAGAGCGAGTGGATCCAGCCTTACATCAGGCTTGGAGTCAACCTTTACCATAAGAATTTTCCTACTTCTTACTTTGGACAGTTCGGGGGAGATGTCTCCAAAGAGGCTCTTTGGAAGGCGGAGGATGCGTGGAACAAAGGCTACACGTTCGATTCGGACACTTTCTTCCCGGTGTCGGCCGGCATCGGAGTGATCGGTTGGATGAGCAACAGGTTTGGTGTGCATATTCAAGGACAGTTCAACCGTTCGCTTGGTACGGACGGTGTGAATTTCGCCCAGGTCTCCGCCGGGATTGTACTCAGATTGGGAGGTGTGGACAAGCATAAGGTTTCTGCAGACCGCTATGTTCCGCGTCACCTTGATGACTATGCTTCATTATATCCTCAAAAAGTTGTCGAGAAGGAGGTGGTTCGTGAGATCCCTGTGGAGGTTATCCGTGAGGTGATCAAGGAGGCCCCTTTAGAGAAGACCGTCGCCGAGATGATGGACAACGTTAATTTTGATTTTGACAAGGCCACCATCACGGCGGACTCACAGTTCATATTGGATGAGATCGCCAACACTTTGGCGCAGTTTCCGGACACAATGTTTCTGGTTGCCGGCTATGCGGATGCGAAAGGGACCGAGAAGTACAACGAGGCACTTTCCAGAACTCGCGCCAAGGCTGTCTATGAGGCTCTTCTTCAAAGGGGAATCCAATCCTCCCGGCTTTGCTGCAGGGGATTTGGCAAACGTGTCGCCGTGGTGCCTGAGTCTGCCACTGATGAGCAGCGCAGATGTGACCGTAAAGTTGTTATCGAAAGGGTGATGTCGGAGTCATTATGGAATTATCTTAACCAACAAAAATAATATTCATTCATGAAAAATCGAGTCAGATTATTGATTGTGGCGCTCATCGGGGCGTCGGCGCTGGCCGCATGCAACTCACTTGAGGTGACAATGCCGGTCGGGCCGCAAGGGGAACAAGGAATTCCCGGCAAGGATGGGCTGTCAGCCTATGAACTGTGGGTCAAGGCTATACAGGAAAAACAGATTGATTATTCGGGACCTGTTGACATCAATCATTTTTTCATTTACCTCAAGGGTAAAGATGGTGTGGACGGAAAAGACGGACTCAATGGTAAGTCCGCCTATGATATGTGGAAGGACTATGTCGCCACAGGTGTGGATGATCCGCACAATCCCGGGACACAATGGGATAAATCCAAGACTTCAATGGCTGATTTTTATTGGTTCCTGACCGGAAACGATGGTGCCGATGGCTTGATTCCGTATATTAAGGATGGGCGCTGGTGGATCGGTGGAACGGACACTGGAGTCACGGCTAAAGGCGATAAGGGTGATAAAGGCGATTCAGGAGTTGACGGTAAGGATGGCGTGGATGGCCTTGATGCCTATGAGATGTGGAAGACCTATGTCAGGCAGACAATCGCCGCCGGAGGTGTTGTGGCCGATCAGAATGGCAACGTGATTGCCTTGGAGGATCTTTCAATCTTGAAATTCTTTCAGTATCTGACCGGTAAGGCTGGTGCCAAGGGAGACAAAGGGGATGACGGAATAGATGGGAAGGATGGATCCGACGGTAAGGATGGTCTTGTCCCTGAAGTCAATCCAAAGACCGGAGAATGGATACTTGTCGACAAGGCTGCCAAAGACACGGTTTTCACGCATGTCACAGCGAAAGGATGCGATGGCAAGGATGGAATCGATGGCAAGGATGGCCAAACACCTTATGTGGGCTCAAACGGCAATTGGTGGATTGGCAGTGTTGACACTGGTGTCGAGGCCAAGGGACAGAAAGGCGACACGGGAGCGTCCGGCTCGGACGGAAAAGACGGTGTTGATGGTAAGGATGGTGCGGATGGCATAGACGGCAAGGATGGCTCGGATGGTTCAGACGGCAAGTCTGCCTACGAACTTTGGGTGGCTGACGTGACATCCCAGTCAGGTCTGGAGGATCCGAAGAATCCGGGAAGCAAATGGGATCCGACCAAAACCTCCGTGGCTGATTTCTATGAATATCTTTGCGGAGCCACAGGCGCCAAGGGCGATTCCGGTTCTGACGGAGCTGATGGAAAAGATGGAGTTGACGGTAAGGATGGAACTGATGGCAAGGATGGCGCCGACGGGGTGGCCGGCAAGTCTGCCTATGAGATCTGGAAAGAACTGGTACTCAGCGCATCAGGTCTTGATAATCCGGATAATGGAGTCTATGACAAGACCAGATACCCGAAGTGGCCGAAGACAGCGGTGTCCTTGAGCGATTTCTTCAAGTACCTGCGAGGAAATAAAGGGGAAACGGGAGTCTCGTTGACGGCTGTAGATACTTTGTATGTCGAAGATGCGGATTGGAGCAAGTACAATGTGGCACCTGTGAGGGCTCTTGCGAAAGTAAAGACTGTAGGAAGTGCCAAGGACACAACTTATGAATATGTCAACCCACATTCCGGAGGGTGCGCCCTTATCGTTTCCGGCCCGGGACCTGTCGTGATTCCTAACTGTACAGTCAGTTTCAAGGATCAATTGGGCAATGCCTACACCAAGACCTCGGATGCGTCAGGGTACATCTACTTGACACGCGATGAACTTCCCGACTGGCGTTCCGGATGTCCTTCCATCCATGATATGTCCGCCAGGACAAAGCCGTTGAGTTTTTCCTATGACGGCAAAACCATAGCGGATGACGGAAAGAT
The DNA here is from genome assembly GCA_963642795.1 of Bacteroidaceae bacterium. Taxonomy (GTDB): domain Bacteria; phylum Bacteroidota; class Bacteroidia; order Bacteroidales; family UBA932; genus Cryptobacteroides. The sequence continues at coordinate 4,383 of CAVIHT010000015.1, forward strand.
CGCTGCGACCTGCGGTGTCCCTTACAAGGTGGAAATCGGAGTCAAGATGGTTGGTTCCGAATGGATCAGGGAAAGCGTGTACGCTGATTATGAAATATTCAGAATTGTGGAAGGTGCGACGGAGTCTTCGTGGGACGGCGTTAGATTCCCTGAAACCAATGCGAATGGATCCGGTTACTATCTCTATAGAAGCCTTGGCGACATGGACAGGATCAGAAAGGTGAATTTCTCATCCTCTATATCAATCGGTGATTATGCCATCGGTGATCACTTCCTGAAAGTCATTAATCCGGGAGTGGATTGTTTTTGGGACAGACCGGTGGGAACGGAGGCGAGTACAATGACGAAGCAGCTGTCTTTCGGAAATGGTGAAGAGCCGCGCCAGGTGTCAGTGAATTATTTACCTGTGAGGAAGAAGGATTATGATAACACCGAGTACTATCTTCCGCTGCTTGACTACGGTCAACAATGTGTGTCGTCAACCAAGACAATCGTCCCGGAATATTGTGGAATCGGTGCGTTTAACGTGACTGCCCTGAAAGGCGGAAGTGGAGACGAGGCCTTCACCAGCTATAACGACAAACTTGTTATGTCCGATGACGGCATGTCCAAGGTTCAGGTCAACAAGACAAACTATGAACTGATTCTCGGACAGACCTCTTTCAGTTTTTCTTTTGACTATTCTACCTTTGGCCATGTCTATTTGAGAGATGCTTATTATGATTCGGCCACCGACACTTACCGGTTTAAAAGGTACGATTCTTTAAAGGAATATGTTGAGGACACAAATCTGACTGTTGACAAGGCTCATGTCGGTGCTCTTACGAATTCGGGAAGCCTTGCGGGAGTGAAGGTAAACAATAGGGTGCTCATTTATTTTTCAGCGAAGAATGGCACTATCGTTGAACTGGCTCCGTACATAATAAGGAATGTCTATGACAATTTCACTATAGAGGTTCCTCTGTTCTCATTCGAGGATGTGTATTACGGAAGATCCACCGGAACATTCAGCTACGATGAGTCAAACCCTTACGTGGCGTCATGTGAGATAGGTGGCAGCAAGTGCACTTTCCAAGCCATAAAGGATGCCCGGAGCGCTCCGATGCCGTAATGATTATTATTGTGACCTTTGTTTTTCTTTTTTAGTTCAATAATCTATTAATCATTTGTATCTTTGTTGTCTGTGTCCGGTGCGGAAGATCTTCGCCGGATGCGGACAACAACCATGTTTTGATAACGTTAAGACAATATGAGAATATGAACAAAGGCAAAATGACTAATTTCAGGTGGGTGATCTGTGCGATGCTTTTCTTTGCGACGACGGTCAACTACCTCGACAGACAGGTGCTTTCCCTTACTTGGGACGAATTCATAAAGCCGGAATTTCATTGGGATGAGATTGATTACGGCAACATCACCGGACTGTTCGCGATAGTCTATGCGATCGCCCAGCTTTTCGCCGGACGCATCGTGGATCGGCTCGGTACCAAGAAAGGTTATGCGGTCGCGATCGGAGTATGGTCATTGGGTGCGTGTGTCCATGCTCTCTGCGGACTGGCGACCGAGGCCTACATAGGCGTGGGTTCAAGGCTTGAACTGATCCAGGCTACCGGAGACATGGCAGTGGCCATCTCTACATTCAGTGTCTATATGTTCATGTTCGCCAGATGTGTGCTGGCTTTGGGTGAGGGTGGAAACTTTCCGTCCGCCATCAAGGCTACGGCTGAGTATTTCCCTAAGAAAGACCGCGCCTTCGCCACGTCCATATTCAACTCGGGTGCATCGATCGGGGCCTTGATCGCTCCTTTGACGATTCCGGTTCTGGCTGCGAAATTCGGCTGGGAAATGGCTTTCCTCATCATCGGTGCATTAGGCTTTGTCTGGATGGGCTTTTGGGTGTTCATCTATAAGAGGCCTTCCGAGAATAAGCATGTGAATGCCGAAGAACTCGCATACATCGAACAGGACGCCGCTTTGGATGCGGAGTACGCTAAAAAGGACGAGACCGGGGCGGAAAGCGGCAGGATGGGATTATTCCAGTGTCTGAAGCATCGTCAGGCTTGGGCTTTCATCCTCGCCAGATTTTTCACCGACGGAGTATGGTGGTTCTTCTTGTTCTGGACACCATCCTATCTCAACACCCAGTTCGGCATCAAGACCTCCGACCCTGTAGGCATCGCATTGATTTTCACTCTTTACCTTATCACAATGCTTTCTATTTTCGGTGGAAAGCTTCCTACCATATTCATCAACAAAACCGGAAAGGATCCGTACACATGCCGTACCAGGGCGATGCTGATTTTCGCGCTTGTCCCACTAGTGGTTCTTCTCGCCCAGCCGCTAGGACAGATCTCGCCTCTGTTCCCAGTGATCTGCATCGGTCTTGGCGGGGCCGCTCACCAGAGTTGGTCCGCCAACCTCTACACTGTCGGAACGGACATGTTCCCGAAGAAGGCTGCCGCAACCATCACCGGAATCTGCGGAATGGCGGCAGGCTTGAGTTCTTTCCTCTTCCAGAAAGTCGCCGGACATCTCTTTGTCTATGCGGGAGAGACAAACCTCGTATTCCTCGGTTTTGAGGGCAAGCCAGCCGGCTACTTCATCATTTTCTGCTTCTGTGCCATTGCCTACATCCTTGGTTGGGCGGCGATGAAAACCCTTGCTCCGAAGTACGAACCTATCTCGGAATAGAGTTTTGGCCAATGAATATGAAAACAGGGCGGAACCGTCAAGGAAACCGCCCTGTTTCGTGAATATGTGAAATCTCGAATATCACGGACTATTTCAGATAATCATCGAAATAGTCCGTGACTTTGTCCATCAAGTGAATTCTCCATGTCCCGAAGACATTGTGCTCTGAGCATGGATAAGGGAAGTAATCCAGCTGGACATTCCTTTCGATGCATTCCTGCACGAAACTCAGGCTGTGTTCCCAGACAACGGTGTTGTCTATCGCTCCCTGACAGATGAGCAGTCTGCCCTTGAGATTGTCCACCTTGCCGATCAGGCTGGTCTGCGCGAATCCTTCAGGATTGCTGGCTTCTGTCTCCATGTAGCGCTCCCCGTACATGATTTCGTACCATTTCCAGTCTATCACAGGGCCGCCGGCGACACCGACCTTGAATGTCTCCGGGTAGTTGGTCATCAGGGAGATTGTCATGAATCCGCCGTAGCTCCAGCCGTGGACTCCGATTCTGTCCGAATCCACGAACGGCAGGGATTTCAGCATGTTGACGCCTACCATCTGGTCGGCCATCTCATTCTGGCCGCAATGCCGGTGGATGGCTTTCTCATATTCAGCGCCCCTGTTCTGCGTGCCCCGGTTATCCTGAACATAGATGATGTAGCCTTTCTGTGCCATCAGCATTTCCCACATGCGCACTTGACCGAGCCATGTGTTCTGAACCATCTGTGAGTGAGGGCCGCCATAGACGTAGAGAACCACAGGATATTTTTTCGCCGGATCGAAATCTGTCGGCAGGAATAGCCTGTACCAGTTGTCGTACTTGCCGTCGGCGCTCTTTACTGTTCCGAAAAGAACTTCTCCTGTCTTGTAGGCTTTGAGAGGATCCTCAGCCGTGACGAGGTTGCGTACCGGATTTCCGTCTGTGGTCATGATGTTGGTGACACGCGGCACATTGAAGCTGCTGTAGTTGTCGATGTACTTGGTGCAGTCCTCGTTGAGGCTGATCGTGTGCCAGCCTTCCTCGGCCGTCAGCCTGACCGGTTTCCCGAATTTGGCTTTGGCCACGAGGTCAGAAGGGATTTTTGCCAGATTCATAAGGCCGCTGTTTGACCGTCGAGTCTGCCGGGCACTGAGCTTGCCGAGGTGTAGATGCGATATCTCAATCTTGAACAAATGGTTCTCAACCGGGGAGACCTCCGCTGAGGTGTAATAGACAAACCGTCCGTCATTGCCAAGGTACTCCACATCAGCGTCCACCGTGGTCAGTCTCCTTACCGTCCCCGACGTGTCACACAGGTAAAGGTTGCGGAATCCATCCCGATTGTCCGTTCTGTAGATGAAAGAATATGTTCCTTCGAGGAATCTTACCGGATCCAGAGGCTCGACGTAGCGGGAGTCATCCTCGGTAAGGATGGTGCGGGCGAACGCCCCGTCGGCAGCTCTGTACATGTTCAGTTTCAGATGTTTCTGAGAGCGGTCGAGAATCTGGATAAGTATATTCCTGCTGTCTGGTGACCAGCTGATGTTCGTGAGGTATCGGTCTCTGCCATATTCATTGACATCGCACCATACAGTCTTTCCCGTCTTCACATCGTAGATCCCGAGGCTTACATTCTCGCTCTCCATGCCGTTCATCGGGTACTTTATGTTCTTGAGCGAGCCAGTGCGGGTGGTGATGTCCAGAAGTGGGAAGTCGGAGACCTTTGAGTCATCTTTCCTGTAGAAAGCCAGTTTGGAGCCGTCCGGAGACCAGAAGATTCCACCATTGATACCGAACTCATTGCGGCTTACAGCCTGCCCGTAGGTGATGTCAGGATTCTCACTTTCCGCGACAAGAACAGGGGATTCTCCGAAGATGTATAGGTTCTTGCCGACAGTGTAGGCGAATGTTCCGACATCGCTCCGAGTGATATTCTCGGCTTCTTGAGGGAAACCATCCGGGAGTCTTGTCGCGGAATATTCAGCAGCCTCTCCTGTGCTGAGATTCTCCTGCATCCACTTCCCGTCCTTGTGGAATATGAATGTGTCGCTGTCCTTCCATGACGCCGCGACGCTTTCCGGACGGACGTTCCTGCCGAGCACGACCTCTTCCATCGTCAGAGGTTTCCCTTCAGAATTCGCCGGATGTGTCGTGATGACTCCGGTCTGGGCGTTGAGGACAAGTGGTGCCGCCAACGCGATGATTGTGAGTGCCCCTTTCATTATTCGCCTGTTGGTGTTGATGTCGAGACAATCCTGTCCACGACATATTTCTGCATCCCGCGCCAAGGAAGCGTCCCGAGATATTCCTTGTAGTGCAGCTCTACTGACTTGCCGCTGCATCTCATCAGTTCGTTGGCCACCTCCTCGTCAGCGACGGAAAAATCGAATATGTAGGATTCTATGGTCGCCCCTCCCGTGTTCTTGTTCGAGCCTCTGAATCCGGCCTGGATCAGTTTGCCCTCGTAGGTCTTCCAGATGTAGCCCTTGTAGATGAATTGGTTGAGCTCGCCGGCCTTCACTCCGTCTCCGAAGACAAAGTAGAATCTGAAATAGATGAACACGGCCAGAACAAGCGCCAGAATGACACCGGTCCATGTCATGATTTTGCCTTTTGTCGTCATGGTTGTCTATTTTATCTTGTTGCCTGTAAGTTCCCAGCCTGTGATCGTGGAGATGTACGGAATCACGGCGTGCGCTATCTTGAGATGTCCGTTGTAGTTTGGATGACCGTCGGCTCCCATGTCCTCGACATTGTTGTGAACCGATTGAGTGAGAGTCATGATGTGGATGTTCTTCAGTCCGCAGCTGTCAAGAACCTTGCGGATGTACTCGAACATCAGGTAATCATGCTTCGGAGCCATGCACAGGACAGGGTGATCCTCGCCGTAGTTGTCCTTTATCTCTTTCAGGAGCTTGATGTAGTTCTTGACGAACAACCTTTCGGCTGGCTGCATGCCTCTTGAGAAGTCATTGGTACCCAGATATATGACAGTTATGCCCGGCTTGAGTCCGCAGACTTTGGCATCCCACCTGCTGTCTTTCTCACTGTCGAATGTCTGGATGTAACGCTCCGGCATGCAGTAGTCGGTGAACTTGCTGTTGAAATTCCTGACAATCCCCATCCCGGAGTGTGCCACGACGATCTGATCCGCATCGAAGTACCTTGCCGCAGCGCAGGCGTAGGTCAGGTTCTGGTTCTCGGTCTCCGGTTTGAAACGCTCTTTGTTGGAACTCTCCGTGCCGTAGCCGCAGGTGTAGGAGTCGCCGATGTATTCAATGATCCTGTCCTTCGGGGCGTCAGCCTGAAGGAACTCCCCGTCGGTGATGAACTCGCTGATGGTCGTGATGCCCTGCTCGCCTTCGGTCCGCTTCTGAAGAATCACCTGATGCGGAGCTTTTGCGGCCTTCCGGTCCTTGCCGAAATGCGCTTTCATCTCATCGGCGCTGAAGATCACGATGGTCGTGTCAGTTCCGTGCACGGCCACCACCTTGTCAGGCGCGGTGTCCATTGAGCCGTCAAGCCAGACATTGTAGTAATTTTTCTTTGTGTCGGACATTTTGAAGCTCAGTGAATTGCCTTGAAACCTTACTTTCGCGTAGGTGCCGGTCCAGTCGAACGAGACATTCCCGTCCTTGACCTCGGTCCTGCCGATGTAGGTGATTCTTGAGTCCGAAGCCTTGACGGCTGTCTCCACCGTTTTCGGGGCTGCGTGCATGGCTGCGGCGCAAAAAACAGCCGCCGCCAGAAGTGTTATCCTTTCAGCTTTCATGTTTTTGATGCTTTTTAACCGTTAAAAATAATTCCTCTTTTTCTTATGCGGCCTTTAATGGCCTTTTCATCTTTCTAATCGGTCACGCAGCTACGCTCGTTTTTCAAAAGCCGAGGACTGTCTCGAAAAATTCAGCATAATAAAATTCGGAGAATCATTTTTAAGCAGCTTCTTAACTGTCTGCAAATTTAATGAATATCCCCGATAGAGACCAATAATCTCAGATTTTAATCGTAATCTTGTGCGGGATACCTTCGGCATCCTATTTTGGCGTGGAGGCCAAAAATCTGATAATCAATGAATATAACAACCCTCCTCCCCTCGGCAATACGCATGAGGAGTGTGCGTTAATGTATTATCAATCAAATAATAAGCCTCCATTGAGGGAATGGCCATGAGCACTTTTTTGGGGGAGGGGAACTTTTTTATGGGAAAGTTTGAAAATGAAAACGCCCCTGACTCGCATCAGAGACATTTCCTTGAGGTGCCTAGCGGACTTCTTATGTGGGATATGTAGGATTAGGCAGGTAACGATAACCACCGTACACATAGTTACAAGGCCATTTTGATTTCACCGCCTTTCCACATATCTCCAAAAATGTGGGAACTTTATGGGAACTTTTTTCACTTTGCCTATAGGAATTGTGCCCGTAAATAAGTAAATTTGTGTAGTTGAATTTTTAAGTTTTGATGCCATGGCCTGCAACTTCTACATAAAGAAAAATCACAAGTCCGGAATGGTTCCCGTCTTTGTCCGCATCCGCTCCCGGGTTCTCAATGTCGATGTAAAACTCTCCACCAACATGGAAGTCGATGCCTTCAAGTGGAACTCCGCCAATTCTTCCACAAGGGCTTTCGCCAACTTTCGGATGAGTTCTGCAGGACAGAATCTTTTCTCAAAACTTGACCGGATAGAACAACTACTGGAAGCGCAATTGAACGCGAAAGTAGCCATCGCCAGTGACCAGGCGCGGGAGATAATTGACTCCGTGACTTACGCGGAGGCCATTGAAGCCAAACGCAGAGCCGCCGAGGAAGCCGCCAGAAAAGAGGCTGAGTCAAAGAAAATGACCCTGAACAAATTCATCGCCCAGTACATTGAGCAGGTTTCCAACGGTTCGCGTCAGACCGAGCAGGGGCACAATTACGCCTACACCACTGTCAAGGCCATCAAGCAGGCGATGAAACAGTTCGAGCTCTTCCAGAAGGACACCCACCGCCGGTACGACTTCAAGGACATCGACATGACCTTCTATTACGACTACACGGCCTATCTGAAGAAGAAAGGATATGCGATAAATTCCGTCGGCAAGTGCATAAAGGAGCTGAAAGCCATTCTCTATGCGGCTGAAACCGAAGGGCACCACTCCAACAATGCATGGAAGGACAAAAAGTTCAAGGGCACCCGCGTTGACATCGACAGCATCTACCTGACCCGCGAGGAACTTGACAAGATGATGGCCGTTGACCTGTCCAAGTTCGACGAGAGGCATACCCTTGCCCGCGACATATTCATGGTGGGCGTCTGGACGGCGCAGAGGGTGTCGGACTACAACAACATCCGCAAGGAGGATTTCAGCACCCTTACAAAGAACGTGATGCGCGAGGAGCCTGACCCCGAACATCCCGGCCAGATGAAGGCGTGGATTGAGCGGCAGGAGATAACCTACCTAAACATCCGCCAGCAGAAGACCGGCGCCAAGGTCGCAATTCCCTGCAACTCCCAGCTGAAAGCCATTCTGGAGAAATACGACTACCAGCTGCCCCGTCTGGAGGATCAGGTAATCAACCGCTACATCAAGGAGGTGGCGCAGGAGGCCGGTATCACCGAATTCGTGGAAATCGAGACCACCAAGGGAGGCACGCCGAAAAAGGAGAAGGTCGAGAAATACAAGCTCATTCATACGCACACGGCCCGCCGCACCGGTGCGACCCTCATGTACCTTGCCGGCGTGGATGTGTACGACATCATGAAAGTCACCGGCCACACCTCTCCGGGCATGCTCAAAAAGTACATCAAGGCCGACAGCCTGAAGGTTGTCGAGAAGCTGACCGACAAGTACGAATATTTCCGGTAAACATCAAATACGGCTCAAAAAGTAGTAAGTTTTGAATTTTACGGCTCAAATCTTTGGGAAATGAGCCGTATTTTTTATAATTTTGAGCCGTAAAAGCATAGTCTATGACACGGGAAAATGAAATACTACAGTACCTCCACTACCACCCAGGCTCCTCCCGCAGCGAGATTGAGGCTGGAATGAACATGAAAGAAAGTTCTGCCACGGTAAAGCGCATACTCGCCTCATTGGTCGAAAGCAAAGACGCCATCGTGACCGGCCAGGGCCGCGCCACACGCTACAGCGTTTCGCCGCAAGCTCATGTTACCATGGATCTGAACATAGACACCTACTACCAAAAAGAAACAGATGAACGCGAAGTCCAGACAGAATTCAATTTCGAACTAATCAATGACATCCTTCCTCAAGTGGAACTGTTCACAGAAGAAGAAAAGAAACGCCTGAACGACCTTCAAGCCCAGTTCACAAAGAATCTGGAAGGTATTACACCCACCGAATACCGCAAAGAGATGGAACGTCTCGGCATCGACCTCAGTTGGAAGTCCTCCCAGATTGAGGGCAATACATATTCGTTGCTTGAGACCGAGAAACTCCTCAAAGAGAAAAAGACCGCTTCAGGGAAGACCAAAGAGGAAGCCGTGATGCTGCTGAACCACAAGGATGCCCTTGACTTCGTGCTGGTCGAGCCGGAATACTTCGAGGAAATTTCCTTGCGGCGCATCGAAGAATTACATGCTCTACTGATTAAGGAACTTGATGTGGACAAAGGAATCCGCAGGCGCCGTGTCGGTGTCACTGGCACAAACTACCGCCCTCTTGACAATGAGTTCCAAATCCGGGAGGCTCTGGAAGACACCTGCCGCCTCATCAACGGCAAAGAAAACGTCTTTGAAAAAGCCCTGCTCGCCTTGGTGCTGATATCCTACATCCAAGCTTTCACCGACGGCAACAAACGTACCGCCCGAATCACCAGCAACGCTATTCTTATTGCGTACCGTTACTGCCCCATATCTTTCCGGACAGTGGACTCCGTGGATTATAAGAAAGCCATGCTCATCTTTTATGAACAAAACAACATCTCCGCATTCAAAAAGATATTTATCGAGCAGTTCACTTTCGCCGTCCAAACCTATTTTTGACGGAATCTTTATAGATTCACCACGCCGGATACTGCGAGATACTGACTGCGGTATCCGGTTATTGTGTCGAGGAGGATGCAGCGAGCGTGGACTTGGTAGGAGCTGAGGTCAAGCCCTGAAACCGTCACGTAGTCTGGGATGCTTGCGGTCACTAGCGCGTCGTTCGCGGTTCCATTCGCCAGATAATTTCGCATTGCGCCTGGGTTTCGCCCGCCTCCGGGTTGAGTGAGCTGTATCTTGGTGAGCAGCCGATATCGGCCATTAGGGTCGTTGGTTTCCAGCCTGAAATTCAGGTACAATGTCCCGTCAGTCGCCGAAGCGCCCAGAATCCTGACGATGAAAGAAGGGAACGGCTCGAACGGAACCGGTGACGGCGTGTGTTCGTTGCCCAGCGTCGCAAAGCCGTGATAGGCAGACACGAAGAGATTGTTTCCCGAAATACGTGCCTTGTGGTCAAACGGCGGGCGGTGAGGCTCAACATCCTTGGCATACGGCTCCCAGCGAAGCTGCTCTTCGTGCGAGAGGTTCCGCCAAGCTTGAAGCGCCCGAAGATGCACCGCCGATGTGGACTGCGAAGACCCCGCTCCCGACTGTGCCCTGGCGATGCGCTGCCTGAAGAAGCACTTGCCGCCTCTGTGATAGGCGGTGACGTCTCCGGCGGAGCCGAAGGCGTCGTTGAAAAGGAGACTGGGGCGCAGCTGTGCCATGCGTTACAGGCCTTGGGTTGAGAGGTAAATGGGAGGTAGTTGGGGGGGGGGAGACTGTCTGAAAAGTCACCGTTCCCGACTCCTATGATCCAACAATGGATGGTCATACATGCTCCGCAAGAAAGTCAAGATAATCCATTGTCGATCCAATAATTATTTGTAGCTTACTGTCTGTTAAACAGATGGTAGGCTATGGCTTTTAAGAGAGGAACAGACAGGAACCAGACGGTGCTTTTTCCGGAGAGTCTGGACGAGTATGTCGCCGAGGACAGTCCGGTGCGCCTGATCGATGCCTTCGCGGACAGACTTGACATGTCCGCCATGGGTTTCCAGAGGGTCGAGCCCGAAGACATGGGGAGGCCGGCCTATGACCCGAGGGTCTTACTCAAGGTCTTGATTTATGGTTACTTCTACGGCGCGAGGTCTTCCAGGCGGATGGAGCGCGAATGCAAGGTCAACGTGGAGGTCATGTGGCTGACCGGCAAGCTCACCCCTGACCACAACACCCTGTCGGAGTTCCGCAAGAGCAACATCCGCTGCATGAAGCCGATGTTCCGCGAGTTCAACAAGTTCTGCCTGGGGATGGACATGTTCAGGCTGGACTACGTGTCCATAGACGGGAGCAAGTTCAGGGCGGTGAACTCGAAGGACAGGAACTTCACCCTCAGCAAGCTGGATGACCGCATAAAGAGGCTGGACGCGCATATTGACGAATATCTTCTGGCGCTTGAGGAAAACGATGGGGAGGATGTACGCAAGTTGTCCCGGCAGGAGGTGGAGGAGAAACTTGCCGTGATCCAGGAGCGCAAGGCCCGTTACGAGGGCAACCTCCGGCAGCTGGAGGAGAGCGGAGAGAGCCAGATGTCGCTCACAGACCCGGACGCCAGGCTGATGAAGGAGAACAACGGGTTCGGTGTCGGCTACAACGTCCAGACTGCTGTGGACGCGGAGAGCCACCTGATCGCCGGCTTCGTCGTAACGAACCACCCCACGGATCACGGCCTCCTCACGGAGGTCGCGGGCGAGGTGAAGGACGACATGGGACTCGAGACCGTGGAAACCACGGCGGACAAAGGCTATCACGATCCCGATGACACGGCGTCGGCGCTGGAGAATGGCATTGTCCCGAACGTCATCCAGAACGACGGCTCGTCCGTGGTGAATGTCGAATATGAATACGAGGGGCCGGAGCCAACCGATGGGCGGCGGGCCGGAACGAACCCCGATGACATCAAGGCCTGCCTTCACGCGGGAGTGGCGCCAGACTGCCTTAAAGGTGTCCTTACGGACGCATCCGTTGAGGAGGTCACGACGCGTCGCAGGGAACAGGCCGACGCTGACGCCTCCCGAATGACATTGGAGCAGATGATCGCCAAGGCGCACGAAGGGTACTTCGTCAGGGACGCCGAGCGGAATCTGGTCATCTGCCCGCAGGGCGAGACGCTGCGTCCGAAGTCCTTGAAGAGAAACGGAGACATCCGGTACTGCAACAAGCCGGCTTGCAGGCGCTGCAAGTCAAAATGCACCACGTCCAAGTTCAAAGAGGCGGACTTCTCGAAAGACTGTCTGCTCAAGAAGGCCGGAGGGTGGAGAAAAGATGACAGGCGCGGAGACAATGCCCCACAATCGAAGTCGGTGACAGAAAGGAGAAAGGTCTCCCGGTTCAAGCTCCACTTGGACGAGAGGAAGATGGACAACCGCAAATGCCTTTCTGAACATCCGTTCGGGACAATAAAGAGGACAATAGGCGAGGGCTTCTTCCTGCTGCGCAGGATGTTCAAGACGGAGGGCGAGATGGCTCTGTACTGCCTTGCGTACAACATGCGGAGGGCAATGAATATGCGGACGATGGGCGAGCTGGTGGACGGGATGGCAAAATGACGGGGCGGAATCCCCGTCTGCGTGGTTAACGGCATTACGTGCAAGACGCAACCCGCCGAGAATCGAGTATTTGAAAGCCACACCGACATTCAGTCAAATCCTCAGAAATTGCGCTCTCAGGGAGTTGGAAAAAAGACTTTTCGGACAGTCTGGGGGGGGCTTTCACTCTGACTTATCAACAAGAAAACTTCGTTTCAAATGACAGTCATAATTTTGTCATTCGATTAAAAACCCCGAATGCTAAACCAGAAGTTTATCTTTTTTTGATTTCAGTTATCCGCGCAACCCTGTCGGCACGATACGAATGGGCAGATGCCGTTACAAAGGATAAGTTTCTACGCAACTCGATAAAACTTCCAGCAAAAGATAAAGAACCAGATTGGCTTTTTATGGAGAACTATGTTAATATGGTCACCATGAAGGCCACGAGCAATATAAAACTTTTACAATCATCTGTCTATAAAGAAGAAAAGGAGATAGACACGAGTAAATGGAAAACATATCCCATAACCCAATTATTTACTGTGAAACCGGGTTCTAGACTGAGGAAACAAGATATGATACCCGGAAATATAAATTATGTGTGGGTCTATGCCTTTAACAATGGAGTAACAGCGAAAATAGGGAACACAGAGAATATCCACCCTGCCGGAACAATAACTGTATGCTATAATGGCTCGATAGGTCAAGCTTTTTACCAAGAATCACCCTTTTGGGCAACGGATGACGTAAAAGTTCTTTACCCTAAATTTAGCCTAAACCTCAATATTGCCTAGTTCCTTATTCCTATTATCCATAGAGTAAGTTTAAAGTATGCCTATATCGATAAGTGGACAACTGAACTCATGGAGAAGACGCTAATACCACTCCCCTCAAATAAAAATGGAGAACCAGATTGGGACTATATGAATCAGTACATCTTGGATTTGCGTAAAAGAGTATGCTCAATAATTTCTTGCTTAAATAACGCTGTCCATGCACGTTGTTTAGAGTAACTTAATTGAGAAAAAATTATACGGAGTACATTTGGGAAATAAATGTATAACAATAAGTTCCGTAATCTAATAATTTACCATCATCAAATCCAATCTGATAATACTCCAAAGAGGTGAGTTTCTAAAACTTTAGCTATCTTTGTCCTCGGAACGTCGGTTGAGGCCGGTTGTTCCGTGACATAGAATTTTGTGATGTATCACTAATTGCAGTAGTCAGCCAAATCCCGCCAGGATGTAAATCAGCATTAGAAACTACTGAGCAACTAGGGGTATCATCGCCGCAAGCGGAGCGAGCGATGATCCCTGTGCGTAGTTTCTTGGCTTCTGGCGGAGCCTGGCTGACTGTGCAGGAGGAGTCCGCTCTTTTTGTATGGACTTTAACGCCGAAATTTTGTCTGATGCCCAGCTGCAGCGCATGAAAGAATACGCTGCCGAGCGTCGCGGAGCCGACAGGCCACCGATGAAGTATCTCTATTCATCGGAGAACATCGACGCGATTGTGGAAATGGTGTCTAAAATCGCTTTCGTTGAAGTGATGAGGAATTACTCTGAAATCATCCCAGAGGACGATGCCCAAGTAGCCAGAGCAAACGACCCCGAAGCAGTGGGGAAGGCAATAGGATTCTACTCCTACTTCGTTTGCATGGTCAATCCGGCTTTCCCGAAGAGCCGGTTTCCGGAGGTAGTCAATGAGAGTACCAGGTACTATACGGACTATTTGAAAGCCCGAATGTATGAGTTCGCAAACTTCCTGCAATGGTGGAAGCGAGGCTTCGAGGATGTCATTTCGCCCCGATAGAGTCCAGATAGTCACAGGTTCCCTCGACGTGCAACTGAGTGATTGCGGCCTTGCCTTGGCTTGATACCAGATAATCCCGCTCCTCTAAAGTGTCCATGAATAAGTTTTCCGTTAAATTTGTGGTCAGCCACAATACATTTCTAATACCGCTTGACCAGGAGGCTGCGACAGCCTTCGGGTCACTTCGTTAAGATTTAGCAAGGTTTTAGCAAGGTTTTTATATGCGAAATGCCCCTGAACAACGTCAGAGGCATTTCCTTGAGGTGCCTAGCGGAATCGAACCGCTGTAGCAGGTTTTGCAGACCTGTGCCTAACCGCTCGGCCAAAGCACCTTGATTGAGGAGTACAAAGATAACGCTTTTTCCTTTATCTGCAAATATTTCTTTACTAAAACGGTCAAAAACGGTCAAGGGCGGTCAAAAAACTATGCAAGATCATGTCCCACTCAATGAATATTCCTTATATTTAATTAAATTTGTGAGTTGCTGATGATGCCTGTAAAGCGGCAGAAGATGATGCATGTTTTTTAGAAGCTGTTTAAAAAAGAGGAATTGTTTTTAAACAGCTTCTTAGGAGTCACTTAAAGGATTACTAGGATGAACATTCGAAGGATAAGCTTATTGTTGGCGGCCGTGTGCGTGGCTGCGGTTGCGCTCAAGGCTCAGGAACCCCCACTCAGGTTCGCATTCCTGACAGACCTGCATTACTCGGAGGGAAGCGGCTCGGTGAAAGATCTGAGCCGTTGTGTCAAGGATGTCAACACTCTGGAAGGTCTGGATTTCGTACTGATCGGTGGCGACCTTACGGATTTCGGAACGGACGAGGAGATCGCGGCTGTCAAACAGATGCTTGACTCTCTGAGGTACAAGTACTATGTCGTGGCGGGAAACCATGACGCCAAATGGTCAGAGAGCGGATGCAACACTTTCCTGAAGGTCTTCGGGTATGAGAACTTCGAGTTCGAGTGCAAGGGTTGGCGCTTCATCGGCTGCAACTGCGGCCCAGACATGAGGATGGCGCCGGCGTTGATCCCTCGTGAAAGCATGGAATGGCTCGAAGGCCTCAAGCCTGGTAAAAAGACAGTTTTCGTAAACCATTATCCGCAGGACACATCGGTGCTGAACTACTTCGACGTAACCCGTGAACTCAAAAGGATCGGCACACGTTTTGAGGTCGGCGGCCACTGGCACACGAACGTGGCACTGAACTATGACGGAATCCCGGCTGTTCTGGATCGATCGACACTTACGGCCGGAAAACAGCCGGGCTACAATGTGTTCACAATCCAGGACGACAGCGTGACTGTTTCGGAGAGAAGACTTTACGGCTCCACTACCGTCCAGCTTGAGCCTTGGTACACAAGAAGACTGACCGAAGTCATGGACACCGTTACCTACGACGCCTGCGGCCTTCCTGCGAGCTACCCTTGGATGCGCTACGATGTCAACGAGACAAGTCCGGTTAAGGAGGTATGGAAGCTAAAGGACGAAAGCAACATAGTCTCCGGCTTCGCAAAGGACGGCGGCAAGGCCTGGTACACAACCGCTTCAGGCCATGTGCGTTGCATCAGCGTAAAGGACGGGAAACGAATATGGTCGCGGAAGTTCCCTGGCAAGATATTCTCGACTCCGGCTGTTCAGGGCAAACGCCTTGTCTTCGGCTGCACGGACGGCAACATCTACGCCCTTAACGCAAAGAATGGGAAGACAATCTGGAAATATGCCGCAAGGAAGTCCGTGTTGGGCAGCCCTGTGATATTCAATGGTAAGGTGTATGTCGGAGCCTCCGACGGCTGCTTCCGGGCGCTTGACTTGAAGAGCGGAAAGGCAGTGTGGACATATTCGGATGTCCAGGGATTCATCGAGTGCCGTGCCTATGTCGATAAGGAGCAGGTCGTGTTCGGTTCCTGGGGCAACAGGCTTTATTCTCTTAATCCCGAGACCGGTGCGCTCCAATGGGAGTGGAAATGCGTGAAGCCTTCGAGGATGTATTCTCCGGCGGCCGTGTGGCCTGTCAAGGCTGACGGGAAGATATTCATCGCTGTTCCTGACAGGCGGCTTTACGCTCTTGACGCGGCGACGGGAAAGGAACTCCGGCACTATGACAGGTCGGCCAGAGAGGCTGTCGGTATCTCGCCGGACGGGAAGAAAGTCTATTGCAAATCGATGTGGCACACAATCACTTCAGTTGATGCCGCAACCCTTGAAAAGGATTGGCAGGCGGAGACCGTGGCTGGCTACGAGATTTCCCCGACACCTATCGTGCGCATCGGGGATGAGGTGATCATGCCGACCGATAAGGGTAACATAATAGGTTTCAGCGCTGTGGATGGCACTCGCCTCTGGGCGCGCAAGATCTCCATCGCCCTGGTGAATCCAATGCAGGTCTGGATCGATGGAGGGGCGACTTATATTCTTGCCTCTACCATGGACGGTACCGTCACACTGCTGCGTAAATGAACTTTTTTGTAAATTTATGAGTTTCTGAATATGAAAAAAATATTGCTGATTCTGGCGGCTGCCTTTGCCGCGACCCCGCTTATTGCTGGGAGGAACAACAAGATGGAGCCGTGGCTGGATCCGAATGTGTTCGAGGAGAACCGTCTGCCTATGGCCGCCACATTTGTCACTGACCAACAGAAGACCATGACCCTGAACGGAGTCTGGAAATTCAAATGGAATGAAACCATCGAAGGCCGTGTCAAGGGATTCGAAGCCGTGGACTACAATGATGACGGCTGGGGCGCAATGCCTGTCCCGGGCATGTGGGAACTGAACGGGTACAATGATCCTGTTTATCTGAACATCGGCTATGCATGGAGAGGACACTACAAGAACAACCCTCCATACCCGGCCACAGAACACAACTATGTCGGACAGTACCGCCGCACATTCAATCTGGACAAGTCCTGGATCGGGAAACAGATCTGTCTTTGCATCGGCTCGGCCACATCCAATGTCAGGGTCTGGGTCAACGGAAAGATGGTCGGCTACAGCGAAGACAGCAAACTGGAGGCCCGCTTCGACCTCACCAAGTACGTCAAGGCGGGAGAAAACCTCATAGCTTTGGAGGTGTTCCGTTGGTGCGACGGGTCATATCTGGAGGATCAGGATTTCTGGAGATTCAGCGGAATCGCCCGTGGAGTCTATGTCTATACTCGTGAGAAAGAGCGCATTGAAGATGTGAACATCACGGCCGGTATGGACGGTGCCTACACTGTGAACGCCAAGGTGACCAAGGGTATAAGGAATGTCTGCGTCGCCATTGTGGACAAGAACGGCAACCAGGTCTCCTACGGGGAGGCCTCCCCGTCAAAAGGCCAGGCCATTCTGAGAGGCATTGTTCAGGATCCGGCTCTCTGGAGCGCCGAGATTCCTAATCTCTACACCCTGAAAGTGAGCGTCTCCGACAAAAAGGACGTGGTCGAGAGCACTTCGTTCGACTTCGGATTCAGAACCGTCGAGATAAAGGACAGTCAGCTGCTGGTCAACGGTAAGCCTGTCCTCATCAAGGGCGCCAACCGCCATGAGGTGAACGCCGACAAGGGCTATGTGGTCTCCGAGGCGGACATGCTCAAGGACATACGCATCATGAAGGAACTGAACATGAATGCGGTGCGAACATGCCACTATCCCGATGACCCCCGCTGGTACTCTCTCTGTGACGAATACGGTCTCTATGTGGTGGACGAAGGCAACATCGAATCACACGGAATGGGCTACGGAGAGGAGTCTCTGGCTCACAAGGCTGACTATAAGGCGGCTCACCTGATCCGTGACCAGAGGATGCTCCGCAGGGATTTCAACCACCCGTCAGTGATCATCTGGAGCCTTGGCAACGAGGCCGGAGACGGAGAGAACTTCACTGCTTGCTACAAATGGATGAAGGAGAATGATCCGTCAAGGCCGGTTCAGTACGAAAGGGCCCGCGGCGGCAAGAACACCGACATCCACTGCCCGATGTACGTTTCTCCGGCGGAATGCGAGGCCATAGTACTCCGCAAGGAGGGGAAGCCGCTGATTCAGTGCGAGTACGCCCATGCGATGGGAAATTCGATGGGAAATTTTAAGGAATATTGGGACCTTATCCGCAAATACCCGACCTATCAAGGAGGCTTCATCTGGGATTTTGTGGACCAGGCGCTCCGCTGGCCTTCCATGGACGGCGGCACCGACCACATCTTTGCTTTCGGAGGTGATTTCAATGAATATGACCCTTCGGACGGATCGTTCAACTGCAACGGTGTCATCGCGGCGGACAGGACCCTCCACCCTCACGCCTACGAGGTTCGCTACCAGCACAGGAATATTCATACATCACTTTCCGGACTTGGAAAGGTGAATGTCTATAATGAACATTTCTTCAAGGATCTCAGCCAGTACCGTATGCTTTGGAACATCATTGTGGACGGCGAGGCTGTCTCCTCCGGAGTCGTAGAGAACCTTAACGTGGCACCACAGAGGACAGAGACCGTTGACCTTGGCTTCAAGGAACTCCCCAAGGCCGACGCGGACATATTCCTCAACGTGTCGTATGCCCTCAAGACAGCTGACGGCGTACTTCCGGCAGGAACAGAGGTCGCTTACGACCAGATTATGCTCAATGAGAAATCCGACGCGGCCTTCAAGGCCGGCTCCGCCTCCGTTTGCGGTGCGTCATTGGTTCAGGGCGAGACGGACGGTGCGTATGTGTTCAGCGGTTCTTTCGCCTTCGAGGGGACGACCGCGGACCGTGTCGCTGATTGGTCGGCTTCGTTCGACAAGACCACCGGATTCCTGACCGGTTACACCGTTGACGGAGTGCAGATGCTATCCGAGCCTTTGACTCCGGAGTTCGCCCGCGCGCCGATCGAGAATGACATGGGCGCAGGAAAGATCCGTGAGATGTACAAGGCGTGGCGTTACCCTGCATTCAGACTGAAGCCGGGTTCATTGGTCGTGGAAAAAGCCACAGATGGCGTAGGTGTGTTTTCCGTGTCTGCTGAATATGAACCTATCGCTGGCGGAACGGCTATCGTCGAGATGTTCTACGAAATCTTCCCTGACGGCTCAATCAGGGCTGCCGAAAGAATGAAGGATGCCGGCAAACTGGCAGAGACCCCGAATCTTATGCGCTTTGGAATGAAGTTCGCCATGCCGGGACGTTACTCGACCGTGGATTTCTACGGCAAGGGGCCTTGGGAGAATTACTCAGACAGAAACTCCGCCGCCGTTGTCGGTCGTTACACGCAGAGTGTCAACGAGCAATACCACTACGGATATGTCCGCGCTCAGGAATCAGGCACCAAGACCGGACTGAGATATCTCCGTCTCCTGGACTCCGACAGAACGGGCCTTGAGATCACAGCCGGAAGCAGGTTCTCCGCATCCTCCCTTCCGTTTTCGATGAGAGATCTTGACTGTCTGGAAAACGGTACTCCGCAGCGCGCCAACAAGACAAACGTCCAGAACGGCGAGGCTCGTCATTCGTTGAACCTCAAGTCCAAAGCTCATGAAAGCGACCGCTCCAACGGCACCACCTACGTCAACTTCGACCTTGTGCAGATGGGAGTCGGCGGAGTCCACTCATGGGGCGAGATCCCTCTGGACAAATACCTTATCCCAGCCGCCGAGCGCGAGTTCACATTTGTTCTCCGTCCAGTCAAGAATTAGCTGTTTAAAACAAAAAGAGTTTGAATATAATCAAGGAATTATCCGCGACATGCTTGTAAATCTTCAAAAAAGAATTAACTTTGCAGACTGTTTACGAGAAGTGAAAACAACTTTAAAAAAAATAAAGAAATGAAAAAAGGACTTCATCCCGAAACCTACCGCCTTGTAGCTTTCAAGGATATGTCGAACGACACCGTGTTCGTCACCCGTTCATGCGCCGAGACCAAAGAGACTCTCGTTGTTGACGGAGTTGAGTATCCGGTTGTGAAGGTCGAGATCTCCAACACATCTCACCCATTCTACACAGGCAAAGTCAAGCTTGTTGACACCGCCGGTCGCGTTGACAAATTCTATCAGAGATACAAGAACCGCCAGAAGTAATTTCTATGGCGGAAACGATAGCGAAAGGAGGGTGCCGAAGAGTCACCCTCCTTATTATTTGCACGTCACTTACCACATTTCAATAAAATTCTCAATTTATCCGAAGAAAATTTTGGAGGTAATCGATTTTTGACTATCTTTGCAATCCCAAAACAAAAACGCTGGGTTCGTATAACGGTTAGTACTCAAGATTCTCAATCTTGCAATAGGAGTTCGATTCTCCTACCCAGTACAAGGGTGCCGGCAACGGTGCCTAATGATTAAAAAGGAATCGTTCGAAAGTACGGTTCCTTTTTCTGTATGCCGGTGAACATTCTCTAACGGACGGAATTTGAAAATGCATTTAGAAAATTACGAGACCATTTCAAAACTGCTTCTAAAACAAAAAGACTCCGGATGCTTCCGGAGCCTTTTTGTGCTCTGCTAGGGACTCGAACCCTAGACCCACTGATTAAGAGTCAGTTGCTCTACCAACTGAGCTAGCAAAGCATTATGTTTTGAGTAAAGGTCTGACAACCTTTCGCTCTGGAAAGAAGCGGTGCTCCTTTTGTGATCCGTTCGGGGCTCGAACCCGAGACCCCAACATTAAAAGTGTTGTGCTCTACCAACTGAGCTAACGAATCTTTCCAACCTTTTCAAGAAGTGGTCTTCCTAATTGGGATTGCAAAGGTAGGGTATTCGGATGAATTCTCCAAATATTTTCCGGAAAATTTTACGAAAATGTCAGCTCTTTCAAGAACATCGAATCCGCTGCCCTGACCCAATCCGGGAATGAGTTGTCTGCCACAAATTCATTATCAGCAAAATGCAGCAGGAGATCAAGGTCGAACTTTTCTGATGAGACTGCCGGTCGTGGTATCTCATAGTTCGTGGAGCCTCCGTCTGAAGTCCGCGATCTCATCCGGTAGCCCTCCGTGGCATCGTACGCATTGCATTTTTGCTCCACATGGGACGGAACCATCAGCAACGGCTTCCCCAGGTACATCGCCTCGCAGACTGACTCGAACCCGGCCGTGGATGCATAGGCGTGACAACCGGCCATCTGGCGAAGAAACTCTTCGTCATCCAGGTAGTAGAATGACAATGTCTCATCGACAACTTTCACCGGAGCCTCATCCGCTTTGTCCCAGAAGAACCTCAGCGGCACATTGGGGTGTCTGGTGTGCCAGTCGATGACATCCTGTGAGAATCCGGCGTTCAGCATGTAGCCGTGTACATATCCCCCGTCGCGGACTGACGGATCATCTTCTCCGGAAGCGCGGCGAAGACCGAGCACCGCCTGGCGGAGAAGGGGAGGCACAACCTTTATCTTGTGCTTGGGATCGTCTGGCATTGGCCTGAAACTCAGCGCTAGAATCTTGGCTGCGCCGTGAGCCACCATATTCGTGAAAAAATTCAGGGCGTAGTGGCCTGAGTATCCCGTCGCCGGGAATCTGAAGTCCTTGTGCAGGAACAAGAACTGGTGTCCCAGACAGACCATTGGCGTTCTCAAGCGACTGAACCGGTAACCAATTGTGCCAAGTATGTCGTAGAAATTGACCACGACATCAGGACTGATCTCCCGCAGTCGTTTGGAGATGAATCTGATTGACGGGAAAAAGCCGGCAGTGTGAAGCACATTGTAAAGCCCGGTCTTGAGCGCACTTGCCTTGCGGTTTGAGGCCGAAGGCACAAAGTTGAAGCTTTCGAACATCTCCACAGGAGCCTGCACTGTCGCCTCGAAGAATGGCGGCAGCCTGCGCGCCGGACTCTTGCCGACCAGTATGGCCGCCACCTCATGGCCGTTTCTCCGAAGCAGTCTCTCCATTGAAATTGCTTGGGTCAGGTGTCCGCGGCCTTCCCCCTGCACGATGAACACGTACCTCATCCCGGGAGGATCAGCAGCCTTTCTTCGGGGCTGAATATTCCTTGATCCGCTGCTCGTCGGCAAGAGGGCAGACGAGGACATTGCCTTCCTTGACGGCAACGATGTATCCATCAAGCCCCTTGACGACCACGGTCTTGGCATCTTCCGCATGCACGATGCAGCCTTTGCAGTCAAACAGGCGCACATCGCCGCCGATCACCTTGTCATCATCATCGCGGCATACGTCCGATGAAATTCCGCCGGGAACGGGATCGTCCTCCGGTGCAGGGATATGCTCCTTGATTGAACTGAAGCTGCCGAGATCTGACCATCCAAGATCACATGGAATCACATAAATCTCGTCCGATTTTTCCATTACGGCATAGTCAATGGAAATCTTCTCACAAGTAGGGAAGAGTTCCCTTACGGCCGCATCCTCATCGCAAGTGTTGAAAGATGCTGCGATTTTGTCAATGACTCCGGCGATCTGCGGAGCGTGGGCGCGCATCTGACCTATGATGGTCCTGGCGCTCCACACGAAGATTCCCGCATTCCAGAAATAGGTGCCCGCGGCGAGATATTCCTTGGCGGTGGCGAGGTTCGGCTTTTCCTTGAACTCAAGGACCTTGACGACTTCGTCAGGGCGTTTCCCTTCAGCGAATATGTAGCCGTAGCCGGTCTCGGGGCGTGAAGGTTCGATGCCTATCGTCACTATCCTTCCTCCCTCGGCAGTGAAATTCAAGGCCTTGCGGATGATGTTCGAGAGCTTTTGCTCATTGATGATCAGTGCGTCCGCGGGAGTCACCACTATGTTGGCGTCCGGACATTCGGAGGAAATCTTCCAGCAGGCGTAGGCGATGCACGGTGCGGTGTTGCGAGGCTCCGGTTCTGCAAGAATATGTCCTGCGGGAATCTCCGGAAGTTGTTCCTTGACAATCGGCACATACTTTTCGGACGTGACAACCCAAAAATTCTCAGGGTTGCAGACAGGGGTGAACCTGGCCACGGTAAGCTGAATCAATGTCTTTCCTATTCCAAGCAAATCAATGAATTGCTTTGGTTTTTCAGGAGTGCTGACAGGCCACAACCTGCTGCCGACACCTCCCGCCATGATCACAACATGTGTTTGCATGATTTTTTCGTGTGTTTTAGAAGCTGTTTAAAAATATAGAGAATAATAATCCTTGATGTTCAATGACTATCTTGTCCGTCCGACAAGGCGGTCGGCGAAATGGCGCAGGATTTCGAAGCACTCTCCGTCGCAGATGCCGCTTACGCATTCCATAGCATTCTGGGTCAACTCCACAATGGATTTCTTGGCATCCTCACCGACAGCCAAGGTGTTGTAGATGTCTTTGACCCGGTTGATTTTGGCTGATTTCTCCTCGGCCGTCTCTGCTTTGGCAGACATCGCGTCCAGAAGCTCAACTTTCAGTTTGTCGTCCGCCTTTTCGAAAGCCCTGACTGTCAGCCAGCTCTTCTTCTCGTTGAGGATGTCTCCTCCGATTGGCTTTCCGAAGACTTTCACGTCGCCATAAGCGTCAAGGTAGTCATCGGCCACCTGAAATGCAAGACCGAGATTGTACCCGTAGTCATAGAGGCAGTTCTGCTCCTTCTCGGGCGCTCCTCCGATGATCGCCCCCATCTTCGCCGCACAGGCGATCAGCACGCTTGTCTTGAGGCCTATCATATTCATGTAATCCGCCATCGGTACTGTCTGAAGCCGTTCGAATTCCATGTCGTACTGCTGTCCCTCGCACACTTCCGCCGCGGTTTTGGAGAACAGCGCCATCACGCTCCCGACGAGTGCCGCCGGCGCATGCGCGATGCGTGCATAGCTGTCGATGCACATAACGTCCCCCGAAAGGATCGCCGTGTCGGAATCCCATTTCTTCCAGACCGTGTCCACCCCTCTGCGAAGAGGGGAACGATCCATGATGTCGTCATGGATAAGCGTGAAGCTATGGAATATCTCGATTCCCGCCGCCGGCTCCAGAATCTCCGGAGTCAGCTCATCCTTGTATAATGAATATGCGATAAGGCAGAGCGTCGGGCGGATCCGTTTGCCCCCGATCGAGATCATATACCTGAGCGGATCGTAAAGCCCGGAAGGTTCCTGTGTGAACTTTATCTCCTTGAAAAGATTCTTGACGGCTGCGTCGATGGTTTCTTGATTAAGCATTCTTGTCGTGATTTTTGAAGTGTAAAGATAGCAATTTTCCGTTTTCCTTGCTATCTTTGCAGCCGCAAAAGGGTCCGGCCCTCTGACAAAGGAATGGCCCTGTGTTCTTGAAACCACGTTAAAAACAAGAAAGACAATGTCAAATTCAACAAATCAACAGCGTGAGACGCTGTCTGTTACCTATGTTTGGATGTCAGTGACATTCTGCGTGTCTCTGGTTGTCTCCAACATCTTCATCCCTCGGCTTTGGCAGGTCGGTCCGCTTCCTGTCCAGCTCACCGGAGCTGTTATCCTGTTCCCGATCTCGTACATCCTTAACGATTGTCTTACAGAGGTATATGGCTACAAAAAGGCTCGCCTTACAATCTGGATCGGCTTTGCGATGTGCCTCTTTGTGTCCATCGCTTCGTTCATCGTCACGAAGTTGCCGGAGCCGATGTTCGAGGACAGTTACGCCGCCGCGGAAAGCTTCAACTCCCTCTTCGGACTGGTTCCGCGGTCGATGATCGGATCGCTTCTGGCGTTCATCGCCGGCTCGACTGTCAACGCATGGATCATGTCCAAGATGAAAGTGGCGACCAAAGGAAGGGGCTTCGGCTGGAGGGCCATCATCTCCACCATAGGAGGAGAGGCGACGGATTCCCTGATCTTTTTTCCGATAGCGTTCGGCGGGATGCTGCCTTTCGGAGCGGTCATCAATCTGATGTTCACCCAGGTTGTCGCGAAGACTCTGTACGAGATCATCATCCTGCCTGTCACCTCTTGGGTTGTCAGAAAAGTCAAGGCGCGCGAAGGAATCGACACCTATGATGAGAATATATCGTATAATCCATTTAAGATTAATGAGATATAACTCGTTTGGCTGATTCGGGAACATTTTCGGATCAGTCGGCGGATAATTATTGAATATTTATGGCGGAAGGAAGAGAATTGGAGGGCTTGCAGTCCCTCGGCAAGAAGACTGAATATAAAAGTGACTACGCTCCTGAGGTTCTGGAGACGTTCGTCAACAAGCATCAAGACAACGACTACTGGGTCAGGTTCAATTGCCCTGAGTTCACGAGCCTGTGCCCGATCACGGGGCAGCCGGACTTCGCCGAAATCAGGATCAGTTATATTCCTGACGTGCGGATGGTCGAGAGCAAGAGCTTGAAACTGTACCTGTTCAGCTTCCGCAACCACGGGGATTTCCACGAGGACTGCGTCAACAAGATAATGAAGGACCTCATAAAGTTGATGGATCCCAAGTACATAGAGGTCACCGGCCTCTTCACCCCGCGCGGAGGCATTTCTATCTACCCTTACGCCAACTATGGCCGTCCCGGCACCAAGTACGAGGCTCTCGCCCGGCAGCGCTTCGCCACTCACGAATAGTGCAGGCATCTCTTGAAAGATGACGTGGCGTTCAATTTATTGATAATAAGTCTATTAATGTATTTCATGGTGCCGATAATGCAACCAGGACTGCGCTTTGTTGCTTGATATTCAAGAAGTTGTCCGCCACGGGATTTTTCACTATCTTTGCCGCTGAATATGAAAGGACAAGCGACAGTGGTCAAAAACGCAGGGAGCCATTTCCTGCTTTCGAGGTTGCCGGAGTGGCAGCCTTTTCCGGCGGTGCTCAAAGGCAAGGTGCGTCTGAAAGGCAGCGAGGCGACCAACCCCGTAGCCGTCGGCGACAAGGTGACTTATGAATATTCAGAAGAACCCACTGCCGAACATCCGGCCTCGATCGTCGAGGTGCTGGACCGCAGAAACTATGTGATTCGCCGCTCGACGAACCTTTCGAGGCAGTCGCACGTGATCGCCGCCAATCTGGACAGGGCGTTCATTGTCGTGACGCTTTTCTTCCCGGAGATCAAGCTTCCTTTTCTGGACAGACTTCTGGTGACGTGCGAGGTGTACGGCATCCCAGCCACCATAGTCCTGAACAAGGTTGACATATTCAGGAAGGAATTTTCCGGACAACTCGCTGATTTTCATCGGAACTATGAGTGCGCCGGCTATCCGGTTATCGAGACTTCCGCACTGACTGGGGAGGGCATTGATGAGTTGCGTGCGGCGATAGGTTCGCCCGAGAATGGCCACGTCTGCCTTTTCTCCGGAGAGTCTGGAGTAGGGAAGTCATCCATCATCAAGGCTTTGGATCCATCGCTGAATCCAAAGGTCGGCAACATCTCCCTGGCACATCTTCAGGGATGTCACACCACATCCTTGTACGAGATGTACCCGCTGGCTTCCGGCGGATTCATCATAGATTCTCCAGGCCTCAGGGGCTTTGGCCTTGTCCGTCTTGAAAAGGAGGAGATTGCTCTCTATTTCCCCGAGATGCTGAAATTCTCGCAGGGTTGTCGCTTCGCTCCCTGCACCCACACCCACGAACCCGACTGCGCTGTGAAGCAGGCTGTGGATGATGGTCTCATCTCCGCCGAACGCTACAATTCCTACCTCGGCATGCTTGAAGAGGATCGGAAGTTCAGGTAGGAAACTTCTCCGGCCACTTGCGGTATTATTTATAATATTTATTAAATATGAAAACTAAAAGAATCATTTTTTCAGTTGTTTTTATCTTGGTGGTGTCACCGTTGTTCGCCCAAAAAGCTGACTGGGCATTGTTTGGGAAATATTCTGATTCCAACGCCGCTGTCACGGTAAAGCCCAAGGCAGTCCTTCTTGGTGATTCCATCACGGAAGGATGGGCGGGGGCGGATCCGGATTTCTTCACGGCAAATAACCTCGTCGGGCGCGGAATAAGCGGGCAGACCACTTCCCAGATTCTGGTCAGGATGAGGGAGGATGTCGTCAAGCTGAAGCCTAAGTATGTTGTGATACTTTGCGGCATAAATGACATAGCGCTCAATCCCGGTCATGCCGTCAGTGTCGAGACCGCTGTGGGAAGCATAGAGTCCATGTGCGAGATCGCCAAGGCGAACGGAATCAAACCGGTGGTCTGTTCCCTGCTTGGTTCCTACGACATCCGTTGGAGACCGGAAGTGAAGGACAGTTTCGAACAGGTGGTGAAGTTCAATGAGCTTCTCAAGGCCTATGCCGAAAAAAAGCACATCAAGTACGTTGACTATTTCACTTTGATGTCGGACGGAACCGGCAGGATCCGTTCTGAATATTCCGATGACACGGTTCATCCGAATCTTGAAGGCCTGAAGGTCATGGAGGATTATCTTATTGGATTCATCCGTTAGCCAGTCCTGTCAGCCGTTCAAAGTGTCGCCGGCGACTTGGTCTTTCTGGCCGGCGGTGCATATTCGTACATGATAAGGCAGAATGTTGGCCGCAAAGTGAAGATGCGTTCAACATTGTTGCTTTTTCGTCTTTTTGTGCTATCTTTGCATAAGAGTAAAAGGTCTTACTATAAGATATGGTACTGGAAAAGCAGATACTGATGTTTCTTAACATCGCGCACAACAGCGTGAAGCAGTGCATGTCGGAGGTGTTCCAGAGGGAAGGGTTCAACCTGACCCCGGAGCAGTTTCTG
This sequence comes from Bacteroidaceae bacterium, assembly GCA_963642795.1. Taxonomy (GTDB): domain Bacteria; phylum Bacteroidota; class Bacteroidia; order Bacteroidales; family UBA932; genus Cryptobacteroides. The sequence goes on from CAVIHT010000015.1 coordinate 31,973, forward strand.
GTGATGGACACGCTGTGGGACGAGGGCATCTTGACCCAGCAGCAGATCGCCGACATCACGATGAGGGACAAGAACTCCATCGTAAAGCTCATCGACGGGCTGGAAAACCGTAAACTTGTCCGGAGGGTCAGCAACCCCAAGGACAGGAGGCAGAATCTCATTGAGGTGACACCATATTCCCGGAAAATCAAGGACAAGGTGACGGAACTCTCGCTTGAGGCGGTCGCCACGATTGTCGGGGACATCCCGTGCGAGGAACTGGAATCCTTTGTCAAGACATTGGCGAGGATGGAAAAGAACATGAACCCGAAGTCCGACCTTGAGGCTTTGGCAAAGAAATATCCTACTAAAAAGAAAGGCGATGGGACGACTGTATGACCTCCTGATGAAGGACTACCGCCTGAAGGAAGGCCTCAACGCCTGCATCAACTGCGGCACCTGCACGGCCATCTGTCCGGCGGCGGAGTTCTACCGCTATGATCCGAGAAGGATTGTGGACATTGTCCAAAGCAAGGACGATGAGGAGATTGAGAGATTACTGAAGAGTGACACGATCTGGTATTGCGGCGAGTGCATGAGCTGCGTGACGAGATGTCCTCGGAAGAATGCTCCTGGACTGATAGTCATGGCTTTGCGTAGCTTGTCCATAGAACTGGGCTATTTCGTCGAGTCAGAGAAAGGCCGTCAGCAGTTCCTGCTGACCAAAGACTTGTGTTCCAACGTGTTGGATTATGGTTATTGCGTCTATCCGCGCCGCTTCGACTATGCCGGGCATCCCGAGGCCGGAAAGGTCTGGGAATGGGAGGAGAAGCATCTGGATGATGTGTTCGAGAGGCTCGGAGGCAATCTGGACGGCGAGGGGCCTGGAGCCATGCGCCGCATTCCTCAGGAAGATCTTGACCAGCTCAAGAGAATCTTCGATGAGACCGGAGCGACCGCCAGAATGGAGAAAGTAAGGGCTGCCGGCTTGAAAAAGGCGGAGGAGATGGGTCTCACGGAGGACGAATTCATCGCTAAAATCTACACGGACAGTGATCCGAAACACTTAAATCAATAGCCCTCAATGATCTACGAAGGCAAACAGAAGATCTGGTCAGAGTACCAGAAAGAGATTCCGGACGATCACTATTTCTACGTCCGCAGTTGCATCAGACAGAGTTTCTTCCCTGCGTCGGAAGCGACATTCCTCAGGATAACAAGGCAGGAACTGGGCAAGGACATATTCGAGACAGAGCATCACACCACCTGCGGCGGCATCGCCTACCACTCCGACACCATCCCGCAGGAGACGGTGATGACGATCATAGCGCGTCAGTTCGCACTCATGGCGAAGAACGGTTACGAGAACTACGTCTGCTCCTGCATCACTTCCTTCGGCCTTTACTGCGAGACGATGGAGACCTGGCGCGAGTTCCCGGAACTGGAGGCCAAGGTGCGCGAGAACCTTTGGAAGACCTGTCGCCTGGAGTTCGCAAAGCCGAAATTCCTCGTCCATGCCAGTGACCTTGTTTACAAGTACCGCAACCTCATCGCCGCTCAGGCGAAGCACAAGCTCGTGAATGTCCACACCGGTTGCCCTCTGCGGGTCGTGGAGCACATCGGCTGCCACTACTCTAAGATGTTCCCTTCAAAGGGAGTCGGTGGCGCTGAATATCCTTATGTCCTCGTCGGAATGATCGAGGCTTGGGGCGGCGAGATCGTGGACTACCCGGAGCGCCGCCACTGCTGCGGCTTCGGTTTCCGGCAATATCTCGTGAAAGGCAACCGTGGATATTCCCTTTCCAACACCCACAAGAAATTCGAGAGCATGGAGCCGTTCCGTCCGGACATGATCATCACCAACTGCCCTGGATGCCCGTATTTCCTTGACAGGTGGCAATATGTGATCGCCGAGTCAACCGGCAGGACCTATGGCGAGGAGGGACAGGGAATTCCGGTCTTCACCTACGAGGAAGTGGCGGGTCTGGTTCTGGGCTACGATCCTTGGGATCTCGGGCTGCAGACCCATCAGGTCAGCGTCGAACCGCTCCTGGACAAGATGGGTGTTGAATATGATCCCGCCCGCAAGTTCCTCGGTAAGAACGGCAAGGACATCGGCCGCCCGGACTGCTGCGCCTGTCTGAAATAGTCTTGATTAATGTTCAAAAACGGCAATCGTTCCGATAGTGACGATGAAAGGTCTTGAGTATATGAATATTCTTGGTTGTGAATTGAAATAGATGAACCGATGAAAAACAACATACTAATAATAGGAGGAGGCCCCGCTGGCCTTGAGGCAGCCTCGGGACTCCAGAGGCTGGGCTACAATGTCATCTTGATTGAGCGGACTCCGACGCTGGGCGGGCATCTCGCCTCGTGGGACAGGCTGTTTCCCGACGGTGCTTCGGCATCTGCCGCCCTTGACGGGCTGCTCGGAATGATGGACGGGGTAAAAAGCTTCACGGACACCGAAGTGAAGTCAATCAACAGGCTGGACAAGTCCTACAATGTCATTCTCTCCAACGGCATCACCGTGCTTGCCGACGCCGTGCTTATGGCAAGCGGCTTCGATCTTTTCAAGGCCGAAAAGAAAGAGGAATATGGCTACGGAATCTATGACCACGTAATCACCAACGCTGATCTTGAGGCTTGGTTCGGTTCGGGTTCCGACATTCGGATTGACAATCCGAAGAAGATCGGATTCGTGCATTGCGTAGGTTCCCGTGACGAGAAGTCCGGCTGCCGCTCCTGCTCGAAAGTCTGCTGCGCCACGGCCGTGAAACAGGCCTGCGAGATGAAACAGGCATTCCCCGATGCTCAGATCTATTGCTTCTACATGGATCTGCGAATGTTCGGCCGCCATTATGAGGATCTCTATTTGAGCGCACAGAAGGATTACGGCGTGCGGTTCATCCGTGGACGTGTCGCCGAGGTGTCCGAGAACGTGGACGGAAGCCTTATCGTGAAGGCCGAGGACACGGTGGCCGGCAAGCCGCTGAAAGTCACCCTTGATCTTCTCGTGCTGATGGCCGGGATGAGGCCTTCGGCTTCCGGAAGAAGAGTCGGGGATTTGCTGGAGATGCCTGTCGAGGAGGACGGATTTTTCGCCGTGCGTGACGGGATCCTTGCCGGGCAGCGCAGCCCTCTTCCGGGACTGTTCCTGGCAGGCGCCGCAACCGGGCCGAAGACCCTGCCGGATACTTTGGCCGATGCCCGAGGAGCAGTCGTGGAGATAGACAGGTACCTGTCCGACATATTCCCGGATGTTAAGAATTACAAGACTTTGGCACGCGAGAGATGGTAGATTTCGGTTTCGGTCTGGTTCCAAGTTCCAGAATCAATCTTGACCTGTTCGACAAGGAAAAGTTCGAAGAGTTGGCCGCACTTGAGCCGGATGTGCGCAAGTGCATGGCCTGTGGAAGCTGCACCGCTGTCTGCACCGCCGGACAGTTCGTACGGACGAGCCTCAGGGCAGCCATAGAGGAACTCCACAACGCACATCCTGACAAGGCTCTCGGTTTTCTGAAGTCCTGCCAGCTCTGCGGAAAATGCTCGATGGTCTGTCCGCGCGGCATCAACACCCGGCATCTCATCCTGTCCATCACCAAGGTGTTTGCGGATAATAGCCGTCAGAAATAATCCAAGGAAGTTCGCCAAACTTATTTTTTAACGTCTGCCAAATATTTACCGCACGAAATGAACCATCTATTATATTCATTGTCCCTTCAGGCCGCTCCCGAGGTCATCGACAGGATTCCTTCGGGCTACAGCAACTTTGTGATTCCGTTCGTTGTCGGCATCAGTTTCATGCTGGTCTGGTTGACCATCGGACTGATAAGGCTTCTGGCCAGGATTCCGGCGGAGGACAGACGGCGGCTTTGGAAGTCGCTGGTCACTCCTAAAACGGCGGTCAGGAACATCAGGGATCTGTTCTGCGACTGCCTTTTCCACACGAAGATCTGGAAGCGCAAGCCTCTGCTGGGCTACATGCATTCTTCCATAGCTTTCGGATGGTTCATGCTGATCGTTCTGGGGCACATTGAGGTGGCTCTGTTCGTGCCGAAGCATCTGGCCTGGACGGACGGAGGACTTTTCTACCCGATCTTCTACCGCTTTTTTGTCTGGATCAATCCCGGACACGTGACGCTGAGGGGTTCGTTCTTCTTTTTCCTGATGGATTTTTTCCTGCTCTACGTCCTGACGGGTGTGGGAATGGCGATGTTCAAAAGGTTCCGCTCCATTGTACTCGGAATGCGCCACACCACAAAGCCGTCTCTGGCTGACCGGGTGGCTCTCTATAGCCTTTGGATGATCTTCCCGTTGAGGCTGCTGGCAGAGAGTTTCACGGCGGACCTGAGCGGCGGAAGCTTCCTGACGGTTCCGGTCAACCATCTGTGGCACTGGATATTCGGTGACAAATTGTTCTTCATGCCGGTCTGGTGGGCATATTCAATATGTCTGGGATTGTTTTTCGCCGCGATGCCGTTCAGCCGCTACATGCACATCCTGACGGAGGTTCTGTGGATTCTGCTTCGCAACGCCGGGATTCAGCCGCGGCATCCCCGCAAGGGTGTCGCCGAGGCTGAGATCTACGCCTGCTCCAGCTGCGGACTGTGTCTGGATGCCTGTCCGATGAACGTGCAGAAGAAGAATCTGAAGTATTCATCTGTCTATTTCATCCGTTTCCTGCGCCGGCATAACGAGAAGAAGATCAATGACATCGCCGAGAGGTGCCTGATGTGTGACAAGTGCCATGCGCTTTGTCCTGTAGGTGTTGACGCCCCGGCGCTCCGCCGCGCGCAGAGAGCCACGGTGAACAATTCGCTGGAGTATGACTATTCGTACCTTAAAGATTGTTCTCCGGTTGGTTCGGTCGCTTTGACAAGCTCGGTGACCGCTGTTGCAGAAGCCTCGGCTTCGGTCCCTGAGCCTGTTGCAGGAACGGTCAATTCAGGAATGTCGCCGAAAGTGATGTACTTCGCCGGCTGCATGACCCACCTCACTCCAAGGATCATCAAGTCGGTGGAGAAAGTCTTCAAGGCCGCCGGGGTGGATTATGTCTTTGCCGATCGTGACGGAGGAATCTGCTGTGGCCGACCTCTGATGCTTGCCGGCAAGACCGACGCCGCCTACGAGACCATCTCCGCCAACCGGAAGATGATTCTCTCGTCAGGCTGCCGGACCCTTGTCCTCTCATGTCCGATCTGCTACAAGATTTTCAAGGATGAATATGCCCTAGACGGCGTTGAGGTACTGCATTACACACAGTTCTTCAAACGTCTTGTCGATGAGGGAAAACTGAAACTGACCGCCGGAGACGAACGCATCGTCTATCATGACCCGTGCGAGTTGGGACGCGGCTGCGGAGTTTACAAGGAGCCGCGTGAGGTTCTGTCCCGGATCGGTATATTGGTGAAAGCCGCCAAGGAAGGCGATGAGAGCATCTGCTGCGGAGGCAGCCTTGGCAGTCTCACCCTCGATGCCCGCGACCGCGCCAAGATCACCGAGTCTTCGGTTGCCAACCTTCTGGCCGACAATCCGCAGACAATTGTCACCGCCTGCCCTCTCTGTCTCAAGACTTTCTCCGAATCCGTTCCGGAGAGTGTACAGGTCAAGGATTTTGCCGAGATCTTGGTTTAGAGGTTGTACCCCAATGTCAATGAGAAGGTCCGGTAGCCGGCCTTGAAATCGTTCCCTGTGAACACATTGTTCAACTGGGACCTCCCATCAAGGCTGAACAGCACCGGGCCGAGCACGAATCCGACGCTGAAATTAACTCCGTACTGGTTTCTGTTGACATCCAGAGCCTTCCCCGACAATGTCAGATCCTCGACATTGCTCCGGAGAATCCGTGAGTAGTAGCCGCCGACTCCCATGAAGACTCTGTTTCCGCCATTGGTCTGAAGCAGTACCGTGACAGGCACCGTGACAGCCTGCCGTCTGAATCTGACAAAGGATGAATATGGATCCGCGTCATCCGGGAACTTTGTGCCGCCGTATTCGTAGAGTCCTCTGACATTCAAACCGAAACTCCCGGAATTTGCCTGGACCTGAACCCCGGCGCTGCCGCCGAACCGTTCTTTCGTCACGAAGGCCGCATTGCGGAAATCGAGACTGCTTTGATCCAGTGAAGCCAAAATCCCGAACTCTACCGCAGGGGCGTTCAGCGAATGTTTTCTGGCTATGCGGCCGCTTTTCTCCAATGAAGGATCCGATGCCATGACCCGGGTCACGTCCGAGATGTAGCCCGCCACCTTGTCGAGCCCGTCATAGTCGATTAGCCCGGCGTCATCCTCTGGTTTGTGGTACGGTGACTTGAGTCCGGTGGTCACGGCGAGTGTAGGGATTCCTTTCATGGCGAATTCTTCTGTGTCGGTCGCCGTGAGAACGGATTTCTCGAATCTCACAGGATCGACCGTGATCGAGAACTTCGAGGCTTCACCCTTCAGTACTCTTTTCCCGTCCATGATCGTGGCGGTACCACGTAGTTTCAGTTTTCCGGAAGCCTTGTACCACCCGACCATGTCCAGACTCATCATAAGCTTGATCCTGTCCGGCCTGACAGTCCTGACAAGAGTGTCCGCCAATGCCTTTGAACCCCATAGCCCGATCTCCTCGGCGTCGAACGCCGCGATGATCACGCTTCTTTTCAGGCTGTCCCGGCTGGCATAAAGTTCTCTGGCCACCTCGATCAGAGCCGCGGAACCGGAAGCGTTGTCGTCAGCTCCGTTGTAAACTTCTCCGTTCCGTACTCCGATGTGGTCGAAATGGGCGCCCAGGACGATGTATTCATTCTTCAGTTCAGGATCGTTCCCATCGATGACACCCACCACATTCTGGTACTTCGCGTCTGTGGACGAGTTGATCCCGCCAGGTGCGAAACGGTGGAACCAGTCTCCGAAGAAGGGTCTCATTCCTATTGCTTCATATTGACTTTGAATGTACAGAGCCGCTTTCCGTGAATATTCGGTCCCGGCCTTGCGTCCCTGAAGCGAGTCCGCCGCCAGGTAATGGACGTGTTCCGTCAGCCGTTGCTGTCTTGTCTGTGCTCCCGCCATGACACTCAGCAGGATAAGTCCGAGCAAAAAGGTTCGTTTCATTACAAGGATGATGTTTGATACATGAATTCCAAAGTTCTCAAAAATATTTCGTAATAACAAATAAATCTCCGGCGCGTGTGGCTGATTCCTGAATATTCCGGCGATCCTGTGCGTGGTGACGTTCTGTCGTTGGGTGTCGTTCGGGAGGCATGTCAAAACAAAGACTTTCTGCCAAATTGGCATATTCGTAAAAATGGCATAACATTCGATAATACTCCTCGCGTCCGGATTCCGGGAACGGAGCCGGGCGAAAAAGAAAAAAAAGAAAAAAAGAAAAAACAGGAGATTAAGAATAAGAATATGGGAAAAATCATTGGTATCGACCTTGGAACCACGAATTCGTGCGTTGCGGTCATGGAAGGCAACCAGCCTACAGTCATAATCAACAACGAGGGTGAGAGAACCACCCCTTCAGTAGTCGCCTTTACTGACGGCGGAGAAAGAAAGATCGGTAATCCTGCTAAGCGTCAGGCCATCACGAACCCTCAGAACACAGTCTTCTCCATCAAGAGATTCATGGGTGAGACTTACGATCAGGTTCAGAAGGAGATCGCCAGAGTGCCTTACAAGGTGGTCAGAGGTGAGAACAACACCCCGCGTGTTGATATCAACGGCAAGCTCTACTCTCCACAGGAGATTTCAGCGATGATCCTTCAGAAGATGAAGAAGACCGCTGAGGATTATCTGCGCCAAGAGGTCACGGAGGCTGTCATCACAGTTCCGGCCTACTTCTCTGATTCACAGCGTCAGGCCACAAAGGAGGCCGGGAAGATCGCCGGACTTGATGTGAAGAGAATCATCAACGAGCCTACGGCAGCCGCCCTTGCCTACGGCCTTGACAAGAAGAACAAGGACATGAAGGTCGCAGTTTATGACCTTGGTGGCGGTACGTTCGATATTTCCATCCTTGAGTTGGGTGGCGGTGTGTTCGAGGTCAAGTCAACCAACGGTGACACTCACCTTGGCGGTGATGACTTCGATCAGGAGATCATCAACTGGCTCGCTCAGGAATTCGCTGCCGAGAACGGCGGAATCGACCTGAAGAAAGACCCTATGGCTCTTCAGAGATTGAAGGAAGCCGCGGAGAAAGCCAAGATCGAACTGTCCAACCAGACATCGACCGAGATCAACCTGCCTTACATCATGCCGGTTGACGGAATTCCAAAGCACCTTGTGAAGACTCTTACCAGAGCCAAGTTCGAGCAGCTTTGCGACAACCTCTTCCAGAGATCCATCGAGCCTTGCCGTCAAGCCCTTAAGGACGCTGGCCTGAACGCTTCAGACATTGACGAGGTACTCCTCGTCGGCGGTTCCACACGTATCCCTAAGGTACAGGAACTTGTCAAGGAGTTCTTCGGCAAGGAGCCTAACAGAAGTGTCAACCCTGACGAAGTTGTGGCCATCGGCGCGTCAATCCAGGGCGGTGTACTCGCAGGTGATGTGAAGGATGTGCTTCTGCTTGATGTCACTCCGCTGTCACTCGGTATCGAGACCCTTGGCGGTGTGATGACAAAGCTCATCGAGTCCAACACGACGATTCCTGCCCACAAGTCTCAGGTGTTCTCCACCGCGGCTGACAACCAGCCTTCAGTTGAGATCCACGTGCTTCAGGGCGAGCGTCCTATGGCTAAGGACAACAAGGAGATAGGTCTGTTCCATCTTGACGGGATCGCTCCGGCTCCAAGAGGAATACCTCAGATCGAGGTTACCTTCGACATCGATGCAAATGGTATCCTGAACGTGTCTGCGAAGGACAAGGCCACCGGCAAGGAGCAGAACATCAGGATCGAGGCTTCGTCCGGTCTGTCTGACGCGGAGATCCAGAGGATGCGTGACGAGGCGAAGGCCAACGAGGCTGCTGACAAGGAGGCCAAGGAGAAGGTTGACAAGGTCAACAACGCCGACGCCCTCTGCTTCCAGTCTGACAAGAACCTCAAGGACTACGGTGACAAGATCCCGGCTGACAAGAAGTCAGCCATCGAGTCCGCACTCGGCTCCCTTAAGGAGGCTGTAAAGAATCAGAACATCTCTGACATCGACCGCTGCACCGAGGAACTCACCAAGGCTTGGAACGCCGCATCTGAGGACATGAACCGCGCCGCCCAGGCCGGTGCCCAGCAGGGACCTCAGAATCCTTACGGGCCTCAGGCCGGCCCGCAAGGCCCTCAGAACGGCCCGGATGACCAAGGTCCTGACGAGCAGTAAAAGAAACCTCCATCAGAGTACGGACAAAAAGAGGAATGACCGTGTAAGGTTGTTCCTTTTTTTGTCCATATCAGGATGTTGACTTGATTTTATTGACTATTTTTGCAGATGCTTTGAAGTCGGTTGGTGGTTGTACCCGCGTACTGTTTAGATGAAACTACTGAAACTTGTTGACATATAATTTTATTGATATGAAGAGGTATATTCTTTTGGCATCATTGATTGTTCCGGCTTCGCTCCTGGCGCAGCCGTCCGCTTCCGGGCAGTACACTTACACCGGAGATCCCGTGAACCTTGCCGAGCACACGTTCAAGTGCGGACACCTTATGAAACTTCAGGGGGTCGAGAAGGAAGGCTATCAGGGGATGGACATCTGGGGCGACTACATCTTCAGCTGCCAGAATTCCGGTTGGCTGACCGCCTATAAGATTGACGGAGAGAAGATCACAAGGGAGTGCAAGCCGTTCAAGCTTGCTAGCTACGACAAGGTGAACCATGCCAATGTGGCCTCATTCGGACGTTCATTCTTTGACAAGGATGATCGTTTCCCTCTTCTGTACGTCAGCCAGTGCAACAGGAATCCGATCAACGGCCGCAAGGATGTGCTTTACGTCGAGCGTGTCGCCAATGATCTCAAGTCATCCGAACTGGTCCAGACGATCTACTTCAAGGACACAGACCATCTTTTCGGCTACGCCCTTCAGTGGGTCATCGATCCGGACAACAACTATCTCTACGGCTACGGCAACACTGTTGACAACACCAACGCCTTGAACCGTCATCGTATCGTGAAGTTCCGCATCCCGAAGCTGAATGAGTCCACGGACGGTCTTGTGACCTTGACAAAGGACGATTTGTTGGAGAATTATCTCATTGAGGACACCTACCAGGCCCATTTCAATCCGATCGGTCAGGGTCTTTTCATCAAGAACGGCCAACTGTTCATGCCGACAGGATTCGGCACGGAGAAGCAGCCTTCAATCCTCTACGTCTGGAACTTGAACACCCGCACCATGCAGAATGTCATTGACTTGAGAGAGGCGACCTTCGGTGAGCTTGAGGACTGCGCCTACTACAAGGGCGACCTCTACATTCAGGCTCAGGGTGACCTGTTCAGACTCGGCTTCTAAGGTTCTCCGGAGTCCGGACCATCTGTCATCCAACTTATGGAAGAGAGTCACTCTTTCATGGGTTGGATGCTAAAATGTTAGTGAATATTTGAATATTATTTCTTTTCGGAACGAAAAAATCATTATCTTTGTAAAAATGAAAGGTAATCGGTAGGTTGTATTCTGATTTTTATGAGCGCTTCTAAAAGTATATGTGACAATAAGGCGGTAGTCTATCTGCTGTCGGTTTTGGCCATTGTGCTTTGGGGAATGTCCTACATCTGGAGCGATAAGTTGATCGCATTGAATGTCCCTATCTTCTATTTTGTCCCGATAAGAATATTAGTTGCGGGAACCATTCTCCTGCTTTTCAATATATTCACAAAGTCTTTCCGTCTCATCGCGCGAAAGGATCTTGTGAAGTTTCTGTCCTTGGCTCTGTTTGAACCCCTTATCTACTTCCTTTGCGAGACGTACGGAATCAAGGAGACCGGCTCTCCGACCATCAGTGCCATGATCATAGCCTCTGTGCCTATATTCTCTGTGGGGGCCGGTGCCATGTTCTTCAAAGAACGTATTTCCGTTCTTAACGGTTTCGGAATCGCCGTGACTCTGGGCGGCATCTGCCTTGTGCTCCTTACTAAAGGAGGCGATGACGGTGTGTCTCAGAACTTTGTCCTTGGTATTATCCTGCTGATGATCGCCGTCTTCTCGGAAGTCGGGCATGCCTCGCTGACAAAACTCCTTGCGGACGGCTACAAACCACAGGTCATAGTGATGTACCAGTTCCTGATCGGCTCGGTATATTTCCTGCCGTTCTTCTTGACAAAGGGTACCGAGAATTTTGATTCCAGACTTCTTTCGTGGGAAGTCCTTGAGCCTATCCTCTGTCTCGCAGTCCTGTGCTCCAGCCTTGCATTCTCCCTTTGGGCGATGACAATAAAGAGGTTAGGTGTCGGTAAATCCAGCGTGTTCCTCGCCATGATGTGTGTGGCCACCGCCCTTGTAGCAGAAGTGATCGGCCGAGAGCATCTCTCTCTCGTCCAGTGGTCAGGTGTCTTTGTTGCCGTCCTCGGCATCGTCCTCTCCCAATACTGCTGCACCAAGAACTGTAACGCCTGACGCCGACGCTGCCCCGTTAATGAAAGTCGTGAAAAGCGCCACGCCCTGGTCTTGGTACTAATAAAAGCGAATCTCTAATTCGTTGATTGATAGCTGTCTATTTATCGCAGTCGCTTCGACGGGTTCAGTGTCCGGGAATGTGAAAGCGCAAGGCGCAGGAGGATGGGGAGGTTAGTTAGCTTGTCGAACCATTATGAATAAACCAAAACCATCCTGTTGCGCTACCGGGTTCAGAGAATGTCGAATGCTATGGGGTGGCCGGAAGGGGCGCCTTTGATGAGGCGGCTGTCGGCAACGACTTGCCGACCGTTGAGGAAAACTCTTTCAATCACGCCTTTAAGTGTCATGCTTTCGTATGGGGACCAGCCACATTTGTAGGCGACCTCTTTCACGGAATATTTCCGCTCCGGATCATCAGCGGCCAAACAGGCGTGGTTCATGACTGAATATTCCCGCTCAGGGTCAATGACAACGAGGTCAGCATAGTTTCCGACTTTTAAACTGCCGCGGTCATTGATTCCGAGAATCTCCGCCGGTTTCTCCGAGAAAGCCGAGGCGATCCGTGACAATGTGATCATAGCCTCACCCTCAGGAGTTCTGCCATCATTGTATATCTCCGCCACCGTCAGCAAGGCTGACAATGATTGCTGAATCGATGGCATTCCAGAAGGACAATTCAGATAGTTGTCCACTTTTTCTGTAAGCAGGTGCGGCGCATGGTCCGAGCCGATGGTGTCGATTATGCCATCGGCCAGACCTTTCCGGAGAGCCTCGCGGTCAGCGTCTGTTTTGATGGCCGGATTGCACTTCACCTTACCTTTAAACGTCTCGTAGTCCTCGTCACTGAACCAAAGGTAATTCGCTGAGGTCTCGGCTGTTATGTTTGGGTTATGGATTTTTGCCGCCCGGACCATCTCCACCTCTTCGGCTGTCGAAACGTGCAGGATGTGAAGTCTGGTGCCATATTCAATGGCCATTGCGAGAGCTTTGGCGGTGGAGCGGATGCAGGCCTTGCGGCTGCGGATCATCGGATGCATTCTGAAAGGGATGGCCTCTCCGAATTCAGCCTTGGCGGCCTCCAGATTGGCCTTGATGACGCCCTCGTCCTCGCTGTGGATCAGAATTGGTTTACCTTGGATCCGGAACAAGTCTGAAAGAGTCTCATCATTGTCAACGAGCATATTCCCAGTGGAGGATCCCATGAATACTTTGATGCCGCCGAACTCGCCACTGTGGCCTTCGTCATGATATTCCCGAATCGTCGCCGCATTAGCATTAGTGGCACCGATGTGGAATCCGTAATTTGCCCATGACCGCCCGTTTGAGCGATTCAGTTTGTCTCGAAGCGCGTCCAAACCGGTCGTCGCCGGCTTGGTGTTCGGCATGTCGATGAAAGAAGTGACCCCGCCGAGCAGCGCTGCCTTTGACTCGCTCTCGATGTCGGCTTTCCATTCCATCCCGGGTTCGCGGAAATGCACGTGCGCATCTATTCCTCCGGCCATCAGGACCTTGCCTTTCAGGTCAATAACCTCCGTGTCCCGGAAAGCGCGCAATGCCTCGGAGTCCTCGAAGTCAGAAGCGCCTCGGTACCATATTCCCGCTATCTTCTCTCCATCAATGGCAAGGGCTCCCTTTTTTGTGGAAGCCCCCGTCACGATTGTCGCATTGGTCAGTAATGTTCTTGCCATCGGTTATCCTTTACGATGAAACTTTCTGAATTTCAATTTAATGACACCCCAAAACGCCTCACCGAAGATCCCACCGCTCATCTTGGAGGTACCAAGCTTGCGGTTCACGAATATGATTGGAACCTCTGCCAACGCAAATCCCAGTTTCCAGGCCGTGTACTTCATCTCGATTTGGAATCCGTAGCCCTTCATCCTAACATCGTCAAGGTCGATTGTCTCAAGCGCTTTCCGGCTGTAGCATTTGAATCCGGCCGTGCAGTCGTGGATCGTCATCCCGAGGACGGTCTTGACGTAGATAGACGCGCAGTAGGACATCAGGATCCTGCCGATCGGCCAGTTCACGACGCTGATTCCGTCGCAGTAGCGGGAGCCGATGGCCACTCCTCCGCATTCCGAACATGCCTTGTAGAGTCTCGGAAGATCCTCCGGGTTGTGGGAGAAATCGGCATCCATCTCGAAGATGTAGTCATAGCCTTTTTCCAACGCCCATTTGAAGCCGGTGAGGTATGCGGTTCCAAGTCCGAGTTTTCCGGAGCGCTCGATAATGAACAACTTCTCAGGCAACTCTTCCTGAAGTCTCTTCACAATGGTGGCGGTACCGTCAGGGGAACCGTCATCTATGATGAGTACATTGTACTCTCCGTCAAGGGAAAACACTTTCCTTATGATCGCTTCGATGTTCTCCTTCTCGTTGTAAGTCGGAATAATGACGATTTTCCTGTCCATAGTGTAAAGTTGTTATTTTGTTTTCATCATTTCCTTGACCGCGGCCTCAAGCTGTTTGTCTTCACCCCTGAGGATGGAGGCCGGGTCATTGTCAACCTTGATGTCCGGCTCAATCTGCAGGTTCTCAAGGTATCTGCCATCTTTGAGACCGAACGAGCCGACCTGTGGAATACCAAACACCATGCCGTTGATTTGGGTTTCCCACCATACGGCGGTCATTGTGCCAGGTACCGGCATTCCGATCAGTTTGCCTATTCCAAGAGTCCTGTAGGTGTACGGGAAGCCGCATGCATCAGAGTAGTTATCCTCGCACATGAGCACGCATGATGGCTTCCTCCATTTGTTGTACGGCTCGCTGCCGATGTACTGGCCTCTCGGGGTGAACCTGATATATTCCTTGCCGCTCAGGAATGTGGCGAGGTCATCGTGAAGCCAGCCGCCACCGTTGTGCCTTGTGTCAACCACCGCCGCATCGGCCGCCCTGTACTTTCCGAGCAGTTTTGAATATACCGTCCTGAAGCTTGGTGAGTCCATTCCCTGGACGTGAGTGTAGCCAACCGTCCCACCTGAAAGCCTGTCAGTCATCTCCTCTCTCTGCTTCACCCATCTGCGGTACATAAGGGAGGATTCCGAATATCCCGGCTCGACGAACAGCTCCACATCCTTCTTGCCCTTCTTCACCACAACCGCCACCTTCTTGCCAGCCTTGTTCCGGAGAAGCCCGAACCAGCTTTCTCCGGCCTTTATCGGTTGTCCGTCAATGGATTCAATGATGTCACCTGCCTTTATCTCCGAATCTGCGAGGTTGAGAGCCCCGCCTGGAAGAACCTCGGCGATCCTCAGGCCGTCGCCTTCGTAGTCATGGTCATAAATCGCTCCGAGCCACCCCATGTTGAGTTTGGAACGGTTGTAGAACCTGGCCCCTGTGTGTGAACCGTTGAGCTCGCCGAGCATCTCGGAGAGAAGATCCTGGAAGTCGAAATTGTTGGAGATGTATGGCATGAACCGGCTGTAGTTGTCCCTGTAGCCCGCCCAGTCGATTCCATGGATTTGAGGATCGTAGAACTTCTCGTTCACCTGTTTCCAGACATGCTCGAAGATGTAGTTCCTCTCGGCTTTCGGTTTGAATTCGTAATCACCCGAGAATGAGATCGTGGCCATCGCTCCGGTGGCGATCGTTATTTTTGTGATCGAAGAGCCTGTGAAGACGTAGAGAGACTTGTCGTCTGCGGACGGGGTCAAGGAACCGTAAACTCCTTTCTTTATGATCTTTATGTCACCTTTTTTGAGATCTTTCTGACAAAGATCGTAACTCTTCTCCAGCCTGACAGTGTAGAACAACTTTGTGCCGTCCTGAGTGAGGTAGAAGTCTCCGAGCCTTCCGGAGAAGCGGGTCAGACGCGCGATCCGGAACTCCCTGTTCTCAAGGTCAAGCACGAGCTTCTCTGGCTTCTCGGCTTGTTTCACAGAATCTTTCTTTTCCTTTTTCTCTTCTTTCTCTATCTTCTTTTCGGACTTGTCTCCGTCCTCAATGGCCTTGGCGATCTCTGCGTCCTCCTTGTCCTGATAGAATTTGGTCATCTCCTTGCCATCGAAGAACATGATGTAGATGTCGCTCTCGGCACCCCAGCTTCCATGGCTTCGGTAACCGTCCTTGTCTGATTCCCAGGCCATCGCCTTGCCCTTGAGAGTCCACTTGAAGTTCCCGTCGGAATAGCCGCTCTCGGTCAGGTTGGTGATCTTGCCGCTTTCTATGTCGATCAAGGCGACATCCGAGTTGTTCCATCCGCCGTTGATCTGATAGTTGCTGAGAAGGTATTTGCTGTCCGGACTCCACTCGAAACTCTGGTCTCCGTCAGCGTAGGAATAGTTCACGCCCTTGAGCAAGGATTTCTCCTTTCCGCCCTTTGTGGATTTTATGACCAGTTCGGTTCTGTCGCGCAGGAACGCCACCCATTCCCCGTCCGGTGACACTACCGGCTGGAAGCAAGTCTCGCTCTCCGATGTCACAAGCTCTTCCTTGAACTTCGTGGCATAGGTGAACATCTTTTCCCTCTTGTCGGTCAGAGAAGTCTTGTATATTCCCCAATGGCCGTTCCTTTCCGATGAATAGTAAAGTTCGCGTCCATCCTTTGAGAAGCTGACATTGCGCTCCTGCTCCGGAGTGTTGGTGATTCTTTTTGTGGTCTTGTAGTCCGCCGAGGTGACGAAAACATCGCCCCGGATCACGACCGCAATCTCCTTTCCGTCAGGCGACACGGCCATGGATGAGGCACCGCTGCTGAAAGTGAGATATTCGACATCATTCTCGGTCTCGTCCTTCGCCACTGTGATGTCAAGCATCTTAGGCTCCTTGCCATCCGCCATCGTGTAGAGGTCTCCGTTCCATGAGAAGCAGAGTGTACCGTCCCCGGCCACCGAGAGGAATCTCACGGGGTTGCCTTTGAAACTGGTCAGTTGTGTCGATTGTCCCGGATTGTCGGTGGACGATTTGTGGACATTCAGCGTCCCGTCCGCCTCTGATATATAATAATAGGTCTTGCCGTCAGCCGCGAAAACAGGATTCCTGTCCTCGCCGATAAAGGAAGTAAGTTTCGTGAATGCTCCCTCACCGGTGATGCGGAACCTGTCTCCCTGTTCCTTCGCCGGTTTGTAGAACCAGATGTCTCTGGTGACAGATGACCGATGATGCTTGCGGAGCGGATCCTCATAACCTTTATAGTCCTCGTAAATGACTTCACCGGAGGCGTTCACGCTCATCGCCATGAGAGGCATGGATGTGACAAGCTGGGGCCTGCCGCCGTTCTCGTCAACCTGCCATACCTGCGGGCTGCCGGGAAATCCGCCATAGACAGCATCCTGCTGGATGGCGGCCTGGAACAGGACCCTGCCACCGTCAAGGACACAGAGTGGAGTCTCATTGCCCGGGTAATCCGTCAATCTCTTCGGCGCGCCACCCTCTGCCGAAGTGATGAATATGTCCTTGGAACCTGCCCTGTAAGAAGAAAATACGATCTTCTTTCCGTCCGGAGTCCAGACAGGATCCGAGTCGTAGGCTTGGTTTGTCGTGATCTGAAGCGCCCTTCCGCCTTTGACATCCACAGTGAAGATGTCCCCCTTGTAGCAGAATGCCACTTTAGTCCCATCTGGGGAGATTGCGCTTTTCCTTAGCCATTTAGGTGTTTCCTGCGCGCTCATTGCTGTCGCTGCCGTAAGAATGGCTGTGGCCAGAATCAATGTTCTTCTTAAGGTCATATTCATGGATATTAATATATAAGTGAGTCACCTTGGCGACTATTTGACAAATGTATCAAATTTTTACCGATAATTTACTATTTTTGTGTCTGCGAAAACGCTAAAATTAATTATTCTTTAAATATTATGAACAGAATAGATTGTTTTGTCCCGTTCGTGAGCGATGAGCAGGTGGCAGTGACCGCCGGCAACCTTCGCGCCGAGTCGGAGGTCGCCAAGGTTGAGTTTCTTGATGCGGCCATATTCAAAAGTACCGCCAGTGTCAGGAAGATCGCCGAGGCCGCGACGGCTCCTTTCACAATGATTTACACCAAAACGACGGCGTTGAGCTTCGGACAGTTCGCTCTTGAGCGTTTCCTCTCAATAGCCGAGGACTCCTCTGCGGCGATGGTCTATGCCGACCATTTCAACGAGGTTGACGGCAACCGCGCGTTCGCTCCTGTGATTGACTGCCAGCAGGGGGCCCTGCGCGATGACTTCGATTTCGGCTCGGTGCTGATCTACCGTACCTCCGCCCTCAAGGAAGCCGTCGCCAGAATGGATGTCGACTATGAATATGCAGGCTTGTATGACCTGCGTCTCAAGGTTTCCCAGAAAGGCAGCCTTGTCCACATCAACGAGTATCTCTACTACGAGATCGAGACAGACACCCGTAAGTCCGGCGAGAAACTTTTCGATTATGTCGATCCGAAGAACCGTGCCGTACAGATAGAGATGGAGAAAGCTTGTACTCAGCATCTTAAGGATGTGGGAGGCTATCTTGACCCGAAGTTCAAGCACATCGAGTTCTCCGATGATTCCTTTGAATATGAAGCGTCTGTCGTCATCCCTTGCAAGAACAGGGCCCGCACGATTGGAGACGCTTTGACATCGGCCTTGAGTCAGAAGACCACATTTAAATATAATGTGATTGTGGTCGATGACAACTCCACCGACGGGACAGTCGATGTCATCAAGAAGTTTATTGGTGACCCGAAACTTGTGTATATCGCCCAGGACAAGAGCTATCACGCCATCGGAGGTAACTGGAACGCCGCCCTGCACCATCCAAAGTGCGGAAAGTTCGCCATCCAACTTGACTCTGACGATGTCTATTATGATGAGAACACCGTGCAGAAGTTCGTGGATGCTTTCTATGCCCAGAACTGCGCTATGGTTGTCGGTACCTACAGGATGACTAACTTTCAGATGGAGACCCTGCCTCCTGGAATCATCGACCACAGGGAGTGGACTCCGGAGAACGGACGCAACAACGCCCTTCGTATCAACGGGCTCGGCGCTCCGCGCGGATTCTATGTGCCGATGCTCCGAACGATCAACTTCCCGACGACAAAGTACGGCGAGGATTACGCTGTCGGGCTTCGCGTCTCCAGAGAGTACCAGATCGGCCGAATCTACGATGTAGTCTATAATTGTCGTCGCTGGGACGATAATTCCGATGCATCGCTCGATATCGACAAAGTTAATGCTAACAACTTGTATAAGGACAGAATACGTACTTGGGAACTTCAGGCGAGAATTCAGATGAACAAAAAAAGTTGAAAATTTTTGCGAAAAAGTTTGCAAGTTCAAAAATAATGGCTACCTTTGCATTCCCGTTCGGAACGAAACACAAACGATCTGAACAGGAATGCAAAGACAAGTTCATTGAAAAGACTGAAGGAAGTACAACAAGTACCGAGAACGAAAAAAGAGAGCGTTGATTCTTTTTTTATTAGGAAGAATGAAGCTGCCGGGGTCGAACCGAGAGATAGTGTAAATACAAAGAAGAGTTTGATCCTGGCTCAGGATGAACGCTAGCGGCAGGCTTAACACATGCAAGTCGAGGGGCAGCGCGGGGTGGCAACACCCTGGCGGCGACCGGCGGAAGGGTGCGTAACGCGTGAGCGACATGCCCGTTGCCCGGGGACAACCGGTGGAAACGCCGACTAATCCCCGATGGGAGGGAGGGCCGCATGGCCTTTTCTTGAAAGTTACGGCGGCGACGGATTGGCTCGCGTCCGATTAGCTGGTTGGCGGGGTGACGGCCCACCAAGGCGACGATCGGTAGGGGTTCTGAGAGGAAGGTCCCCCACATTGGAACTGAGACACGGTCCAAAC
>CAVIHT010000016.1:0-50172 GCA_963642795.1 Bacteroidaceae bacterium
TTTTCGAGACAGTTTCGGCTTTGGAAGAGGGAGTGTAGCCGTAGCTACGTGACCGGTGAGAAAGATGAAAATGGCCGGAAAGGCCGCATAAGAAAAAAGAGGAATTATTTTTAAACAGCTTCTAAAAACGATTCGGCTTCTAAACAAAATTGAACCAATCGAAAAGGAACACTCTCCCTCTTCCAAGGCTTTTGAGGAAATTTTGTTTACGATAGATTTCTGATTAAATTTGTAAGTGGCTATGTCACCATAACGGACAGAGCCGAATTATCATGAATATCCTTGTGACAGGAGCGAACGGCCAGCTGGGCACGGAACTTCGGAATGTGACGGCAGGAAGCCGCGACAAGTACATATTCTCAGACATCATCTCACTGTCTGGTGCCGAGACGCTGAATCTTGACATCACCGACATCGATGCGGTTAGGATTGTCTGCGAGTCAGAGAAAATCGACGTGATCGTCAATTGCGCGGCCTACACGAACGTCGACAAGGCGGAGGACGAGTTGTCGATGGCGATGTTGCTGAACTGCACGGCGGCCGGCAATCTAGCCAAAGTCTCGGCGGAAATGAACGCCACGCTGATCCACATCTCGACAGACTATGTGTTCAACGGGGATGTCCCGATGCCGTGCGCCGAGGATTGGCCGACGAATCCGCTCGGGGTCTATGGTTCTACAAAACTGGCCGGCGAGAAAGAGGTCGAGAAATCGGGAAGCAGGAGCATCATCATCAGAACCGCATGGCTGTATTCACCATACGGAAAGAACTTTGTCAAGACCATGCTCCGCCTGACGGAAGAGCGCGACTCGCTGAAAGTAGTGTTCGATCAAGTGGGAACGCCTACCTACGCCCGCGACCTTGCCACACTGATCACAAGAATCATCGAAGACCGCCGACTCGACAAGACCGGAATATACCATTTCTCCAACGAGGGTGCCATCTCGTGGTACGACTTCGCCAAGGCGATCTGCGAGTTGGGCGGAAATGTTTGCGACATCCTACCTTGTCATACTGAGGAATATCCTTCCAGAGCCAGACGGCCGCGTTTCTCTGTTCTGGACAAGACAAAGACCAAGGAAACATTCGGTGTGGACATTCCTTACTGGAGGGACTCCCTGGCCTCATGCATAAAAAGGATAAGGAACAACAGCCACACAATGCCTTGACGGCATAAGTGATGTGCAAAAAATCTCAATGAATATGAAAGGAATCGTTCTCGCCGGCGGAAGCGGCACACGTCTATACCCCATCACCAAAGGAGTCAGCAAGCAGTTGCTGCCTGTCTATGACAAGCCGATGGTCTATTACCCGATTTCAGTCCTGATGATGGCGGGAATCAGGGACATACTCCTCATCTCGACTCCCTCCGATCTGCCGGGGTTCCAAAGACTTCTCGGAGACGGAAGCGATTTCGGCGTGAACTTTGAATATGCCGAACAACCCTCTCCTGACGGTCTCGCGCAGGCCTTCCTGATCGGAAAGGATTTCATCGGAGCCGACTGCGCATGTCTGGTTCTGGGTGACAACATATTCCAAGGCACCGGCTTCGGCTACCAGTTGAGAGAGGCCGTACGCACAGCCGAGGAAGAAGGCAAGGCCACGGTTTTCGGCTATCAGGTGAGCGACCCGAAACGCTACGGAGTCGCCGAGTTCGACGCAGAGGGGAACTGCCTGAGTATCGAGGAGAAACCTGCCGAGCCAAAGAGCGACTATGCGGTGACCGGACTTTATTTCTACCCGAACGATGTCGTGGAAATCGCACGCAGGATCAAGCCGTCAGCCAGAGGTGAGTTGGAGATAACGACTGTGAATCAGGAGTTTCTGTCAGCAGGCAAGTTGAAGGTTCAGAAACTGGGACGTGGTTTCGCATGGCTGGACACCGGCACCCACGAATCCCTCTCCGAGGCTTCGACCTACATCGAGGTCATCGAGAAGCGCCAGGGACTGAAAATAGCCTGTCTGGAGGAAATCGCTTTCAGAAAAGGCTGGATCACAGCGGAAAGACTCCGCGAACTGGCCAAACCGATGCTCCGGAACCAGTACGGACAGTATCTGATCAGAATCGCGGAAGAATAAAAGCGAAAGCATGAACATCATAACAACCGAAATAGAAGGACTCCTCATCATAGAGCCAAGAATATTCCAGGACAGCAGAGGGTATTTTTTCGAGTCTTTCAACCAAAGGGAATTCGAGGAAAAGGTCGGCCCGGTGAATTTTGTGCAGGACAACGAGAGCAAATCCGACTACGGAGTGGTCAGAGGATTACATTTCCAAAAAGGCGTACACGCCCAAAGCAAACTGATCAGAGTTGTCAAGGGCCGAGTGCTGGATGTGGCGGTGGATCTCAGACCGGGGTCGAAGACTTTCGGGAAGCATGTGGCCGTGGAGATTTCAGGAAATGACCACAGGCAGTTCTTCATACCTAAAGGATTCGCGCACGGATTCAGCGTACTCAGCGACGTGGTGATCTTCCAGTACAAGTGCGACAATTTCTATTGTCCGGAGTCTGAAGGAGCCATCGCATGGGACGATCCGGATCTGCGGATCAACTGGATGATTCCCCGAGACAGGATTATCCTCTCCGAAAAAGACAGACACCATCCGAAACTGAAAGATTGTCAGCCGGAAGATTTTCAATAAGCGCCAAGTCATCGATTACTTGCTGCCGGCTACGAGATCTTGCTGTAATCCTTGATGTTGTATTTATCCCTGCGAAGTTCCTTAGCAAGAAGTTCGTTGACAGGGAGATCCAGAGTACGGTCATGTGCCAGCACATGCTCGGCGTAGCTTCTTGCGTCCGACAGCAAAGCCCCGTCGTGAGCCAAAGACGCGATGCTCAGCTCAATCGGAAGACCGCTCTGTTGGGTTCCCTCCAGATCCCCGGGACCGCGCATCTTCATGTCCTCCTCCGCCAAGTCAAAACCGTTTTCCGTGGCGCACATGAGTTCAAGCCTCTTGCGGGATTCCTTGCTGACCTTGTCGCCATGCATCAGAACGCAGTATGACTTCTCGCATCCCCTGCCGACACGCCCGCGAAGCTGATGAAGCTGCGCAAGCCCGAACCTCTCGGCGCTCTCTATCACCATCACGGAAGCATTAGGGACATCCACCCCGACTTCGATCACGGTTGTGGACACAAGGATATCCGCTCTTCCAGCCGCGAAAGCATCCATGTTGAACTTCTTCACATCACTGGTCTGCCGGCCATGCACGATGGCAACCTTGTAAGGCGGAAAAGGGAATCTGGAAACAATGTTCTCATAACCGGCCTCAAGATTTTGATAGTCAACTTTCTCGCTTTCGAATATCAAAGGATAGACCACAAACACCTGACGACCCGCCGCAATCTCCTTTTTCATGAAATTGTAAAGCTGCGGACGTTTGCCTTCTCCTATCAACATCGTCTGTACAGGCTTTCTGCCAGGCGGCATCTCATCGATTACCGAGACATCCAGATCCCCGTAGAAAGTCATCGCCAAAGTCCTCGGAATCGGAGTGGCCGTCATGACAAGAACATGAGGCGGCAAACCGGAAGCTCCTTTGGCCCAAAGCCTTGCCCTCTGCTCCACACCGAAACGGTGCTGCTCGTCAATGATGGCCAATCCAAGATTTCTGAACATCACAGTGTCCTCAATCAAAGCATGTGTGCCGATGATGATTCCGACGGAGCCGTCAGCCAGTCCTTCAAGGATAGGCCTTCGGGCGGCCTTTCCGGTCGAGCCGATCAGCAGTTCACAACGGACTCCGGTCGGAGTCAAGTACTTGGAGATGTTGGCGTAATGCTGTTGCGCAAGAACCTCGGTCGGAGCCATTAGACAGGCCTGAAATCCGTTGCCGACAGCGATAAGAGCCGAAAGCACTGCGACCATTGTCTTTCCGGATCCGACATCCCCCTGAAGCAGACGGTTCATCTGATGTCCGCTCATCATGTCCGATCGAATCTCCTTTATCACACGTTTCTGCGCTCCGGTAAGCGAATATGGCAAAGCATCATAGCACGAGTTGAAAGCCGCACCGACCTTAGGCATCGGAATCCCGACCGCGGAACGGCAGCGGACATATTTCTGCTTCAGCAAAGACAGTTGCAACAGAAACAGTTCCTCCCATTTGAGACGGTACCGGGCTTTTTCAAGAGCGTTCTGATCGGACGGGAAATGGACGTTCCTGATAGCGAACTTCAACGGGACAAGGCCTTTCTCCCTGAGAACATATTCAGGCAAGGTCTCCTCCACATCGCCGATCGCAAAGTCTATCGCCTCAGCCATCAGCCTGTTCATCACCTTTCCGGTCACACCGCCGCTTCGCAGCCTGTCAGTAGAATTATAGACCCCGGTCATGACTCCGGAAAAGCCGGAATCCCCCTGAGAAGGCGGATTGTCAATCTCAGGATGGACGATGTTGAAACGTCCGTTGAACTGGTTGGGCTTGCCGAAGAACAAGAACATCGAACCTGGTTTAAGCCGTTCGGCGGTGTACTTGATTCCCCGGAAAAAGACCAGTTCCATCATTCCGCTCTGATCTTTGACCATGACACTCAATTTCTTGCCTGTCGCCTGGACGCTGACCACCTGGGCCATGATCTGTACGTAAGCACTCGTGGACTGAATGTCAGAAATTCTCTGGATGGAACTGCGGTCGATGTAGCGGAACGGGAAGGTGCGCAGAAGATCACCGACAGTGGCGACATTAAGTTCACTGCGAAGAAGCGAAGCTCTTTTCGGCCCCACTCCCGGCAGATACTGCACCTCGGTGTCCAACTTGTTCCTGATCATGATGCGAATATAGGAAGAGGGTGGATAAAAAGCAATTTTTTATCCCCCCCCCGGAATCATTTTCAAACAGTTTCTGAGCCAATTTGCTTTTTGTTTATTGAAAATAAGTTGGTAAAATTTTAGGAATTACTATATTTGATGTGCCGAAAATAAGCACAACGCAATGGTTTCAGAATTGATCGGGAAATATGTCTGGCTCGTCCAAACCCTCATCGCCGCAGGTGGGGGCGGTCTTACTTTCAAAGAACTCAGCGAGAAGTATTCCGGAAGGTTCGGCCTGACATATTCAAGAAGAACTTTCAACAACCACAGGCTTGCGGTGGCTGATCTTTTCGGGATTGACATTGACTGCGACAGGAGCACCTACCGCTACCTTATTCCCTACAACGGTGACGTTCTTGACAATGACGAAAGCATCGGTTGGCTTGTCAACACATTCACGGTCAACAGTCTGCTGTCGCTGGGCAAGGAGCGTCTCTCCGGAAGGGTGAGCGTGGAGGAGATTCCTTCAGGGCAAAAGTACCTCACGGCCATAATGCAGGCGATGGAGGACGGCAGGGAGCTTGAGATCTGCTATGGAAAATACAATTCGCCGTCACGGGAGACTCTTCACATCCAACCGCTTGCGGTAAAGGAGCATGAGCGCAGATGGTATCTTGTGGCGTTCTGCCATGAAAGAGCAAAAGCGGCAAGCGGCAATAATGACATCAACGCATGGCGGGTCTATGGCCTCGACAGGATCACATCGCTTCAAGTGACCGACGTGTCATTCAAGATGCCGAAAGATTTCGATGTGGACGGAATATTCAGTCAGAGTTATGGAATATATTTCCCGAAGGCGGGTCAGAAACCGGTTACAATCCGTTTCAAGGTGACAGACGAGGAGGCGAGTTACATCAGGGACCTTCCGCTCCACAGGTCGCAGACTGAGGAAGGAGAGGCAGAGGAAGGTGGAAGAATATTCAGGATCAGTGTCATCCCGAACAGGAACCTGACCATGGAGTTCTGCCGCCATGCGGGAAGACTCGAAGTCATTGAGCCTGAGGAGGTCCGGGCAGATGTAAAAGGAGAGATAGAAAAAGCATATAAATCATATTCAATTATTTATGAACAAAACAGCAAAGGTCGCCTTGATGGCGACGACACTTTTGACAATGGTTAGCTGCTCGCAAAGGAACGAGGCGGTGGATTCCGCCTACATCGGACCGTCCGACATCAGGATCGAGGACGGGCGGATGACTCCGGAGGTTCTTCTGTCCCTCGGAAGATTGTCAGATCCTCAATTGTCTCCCGACGGACACTGGATTCTCTACGGGGTCAGCTACACTTCGATCGAGGAAAACCGTTCGTGCAGGAATCTTTTCCTGACCGAGGTCGTCAGAAATGCCGACGGTCTTTCATTCGGTGACAAGATTCAGTTGACAGCCGATGGCAAGAGCATCGGCAACGCGCGCTGGAGCGGTGACGGGAAATCCATCTTCTACCTTCAGGGCGGACAGATCTTCCGTGCGGCGCTAAAGATCGCCGACGGCAAGGCGTCGCTTTCAGGGAAAGTGCAGATCAGCGATGTCAAGGCCGGAATCGGCGAGTTCTCCCTCAACCCGGACCAGTCGCTGGTTCTCTACACAAGCACCGTTCCCGGAGCCGTGAAGACCCCGAAAGATTTCGACGAGAAACTGGACAAGGCGCAGGCCTATGTCACAGAAGACCTTATGTACCGTCATTGGGATCACTGGACAACAAGCAGACCTCAGACCTATTTCGCTCCGATAGGAGGAGAGAAAGGCATCACGGAGGACAATTCGCTTAACATCCTTGACGACGGGGCGGGCAAGTACGAACTGCCTCTGGAACCTTTCGGAGGAATCGAACAGCTTTGCTGGAGTCCTGACGGCCGCTATGTGGCATATTCTTGCAAAAAAGTTGACTCCGGCCGTGAATATGCTTTCTCGACCGACACGGAGATCTACATCTACTGTCCTCTGACAGGAGAGACATCAAGGATCACTATGGGCGGAGGCTACGACACCGACCCGGTCTGGAGTCCGGACGGAAAGCACATCGCCTGGCTGAGCATGTCCCGCAACGGCTACGAGGCCGACAAGGTGCGCCTGATGGTGGCCGACTTCGCAGCCGCGGAGAATGACGGAGAGGGACAGGGGGTCATCCCGCCGGTCACCGGGATCCGCGACCTCACCGCAGGCTTCGCCTACAATGCGGCGGGACCTGTCTGGACCGAGGACTCGAAAAGCCTGTATTTCAACTCGCTGGTCGAGGGTCTTCAGGGAATTTTCCGAGCCGTGCTGTCCGACGGGGAAGCAGCTGACATCACCAGAATCACACCGGACAATGCTTGGTTCGATTTCAACTCACCGTTCGCGGTCGTTGACGGCACCCTGCTGGCAAGCTACTGCTCGATGGAATTCCCGACCGAGCTTGTGGCCGTGAACGAGACTGACGGTTCTTTCAGCGGAATCACTGACGAGAACGGCGGCATCCTCGGTCAGCTGACCGCCTACAAGACTCAGGAACGTTGGATCAAGACCACTGACGGCAAAAAAATGCTGACATGGGTTCTCTATCCGCCTCAATTCGATTCCACTAAGGTCTATCCAGCCATTGAAATATTCCTTGGCGGACCTCAAGGCACGTTGAGCCAAGGTTGGAGCTACCGTTGGAACTACCGTCTCATGGCGAACCAAGGCTATATCGTGATCCTCCCTAACCGCCGCGGCACCACAGCCTTCGGCCAGGAATGGTGCGAGCAGATCAGCGGAGACTACATCGGACAGAACATGCAGGACTACCTCAGCGCCGCCAAGGAGCTCAAAAGCGAGCCTTACATCGGCAAACTGGCCGCCTGCGGAGCATCCTACGGCGGATTCAGCGTTTACTACATGGCCGGAATCCACGGCAATGTCTATGACTGCTTCATCGCCCACGCCGGAATATTCGACGAAAAGTACATGTACTACGAGACCGAGGAGATGTGGTTCCCGAACTTCGACAACGGCGGGCTTTCTGAATATTCCTACACAGCCGGCGAGACAGGGCCGCGCGGCGACGGCAAGACTTTCGGCGGCATCCAGCAGGCAGGTTCGCCGTGGAGTGACGCCGCCAAGGCCAGGCGCCACTACGCCAACTCCCCGGCAGTCAATGTCACCAAGTGGCACACCCCGATCCTCTGCATCCACGGAATGATGGACTACCGCATCCCCTACGATCAAGGCATGGCGGCGTTCAACACCGCCCGGATGATGGGAGTCCCGTCCAAACTGATCGTTTTCCCTGAGGAGAATCACTGGATCCTCCAGCCTCAGAACGCACTCTTCTGGCACCGCAGTTTCTTCGACTGGCTTGACCGCTGGTGCAGTGCAAGTAAAGCAATACAATAAATATGGCAAAAACAATCACAATCATCGGAGCCGGAATGATGGGCTCCGCACTCGCGTTCCCGGCCAGAGAGAACGGGAACATCGTCAGACTTGTCGGAACACCATTGGACAAGGAAATCATCGATGTCTGCAAATCAACCGGCAAGCATCCAAAATTCAACGTGCCGTTCCCGGACGGCGTTGAATATTTCCAATTCGAGCAGTGGAAAGAAGCCGTGAAAGGCTGCGACTTCGTCATCGGAGGAGTCAGTTCGTTCGGCGTGGACTGGTTCCTTGAGAACGTCCTTGCGGAGCTTGACCCTTCGATTCCGGTACTGTCGGTCACCAAAGGATTGATCAACCTTGAGGATGGCGCGTTGATCTCCTATCCGGAATATTGGAAGCGCTGCCTCGCCGGAAAGAGGATCGACAGGCAGATCTGCGCCATCGGCGGCCCTTGTACAAGTTATGAGCTCGTGGCTCACGACAAGACAGAGGTTGCGTTCTGTGGCAGACAGCCGGAAGTCCTGAGGATGATGAAAGCCGCCATGTCAACTGAATATTACCACATTTCGCTGACTGACGACGTGGAAGGGTTGGAAAGCGCCGTGGCTCTGAAAAACGGCTACGCTCTCGCGGTGGCGATGACGATCGGCCTGGTGAACAGGACAATGAACGATGGACTTCATTACAACAGTCAGGCCGGCGCTTTCTATCAAGCTGTCAAGGAGATGCGTTACCTTCTTGAACTTCAGGGAGCGAGCCGCGACTGCGAAAACATCGGAATCGGCGACCTCTACGTGACCGTCTATGGAGGAAGAACAAGGAAGATCGGCATCCTGCTTGGCGAAGGCAAGACCTACGACGAGGCTATTGAGATTTTGTCCGGTGTCACTCTGGAAAGCCTCGTTGTGTCCCGCAGAGTTTTCGCGGCCATCTCCAAACGGTCGGAGAATGGTGAGGTTGATCTGGCCCGATTCCCTATGCTATGCCACGTCGCTGATGTGCTGGATCATGGCAAGGACGCCCAGCTTCCTTGGGAAAGTTTCACTTTTGAAAACATCTGATGACCGGATGTGTAAAGGCTTCAACACGACCGCATCCAAGGCCATCGGCCTGCACTGCGGCTGCAACACCGACCGAAGCCTCCCCGGGAGGTAGCAGATAGAGGGAAACGGAATAGAGGCGCCGAGCAACCACTCAGCGCCTCTATTTTCGTACCCCCGTTGGGAATCGAACCCAAATCGTCGGAACCGGAATCCGAAATTCTATCCATTAGACTACAGGGGCATCATTCTTGCGGTTGTCCGCAATCTGTCTGCAAAAATAGCAAATTAATGGCAAAACAAGAATTTTTGACACATCTTTCGAAAAAAGATATTCACTGCGCTCGGAATGTAATTTCAAAGGGCAGAAAAGAGCCTTTAATATTCGGATAATCCAATAATAAATCGTATTTTTGCGTATTATGAAAAAAGCTTATGTATTTCCCGGTCAGGGTTCCCAGTTTCCAGGTATGGCGAAAGAGCTTTACGACGGAAACGCCAAGGGCAAGGAATTGCTTGAGAAGGCGAATGACATACTCGGATTCAGAATCACTGACATAATGTTTGAGGGCACGCCGGATGACCTCAAGGCGACACGCGTGACACAACCGGCAATATTCCTGCACTCCGTCGTACTGGCGAAGTGCTATGATGGATTCAGACCAGACATGGTCGCAGGGCATTCTCTTGGTGAATTTTCCGCACTTGCCGCCGCGGAAGCCATCAGTTTCGAGGATGCCCTTCGTCTTGTCTATATCCGCGCCACACAGATGCAGCTTTGCTGCGAGAAGGTGCCGGGGACAATGGCCGCCATCGTTGGTCTTCCGGACGAGAAGGTCGAGGAACTCTGCGCCTCATGCGAAGGTCTTGTGATCCCGGCCAACTACAATTGCGGCGGACAGGTCGTGATCTCCGGCGAGAAGGCAGCCGTGGAGCAGGCCTGCGTCAAGGCCAAGGCCGAGGGTGCGAAAAGAGCGCTTCCTCTCGCGGTCAGCGGAGCTTTCCACTCCCCTCTTATGGAGCCGGCACGCATCGAACTCGGAAAGGCCATAGAGGAGACAAAGATTGTGGAGCCTGTATGCCCGATCTACCAGAACGTCTCCGCCCAGGCAGTCACCGACCCCCAGACCATCAAGAAGAATCTCCTCGCCCAGCTCACATCTCCTGTGAGATGGACCCAGTCAGTCAGGAATATGCTCGCGGACGGGGCGGATTACTTCATGGAAATCGGACCGGGCGCAGTCCTGCAGGGACTTGTGAAGAGAATCTCGGCCGGGACAGAGGGAATCACGATCGAAGGTTTGACAACTATTTAAAAAACATATTAACATAACGTTAACGATATGGCTAAAGAAAAGAAATTCATCACTTGTGATGGTAACACTGCCGTGGCGAACGTCGCTTATCTTTTCAGCGAGAACGCCTGCATCTACCCTATCACACCATCCTCTCCGATGGCAGAGAACATTGACGAATGGGCTGCCCACGGAAAAAAGAACCTCTGGGGCGAGACAGTAAGTGTCACAGAGTTGGAAAGTGAGGCCGGAGCCTCCGGAGCAGTGCACGGCTCCCTCCAGGCCGGTGTCCTCACCACCACCTACACAGCTTCCCAGGGACTTCTTCTCATGATCCCTAACATGTACAAGATCGCCGGAGAGATGCTTCCGGCAGTCTTCCATGTCTCGGCCCGCGCGCTCGCCTCGCACGCCCTCTCCATCTTCGGAGACCATCAGGACGTGATGGCGTGCCGCCAGACAGGTTTCGCCCTCCTCGCTTCCGGTTCAGTGCAGGAAGCCCAGGATCTGGCCGCCGTGGCTCACCTCTCAGCGATCAAGTCCAGCATTCCTTTCCTCCATTTCTTCGACGGATTCCGCACATCTCACGAGATCCAGAAGATCGAGGCTCTGGACGAGGAGGAACTCAAGAAGATGGTCAGCGAGAAGTCTCTCAAGGTCTTCCGCGAGAGAGCGCTCAATCCTGACGCACCGGTGACCCGCGGAACAGCCCAGAACGGAGACGTTTACTTTCAGGCCGTAGAGTCAAGGAACAACTTCTATAACGCCGTTCCGGACATCGTCGCCCGTTACATGGGTGAGATCAGTGAACTGACAGGGCGCGAGTACCGTCCGTTCACATACTACGGAGCCGCCGACGCCGAGAACATCATCGTCGCCATGGGTTCAGTGACCGAGACAATAAAGGAAACCATCGACTACCTCGCCAAGAAGGGCAGAAAGTACGGTCTTGTCACTGTCCACCTCTACAGGCCTTTCGCCGAGAAATATTTCCTCAAGGTTCTTCCTAAGACCGTCAAGAGGATCGCCGTCCTCGACAGGACAAAGGAGCCGGGAGCGCTCGGAGAGCCTCTCTACCTCGATGTGAAAGCTCTGTTCCAGGGTCAGAAGCACTCTCCGCTGATCATAGGCGGACGCTACGGCCTCTCATCAAAGGACACGACTCCCGCACAGATCGTCGCCGTTTACGACAATCTTGAACTCAGCGAACCGAAGAACGATTTCACCATCGGCATCGTGGATGACGTGACCTTCAAGTCACTCTCCATCAAGAGCGAGGTTTCCATCGTGAAGCCTGGCACCACCGAGTGCAAATTCTACGGACTCGGGTCTGACGGCACCGTCGGAGCCAACAAGAACACCATCAAGATCATCGGAAGTCACACACAGAAGTACTGCCAGGCCTACTTCGACTACGATTCGAAGAAGTCCGGCGGCTACACCTGCTCGCACCTCCGTTTCGGAGACAGCCCTATCAAGGCTCCTTATCTTGTCAGCACACCTGACTTCGTGGCCTGCCACGTTCCTTCATACCTGAGCAAGTACGATGTGCTCAAGGGCATCAAGGAGAACGGCACCCTCCTCCTCAACTCTCTTTGGGACGAGGAAGAGACCGTCAAGAGAATCCCTGACAACGTGAAGGCCGTCATCGGCAAGAAGAAGATCAAGCTCTACATCATCAACGCCACAAAGATCGCCTCGGAGATCGGTCTGGGCAACAGGACCAACACAATCCTCCAGTCCGCTTTCTTCAAGATCACCGGCATCATACCTTACGAGGACGCCGTCAAGTACATGAAGGACGCCATCGTCAAGAGCTACGGCAAGAAAGGCGAGAATGTGGTGAACATGAACTACGCCGCCGTTGACAGAGGTGGTGAATATACCGAAGTCGCCATCCCTGCCGAGTGGGCGAAGATCTCCGCCAAGTTCGAGACCCCTAACAAGGATCGTCTGGCTCCCGCTTTCGTGAAGGACATCGCCGACGTAGTGAACTCCCAGAACGGAGACTCACTCCCGGTAAGCGCCTTCCTGCCTTATGCCGACGGCACGATGCCGGCCGGCACATCAGCCTACGAGAAGCGCGGCGTGGCCGTCACTGTTCCAAGCTGGTATGCCGAAAAGTGCATCCAGTGCAACTCCTGCGCGTTCGTCTGCCCTCACGCCGCCATCCGTCCATTCCTTCTCACCGCAGAGGAGGCCGCAAAGGCACCGGAAGGACTCAAGAAGGCACAGGGCAAGGCCGTTCTGAAGGAATATTCATTCGCCCTTTCCGTCTCCGTGGATGACTGCACCGGTTGCGGCAACTGCGTGGATGTCTGCCCTGCGAAGGAGAAGGCTCTCACAATGGTTTCCGCCCTTGACCAGCAGGACGAGCAAGGCAACTTCAACTGGCTTATCACCAAGGTTGGCTACAAGGACACTGTCGTCAACAAGGCCGCCAATGTCAAGAACTCCCAGTTCGCACAGCCTCTGTTCGAGTTCAGCGGTGCCTGCGCCGGTTGCGGCGAGACCCCTTACATCAAGAACATCACCCAGCTCTTCGGCGACAGGATGATGATCGCCAACGCCACGGGTTGCTCTTCGATCTACGGAGCGTCATTCCCGGCCTCACCTTACTGCACCAATGCCCAAGGTCATGGCCCGGCATGGCAGAACTCCCTCTTTGAGGACAACGCCGAGTTCGGTCTCGGAATGAAGATCGGTTCAGACCGCGCGAGAGAGACTGTGGCCAACCTTATGACCGCGGCTCTTGACTGTGACAAGTGTCCGGAAGAGGTCAAGGCTCTGTTCAGGCAGTGGCTTGACAACAAGGAGAACGGCGAAATCACCCGCGAGGTAGCCGACAAGGTGGTTCCTCTCATGGAGAAGACAGACTGCCCTCACTGCAAGAAACTGCTTGACTACAAGCACTTCATCCCTGCACGCAGCCAGTGGATCTTCGGCGGTGACGGCTGGGCCTACGACATCGGCTACGGCGGACTCGACCACGTGCTCGCATCGGGTAAGAATGTGAACGTGCTCGTCCTCGACACCGAGGTTTACTCCAACACCGGCGGACAGAGCTCCAAGTCAACTCCTGCCGGCGCGATCGCCAAGTTCGCAGCCTCCGGCAAGAAGATCCGCAAGAAGGATCTCGGCATGATGGCCATCAGCTATGGCTACGTTTATGTCGCTCAGGTAGCCATGGGTGCAAGCCCTGCGCAGTACCTGAACGCCATCAAGGAGGCCGAGGCCTATGATGGTCCGTCCCTCATCATCGCCTACGCACCGTGCATCAACCACGGTCTGAAAGCCGGTATGGGTCTGAGCCAGAAGGAGGAGAAGCTCGCAGTTGACTGCGGCTACTGGCACCTCTACAGGTACAACCCTACCTTCGAGGCCGAAGGAAAGAATCCGTTCACTCTCGACTCCAAAGAGCCTGACTGGACCAAGTTCCAGGACTTCCTCAAGGGAGAGGTCCGTTTTGCTTCCCTCTACAAGCTTTTCCCTGACAGGGCCCAGGAACTCCTGAACCTCACCGAGGAATTCGCCAAAGTACGTTACGGCACCTACGCCCGCCTCGCCGGCAAGTAGTGTTCCGCTAACATATTCACAAGAGGCCGACCCAAAAGTCAGAATAACTCTCTGAGAATTGAATACTCAGAAACAAGACCGAGGTTAACCTCGCCGAAAAAGGGGCTTGACTAATGCTTTTTAGTCAGCCCCTTATATTATGTAATCAACGCTTTCTATATGGTACACCAGAAGCCCCTCTCATGTACGAAATCATTATCACAATTACGCTTCTTATGCCGGTGTACTTTTTTAAGGATTACCGATACAGCCAGGGGATGGGACGGACAAAAAACGACCGCGGGATTCCGCGGTCGATAAAAGTATTGTCCAACCCAAGGGGGTTACAATTGCAATTGGGATTAGGCCTCGGCCTCAACGGTTACCTTAACGGTGGCCTTGACTGACCTGTAGCACTTCACTGAGCCTTCGTACTCACCTACTGTCTTGATCTCACCAAGGGTGATGTTCTTCTTGTCAACATCGATGCCGGCGGCACGCAGAGCATCCTCAACTTGGGCGGTGGTGACAGATCCGTAAATCTTGCCGGATTCGCTTACCTTGACGGCAACCTTGACTGGTGTGGCCTCGATCCTGGCCGCAAGAGCCTCTGCGTCAGCGATGAGTTTAGCCTCTTTGTGAGCCCTCTGACGCTTTGTCTCCTCAAGCTGCTTAAGAGCGGACTGAGTGGCGGCGCAGGCGAATCCCTGAGGGATAAGATAGTTGCGGCCGTAACCGGACTTTACCTCTACCACATCTCCGGCCTCGCCGAGATTGGCAACTTCTTTCTTCAAAATGATCTTCATAATCTCGCTCTCCTATTATTTAAGAAGGTCAGTTACATAAGGAAGCAGAGCAAGGGAACGAGCCCTCTTGACTGCCTGAGCGACTTTCCTCTGGAATTTCAGCGAAGTACCGGTGATACGGCGAGGGAGAATCTTACCCTGCTCATTGAGGAACTTCTTAAGGAACTCGGCGTCCTTGTAATCAACATATTTGATGCCCGCCTTCTTGAAACGGCAGTACTTCTTCTTCCTGACCTCTACTGTAGGAGGATTGAGATAGCGGATTCCCGCATTCTGAGCGTCATTCTGTGCCATAATATATTCCTCCTTGATTAAGCGTTTTCCTCTTTTTTCTCTTCAGCGGCGGCTGGAGCCTCGGCTGGAGTCTCCTCAACCTTAGGAGCGGCAGGCTTGTTCCTGTTCTCCCTTCTCTTCGCGGCGTAAGCCTCGGCGTGCTTGTCAAGAGCCACGGTAAGGAACCTGATGATCCTCTCATCACGGAAATACTGGGTCTCAAGAGTAGCGATAAAACTTGGCTCAGCCTTGAACTGAATAAGATAATAGAAACCCGAGGTTTTGTGCTGGATCGGATATGCCAGCTGACGGAGTCCCCAGTCCTCCTCGTACACTACCTCGCCCCCCTTGTCGGTGATAAGCTTGGTGTACTTTGCAACCGCTTCCTTTATCTGTTGTTCAGATAAAACGGGAGTAGCGATGAAAACGGTCTCGTACTGTTTTAACATTTGACTTAATTGTTTAATAATAAATAAAATACAGCCCTTTCGGGAATGTATGCCAACCCAAAAGGACTGCAAATATAGTCAATTATCTCAACTTTCGCAAATTAGCGTTCAGGAATATTCTCAAGCACGGCGACGAGGAACTTCCATGTCTCGGCGACAGAGGCGATGTTCACACGCTCGTCCGGAGAGTGTGGATAAAGGATGGTCGGCCCGATGGAAACCATCTCCCAATTAGGATACTTGGCCCCCATGATGGCGCATTCAAGTCCTCCATGTGTCGCGGTGATCTTAAGTTCCTTTCCGAACAGATTTCTGAACGTGTCCTCCAGAACCTTGATCATCGGGGTACCGAGTTTCGGAGCCCAACCGCTGTAAGCACCTGATGTTGAATATTCAGCGCCGGCAAGTTCAAACACATAACGGATCGAGTCAGCGAGATACATCTTGGCCGCGTCAATCGAACTGCGGGTCAGTGAGTGAACAGTGAGGTGTCCCTTGCTGGTGCGGACGATAGCCATGTTGGTGGATGTCTCGGTCAGACCAGGAAGAGTGTCGCTCATTCTCTGGACCCCGTGAGGGCATGCAAGGATTGCCTTTACAGCCTTGCCGATCACCTTAGGGCTGATGTAACTGGCGGCCGGAGCGCTCTGTTTCCCGTAGATTAGGATCATGTCCGGATCAGAGTACTGGTACTCGAACTTGGACTCTTCGAACTTCTTTTCAACGAGAGCCTTTACCTTGCGGGAATCAGCCGACGGGACAAGGATCTCGGCCTCAGCCTCGAACGGAATGGCGTTGCGGAGTGAACCGCCGGTGATTGACGCCACCTTTACGTCATATTCAGAGATCACTGCCTCAAGAAGGCGGCAGAGAATCTTGTTGGCGTTGCCTCTGAACAGGGAAATGTCCATTCCGGAGTGTCCCCCCTTGAGTCCTTTGACAACGATTTTGTAACCCGCAAATCCTTCCGGAGTCTTGTAAGTCCTGTAAGTGAAGTCAGCCGTTCCGTCAACCCCGCCGGCACAACCTGTGCAGAGTTCGCCCTCTTCCTCGGAGTCGAGGTTGAGAAGGATGTCGCCCTTCAAGATTCCGGCCTTGAGCGAGTTGGCCCCTGTCATACCGGTCTCCTCGTCGTAAGTGATGAGAGCCTCAAGCGGGCCGTGCTTCAGAGTCTTGTCCTGAAGAACGGAAAGCGCAAGAGCCACTCCGATGCCGTTGTCGGCTCCGAGGGTGGTACCCTTGGCAGTCACCCACTCCCCTTCTATCTCGGTCTCGATCGGATCGGTAAGGAAGTCATGCTTCGTGTCAGCGGTCTTCTGCGGAACCATGTCCATGTGAGCCTGCATGATCACTCCCTTACGGTTCTCATACCCGGGAGTCGCAGGAGCTGTGAATATGATGTTTCCGGTGTCATCCTTCCTTACATCCACACCGTGCTCTTTCCCCCAGTTGAGGAGATATTCCTGAACCTTACCCTCGTGCTTTGAAGGGCGAGGAACTCTTGTCAGGCCGTAGAAGTTCTCCCAAACGGCCTTTGGCTGCAAATCTTTAATTGTCATAGCGTTATTCTATTAAATGTGAACATTTATTCTTTAATGTCATTCAAGCCGGATATTCTGGCGGAATCAGAACCTTTTTAAAACAGCTTCTTATTTCGAAAGAGGAAAATAACCTTCGGTGCCAAGCTGGTAGACAGCCATCCTGTCCTGCAGCAACGATGTCACGCCGTCGGAAAGGCTGACCGTGCAGATGGCCGGGATCCTGTATATGGCCACATTTGTCTTAGACTTGACTTCTTTGCCGGAAGCCTCGCCGACAGGCTGAGGGATAATCTCAAGAAGGTAAGGCTTTCCGGACATGTTGTCAGCGGAGACCACACCATCGGTGTCAGAGATTCTAAAGGCAACGTATGTCTGTGATTTTCTATCCTTTACAGGAACCACATCACATTTGAGCTTCTGGGTCTGGTAGTCACTGTAGCCGATGAACATTGACATATATTCCTTCTCCAAGGCGGAGATTTCCTTCAGTGCGGCTCCCATCGCCTCCCCGCTGTAAGTGGCGTCCGTGTCGCCTGTGACGATCTGAACCCTCTTCTGACGAAGATTGAATATCATGTCAGCGGCCTCCTTGGCTCTCTGCTCAATGGATTTCTGGACGACCATGTTCTGCTGTACGGCGATGCGGTTGTAGGATGCGTCCTCCTTCACTCCGCGATAAAGAGTCGCGGCCTCGGATGTGAGGTTGGAGCTGACGCCCTTTCCGTTGAAGTCGGATCCCGCCTGGGTGGTGAACCTCCATTCCGCGCTCTCGCCGAAAATTCCGTCATTGACAGCGATAAGCCCCTGGGATGTAAGCGAAAGGAAAGACTGTCCGGCCTTGTCCGGATTGACATAGTATCGGAAATTCTGGTCGGCCTCTATGTACGGGGTCATGCGTACCGTGCTGAGGGTGCAGGTTGTCTGGTCGGTCTGCCGTGCGTCCACCCCGAGATACTTCTGGGCATACTTGGCGTAAGGACCTGCGTAGAAATATTCACGGACGGCTTCCACCTCGATCGTAATGGTGGTCTGAGGAAGCGCGTAGGAAACAGTCCCCACGGGATCCTGGGCAACGATTCTCCCCTCCGGCAGCAATGCGGCGGCCAGACACAGAAGCGATACTGTTCGGTAATTCTTCATATTCATAAAATTTTTGTCATTTCCATCTTTTGTGCGTCCAGAGGTAGTTCTCCGGGTGTTTTTCCAGATCGACCTGTAGCAGGCTGTAATATTCCTGCATTATCGAGTGGGGGGTCATTGTCGAGGCGTCGCGGCAAATCTCCTTGAAGGTCCATTCGTAGTGACCGCGCGACACGGGGATCAGACTCATGTAGAACACGCTGCAATGAAGCTTGTGGGCGATTGACGCTCCGCCGAGCATCGTCCGCGTCGGCTGATGCATGAACTCGACCTCATCGTTCACCGTCGAGTTCCGGTAAGGACACTGGTCGGTCGGGATTATGTAGATTTTCTTGTCGTTCTTGTGGGATAACGCGAAACGGAGGAGATTCACCGAGCTGACGTAGCCGGTGTAGCCATAACGAAGCACAGGGGCGCAGCGGTTCACCCTCATGATCTCATCCCACATCCTGCTGCTCAAGGGCTTATAGACAGCAATGACATCATTCACATCCACGTTTTTCCTCTCTGATTCCGTGCGGTAATCATAGGTCAGGCATCCACCGGTAAGTTCCCAGTTGCCGAAATGGCTGTTCAGCACGACAACTCCCGGGCTTTCGGCGAGAGCCGCGTCAACTGTCTCAATGTTTGTATATTCCACCAAACGTTTCTTGTGCAATCTTTCCGGGTTGCGGCATCCGCCGAACCAAATGGCCTCTGCCAGAATCTCACCGAAATGCTTGTAGAACGCATCGGAGATTCGCTTTAGTTCCTTGTACTTCTTATCAGGAAAAGCCCGCGAGAGATTGATCATCACCACATCCCGCCGATAGTGCAGCACATCCCGAAGCAGCCAGGCGAAGAAGCCCGCCCATGCGTAATGGAACCCCAGCGGAAGCGCCGAGATCACCCGTAGAAGCCCCTGCACCAGTTTCGTCAATATCTTCATCTCTCTACAACATGTCGCATATTCAGACAAATATAATGAAAGACACGGTGAATATGAAATTTAATTGAATGAAACTAGTGGTCCGCCACATAAATTTGGCGGGTCAGGGACTTTTTCGTATATTAGTCACTTGTTATGCGGGGCGGCAAACGAGATATTAATGACACAAATAATTTAAAAAGTAAACAACATTGTATGAAAGGACATCCTAAAGGACTGATTTCGGCGGCGCTGAGCAACATGGGCGAGCGCTTCGGGTACTACATCATGAATGCGGTTCTCACACTCTTCCTTTGCTCGAAGTTCGGGCTGAGCGACGAGACGGGGGGACTGATCTATTCATTCTTCTATGCTGGAATATACATTCTCAGCCTTGTGGGAGGCATCATCGCCGATCGCACACAGAACTACAAGGGGACAATCCAGAAAGGTCTCATCATCATGGCCCTGGGCTATGTCGTCCTCTCCGTCCCAATCCTGGCGACACCTGAGAACAAGTCCTGGCTTCTGCCACTGACCTGCTTCGCACTCTTCCTGATCGCATTCGGCAACGGTCTCTTCAAAGGCAACCTTCAGGCGATCGTCGGACAGATGTACGACAATTTCGAGGCCGAGGCGGCAAAGAACGGTCCGGAGGCTCTCAAAGAGGCGCAGGGCAAGCGTGACTCCGGATTCCAGATCTTCTACGTGTTCATCAACATCGGCGGCCTCGTGGCTCCGTTCGTGGCTCCTCTTCTGAGAAGCTGGTGGCTGAAGTTCAACGGATTCGTCTATAACTCACAGCTGCCAAGGCTCTGCCACGAGTTCATAAACAACGGAACGACCTCCCAGAACTTCCTCGACGAGGCTGTGAAGGCCGGAGCCGATCCTAATGTCCTGGCACAGGGCGGCGAGGCCGTCGGAACGTTCTGCACGGACTATCTGGACGTTTTCAACGCCGGCATCCACTACTCGTTCATCGCCTCCGTCGTCGCGATGATGATCTCCTTGGTGATATTCCTTGTCAACAAGAAGAAATTCCCTACTCCAGCCAAAAAGGCGGCTTCCGCCAACACCGGCTACACCGCCGAGGAAAAGTCCACAATGGCAAAGGAGATCAAGCAGAGGATGTACGCCCTGTTCGCCGTTCTCGGCGTGGTGATCTTCTTCTGGCTCGCTTTCCACCAGAACGGGCAGTCCCTCTCGCTCTTCGCGCGTGACTTCGTCAACACCGACAAGATAGCCCCGGAAATCTGGCAGGCCGTCAATCCGTTCTTCGTGATCGTGCTGACCCCGGTCATCATGTGGATCTTCGGAGCTCTCGGAAAGAGAGGCAAGCAGATCTCCACACCTCGCAAGATTGCCTACGGAATGGGTATCGCCGCCACGGCCTATCTGTTCCTCGCGATATTCTCAGGCTCAATGGGATATCCTTCCGCCACCGATTTCAGAGGAATGGACGTCGCACAGCAGGCTACCTTGAAGGCCGGTCCTTGGGTACTCATAGCGACATATTTCTTCCTCACCGTCGCAGAACTCTTCATCTCCCCTCTTGGACTCTCGTTCGTGTCCAAGGTGGCCCCGAAGCATCTGCTCGGACTCTGTCAGGGACTTTGGCTCGGAGCAACGGCCGTCGGCAACCTCTTCTTGTGGATCGGACCGCTGATGTACAACAAGATGCCTTTGTGGGCATGCTGGAGCGTGTTCCTCGTCATGTG
Source organism: Bacteroidaceae bacterium (assembly GCA_963642795.1). GTDB lineage: Bacteria > Bacteroidota > Bacteroidia > Bacteroidales > UBA932 > Cryptobacteroides. The sequence continues at coordinate 20,881 of CAVIHT010000016.1, forward strand.
TCTCGTCGCGATGGGCGTGATGCTCGGGATGGTAAAGTGGCTTGAGAAAGTTACCAAGTAAGAATCAACATGTTCAAGAATCAACCGAAAGGTCTGTTCGCGCTCGCCCTCGCCAACACGGGCGAGCGCTTCGGCTACTACACGATGCTGGCGATCTTCATGCTGTTCCTTCAGGCGAAGTTCGGATGGGAGCAGTCCACTGCCAGCCAAGTTTACTCAATCTTCCTCGCGGCGGTGTATTTCATGCCTGTTGTAGGAGGATGGCTCGCGGACAAGATCGGATTCGGGAAATGCGTCGTCTCCGGAATCTGCATCATGTTCCTTGGCTACCTTGTGCTTGCCGTCCCTACGGCGGCCAACGGACTCGGGGTCTCTGTGATGCTTGGAGCGCTCCTGCTTATCGCAATCGGCACAGGATTGTTCAAAGGCAACCTTCAGGTTCTGGTCGGCAATCTTTACGACGAGCCCCGTTATGCATCAAGACGAGACAGCGCGTTCAGCCTGTTCTACATGGCCATCAACATCGGATCCATGTTCGCTCCGGCCGCGGCCACCGCAATCACCAACAAGTTCCTTGCTAAGGCAGGTCTTGTCTACAAGGCGGCGATACCGGCGTTGGCGCACCAGCAGATGGACGGAACCATCACGCGGGAAGGAGTTGACCAGTTAGGTTCTCTCATGGCGGCTATGCCGGACCCCGGTGTCGCCGGAATGGGACTCGAACAGTTCTGTCCGTACTACATCGACAAGCTTTCGGCTTCCTACAACATGGGGTTTGCCGTCGCATGTGTCTCGCTGATTGTCTCCATCGCGATCTACTTCACGACCAAGAGCTGGTTCTCCCACGCCGACGTCAACGCCAAGCAGGCCAAGGCATCCGGGAGCAATTATGTGGAACTCACTCCGAAACAGACCAAGGAGCGAATCGTGGCCCTGTGCCTCGTGTTCGCCGTCGTGATCTTCTTCTGGATGGCGTTCCACCAGAACGGACAGTCTCTGACCTGGTTCGCCCGTGACTACACCCAAAGCACGGCCGAAGGATGGGGAAGAATCGGATTCAACATCTGGGCCTTGGCTCTCATAGCGACCTCCGTTTACACTCTTTTCGGAATATTCCAGTCAGAGAAAGCCTCCGGCAAGATTGGATGCGGAGTTGTGACCGCCGCCCTCTGGTGCGGAGTTTACGCCATATTCAAGGGTCTTCCGAATCCTCTGGAGATCCAGCCTCAGCTCTTCCAGCAGTTCAATCCGTTCTTCGTGGTAGCCCTTACGCCGGTGTCCATGGCGATCTTCAGTGCCCTTGCGTCGAAGAAGACGGCAAAACATCCTGACGGGATGGAGCCTTCCGCCCCGAAGAAAATCGGAATCGGAATGCTCGTCGCCGCGTGCGGTTATCTGGTGATGATCCTCGCATCCGTCGGACAGCCATCTCCTGCGGCACTGAACGGGACAGTGGCTCCCGACCCTGTGGTTCCGGCCTACCTGATCTGGACCTACCTTATCCTGACATTCGCCGAGCTGTTGCTCAGCCCGATGGGAATATCGTTCGTGTCCAAGGTCGCGCCGCCGAAATACAAAGGTTTGATGATGGGTCTGTGGTTCGCGGCCACCGCCGTCGGCAACTACCTCAGTTCCATCCCGGGACTGCTCTGGAAGAAAGTTTCCCTGACAGCCAACTGGGGCATCCTGATGGGTTTGTGCGTGGCTGCCGGTGTCGTGATGTTCGCGCTTCTTAAGAAACTTGAGGCGGCGACGAAGGATTAGGGCGTTTTATCCAAGACAGATAATATTCATTGGCAAAGAGGAATTCTTTTTAAAACAGCTTCTAAGTAATCCTTAAAAAATAACTACTAAATGACGGAAGATACAACCCGAACCTTGATCCTGTGGGCTGAGACCTACAACGACCCTCAGTACTTTCAGGAAGATCCGATAGCTTTCCCGACCTTGTTCGCGCAGCGTTTCAAGGCCGGGAAACGCTCATTGGTCGACGTGGAGATCGCTGCTGTCTTCGCCGCGCATTTCGCATGGGGACGCAGGACGATGATAATCCGTGACTGCGGCAGACTGTTTGAAGAAATGGACTGGAAGCCTTACGACTACGTGATGGGCGGCAAGTGGAGGGACGATGACACCAGCATCCACCGAACTGTAAAGTGGAGCGAGGTGGCGAGAATATGTTCCCGTCTGAAAAAGGCCTATGAGTCAAGGACTTCCCTTGAATCCATGTCGCAGGACGAGTTCCGGATCGAAATCTACGGCCAGAAGACAGACCTCAAGGCCCCTAACAAGAAAATCAACATGATGAGGAGGTGGATGGTCAGAAACGACGGCAAGGTGGATTTGGGGATATGGAAAGACACGGATCCCGCCGACCTTCTCATCCCGCTGGACGTGCATGTTTATGACGAGGCTTCCGCCCTTGGACTTACATCCAGAAAGCAAAAAGACATCACCACGGTAAAGGAGATCACCGGATGCTTCGCGGACATATTCCCGGGCGATCCATGCAAGGGAGACTTCTCCCTTTTCGGCTACGGAGTGACACACCCCAAGACCGCCAAAACAAAATAATGAATATGTTCGTATAATTATAGATGCGGCAGACAGACAGCCATATTCGCTGATGACTGTCCGCCCACGTGGAAGGAAAACATGCCAAGACTTTTCATCATAGCCGGTTGCAACGGTTCCGGAAAGACCACGGCATCCTATGCGCTTCTGCCGAGGATGCTGGAATGCAGCGAGTTCGTGAACTCAGACGAGTTCGCGAAAAGCCTCTCGCCGTTCCATCCGGAAAGCGCCTACGTGGCGGCCAGCCGCTACATGCTGATGAAGATGAGATTCCTGCTCCAGAGAAAGGCGGATTTCTGCATTGAAACAACTCTTGCCACACGGTTTCTGCTCAAGGTGATCAAAGATGCGAAAGAGGCCGGCTATTATGTGACCATCCTTTACTTCTGGCTGAACTCGCCTGAACTCGCCGTGAGCAGGGTGGCCGCCAGAGTGGCCGCCGGCGGACACAATATAAAGGAAGAGACCATCATAAGACGTTATAACGTGGGACTTCACTATCTGTTCAGGGATTTCATGCCGCTCTGCGACAGGTGGCTACTTCTGGACAACTCCAATGTGCCCTTCTCGATCGTGGCGGAAGCGTCGGAGGACGGGAAGATCATCCGTGAGCCAGAGAAGTTCAGCAAGATCCAGGCGATCAACGCCGAATATGAAAAACATCTGAAAGGAGAAAAAAAAGGATCAAAGAATGTATAAAGACAAGGATTACTATCTCAATCTGTTCCAAGTCAGCGAAGCGCAATTGTCAAGGCTTGCCGGAGAGGGTCTTAAAGGAGGCGGAAGCTATTGTGATCTGTACTTCGAAAACACCTCCTACAATGACTTGCTCCTAAGGGACGGCATCGTCTCTTCCGGCGGATCCCACATCGACTACGGGGTCGGGATCAGGGTCTTGAAAGGTGAAAAGACCGGCTACGCCTACTCCGAAAGTACGGATTCACGATCAATGGCGGAGGCGGCGACAGCGGCGTCCAAGATAGCCGAGGGCGGAGAGGGCAATGCCGCCGGCATCCACAGCAAGGCCTGTCCGACGCCCAAAGACAGATACCCTTATGAATATGATTGGAGATCCACCGACGCGGCCAGTCTCGTCCCTTGGATGGAAAAGCTGAAGGAGAAGATCGCAGCCAAGGATTCAAGGATTGTCAAGATCATCGTGTCATTCTCCGGACAGGTCAGCGACATCATGATGTTCAACTCTTTGGGAGAATTGACCTATGAGACTCGGCCGATGGGAATCCTGTCAGCTTCGGTCGTCTTCAGCCAGAACGGCAGGATCGAGAACAAAAATGCGTCAAGAGCCTACAGGGCCGGAACAGAGATGCTTACTGAAGATCTGCTGGACGGGATAGCGGACAGCATAGTCTCCGGAATTGACGAACGCTTCGCGGCCAAACGCCCGAAAGGCGGGCAAATGCCTGTCGTGATGGGGGCGGGAGCTTCGGGAATATTGCTGCACGAGGCTATGGGACACGCATTTGAGGCCGATTTCAACAGAAAAGGCCAGTCGGTCTTCTCCGAAAAAATGGGACAGAAAATATGTGACGGGAACATCTCGATCGTGGATGACGGAACGATTCCGTTTGGCAGGGGTTCCATCAATTTCGATGACGAAGGTGTTCCGGGACAGAAGACATATATGGTAAAGGACGGTGTCCTGACTTCTTATCTGCATGACCGGATCAGCGCAGGGTTCTACGGAGTTCCACCTACCGGCAACGGACGGAGGGAATCATTCCGCTACGCCCCGATCCCGAGAATGAGGGCGACCTACATGGAAAGCGGCAAGGCCGACAAGGAGAGCATCATCGCCTCCGTGAAGAAAGGGATCTACGTGGATCAGTTCAGCAACGGCGAGGTGCAGATCGGTGAGGGCGATTTCACGTTCTTCGTCAAAAGCGGATTCATGATCGAGAACGGCCGGCTGACCAGGCCTGTGAAGGACATAAACATCATTGGCAACGGACCGGAGGCCTTGGCCGACATCGTGGCCGTAGGGAATGACTTGATGATCGACGAGGGAGCCTGGACTTGCGGCAAAGGACAGAGTTGCCCGGTGTCCTGTGGAATTCCCACGGTGCTGATAAACAAACTGACAGTAGGAGGAGAATAGCATGGAAGAGATCAACGGAATGCTGACGGAGCAGGAGATCAAGGTCGCTGGCATCTGTCTGCGAAAGGCTCTTGAACTTGGAGCGGACAAGGCTCGCGTCACCTTGAACAAGAGCCTTATGGAGTTGTTCGGAACTCTCAACGGAGAACTTGACAAGGTGAACCACTGCCTTGACCGGTCGGTCAGCATCTGCCTTTTCGTGGACGGGAAATTCGGGAGCTTCTCAACCAACAGGTTGGAGGAGAGCGAGTTGGATGGCTTTATAAAGAAAGCCATAGCCACAGTAAGGATGTTGGCGGACGACCCTTGCAGGGATCTGCCGGCTCCGTCCAGAACATCGAAGAACGCCGTCACGGGCATGGAACTCGGATTGTATGATTCTGAATATCCAACCCTTACGTCGGACGAAAGGCTCAGGATGGCTCTCGACGCGGCCATATTCAAGAAACATTGCGGCAACGGACTCATCTCGGAAGAGGGGGAATATTCAGACTCCATCTTCGATTCATTGGTGATCGACTCCAACGGACTGCGCTGCCGCCACACCGAGACTTCATTTGAATACGGGGTCGAGGTGACCGTGCAGGACATGGACGGCAACCGGTTCAGCGGCTATTGGTGGGATGCCACTCCTATGCGCAAGGATCTGACTATCAAAGATTGCGGAGAGACAGCGTTCAGACGCGCGATGTCTCGGATCGGGTCGGTCAAAGTCGGGAGCGGGAAATATGACATGGTCATTGACAGCGAGGTGGCTTCCAGGCTGGTGACACCGGTTCTGAACGCTCTGGGAGGATACTCATTACAGCAGAAAAATTCGTTCATGCTGGATTCGCTCGGAAAGAGGATGTTCCCGGAATGGCTGAACATTTGGGACAAGCCTGTGAGTGTCGGGGAGACTGGGTCGAGACTGTTTGATTCCGAGGGAGTCGCAACCGCCGAGACACCGATCATAGAGAAAGGGGTTGTCAAAGAATACTTCGTCAACACCTACATGTCCAAGAAGATGGGGGTGGAGCCTACTGTCGAGGATGCCACAAGGCCTGTGCTTATGCCTTGCGTCGCACCTGTCCTCGCAGAGAAAGCCACTCCGGCAGGCTCGGAGACCGGCATGAACCGCTCGGTGACCGTCAAAGCGACATGCGGCAAGGAAGAACTGATGCGCATGGTCGGCGACGGCATCCTGGTGACCGGCTTCAACGGCGGCAACAGCAACTCCGCCACCGGAGACTTCTCGTTCGGCGTGGAAGGCTTCCTGTTCAAGGATGGCAAGATTGTACACCCGGTGCGTGAGATGCTGATAACCGGCAACCTCCTTACTCTTTGGAACAATCTTCTGGCCGCCGGAAACGATGCGAGGTTCTGTAAGTCAAAACTTATTCCTACCTTAGCGTTCGGCAATGTTGACTTCAGCGCGTGACACAGAGCAAGTACAAGTCATAACAGACGGAAAACAAACATATTAACAATAAAAATCATCATGAAAGTACAAAAAAACAATGTGGTCGAGCTGACCTACGAACTGATCGTTGACGGGAAACTCGCCGACAAGGCCTCCGAAGAGCGTCCGCTTGGCTACATTCACGGAACACATATGCTTCTCCCGAAATTCGAAAGCGAGGTCGAGGGCAAGGAGCCTGGCGACGGGTTCGCCTTCACCCTCACCCCGGAGGAAGGCTACGGCACCTTCGACGAGAGCCGCCTCCTCGAACTGCCTAAGGCCGCTTTCGAGATCGACGGGAAGGTACGCGAGGATCTTCTCGTCGCAGGCCAGGTCATTCCGATGCTCAGCAACACCGGCCAGGTCGTTCAGGGAACCGTACACGAGGTTAAGCCTGACACTGTCGTGATGGACTTCAACCACCCGATGGCCGGCAAGACCCTCAACTTCACCGGCAAGGTTGTCAGTGTGCGTGAGGCCACCGAGAAAGAACTCAAGGAGGGTCTTCACAGAGAGTTCCTCCCTCAGGAAGAGCATGAGTGCCATTGCCACAAAGGCGAGGGCGGATGCCACGGAGAAGGTCACAAGGATGGCGAGTGCTGCCACGGAGAAGGAAAGAAGGACGGTGGATGCTGCCACGGCCACGGCGACTGCCACAAAGGAGAATAACCAATGCGCACGGCGGTTGTCATCCTGAACTGGAACACAAAGGAATATCTTGAGCGGTTCCTGCCCGCCCTGTTGGCTTCAGCCACGGATGGGGCGGAGATTATTGTCGCGGACAGTGCCTCCACGGACGGATCGATGGAGATGTTGTCCCAAAAGTTCCCTTCAGTAAGACAGATCCGTCTGGACAAGAACTACGGCTTCACCGGCGGCTACAACAGAGCCTTCAAAGCTGTCTGCTCGCTGCCGGAAGCCGATGATCTTGACTATTTTGTCCTCATCAACTCCGACATCGAAGTGCCTCGGGACTGGCTCGGGCCGCTCACCGGCTGGATGGACAGCCATCCCGACTGCGCGGCTTGCGCCCCGAAACTTCATTCGTGGTACGACAAGGACAATTTTGAATATGCCGGAGCGGCCGGCGGTCTTCTGGATCGTTTCGGCTACCCGTTCTGCCGAGGAAGGGTTCTCAAAAAAGTGGAGAAAGACTCCGGGCAGTATGACTCACCGGCCAAAGTCTTCTGGGCCACAGGAGCCTGCCTTATGATCCGCAAGACGGAATATTCAAGAATGGGAGGGCTGGACGACAGGTTCTTCGCCCACATGGAAGAGATCGACCTCTGCTGGAGGCTCCAGTTGGAGGGGAAAAGCATATTCGTTGTGCCTCAATCTGTTGTGTGGCATCTTGGGGGCGGCACGCTGCCGAACGACTCTCCGTGGAAGCTGAAGTTGAACTACAGGAACAACCTCCTTATGCTCCAGAACAACCTTGCGAAGACATATTCATTGCAGGAAATAAGGGAACTCACTCCGGAAAAGGCTGCCGTCAAGGCTTGCAGACGCGCCGGAGTCACCATATTCCTGAGAAAATGTCTGGACGGGTGTTCAGCGCTGGTCTATTTGCTGACCGGGAAAAAAGACTGCTTCAAGGCGGTCCTGGAGGCACACAGGGAATTCCGGAAGCTTCAGACCAAAACTGATGTCAATGCGATTCGGGAATATGCCGACACACACCGCCGGATTGACGTTCCCGCCCTGTTCCCGGAATGGATCGTCCCGCTGACCATGCTCAAGGGGAACGGTATTTTTGAATATTTAAGGAAGTTCGTATGAAAATCGTCATTCAAGGAGCCGGAGAGGTAGGCTCACATCTTGCGAAGATGCTGCGCCTTGAGGCCAACGACATAACCATCATCGACGATGATCCCCAGAGGCTCGCCAACATCAGCGCCATCGCCGATGTGATCGCGATAGAGGGTGCGCCATCCTCTCTGAGAGTGATGCGCGAGGCCGACGTGCAGAACGCCGACCTGTTCATCTCCGTGGTGCCTTTCGTACCGCAGGATGTGAATCTTGTGAGCGCCCTTCTGGCGAAGAACCTCGGCGCTAAAAAGGTAACGGCCAGAATTGACGACAACGACTTCCTTTCTGCCGAGAACAAACTGCTGTTCAAGCAGATGGGCATTGAGTTGATGTTCTATCCCGAGAGGCTTGCGGCTGATGAGATATTCGATCTCCTGAAGCACTCGTCCTCAACAGAGTCCATGGATTTCGCCCGGGGGAAACTGCAGGTCGAAGTGTTCAAACTTGACGAGGACTCCCCGCTCCTTGACATGAAGATCGCCGAATTCGCTGCGATAGCGACCAGCGATGAGCTTCAGTTCCGCGTGATCGCCATCTCCCGCGGCGGGAAGACGATCATGCCCAAGTACGACACCAAGCTCATGTTCAACGATCTTGTGTTCATCATCGCCACACGGGAAGGCATGGAGTTTCTGATGAAATTCCTCGGCAAGAGCAACATCGAGGTTGACAAGGTGATGATTCTCGGCGGGTCTGACATCGCTGCTCTGACAGCGGAGAAGCTGAGCCGGAAAATAAGTCAGGTTAAAATCCTGGAGCGAGATAAAGAGAGAGGAATGTTCTTGTCCGAGAGGCTTCCTAACAACGTGGTAGTGGTCATCGGAGACGGTAGGAACTCCGACATGCTGCTTGAGGAGGGAATCAAGGACTACGACGCTTTCCTGGCCTTGACCGGTAACGACGAGGCGAACGTCCTGGCCTGTGTCGTGGCGAAGAAATTCGGCGTGGAGCGGACTATAGCGGAGGTCGAGAACATCGAGTACATCCACCTCGCCGAGGAGATGGGTGTCGATTCGGTCATCAACAAGAAACTCATCACCGCCGGCCGCCTTTTCAAGTTCACCCTCAGCGGCAAAGCCCGCCTTGTCAAGTACATGAGCGGCACCGATGCAGAAGTTCTTGAATATACCGTCGCCCCCGGCAGCGCCATCACCAAAGGCGCCCTGAAAGACATCTCGTTCCCGAAAGACGCCGTGATCGGCGGTCTCATCCGAGGCAGCGAATCTTACATCGCCATCGGCTCCACACGCATAGAACCCTACGACCGCGTTGTGGTCTTCGCCCTCCCGCACACCGTCAAGGACATCGACCGGCTGTTCCGATAGCAGCCTCCGCTTCGGCCATCCTCAACGGCCGGACGTTCAGGTTGCTCAGACGGAGAGTTCCAACCAGCGGGTTTCCTTGCTGTCAAGAAGGTCGGAAACTTCGGCGAAACGGGTGGTGACCCTCTGGAGTTCGGCGGAGTCTGTCAGACCTCCGTTCATCTTCGATTCAAGGCTCGATTTCTCGCCGGCAAGGGACTCGATGTCCTTTTCAAGCTGCTCAAGCTCACGCTGTTCCTTGTAGCTCAACTTGCGAGGAGCCTGTGGACGAGAATCTTGGGCCGCCGCCACCTGTCCGGAAGCAGGTGTCGAGTCTGAACCTGAGGAAGAACCCTTGGACGCGCGTTCCACCTCACGGGCTCTGCTGCGTTTCTCGGCCTCATAGTCCTTTATGAACTCACGGTACTGGCTGTAGCTTCCGATGAAATCCTTGACCTCGCCGTTGCCGCAGAACACGAACAGGTGATCGACCAGACGATCCAGGAAATGACGGTCGTGGGAAACCAGAATCAGGGTACCCTTGAACTCCTTCAGGTACTCTTCAAGAATATTGATGGTCACGATGTCCAGATCGTTCGTCGGCTCGTCCATTATCAGCAGGTTCGGCTGCTTCATCAGGATGGTCAGCAGGTACAGTCTGCGTTTCTCTCCGCCGGAAAGCTTGCTGATGCGGTTGTTCAGCATGTCGTGCGGGAAAAGGAACTGGCTCAGAAGATGCGTGTCGTTCACTGTCTGAAGAACAGTCTGGTTCTCATCGAAGCTCATTCCGCTCTGGCGGTAATAGCCGATTTTCAGCGACTCTCCCCTTTCGATCACTCCGGAAGTTCGAACAGGCTCGGAGGCCGTCGATGTACCGGAACCGGACTGATCCATGTTCCCGATCAACAGATTGATGAACGTGGTCTTGCCGACTCCGTTCTTCCCCACGATCCCGACCTTCTCGTAGCGCTGGAAGTTGTAGGTGAAATGATTCAGATAGCAGTCTCCGCCATAGTAGAAACTGACATCTTTGCAGTTTATGATCTTCGTCCCGAGCCTTGAGGCCGGCCCCATCTCGGCAAGGCTGACGTTGCTGGTTCTGTAAACCTGCTCCGCCCTGTCTTTCAGCTCGTAAAAAGCGTTCTTGCGGTACTTCGCCTTGCCGGTCCTCGCACACGGGCTGGCGTGCATCCATTCCAGCTCGCGGCGCAGGAGATTCTTGATCTTATCAGTCTCCGCGTTGTAGTTCTCGATGCGTTCCTGCCTCTTCTCAAGATAGTTCTGATAGTCGCCTTTATAAATGTACACGGCACCGTGATCCATCTCCATCACCGTGTTCGCAACTGAATCCAGAAAATAACGGTCGTGGGTCACCATCAGAAGGGTGCAGCGGGCATGGGACAGGTAGTTCTCCAGAAACTCGATGCCGTCGATGTCCAGATGGTTCGTCGGCTCGTCCATCACGAAGAAGTCCGCCTCGCTGGCGAGCATCACGATGATGGCGGCGCGCTTGACCTCACCACCCGAAAGCACCTTCATCTTACGGTCATGGTCCCCCATCCCGAAAGAGGTCAGAAGGCGGCGTACACGCTGCTCATATTCAGCGACATGTTCCGGGTCAAGGTTTCTCATCCACGGCTCGCTGTCCCGCATGATCTGATCCCACACGGTTGCCTCGGGGTCATATTCATACTCCTGCTCAAGGAATGCGATACGGATGTCCTTGAGGAATATGACCTTTCCGCCGGAGTCGGAGCTGTCCTTGCCGGCGAGGATGCGCAGAAGGCTGGTCTTGCCGGTGCCGTTCGGGGCTATGAGGGCGATCTTGTCGCCTTCGTTGATGTTGAACCCGATGTGCTCGAACAGGACTTTCGGGCCGTAGGACTTGGAGATGTTCTCTATCTGAAGATAACTTGGCATATTCAAAAATATTCAGACCACAAAACGCTCATTCACAGCCCATCGGATTATTCTTGGAATCCGAAATATTCCTTGGCGTTGAAGTAGGAGATGTCACGGACCATCCGGGCGGCTGTGTCGAACTCGGACTCCGGGATTCTGCCGGACTCGATGTCGGAGCCGATGACATCGCATAGGATGCGGCGGAAATATTCGTGGCGAGGATAGCTGATGAAGCTGCGGGAGTCGGTCAGCATGCCCACGAAGCGGCTCAGAAGACCCAGTGCGGAGAGTGCGTCCATCTGGCGGCGCATTCCGTTCTCCTGGTCGAGGAACCACCAGCCGGAGCCGAACTGCATCTTGCCGGGAACGGAGCCGTCGTTGAAATTGTAGGCCATTGTCATCATCACCTCGTTGTCCTTAGGGTTCAGGCAGTAAAGGATGGTCTTGGCAAGATTGCCTGTCTTGTCCAACGCATCGAGGAACCTGTTTCCGGCCACGGCAACCGGTTTGTCGTTCATCGAATCGCAACCGGCATCCGGACCGACACATGTGAATATTCTCGCGCGATTATTGCGCAGCGGTCCGATGTGGAACTGCTGAGTCCAGCCGGACTCCGCGTCCATCACCGCCAGGTCGTACAGAACGGCACTCTTGTACTTCACGGCATCATATTCACTGACAGACATTCCCGAAATGGCGGTTTTGAATATCCTCTCTATCTCGCCGCCGTCATAATCCTCCGCATAGAATGTGTCAAGGCCGTGATCCGAAAGGCGGCAGCCCATCGACTCGAAGAAGTCGTGGCGCTTGCGAAGAGCCTCGATCAATGATGAATATGACCGTATGTCCACATCAGCCGCCTCGGAGAGTCTGCCAAGATATTCATTGAATGATTTCGAGTCCTCTATTCCCATCACCTTGTCAGGTCTCCATGTCGGCAGGACCTTGGTTCCGAAAGGATGCCCGGCGATCTGCCTGTGCCAGCGAAGGTCATCCGCCGGGTCGTCCGTCGTGCAGACCACCTCCACATTGAATTTGCGGATTAGAGCCTGCCCGCGGAACTCCGGAGTGGCCAGCTTCGCATTGCATTCCTCGAATATCTCCCGGGCGGTCTCGGGCTTCAGGATCCTGTCTATCCCGAAAACCCTGCTCAGTTCCAGATGTGACCAGTGGTAGAGAGGGTTACGCATCAGGTAAGGCATTGCCTCCGCCCATTTCTCAAACTTCTCCCATGAGGATCTGTCTCCGGTGATATATTCCTCAGGCACACCGTTCGCCCTCAACGCACGCCATTTGTAGTGGTCACCGCTGTGGCCGTCCACCAGCCAAAGCCGCGTGATGTCGAGGAACTGGACGTTCTCGGCGATCTCCCGAGGTGAAAGATGACAATGGTAGTCGATTATCGGCAGGTTTTCCGCTTGGTCGTGGTAAAGCCGGCGGGCCGTCCAGTTGGACAACATGAAGTCTTCGTTGATGAATGCGCTCATTTTCATGAATAATTATATTTACGATCATGCCATACCTTAAGGCCTCCCCCAAAGAGCAAGCACGGTGGCGATGATTTAATCTACAAATTTAACAACGGGCAAGCTAATTAGCAAGCCCCACCCGGACTGTGGTTTTCCTACGAATATGTCTGACATTATGTCAGCGATTCTGTTATTGGCAGATAATTTGATATCTTTGCAGTCGCTTCGGATGGTGTCCGACCGTCATCCGAAACATTAGTGATGATAATTAGGAGAATCAAGATATGAGCAAAAAGAACAAGAACCTTAATAACAAGGAGCAGGAAGAGCTGAAGCAGACCGGAGACACCGCCGGACAGGCTGAAAAGACAGCCGGGAGCGATAAGGAATGCAAGGAAGAGACTCCTGAGGTTGACATGGAGGCCAAGGAGATCGAGGAGAAACTCGCCAAACTGCTGAAAGAAAACGAGGAGTTGAAGGCAAGCGTGGCCAAGGAGAAGGATGACTACATCCGCCTGATGGCCGACTTCGAGAATTTCCGCAGACACTCAGCCGAGGCAAAGCTGGAGCTTGTCTCATCGGCCTCGGCCGACACGATAAAAGGGCTTCTCCCCGTCCTCGACGACTGTGAGAGAGCGATGAAGATGCTGGAGGAGAATTCTTCGGACGATGTCGCCAAGGAAGGCACTGCGCTGATATTCAACAAACTGATGGGATACCTCAAAACCAAGGGACTTGAGGTCATCAAGGCAAAGGGCGAGAAGTTCGACACGGATTTTCACGAGGCGGTGGCTCAGCTGCCGGTTCCGGAAGATGACAAGAAAGGACTGGTCTATGACGTAGTGCAGACCGGATACACCCTTTCCGGCAAGGTCATCCGCTACGCCAAAGTGGTCGTAGGAATATAGGAGGTTTCCGGATATGGCAGAGAAAAGAGATTACTACGAGGTGCTGGGCGTCGCCAAAACCGCATCGGCCGACGAGATAAAGAAGGCCTACAGGGCCGCCGCGATGAAATGGCATCCAGACCGCTGGGTGGATGGCACGGATGCGGAGAAGAAGACCGCCGAGGAGAAATTCAAGGAGGCTTCGGAGGCATATTCAGTGCTCAGCGATCCTGACAAAAAGGCAAAGTACGACCAATTCGGTTTCGCCGGAGTGGACGGACAGCCGGGACCGGACTTCAGCGGCGGGTTCGGCAACCTGAACGACATTCTGAACGATCTGTTCGGAGGCGGGTTCAGCGGATTCAGCGGCGGAGCGTTCTCCGGATTCGGAGGTTTCGGCGGAGGACAGGGACGGGCTCAGCAGAGGGTCACGAAAGGACGTGACATCCGCACAAGAATCCGTCTCACCCTTGAGGAGATCGCGACCGGTGTCGAAAAAGAAATCACCATCGAACGTAACAGGCCATGCCCTGACTGCGGCGGACGCGGAACCAGAAACGCTTCCGATGTGAAGACATGCCCTTCGTGCAAAGGCTCCGGCCAGACCCAGAGGGTGGTCAACTCGCTGTTCGGAAGAACGATGACATATTCAACATGCCCTCAGTGCGGCGGCGAAGGAAAGATCATCAGCAATCCTTGCCGTACTTGCGGCGGCACAGGATTGGTCCGTAGACGCGAGGCGGTCAAGGTGAGGATTCCGGCTGGCGTCGAGGACGGAATGCAGCTGACAATCAGGGGCGAAGGCCACGCCGCTCCGCATGGCGGAGTGAATGGAGACCTGCTCGTGATCATCGAAGAGATCGGGCACTCCAACCTCAAGCGGGACGGAAAGAACCTGTTCTATTCCACCGTCATCTCCGTGACGGACGCGATCCTTGGAACTGAGATCACGGTGCCTTGCCTTGACGGATCCTACAAAGTCAAGGTTGATCCGGGCACCCAGTCCGGCACGGTTATGAAACTCAGGGGCAAGGGGCTTCCTGCGGTAAGCGGGTACGGAAGCGGAACCGGAGACCTTTACGTGAAGATTCTGGTCTGGATTCCAAAACGGCTTTCCTCCGATGAGAAAAACGCCCTGGAAAACATGAGGTCCAGCCGCTCGTTCACTCCTGATCTATCCCGCGAGGACAAGGCATTGTTCGACAAGATGAAGAACATTTTCTAGTGGACTGACAGATGTTCATCCCATGAGAAGACGGTGGCGCTGAGAACGGGTTACATCCGGGATAAGAATACGGGATTCACGACATTTACATCCATAATCCGGAAAATAACGATAAAAAGTTTTGGATTAAAAGAAAATCTTCGTACATTTGCAGTCCGAAAAACAAGAGCAACCGCTTACGGGTCGTTATGAGATGTGCGTAATGTTGCGTTAAAAATTTTGAGAAATGGATTTGATTAAAGTTGTAGAACTGGCTTTCGCTAACGAGAAAGTCGCTACTTATCCGAAATTCAAGGCCGGTGACACAATCACCGTCACCTATAGAATCAAGGAAGGTGACAAGGATAGACTTCAGAAGTTCAGAGGTGTGGTCATCCAGCTTAGAGGAGCCACCCCGCAGACAAAGACCTTCACAGTCCGCAAGATCTCGGGAGGTATCGGAGTCGAGAGGATTTTCCCATTCCACTCACCATTCATTGACAGCATTGAACTGAACAAGGTCGGCAAGGTTCGCAGGGCAAGAATCTTCTATCTGCGTAAACTTTCCGGTAAGAAGGCAAGAATCAAGGAAAAGAAGCTTGCCATCGTAAAGGAAGAACAAGCATAGCCCTTGTAGAGATAATGTCGGAGCAGGTCTCCGACGAACTGGTCCCCTAGCTCAACTGAATAGAGCATTTGACTACGGATCAAAAGGTTACAGGTTTGAATCCTGTGGGGATCACAAAGATGCGAGGCTATTGAAAATGTTCAATCAGTCTCGCATTTGAATTTTGCGGAATTAGCTCAGTTGGTAGAGCGTTGGCTTCCCAAGCCGAAGGTCACGAGTTCGAGCCTCGCATTCCGCTCCAATCAAGTAGGAGGGAAACGAAAGTTTTCTTCCTATTTTCGTTTTCCGACCTCCCAGTGGCAAAGCTCCCCAGACTACCTGGAAGCGAGACGTGAACGGAGCCAGATGCCAAGGTTGGTGTCGTGCTCGGTGAGGCTTAACTTGCGGCGGATGTCGCTGCTGATGATGTAGTTGCGTTTCTTCTTGAGATAGTTGCCGACATCCTTCCCCTTGAGTCCGAGGACATAGAGACAGCAATAGCCTACCTCCCAATCCGTCAGGCCGTGGGATTTCAAACCACACCTGGTTTTCCTTTGACAATGAAAAGCACAAGCAGGATGACCAGTCAGAAAAACACTGTCATCCTCACTTGTGTCTATAATTTCTCCAACGGGAAGAAAGTCCACGCCGTCGATCAGAAAATCAAGAACACCGACAGCGACAGCGGACTTTAAACCGCAGATGGATGGTTGGCGAGCCTGTCGAACCACCAGCAGGCCGCCACTTCGACAAACTCAGTGACCGGGAATGCTACGCCTCCGGAATCTCGTCGTTGGCCGAGAAGGCAAACGGAGACTTGCTGGAAACGATGGAGAAGTCATCTTCTTCTTTCTGGACCGGAGACTGGGCATCGTACATTTCAGTACTGCTTTCGGAGGTAAGCTGGTTGAACTCCTCCTCGGTGATTATCCTACAGCTGCCGGTCAGCTTGGCACCCAGCTCGACTTGAAGCCTTCCGGTGTGGAGGTCGCCATCCACGACGCAAGTGTCCTTGAGAGAAAGAGTGTCCTTCACAAAAAAGTTACCCTTAATCATCGTACCCCAGAAGTCAGCGTTGTTGCAGATGACATCGCCCTTGATGACGGCTTTCTCCCCAACCACAACCTTGGCCTGGGAGAAGATCCGTCCCTCGAACGTACCGTCTATCCTTATGTCGTTGGGAGATGTGATGTCACCCTTGATCACCGTTCCTGCGGAGATCCTGCTGACATCATTGATTTCAGAGGAATTGTTTAAACTATTATTCGCACCCATATTAATGAATTTATTGAATTTATTTATCATATTCAGTCAATCTGCTTCATTACACCAGTCCCGCGCCGTGGCAGTTCTTGTACTTCTTGCCGGAACCGCAAGGGCAGGGGTCGTTACGGCCTACCCTCTTGTCCATGCGGATCGGGGTTCTCGCCTTCTGCTCGCCATTGGTGGTGAGATCATCGCGCCGAGCCCTCATGTTGCTCATGTCCTGACCTCTCGGAGCCTGAGCCGGACGAGCCTCGCTGTCCTCGCGCAGAGGGACGAAAGCCCGCAGGAGGAACGAGAGGACATCCTTGTTGAGCTCCTCAAGCATAGTGGCGAAGAGATTGTAGCTCTCCAGTTTGTACACCACAAGAGGATCTTTCTGCTCGTAGGCGGCGTTCTGCACGCTCTGACGAAGGTCATCCATGTCGCGCAGATGCTGCTTCCAGTGATCATCGATCTGGTAAAGGATGATCGAACGGCTGAGAGCCTTGGCGATCTCCTTGCCCTGAGTGTTGTAGGCTTTTTCAAGATCCACGCTGAGGGTCAGCATCTTGCGTCCGTCAGAGATAGGAATCGCTATGTTCTTGTACATGCTTCCCTGCTTCTCGAAGATCATCTTGATGAACGGATAGACCTTCTCGGCGAGGGTGTTCATCCTGCGCTCGTAAACCTCCTGCATCTGCTTGCAGAGAGCGTCAGTGAGCTGATCACCCTTGGCGTTGGAATAGAACTTCTCATCGAATCCGAGGTCAATCGACAACTGGGCCATCACATATTCCTCGAAATCCTGATAGGACATCCCTTCGGCGCGTCCGGCGATTATTGAGGCGGAGTCGATCATCATGTTCCTGACATCGATCTCGATTCTCTCTCCGGAAAGGGCGTTGCGTCTTCTGGCATAGACCGCCTCGCGCTGGTAGTTCATCACATCATCATACTCAAGGAGTCTCTTGCGGATTCCAAAGTTGTTCTCCTCGACTTTCCTCTGGGCGTTCTCTATTGACTTCGAGAGCATTCCGCTCACAAGAGCCTCGTCATCGGCCATTCCGAGTTTGTCAACCACACCGGCGATCCTCTCGGAGCCGAAAAGACGCATCAGCTTGTCCTCAAGGGAAACGTAGAAAGCAGAAGATCCCGGGTCTCCCTGACGTCCGGCACGACCTCTGAGCTGGCGGTCCACACGGCGGCTGTCATGCCTCTCCGTACCGATTATGGCAAGACCACCCGCCTCCTTCACTTCAGGAGAAAGCTTGATGTCGGTACCACGACCCGCCATATTCGTGGCGATGGTCACGGTGCTGGACATACCGGCCTGGGCGACGATTTCCGCCTCTCTGGCGTGTTCCTTGGCATTGAGGACGTTGTGCTTGATGCCCCTCATGCGGAGCATACGGCTCAAAAGTTCAGATGTTTCCACATCGGTGGTACCTACCAGAACCGGACGACCCTTTGCGATGAGTTCCTCGACCTTATTGATGACGGCCGTATATTTTGCCTTCTTTGTCTTATAAATAAGGTCATCCTGATCGTTCCTGATGACCTGACGGTTGGTCGGGATGACAACCACATCCAGTTTGTAGATGGACCAGAACTCACCAGCCTCCGTCTCGGCGGTACCGGTCATGCCGGCCAGCTTGTGGTACATCCTGAAATAGTTCTGAAGGGTGACGGTCGCGAACGTCTGCGTGGCCGCCTCGACCTTGACATTCTCCTTTGCCTCCACGGCCTGATGAAGTCCATCGCTCCAACGGCGGCCTTCCATGATACGGCCGGTCTGCTCGTCCACGATCTTGACCTTGTTGTCAATGACGATGTAGTCAACATCCTTCTGGAACATGGCGTAGGCCTTGAGGAGCTGGATCACGGTGTGGACACGCTCGCTCTTCAACGAGAAATCCTCCATCAGCGCGTCTTTCTTCTCCTGCTTCTCCTCGGCGGAAAGTTCGGTGTTTCTCTGGATCTCGGCGATCTGGCTTCCCACATCAGGGAGCACGAAGAAGTCCGGATTGGAAACGGCGTTCGCAAGCAGGTCGTGTCCCTTGTCGGTCATGTCAACGGAATGCTGCTGCTCGCTGATCACGAAATACAGCTCGTCGGTGACAATGTGCATCTCGCGCTCGTTGTCCTGCATGTAGTAGTTCTCCGCCTTCTGCATCAGCTGCTTCATACCCTGCTCACTGAGGAACTTGATCAAAGGCTGGTATTTAGGGAGTCCCTTGTAGGCACGGAGCAGGAGCATTCCGCCCTCGTCCTCCTTGCCGGCGGCGATAGCCTTCTTGGCATCGTTCAGAACCTGGGTCACAAGAGCGCGTTGCTTCTGGTAAAGGCTCTCGACGTAAGGCCTGAACTCCATATACTGTTCGTCATCCTGAGCCTTGGCCACCGGACCGGAGATTATCAACGGAGTACGCGCGTCATCTATGAGCACGGAGTCCACCTCATCGACAATGGCATAGTGATGCTTCCTCTGGACGAGGTCAGTCATGTTCACTGCCATATTGTCACGAAGGTAATCGAAACCGAACTCGTTGTTTGTTCCGAACGTGATGTCGCAATTGTAGGCTCTCTTGCGGGCGTCGCTGTTTGGCTCGTGCTTGTCGATGCAGTCCACCGAAAGGCCGTGGAACATATAAAGCGGCCCCATCCACTCGGAGTCACGCCTGGAGAGGTAGTCATTGACCGTCACAACGTGCACACCTTTGCCCGCCAATGCGTTGAGGAACACAGGAAGGGTGGCCACAAGGGTCTTTCCCTCACCTGTAGCCATCTCAGCGATCTTGCCCTGATGCAGCACGATACCACCTATCAGCTGCACATCGTAGTGAACCATGTCCCAGGTCACCTCGTTGCCGCCGGCGATCCAATGGTTCTGATAAACCGCCTTGTCGCCCTCGATGTGGACGAAATCGTGGTTTATGCTGAGGGCGCGGTCGAAGTCACTGGCGGTCACCTCGATGGTGGCGCTCTCCTTGAATCTGCGGGCGGTGGATTTCATGATCGCGAAAGCCTCCGGGAGAATCTCCTCCAAAACCTTCTCGATCTCCGCATCCTCGTCCTTCACAAGCTTGTCGGACTCTGTCGCAAGGTTCTCTTTCTCATGTACGGGAATATCCTCGTCCAGCTTGGCCTTGATCTCCGCGATCCTCTTCTCGAACGGAGCCTCGCAGTCACGCAGCCTTGCCTTCAACTCTTCCGTCTTGGCTCTCAACTCGTCATTGGAGAGCTTGTCTATCGGACCGTAAGCCTCCAGAACCTTGCTCAGAACAGGTCTGATCTGCTTGAGATCCCTGTCGGCTTTCGAGCCGAACACTTTTTTTAGAATACTAGCTATAGCCATAAAAAATCAAATTTCTCTGATTATCCTACAAATTTAATGACAATCAAAGACATTTACAATTTTTAATCCCATGATTGGCCGCATTGCCCGAATGTCAGCCGGAAAAGGATGACGTACACGAAGCGACCGGACATGCGAACATCCTTGAATATCAACGCATTCAAGAACATCCATAAATTTTCGTGTCACTGTCGCGGCCATTTCAATCCGCAAGATAATTCAAGAGCAGCTTGCGGATATTGTCGGAAATGCGCTTGTGCGCATCTGTCGCATTCTCGAGCATCTCCGCAAGATTCTTGTACTTGATCAGTTCGCGGGTGTTATCCTCAGTGCTGAATATGTACCCCATATACTCCTCGTATGCGTCATCGGCGGCATGCTCCAGTTCGGTCACACGTTCGCAGGCCACGGAGACGGCCGGGAGATTCTTCTTGAGATCCACCAGAAGCGGAATGATGTCATGGATAACCTCGGACTGGGACTTCGCCATCTGAGCCAGATCCTTCAGTTGATCATCCAACTTGGCGGGACGGTAGATCAGAACGGCCTTGGAAGTGTCCTTGATGACATCAAGGCAATCATCCATCGCCATCGCCACCGCCTGCAGATCCAATTTGTTGATCTGGACAAAGAGGCGTCCGGAAAGAATCTCGTGGAATTCGTTCAAAAGAGCGTCCCCCTTGGCCTCGCAGGACTTGATCTCCCTCTCAATCCTCGAACGGGCTTCCACGTCATCCGTCCCGAACATCTCGACCAGAAGAGACGATGTCTTGCACAGGAAATCTGTCTGACGCGCAAGAATCGGAACAAAATCGTGGCGGGTTCCCCGGAACAGCATCCTAAATCTTTTCAAAAGCCACATAAATATTTCTTTATACTCAATAAACTTTTTTTTGTCACACCCCAAATTTACAACCTATTTCGAGATTTCACCACTTTTCCATAAAAAACAGAAACTTATTCATCGTTTTTCTTTTGGGTCATTCATTCAAGCCACACACAGAACTACCTTTGCATCAGAGTTTTGCCCGGCTGCGACTGTCCGGCACGATTCTTTTTACGCTTCAATCCCGCCAGAGGCCAGCCCACAGAAGCCGGATCTCACAAAACACAGCGCGGCGTTCTGCCGCGGTATCCACTCAGAATTTCTAACTTGCTTTTACTCCTAGTACCGGATCTGAGAGATTGGCCGGCGGGAAGATGCGTGAAACTTCGATGCAAGTTTTTCCTGTCGAGGGATTATATTATTGTATTAATTATTAACTTTGCCCTGATAAACATCAGTAATCAATGGCTACTGTAAGTATGAGAGTGTATGAGACATGTACTGATTGACCACTCCACACTAGGACGATTCTGCGGCTTCACAGAAATAAGCGAGAATTTCGGAAGAATTCTAGCCAATACGGAAGTACCTGACATTCATTTCATATACCTTGTTCCCAAGCGATTCTTCGGCTATTTCGGGAACAATGTCAGCTACGTGTCCTGCGAACATCCCGTCAAGGATCTGGACAGGCTCGGCTACGACATCGACATCTGGCATTCCACCAACCAGTTGTTCAAGTTCAGGAAACGTTTCCGACACACACGGCATTTGATGACGATCCACGACTTGAACTATCTTCGGGAAAAGCGTGGAATCCACAGAATCAAGCACATAATAAGAGGAATACTACGGATGATACACAGCGACTACATCACCGTGATCTCCAGATTTGTGGCGGACGAGGTCAGGCGGCATTGCCCATTCGGCAAAAGGCGTGTGATTGTCATTCACAACGGTGTGCGGGATGTGGATAACGATCCTCGCGAGCGTCCGTCATTCGTGGATGACGGCACCAAGTTCTTTCTCGCCGTCGGCCAGGTAGTGAAGAGAAAGAACTACGAATCCCTGCTGCCGATGATGAGACACTTCCCTGACCACAAAATGATAATCTGTGGGGACCTCAGGAACAGACGCTTCGTCAAGGTGCTCAAGAATAAAATCAAAGAGTCCGGGACGGGAGAAACCGTCATTCTCGCCGGAGGTGTGAGTGAAGCGGAAAAGAACTGGCTCTACGCTCACTGCGAGGCGCTCATGATGCCAAGCAAGCTGGAAGGATTCGGACTTCCGGTCATTGAGGCCATGCGATTCGGCAAACCTGTTTTCTGCTCGAACCTGACCTCACTCCCTGAAATAGGAGGCGACCACGCTTTCTATTGGAAAGATTTCGAGCCGGCGCACATGGCCGACACCGTGCGTGAAGGACTGGAGGCATTCCTTGAACCGGGCAGGAAGGAAAGTGAGATCCGCTATTCCAGACAGTTCGACTACAGAGAATACACAAATAAATACATAGAACTCTACAGGAAGATATTAAACAATCAAATCTGACAGGACATGGCTGATCATCAAAAAATAGATGCCGTACTGACATGGGTCAACGGCAATGACCCGAAGCTGAAAGCGGAGCGCGGCAAGTACCTCACCACCAAGAAAGAGGACAAGCTGGAGGACATCGCCGGGCCGGAGCGGTTCATACAAAGCAATGAGATCAGGTTTGCGGTTGCGTCCATCCTTAGGTTCGCCCCATACGTCAAGAGGATATTCATCATCACCAACAGGCAGGATCCGAACCTGGGGGATTTTATTGTAAGAAACTTTCCTGACAATAAGGTTCCGGTGATCATCGTGGACCAGAACACCCTTTTCGAGGGTCACGAGCAGTACCTTCCTGTCTTCAACAGCATCGCAGTGGAGACAATGATGTGGCGCATACCTGACCTGAGCGAGGAGTTCATCTACATGAACGATGACTTCTTTTTCACCGGTCCTTCAAAGAAAGAGGATCTGTTCAGGGATGGAAAAGTCGTGTGCTACTCAAGCCGGTTCTCTTCGGGCGTGATGAAATTCCTTAGATTCATACGTCTCAGAAAAAATGATCATAAGCGATTCACTTACAAGGATTCATTGCTGAACGGAGCCGAGATGATCGGTTGGAGACATTTCTTCTACCTGCCACACGAGCCACATCCTATCTTCAAGAGCGTGCTTGAGGAATATCTTACAGAACATCCTGAGAGCATCCTGAGAAATGTACGGCACAGGTTCAGGGACAACGAGCAGTTCAATGTTCAGGGATTCTTTTATGTCCTGGCGGAAAGCAAAGGTCTGCTGATCCACAAGCCTCACAAAGGTGTGAATCTGATGATCCGCAAGCCGAAGAGCCTTGAATATCTTAAAGGGAAGCTGGCTTGGGCCGACAGGCAACCCGGACTGAAATACGGATGCATGAACGCTCTTCAGGAGGCGGATCCCGAAGAGAAGGCTTTGTTCGAAGGGTGGATCTCAAAAAGGCTCGGGATAACCATCTGAAGCTATTTCTCGAAAGATGACTTTTCCGGAAGAATGACATTGAATGACTCCTCCAAAGAGGACATCACCTTATCGTAGTTCCGGATATGTACGTTGTCGTTCAGGCAGACGAGTCTGTACTTTCCCTGCCTCACCGCCTCGACCGCCTTTCCCGGCTTCATTATAAGCGGGAACATCTTCGTGTCAATGTAAGTGTTGTAAGGAACGAAGTTTCCCTCGCAGATCTGCCACGTCCTGAACAGTTCTTGAGTGTAGTCCTCCGGGCTACGGAACCTGTTGGCTGACACACGGGTAAGTTCATCTCCGGCATATTCCCAAACCTCCTCGAACGTGGATTTAAGGTACGGTTGGGCATTGTGGGGAATCCTCAGGGTGATGAACTTTCCGTAAGGCTTGAGCAGTCTCGTAAGCCAGCTCTTGCCTCCATAGGCAGGATTGAACCATTTATCATGATGCTCGTTGAGGACAGTCTTCTTGTCAAACCTCTCGTTGATGATCCGGACATTGTTCTCCAGACATTTGGACCAGAGGCTCGCGCCGGTGTTCATCCGGAAGACGGCGATGTCGGTCGGCAGACCACTCTGGAAAAACCTTTCAGGAGGGACCGGCGCCGTCATGTAGAAATCATCATTGAAATAGACAAAACGCTCGGCGAGATCCGGAATTTCATGCAGGTACAACTCAATCAGCGAAGAGTTGAACACAGGCAGGAATTTCTCCGGAATATAATCCCGATGGCTCACCAAATGCAGTTTAGGGTTGCTCTCATCCAGCCATTCCGGTTTCTGACCACAGGTGACAAAATGCACCTTGCGAACCCAAGGAGCGAACTTGTCAATACCTCTGAACCAATATTTCAGCAGACCATAATCCCTGAAACGCGCCTCGGAGAACTGGTTCTTTGAATTGTCTATCCTGCCGGAATATCTCGCGAAATCCGCTTTCCATGCGGGATCGTTCATGTCAACCCAGGTTACCACAAAATCTATGTCCATAACTCAATCGTCCAAGTAAACATTGACAAACCTTGATTTTGCATTGCAGTTCCTACGCCAAGGCTCGCGTCGCAAATATAATGGATTTTCTCCAAACTCAACCATATTCATTGATTTTCGATCCTTCCGCGCAGATACTTCGCAGTCCATGACTTCCCGCTCTTGATCATGTCCTCAGGAGTTCCGGCGAAGACCACCTCTCCGCCGCCGTCTCCGGCCTCCGGGCCGAGGTCGATCACCCAATCCGCGGCCTTGATGACATCCAGGTTATGCTCCACGACGATCACGGTGTGGCCGCTTCGGATCAGAAAATCAAAGGCCTTCAGCAGTTTCTCCACATCGTAGAAATGCAGTCCGGTCGTCGGCTCGTCGAACAGGAACAGAATCTTCTTCCTGACGCTGTCAGGATCGTCAGAGTTCTTGGACAGGAACCAGGCAAGTTTGATTCTCTGGCTCTCACCGCCGGAAAGTGTCGATGAACTCTGCCCTAGCTTGATGTAGGATAGTCCCACATCCACAAGCGGCTGGAGCTTGCGCGCGATCTGTCTGGACAGATCCTCCGGCTGCGAGCCGAAGAACGCTATCGCCTCCTCGACGCTCATGTTCAGGATGTCATCGATGTTCCTGCCCTTGAACCTTACCTCAAGAATGTCCGGCTTGAAACGCTTGCCCCCGCAAGTCTCGCAGACCATTGTCACATCGGCCATGAACTGCATCGGAATGCGCACGAAGCCATCACCCTGACATTCAGGGCATCGGCCACCGTCCTGATTGAACGAAAAGAAAGACGGAGTGTAGCCGTTTATCTTGGCGTACTGCTGCTCAGCAAGGAGTTTGCGGATGTCGTCATAGACCTTGAGGTAGGTCACGGCGTTGGAGCGTGAGCTCTTCCCTATCGGATTCTGGTCGACATATTCAACATTCTTGATGCGGTCGGTGTTGCCGGAGATTTTTCTGAATATTCCCGGAAGGTCGCCGGTCTGGTTGATCATCCGGTAGAGCGCCGGGTAGAGGATGTCCCCCACGAGGGAGGACTTGCCGCTGCCGCTGACTCCGGAGACCACGGTCAGCACACCCAGAGGGAACTTCACGTTTATATTCTTAAGATTATGCTCCTGAGCGCCTTCAACGGTGATTGAATATGTCCACGTATGCTTTTCCCTGACATAGCGCGGCTTTCTTCCGGTCAGATACTGAAGAGTAAGCGAGCCGTCCATCACCTTCGCGGGAACCTTGTCCCCGATCTTTCCCTGAAATACGATCCGCCCTCCATTCACTCCGGCGAACGGTCCCATGTCGATCAGCACGTCCGCCGCACGGATTATCTCCTCATCGTGTTCCACCACGACAAGGGTGTTGCCGATGTCGCGAAGTTTGCGCAGGACTCCGATAAGCCGCTCCGTGTCCCGGGGATGGAGTCCGATGCTAGGTTCGTCCAGGATGTACATCGATCCGACAAGCGAGCTTCCCAGGGCCGTCACCAGATTAATCCTCTGACTCTCGCCTCCGGAAAGGGTGTTGCAGGCACGGCTTAAGGTAAGGTACGACAGACCGACATCCTTGATGTACTTAAGACGCGAGACAATCTCCTCGACAGCCTTGCGGACAATGGCTGTCTCATAATCGGTCAACTTCAAGTCCGTGAAGAAGCCGAGCGACTCGTCCACATTCATGTCAAGCAGTTCCGCGATCGTCTTTCCGCCGACTTTAACGTACAACGCCTCGGGACGGAGTCTCGTGCCGTGGCAGGCGTGGCAGGTAGTCCTGCCGGAGAACCGGCTCAACATATACTTGTACTGGATCTTGTACCGGTTGGACTCGACCCACTTGAAAAACTCGTTGATGCCGACAATCGAATTGTCGTCACCCTCGACACTATGTCCGTTCCAGATGATGTCCCTGACATTCTGTGGCAGATTGCAGTACGGCTCGAAAATCGGAATCCCGTAACGTGGAGCCACTTTTATAAGATGATCCCTGAACCACC
This sequence comes from Bacteroidaceae bacterium, assembly GCA_963642795.1. Taxonomy (GTDB): domain Bacteria; phylum Bacteroidota; class Bacteroidia; order Bacteroidales; family UBA932; genus Cryptobacteroides. The sequence continues at coordinate 47,131 of CAVIHT010000016.1, forward strand.
CCATCGACTCACCCTTCCAGCACGCTATCGCACCGTCGTAGATGCTCTTGGTCTTGTCCGGAATCACAAGATCCTCGCTGACCCCGATGATCTTTCCAAGGCCTCCGCAGACAGGGCATGCGCCCAGAGGGCTGTTGAACGAGAAGAGATATTCATCAGGCTGGCGGAATGTCATGCCATCCAGTTCGAAGCGGTTGGAATATTCCTCGGTGGAATTGTCCTTCCGGAGGATGAGTTTGCCCTCACCCACCCTGAACGCCGTGTCGATCGAGGAGCGGAGTCTTGTCTGAAGATCCTCCCATTCATTCCGCGGCCACGGCGAACCGTCTTCCGAATATGGCAGACACTCTTTGAAGACTGGAAGTTTGAGCCGGTCGATCAGCAGATCAATACGCTCCGGGTACTCCCCTTTGTCGGCCTTCCTCATGATGTCCTCGATCCGAATTACGCCATCCTCGCCGAAGAAGCGGGAATACCCCTCCTCCTTGAGACGCAGCATCAGTTCGACCTTGTCCTCCCTGCCCGACCAGTTCAAATCCGCAAGAATATAGGACGTTCTGGAATCACCGCTCAATATGCTTGCCATCACATCGTTGACGCTGTGGCACTTTACTTCCTTTCCGCTGACCGGAGAATATGTCCGTCCGATTCTCGCGAAGATGATGCGGAGGTAGTCGTAAATCTCGGTTGTCGTGGCGACGGTCGATCGCGGGTTCTTGACGTTGACTTTCTGCTCAATGGCTATCGCCGGAGGGATGCCCTCGATGGACTCCACATCCGGCTTGCTCATCCTGCCCAGAAACTGGCGCGCGTACGAGGACAGGCTCTCGGCGAAACGTCTCTGTCCTTCGGCGAAAAGCGTGTCGAAAGCCAGGGAAGACTTCCCTGACCCTGAAATGCCGGTCACCACCACTAGTTTGTTCCTCGGAATCTCAACCGTGATATCCTTTAGGTTGTTGACCTTGGCCTCTTTGATGATTATCTTTCCGTCCTCTGCCATAGCTCAGCTGTTTGCGAACCGCAAAATTACGAATATTTCCCGGCTTGCGCCGAATAATGTTGCCGTTTTCAGCAATTATTCCGCACTCGTGAAATCACCTACATCAACATCCGTCAGCAGAAAACTGACGCGAAGGTGGCAATCCATTGCTCCACGCAGCTCAAGGCCATTCTGGATATGTACGATTATCAGATTCCCTATCAGGCGAAGGCTGGAACCAAGCCTTTCTGACGAAGCTTCAGCGGAGGAAGAAGGGCTTGACCGCTTTGTGTTATTCTTCGAGCAGGCGGCCACCGTCATTCCAGTCTCCGTACATTGAGCTGGTCAGTGGTCATCCCGCCGTTTTTCTTGGCCAGAAGGTACAGGATTGCTTCTTCGATTTTCATTCCATTGTCAATTATTCCGGACCTGCCCCGGGGCTGGACCGGTCGTGTTGGTACCATGCCCGGTACAGATAAAAAAGTCCCGGAGAAATCTCCGAGACTTTATGCGGTGCGGAAGGCACCTATTTTTCTTTATTCGGCTGAACTGGCCTTAATTTCAAAAACTCATAAAGCATTGATAATAAGTAATATCCTAATTTTGCATCTTAAACGTCATTAAACCCAAATAACAAAGTTCAGTATCAACTCAGTATCAAATTTGGATAATATGATTATCTTTGTGGTACGAGTTATCAATACTGAATTTATGAGTGTTTCTTTCAAACTCCGTACGGTGAAAAAGGATGGCGAGGCCAATCTCACCGCCAGAATCCAGGCCGAGAAAATCGGCGTCAATCTCCTCGTCAAAACTCCCATCAAAGTCGATGTCGCCAAATATACCGCCTCTCCGCAGGGGAAGTTGTATCGTGCGTATATGAGTTCTCCGGAAGGCCAGCGCATCCAGCAGCTGAAGCTGGAGATGGAGTCGGCCATCAATTCTCTTACCGATGCCGGAACGAAGCTGGACACCGAGGCGGCGAAGAAGGTCATCGAAGACATCTACTACCGCGAGGAACGCGAGGCCGAAGCTGCCCGCCTTGAGGAAATGCGCCTGGCCGAGGAGGAAAGCAAGCGCGTCACCCTCCGGAAGTTCATTGATAAGTTCCGCAAGGACATAAAGTCCGGGGCGCGCCTCACCGACAAAGGAACCCTGTATGCTTCCGGTACCATCAATGCCATCAACCAGGCGTGCGAGCGTCTGAAGAAGTTCGAGACCGCCAAGAAGCACATCTACGACTTCGACGAGATTGACCTGAAGTTCTACAATGAGTACACGGCCTATCTCAAGAAGCAGAACTACGCCATCAACACCACCGGTAAGTGCATCAAGGTGCTCAAGCAGATTATGGCTCTGGCCGAGTCGGAGGGCTATCACAGCAACAGCAAGTTCAAGGATACCCGTTTCAAGGGGACCCGCGTGGAGGTGGACAACATCTATCTGACCAGAGATGACCTTGCTGCAATAATGGCCATTGAGGATGACAAGCTCACACCGGCCGAGAAGCTTTCCCGCGATATCTTTATGGTGGGCGTTTGGACAGCGCAGCGCGTGAGCGACTACAACAATATCCAGAAGGATGATATCCAGACGATAAAGAAGCGCCGGATTGAGGATGTACCTGATCCGGAGAATCCGGGCGAGACCAAGGCGGAAATCCGCACGCGTGAAATTACCTACATCAACATCCGTCAGCAGAAGACTGGCGCGAAGGTGGCCATTCCTTGCTCCACTCAGCTCAAGGCCATTCTTGAAAAGTATGATTATCAGATCCCCCATCAGGCGGAGGCTGTGCTGAACCGCGACCTCAAGGAGCTTGGAAAGCTAGCCGGTCTGACGGAGAAGGTGGAGATTGAGAACACGAAGGGAGGCAAGTCAACCATAGAGAAGATTCCGAAGTTCGAGCTGATTCATTCCCATACTGCCCGCAGGACCGGGGCCACTCTGATGTATCTCGCCGGTATGGACATCTACGACATTATGAAGATCACCGGCCACTCCACCCCCGTGATGCTGAAGAAGTACATCAAGGCTGACCAGCTCGAGGTCGTGGAGAAGAT
>CAVIHT010000017.1:0-46051 GCA_963642795.1 Bacteroidaceae bacterium
GAAAGGATTGATGTTGTCAGATTTTAGTTGTATCTTCGCCATGTCAGTGAGCCCATTTTTTATATTCTGACATTATCAAGCCCTGGTAAGGGTTTCTTTATCAGGGCTTTTGAAACTTTAGCAGACTATAGGTCTGCGGAATTTAGGATAAATGGAGAAGTGAAAGCCACAGAAAAAGACGAAGAGAAAGTATCTGTAGGTAAATAGCGAATGGTTCAAGCCTGAGGTATTCTGGGATCTTGATAGAAATGGAACATTATCTAGAAAGAATATTTTTGACTGCTTGACAAGTGACGTAAAGACGTACGATGCGTTGTATTCGAAAATGCGCTTGCCTATCTGCCAATAGGCTTCGACCATTGCGGAATTGATGGCTGAATATGCCTTCTGGCGGGCAAGGTCAACTATTTGCCTGATTTCCTGTAAAAAGTCTTTATCGTATATGTTCCGGACCTCGTTCATATCTCTCGACGATTTGAAAGCAACTATAATGAATTAATACTATTAGTTTGTCGTTGTCCGTTCTATATTTTGTGGCTTTTATTGGTTTTTAGATATATTCACATTAAGAATATATTTAGATAATATTGTATATTTAATTTATTGATAAATAGAATAATAATATTATATTAATCCTCGGAATCGCAAGGCTGCTTGACTAAATCAGACACAATGATAGTCAGGCCATCCATAGCGTTCAGCGATTTCTGGGGCTCCGCAAAGGGAGTTGCTGCCCGGAGCACCAAGGGCAGGACAATTCTTTCTTCGAAATCACACAGCATGTGAATTCGTTAGATAAAGCGTGCTCTTATGGATATTATTCGGTTGAAAAAATGAGCCAAACTCCTATTTATTCGCTCTAAAAAGTGTATCTTCGCCTTTGGAAAATAAGGCTGTGCTATGCTTAAGAGAAAAATAGAAACATATTTAGCCGACTGGAAGCAGTCAGAGAATAGAAAGCCTCTTGTTATAAAAGGTATCCGCCAGTGTGGAAAGACATACATTGTCCAGAAGTTCGCAAGGGAGAATTACGAGAGTGTAGTCTATATGAATTTCATTCTTGAGCCGGATAAAAAGTCTGCTTTTACCGGCAATATCGATATCGATACCATCATTCTCAACCTCTCAGCTTTGATCCGAGGCAGCCGTTTCATTGAAGGAAAAACCTGCATTATCCTTGACGAGATTCAAGAATGTAAGGAAGCAAGGACTGCCTTGAAGTCATTCCATATAGACGGGCGTTTCGATGTTATTGCAACAGGTTCTCTTTTGGGAGTGAAAGGCTACGGTAAAAGCAAGAACAAGAAAGAAAATGTTGAACAAGATTCTGTTCCTGTCGGATACGAAACCGTGATAGACATGTACCCGTTGGATTTTGAGGAATTTCTATGGGCAAACGGAATCAGTGAGGCGGTTATTGATTCTGTAAAATTATGTTTTGAGAACGAAAAGGCTGTTCCTGATGGAATTCACAAGGCAATGATGGAACTGTTGTACAGATATGTCATTGTCGGGGGGTTGCCGGAAGCGGTGAATTGTTTCCTTGAAACCAAGAATATCGAACTTATATATAAGGTACAACGCAACCTTATAGCCGAATACGAAGAGGATATGGTCAAATATGCAGATGATGCAGACAAACCTAATATCCGCGAATGTTTTGAATCCATTCCGAAACAGTTAGCCAGGGAGAACAAGAAATTCCAATATTCCATAGTCAAAAAGGGAGGAAGGGCTTCTCGATACATAGGTAGTATTCAATGGCTGGAGGATGCCGGGATCGTCCGCAGATGCTATAACATACAGACCACTGAGCTGCCTTTAGAGGGAAATTCCATCAAAGACTGTTTCAAAGTGTACACTACCGATATCGGTCTCCTTGTAGCGATGCTCGACTATGGCACCCAGGCAGATATTTTGAAGGGCAAACTTCTTGGATACAAGGGGGCCATCTTCGAGAACCTTATGGCGGATTTCCTATGCAAGTCCGGTCAGAAACTATACTATTTCCATAAGGACAGCGGGCTTGAATTGGACTTCCTGACAAGATTCAAAGGCGAATGTGTCATCCTTGAAATCAAGGCAAAAACAGGTAAGTCAAAAAGCGTGACCACGGTTCTTAAAAACAACGACGTATATCATATTAAAAATGCAATCAAGCTGGGACAATATAATGTAGGACTAGGACGCGAGGGAAGTATACTTACTATTCCGTTATATATGGGATTTCTTGTTAACGACAAACTTACTGACGTCATCATTCCTGACGTTGACGTGAGTTTATTGACGACCATTTAATTTGACCTGAACACACCTTTTGTGAACGTCCATAATCTCTTGATACCCAGAAGCCGTTTGCATCTCCCGCATCGCATCTTCCGACGGCGGCTCCGGAGAACTCAGTCACTCCCCTCCATTCCGCTCGGCTGGCTTCGCTCCACTCCGAGCGGGGCCAGCCGTTCACCCCGTGGACGGTGTGTTATTCTCCCTATTCTATCACCTTCCGTATGCGGATTTCGTCAAGGGAAAAGAGGCTCGCTATTGGTATCTGAATGAAACCGCGTCAGAGAATTGGAGTTCACGCACATTTGAACGCAACGTTGGCTCAAAATACTATTACCGTCTGCTCCAATCCCAGCACAAAGAACCGGTTGTAAAAGAGATGCTGGAGAAAACGACAGCGCTTCAGAAAGACTGACCTCTCACTTCAAAGAACATTTCATCATCACCAAATAACAAACAGAGGAATATTTTTGTATTTTTGTGAGTTTAATACTGACAGAACAATGGAAGAAGCGAAAAAACCGGCGGCCGAGGAGCCGAAAAGACTCAACTTTCTTGAGGAGATAATCGAAGATGACCTGAAGTCCGGAAGAGTGAATAGCGTGATGACACGTTTCCCTCCGGAGCCTAACGGGTACCTCCATCTCGGACACGCGAAGAGCATCTGCATAAACTTCGGCCTCGCCCAGAAGTACGGCGGAAAGACCAACCTCCGCTTTGACGACACCAATCCGACCAAGGAGGACACTGAATATGTCGATTCGATCAAGGAGGACATCCAGTGGCTCGGATTTCAGTGGGAGAAGGAACTTTACGCTTCCGACTATTTCGACCAGCTTTACGCCTGGGCCGAGCAGATGATTGAGCGCGGCCAGGCCTACGTCGATGACCAGACACAGGAGGAGATCAGCAAGGGACGCGGCACCGTGGACAAGCCGGGTACCGAGAGTCCTTACAGGAACCGCACCGTGGAGGAGAACCTCCTGCTTTTCAGGGACATGAAGGCCGGCAAATACGCCGACGGAGAGAAAGTTCTCCGCGCGAAGATCGACATGGCCTCCCCGAACATGATGTTCCGCGACCCTATTCTCTACAGGATCAAGCACGCCTCGCATCACCGCACGGGCGACAAGTGGTGCATCTACCCGATGTACGACTTCACCCACGGCCAGTGCGACTCCATAGAGCACATCACACACTCGATCTGTACCCTTGAGTTCGATGTGCACAGGCCTCTGTACGACTGGTTCATCAAGACCCTTGAGATCTGGCCGAGCCATCAGTACGAGTTCGCCAGACTGAACCTCACCTACACTCTGATGAGCAAGCGCAAGCTTCTTGAACTCGTGCAGAAAGGTCTCGTCTCGGGCTGGGACGACCCGCGGATGCCGACACTTTGCGGAGTGCGCCGCAGGGGCTACACGGCCGAGGCCCTGAAGATGTTCTGCGAGAAGATCGGGGTCTCGAAGCGCGACCAGATGATGGACATCCAGCTTCTGGAATGGTGCGTGCGCCAGGACCTCAACGCAAGGGCGAACAGGTACATGGTCGTCCAGAAGCCGCTGAAAGTCACACTTACGAACTGGGAGCCGGGCAAGGTCGAGTGGTTCGACTGCCCTCTGAACCCTGCCGAGCCGGAGGGCGCCACCCGTAAGGCTCCGTTCACCGGGGAGTTCTACATCGAGCGCGACGACTTCATGGAGGACGCTCCGAAGAAGTTCTTCCGTCTCAAGCCGGACGGTGAGGTCCGTCTGAAATACACCTACATCATCAAGTGCGAGGAGGTCATCAAGGATGCCGAAGGCAACGTTGTCGAGCTCAAGTGCACCTACGATCCCACCACGAAGCCCGGAGGCGGTGAATGGCGCTCAGTCAAAGGCACTATCCATTGGGTTTCAACCGAATATGCCAAAGAGATCGAGATCCGCAACTATGACCGTCTCTTCGTCAAGGAGGACATGAACTCCATCCCTGACGACAAGGACTACAAGGACTTCCTGAATCCCGAGTCGCTTACGATCGCCAAAGGCTACGCCGAGCCGGCTCTTCTGGATGACAAATCCGGTATCGCCGTACAGTTCGAGCGCACCGGCTACTACTACAAGGATCCGGACAGCACCGAGGGCAAGGCGATCTTCAACAAGACAACGGCCCTGAAGGACTCCTACAAGCCTGAATAACAAGAGGAGGTATGCACCTGCCCCTTTTCATAGCACGACGGTACTTGTTCGCGAAGAAGTCACACAATGTGATCAACATCATCTCCGCGATCAGTGCCGTCGGCATGGCTATAGGGACGGCGGCCCTCGTCATCATCCTCTCAATCTACAACGGCTTCGACGAACTGGTGAAATCCACCCTCAGCAATGTCGAGCCGGACATCCTCATCGCTCCCGCCAAAGGAAAGGTTTTCATCCCCGATGGCGAGGCGTTCGACCGGATCAAGGAGAATCCGATGGTCGATGAATATAACATCATCCTCCAGGAAAATGTGTTCGTGGACTATGACGGCCATCAGGGGATAGCCAAGGCCAAGGGTGTGGACAGCGCCTTCGAAGCCGACTCCCCTCTTGCAGAGCACATCACCAACGGAGAGTTTTCCCTGCACAAAGGACAGTTGCCGCAGATGGTTGTCGGTGCCGGTCTGGCCTACAAGATGGGCATGAATCCAGCCTTTCTCGCCTCGGCGGAACTGTATTTCCCGATAAGGGACAGGAATTTCTCGCTGGCCAATCCTGCGGCTTCGATCGAGTCAGTACGGATGCGTCCCGCGGGAATATTCTCGGTCAACCAGCAGATTGATGACGACCTGATGATCGTGCCGATCGAGGAGATGAGACGGTTGCTTGGCTACGAGGAAGAGGTTTCAGGGGTGGAGCTCAGGCTGGCCGATGGCTCCACGTCAAAAGACCTCCGTTCCGCAATCAAGCATATTCAGAAAGACTTAGGCCCCGAGTTCAAGGTCTTGGACCGCTTCCGCCAGAATCCGTCCCTTTACAAGATGATGCGTTACGAGAAGGCAGCCATCTACCTTATTCTGATATTCGTCATCATCATCATCGCATTGAATATCTTCGGCAGCATCACGATGCTGATCATCGAAAAGAAGGATGACATCGAGACCTACCGCAGCCTCGGAGCCACCGACCAGATGCTCCGCCGCACATTCACTCTGGAAGGTTGGCTGATTTCCATTCTCGGTCTCGCCGCCGGTCTTGTCATCGGCATAGGCTTTTCCCTCGCCCAGCAGCATTTCGGTTTCATCAAGATGCCCGGCAGCTTCCTCGTGAACGCCTATCCTGTCATTCTCCAGTGGCAGGATGTCCTCGCCACCATCGCCGGTGTCGCCCTCATCGGCTACATCATCGCCCTCCTCCCCGTCCGCCGCAACATCCGGTAACATCCTCGGGCGCAAGAAGCAATAATGCTCCTTAGATAATCCGATGCGGAATATAAGAAAATCGGTTAATCGCTTATAATCAAACACTTTGTAAATTTTGACATTTCGCGATTGTCCCCCGTCTGTCCCCGTAATTTGCAGAGGGGGTGGGACAAATTTTCGGCAGAATTTATGAGTATTGTTTCCCGATACCGCGATAACCGAGATTGGACAGTCACATCCAAATCCGTCATCTTGCTGATAAATCCGGCACTGAAGGAGATGGGGCGGGAGAAAGTCTCCGAGGAAGACAGGGACAGAATCAAGTCGCTCCTGCGGAAAGAGCCAAAGGACAACGTTTTGCAAGATAGTGATTCCGCGGAACCGTTATCGGTAATTGGCCTTTCGGTAGGCGAGGGGAGTTATGCCGGTGTGCAGTTTGAAATACCTTGTGAAGAACGAGGCATCGCTGAAGTTGTAGTCCCAGACAATCTGTTTCAGAGACTTGTCACCGTCGCCCAGATCAATTTTAAGCTTGAGTATCACGTAGTGGTCGATTATCGCCTTTGCGTTGTGGCCAGCGACGCTCCGGGAGATCATGTTCAGGTACTTTGGCGTGATGCTCAACCGTTCGGCATAGTGACCGACATCCCTCGACTTCCTGTAGTCCCGCTCCAGAGTCCTCATAAAGAGATCGAAAAGTGTCCGTTTGCGTTTTGAGCCGTCAAGCGGCGGAGTCTGTCCCGGAAACCTGATCAGGTAGTCGTGGAACCCAATGAAGAAGGCTTTCAGCTGACAGGTCACGAGGCGGCTAAGGCACGTGCATTCCGGCTGGCGGAAGTAGGCCTCAAGAAGTCCGAACATGCAGGAGACTATTCTTGAGACTATCTGAGCCCCTTTCCTGCACCGGTCCTCCCTCAGCGCGGAATAGACTGTCTGTTCCAGATCAAGGCTCGCTTCCCGGAGAATCGGCGGACTGAACACCAGCGCGTCAAGCGAGAAATCCGGGGAACTGTCCGATGTGGTCACGAGGTCTCCCGGGAAAAGTGTCATCACAGAGTCCTCCTGCATGCCGAACGGCTTGTAGTTCACCAGAATCTCCGCCGTCCCATTCCGGCACAGGAGTATCGCTCCGTCTTTCATTATTCCGTCGGAAGAGATTCTGTCCGTGCCTGACAGCGCGCAGTACAGATGCGATTCGGATCTGAATGTCACTTCTTTGTCCATAAGTCATTCCTTTTTATGACACAAATGTCGGCATTTATATGATTTAATACCAAAAATATTCCGAAATATCCCATTTTTGACTTATTTTGTCCAACGCTGAAACGCCGTTTCCGTCCTACCTTTGCACCCGAAAAAAAGAAAAGAATGGTAAGATTGATTATTTGTGCGGTTGTTTCCGCGATGATGTACCCCGTCTCTGAAAATGTGCGTGCGGAGGGTGGGACGGAAGGCGCGCGCAAGGATTCCCTGTCGTTGGGGGTCGAGGATGTGTTCAGAATGATAGACTCCGGCAACAGGACGGTCCGCATGATGACGACCGCTGTCGATGCGGCCGTCGAAGGTGTCAAGTCGGCCAAGGAAGCGCGTCTTCCGGATGTGGACGTGTCTGTGAACGTGAGCTACATCGGGGATGCGTTCCTGACTGACAGGGATTTTTCCGGATTCACGAGGACAGGCTCGCCTCATTTCGGCAACGGTTTCACGCTGGACGCCAGTCAGGTCATCTACGCCGGAGGAGCTCTCAAGGCGGGAATAGAATTGGCGGAACATGGTTTGGCCCGCTCGACCGCCGAGCTGGACAAGTCCCGGCAAGGATTGCGCCTGATGGCGGCGGGACAGTATCTCGACCTCTATCGGATCAACAATGACATAAAGGTCTATGAGGAGAACATCGCCCTTACACGCAAACTGATAGAGGACATCGGGGCAAAACGCGAGCAGGGACTGGCTCTTGCCAACGACGTGACCCGCTATGAGTTGAGACTGGAGACTCTCTCGCTGGAACTTGTCCGGTTGAGGAACACGGCCGATGTGCTTGGCCACAGCCTCTGCGAATCCCTTGGTCTTCAGGGTGATGTCGCTATCGTCACTTCTTTGCCGGAGCAGTCTGCTCCGGATTGTTCTAGCCTTGGGGAATGGCAGGAGACGGCAAGGATGTCATCTCCGTCCATCCGTCTGGCAGAGATAGGCAGCGGGACCGCCGAGACGCAGCGGCGGATCGTGAAGTCGGAGATGCTCCCGAGCGTGGCTCTGGTGGTTCACGACGGCTTCAACGGTCCGATAACTTTCGAGGTTCCGCCGATTGACAAGAACCTGAACATCTGGTACGTTGGACTTGGCATAAACTACAGTTTCGGTTCCCTGTACAAGTCCCGGAGCAAACTGCGTCAGGCCGGGTTCGCGGCGCGTCAGGCGCGTCAGGCCGCGGATGTGGCCGGTGAGACTCTCCGGAACGATGTCAGGCAGGCCTACACGGACTACACCCAATCGTTCATAGAGCTTGAGACATGCCGGAAAAGCCTTCAGCTCGCAACGGAGAACTACCAGAGGGTCCATGACCGGTACATGGAGCAGCTTGCCCTCGTCACGGACATGCTGGACGCATTCAACGTGAAGCTTGACGCCGAGATCGGAGTGTCCGACGCCGAGGCGGAGATGCAGTACCGTCTGTACAAATTGAAATATGTCGCCGGAATATTATAGTAAATAAGCGTTAAAGATAACTCATGCGGCCTCGTCGTGCCGCTCACATAAATCACCATATAATGACAAGCAAGAAAACAATCAAGAGGATATACAACACCGTAGTGATCCTTATCCTGCTCTTGGGCGTAGGGTATGTCTGCTCCCGTTTCGTCCATTTCGGGAATGTCGAATATACCGACGCGGCCCGGGTTGACAGACACATCGTCCCGGTCAACTCAAGGGTGCAGGGGTTCATCAAAGAAGTCCGTTTCGAGGACTACGGCCGTGTGCGCAAGGGCGATACTCTGGTCATCATCGACGATTATGAGTACCGGTTGAAAGTGGCCCAGGCCGAGGCCGATCTGGAAAGGACTCTTTCCGGAAAAACCACAGACGCCGCGGGATTAAGGACAATCGAGAGCAACGTCACCGTGTTTGATTCGGGGATAGAAGAGGCGGCCGAGAATCTTCGCAACGCCGAAAGCGACTATTCCCGCTACAAGGCCCTGCTTGCGAAGGATGCCGTGACCCGTCAGCAGTACGATGCCGCGGAGACAAAGTACAGGACGGCAAAGTCCCGTTACGAGCAGGTGCTGCGGCAGCGCAACTCCGCATCTCTGAGCAGGGACGAGCAGACCGGACGTCTGGGGCAGAGTGCCGCCATGGTGGATGTCGCGCGTTCCGCCCTTGAACTGGCCAGACTGAACCTGTCCTACACGGTCATCGTGGCTTCCTGCGACGGCAGGGTCGGGCGCAGGGACATCCATCCCGGCCAGCTCGTGCAGCCGGGTCAGCTGCTGACGCGCATCGTGGATGACACCGGAGTTTGGGTTGTGGCTGACTACCGGGAGACTCAGCTGAAGCACATCTCTGTAGGCAATGAGGTGAGGATAAAGGCAGACGCCATCCCCGGCAAGGAGTTCCGCGGCAAGGTGGAATCCCTTTCCTCCGCCACCGGGTCGGCCTGGTTGTCGGCTCCAGTGAACAATGCCACCGGTAACTTCGTAAAGGTGGAACAGAGAGTGCCTGTGCGCATCGAGCTGACAGATCTGGACGAGACTGACAGCGATGGACTTATCGCCGGACTCAACGTGGAGACGGAGGTGCTCTACTGATGTCCGCCCCGACGCCACCTATGGAATTCTCGATGCCGATGTATCGGGAATTCGTCCCCGGGCGCGTCCGTCCGTGGATCTACGTCTTCTTCGCGATGGCCTTCCAGCTGAGCGGAGGAATATACTTGGGCAACCTTACACAAATGGTCGGGGCGACGTCATTCATGCGTGAGGACATCATGATGGTCGGGCTTTGCGGCGTGGTCGGGGTCTGCATGCCGTTCCCGTTCCTTTTCCGCTTCAAGTTCAGGTACACCAACAGACAACTTCTGCTGAACGCCGCCGCGGTCATCGCGGTGTGCAACTTTCTTTGCCTTAGGGTCCACAGTCTGCCGCTCCTGTGCGTGATCTCGTTCATCGCCGGATTCTTCAAACTCTGCGGCACGTTCGAGTGCATGTCCAACATCCAGCTTTGGATGGCTCCGGGACGGGACTTCACAAGGTTCTTCCCGTTTCTCTACATCATCATCATCGGTAACATGAGCCTGTCCTCGCTGATTGCCAACAATCTCGCGTACTTCTTCGGCGGATGGCAGGCGATGCACTGGTTCATGATCGGACTTCTGATGGTCGTGATGCTGTGCGTGCTGACATTGACAAGGAACGTGCGGATCATGCCGAAACTGCCGATGATAAGCATGGACTGGCTCGGGTGCGCGCTTTGGTCGCTTACACTTCTGGAGGCCATCTGGCTGTTCACCTACGGGGAGCATTGCAACTGGTTCGACAGCAAGGTGTTCCGGACTGTCTGCCTGATGTTTGCGGTGACACTGTGGCTGTGTGTGGCCAGGATGCTGCACATCAGACATCCGTTCATCTCCCCGAAGGCCTTCACCTACAAGGGAGTGCTGCCCGTCCTTGCGCTGTTCGCGGTGTGCGAGCTGATGTCGGCTGGGTCGAAATCGCTGCAGAACGTGTTCCTGTCTTCCGTCCTGGGTTACGGGCAGATGACGATGACCTGGTTCTCGGTCTTCGAATATGCCGGAGTTGTCACCGGATGCCTTTTCGTGATGTTCTGGATAAAGGTTCTGAAACTGAACTACACCAGGCTTCTTACCATCGGGTTCGGAGCGATGTTCTGCTACCATGTCATGATGTATTTCACAATCTCTCCGGACACCGGCATAGGGTCGTTTTACTTTCCGACGGCGTGCAGGACGTTCGGCTATGCCGTGTTCTTCGCTGTCCTTACCATCTACCTTGAGGAGAAGATGCCCTTCCAGCATTTCTTCATGGGATTGACCATCTGCGGATTCATCCGGAACGGACTTGTGGAGTCCGTTGCCTCGGCGGCATATTCACACTCGCTGCGTTACTATGTGGCGGATTACGCCGGACGCTTCGTCCCCGGATTGTCAGATGGACAGCACCTTGAAGGTTTGTCCGCGAAGATGGCCGCCCTCTCCCCGATGATGTCCGGAATAAAGACTCTTTTCGGCTGGACCTGCCTTGTCGGCTGCGTAGCCCTGCTGCTGTTTCTTCTGTACGATGTCGAACCTGTCCGCCGCACCTTCAAGAAGATGCCGTCGTGGAAAGCCGTCGGCCGGAAACTCCGCATCTCCGCGGCCGGTCATTGAGGATGGGTCAGAGCGTCATGTGCCGGTGATATCCAGCGCTATTCAACAATGCTCCTTTCGAGGACTTCAAGGCACATGCGGCCGTTGTGATATGGACATTTCCAGAAGCCGGCGCGGTCATCGGTGGTGTTGGGTGTGCCGTCGGCCCGGAGACTCCAGTACCACTCGCCGTCCGGGCAGATGATGTGGCGGCGGATGAATGTCCATTCATCCTCGGCGTGTTCCAGCCATTTGGCCTCACCTGTCTTCTGATACTGGTTGACGCAGCCCACGACGGTCTCGGCCTGGACCCACCAGTGGCGGTCGGAATCCCGGCGATCGGTCGCGTGGTCATATTCATAAATCATCCCTCCGTCAGGGGTGAAGCCTTCCATCGCGGCGGAGGCGACTTTGGCGCAGACCGCCTTGACCTTGGCGGTCAAGGGATTGTCTCCCAGCACCTCGGCGGCCTCGTCAAGCAGCCAGGAGGCTTCGATGTCGTGGCCGTAGGAGATGGCGGTGGAGTGCGGAGTCCAATCGTCCCCGAAGAAAAGCCCGAGGTGTCCGTCGGGACGGATAATCCTGTCAATGAATATTTTGATGAGTTCTTCGAGCCTTTCCCTCAGCCCCGGATCCTTCCACACCCTGAAAAGGTTGGTGTACCCTTCAAGAATATGCAGGTGCGTGTTCATGGTCTTGGAGTCGTTCTGATCCTTGTCCGAGAGGCGCATGTCGGCGATCGGTTTCCATTCGCGGGTGCAGGCCTCGATGTAGCCGCCACGGGTCGGGTCGTAACTGTGGTCTTCAATGCAGCGGTAGAAGGACTTGGCGAGTTCCAAGGCCTCCATGTCCGCCGTGACCCGGAAATATTCGGCAAGACCATAAATGGCGAACGCTATGGCATAGAACTGCTTTTTCGTGTCCTTTGGCCGGCCTTCGGAGTCAAGACTCCAGTAGAGGCCGCCATATTCCTTGTCAGTGAAACGGTCGCGGATTTCGTTGAAGGCTCTTGTCGCGGTGTCGAGATATTCCTTTTTACGGAGCGTCCTGTACGCCGCGGCGAACGTCCAGAGGATGCGCGAGTTGAGGATCGCCCCCTTCTCCGCCCCGGGAACGATGTCGCCGTTTCCGTCCATCATGCCGAGGAAGCCGCCCTTGGGGTCGGTCATCCGCCGCATCCAGAAAGGAAGGATGTCTCCCTCCAGTTCCGCAAGAATCGATTGTCTGTCCATGACCCCAAAGTTACCATATTCGTCCGATAAAAATCGGCTCGGCGACTTAATACGTTAAAAATTTGTTAAAAAAGTATTATATTTGCTCCGCTATGTCACAAGTGTTTTCGGAAATATCGGGACTTTCCCAGCGAGACTGCTTCTACATCGTGGAGAGGCACAAGAAAGAGTTCACCTATCCGCTCCACAGGCACAGGGAGTACGAGCTGAATTTCATCCAGAACGCCCCCGGGGTGCGCCGCATCGTCGGGGACAGCGTCGAGACTATCGGGGACTACGACCTTGTCCTTATCGCGGGCGAGAACCTGGAGCACGTCTGGGAGCAGGCCTCGTGCAAGTCTCCTGACATCAGGGAGATAACGATTCAGTTCTCTCCGGAGCTGTTCGGAGGAGGCATCCTCGAAAGAAACCAGTTCGCAAGCATCAGGAAGATGCTGGACAGGGCGAGCCACGGGCTGGCGTTTCCTCTTGAGTCCATCCTCAATGCATATTCCCAGATCAATGCTGTGGTGAATGAGAAGGACAGTTTCGTGCAGTTCATCGGCTGCCTTCACTTGCTTTACATCCTTTCCGGTTGCCAGTCCAGGGAGCTGGCCAGCAGCTCGTTCGCCCACTCTCCGAGGGACACGGAAAGCCGCAGGGTGATGAAAGTCAAGGAGTACATCAACCAGCATTACGCCGAGGATGTGACATTGCCCGCTCTGGCGGACCTCGTGGGGATGAGCCCGAGTTCGTTCAGCCGTTTCTTCAGACTGCGGACAGGCAAGACGCTGTCCTCTTATCTGATTGACATAAGGCTCGGGAACGCCGCGAGGGCGCTTGTGGACACTACGTCCAACGTCTCGGAGATCTGCTACTCCTGCGGGTTCAACAACCTGTCCAATTTCAACAGGGTCTTCAAGTCGCGCAAGGGGGTGACACCGCATGAGTTCCGGTCTATGTACAAGAAGAAGAAGGTCATCGTGTAGCGGAATATTTGCATTATTTATCAAAATTGTATTTGTTTACGTCTCCTTATGTGCGTAATTTTGCAACATTGACAAAATTAATGACACTTGGAACGTAATCAATTAATTCTCGTAGCCTTAATCGGCTTGTTTACAATGTGTTCGTGTGTAAGGCACTCCGAAAGTCCCGACTTCTTTGCCGTTGAGGATTCCCGCATCGTCAAGGCCGGAGAGCCTGTGCGCTTCATCGGGACCAATGTCTGGTACGCGCCGGACATCGCCGTCAGCGACCGCGGACGTCTCGAAACCGAGCTTGACTCGCTCAAGGCCATAGGCCTTACGAACATCAGGGTCTGTGCGACCGAGGAGAATTTCTACGGGATGGACATCCTGCTTTCCGAACTGGAGGAGCGTGGGATGGCCGCCGTGCTGTACCTGAACAATGCTTGGGAATGGAGTCCGAGCGGCTACCGGTCCTACCTTGAGGCCGCCGGAGCCGGGAAACAACCTCATCCCGCGGTCGATGGCTATTGGCCTTACATGTGTGCGATGGCCGAGTTCGCGGCCAATGAAAAGGCTGTGGAACTTTTCCGGGAACATGTGCGCAGGTATGTGGAAAGGTATTCACGGAACCCGGCGGTCTTCGCCTGGCAGATCTGCAACGAGCCGAGACCTTTCAGCGCGGATTCCGTCAAGGTGGAGGCCTTTGTCAATTATATTCAAGGTACGGCCGGCTTCATCAAATCGCTTGACCCCAATCATCTGGTCTGCACCGGTAACGAGGGGGCGATGGGCTGCAACGATGGGGACTATGTTCTCTGCCGCAGGTTGAACGACTGCCCTTACATCGATTACATCACGGTTCACATCTGGCCTTTCAACTGGGGTTGGATCAAGGAAGGCGAGGTTGCCGGAGATCCGGAACTGGTCAAGGACAGGACTCTTGAGTACCTTGGCCGTCATCTTCAGATCGCCCGTGAACTCGGAAAGCCGGTTGTGGTCGAGGAGTTCGGCTACCCGCGTGACGGACAGGACTGGAGGAACACCGCCGGAGTGGAAGGAAGGAACGGCTACTATGCGCTCATATTCAATGAGGTCGTGAAGTCCGCCGCGGAGGATGGTCTTCTGGTGGGTTGCAACTTCTGGAGCTGGAGCGGCGTGGCCAGGCAGAACGGCGAATTCTGGCGGGAAGGGGATGACCTTTGCGGCGACCCGTCGCAGGAAGCCCAGGGTCTCAACGGGGTCTATCTCTCGGACAGAAGCACTGTGGATCTGGTGAGGGAATGGACCGGCGCGCTGGCGGAAGCAATGAAACAACATATATAATAACGTTAATCTAAAATCGGATAGCATGAAAGGTAAGCTATTGACTTGCTTGCTGGTGATCTTCCTCGGAAGTCCGCTGGCGGCTTTGGCTCAGACGAAGACCGTGACCGGTACCGTTAAGGACAAGTCCGGAATTGGCGTCATCGGAGCCGGCATCCAGGAGAAAGGTACGCAGAACGGTACCATTTCGGATCTGGACGGTAACTTTACAATCACGGTCAAGGACAACGCGGTCCTTGTGTTCTCATCAATCGGTTTTGTGGCGCAGGAAATCTCCGTTTCCGGCAAGACGAGGATCGATGTGGTTCTTGCCGAAGACAATGAACTTCTCGACGAGGTCGTTGTGGTCGGCTATGGTACAATGAAAAAGAGCGATCTCTCCGGAGCGTCCGTCTCAATGAAAGAGTCCGACCTCAAAGGTTCGGTCATCACGAACCTTGACCAGTCGCTTCAGGGCCGCGCGGCCGGTGTGTCCGCCGTGCAGACTTCCGGAGCGCCGGGATCGTCATCTTCCATCCGCGTGCGCGGACAGGCGACCGTCAACGCCAACGCGGAGCCTCTGTACGTCATTGACGGTGTCATCGTCCAGGGCGGAGGCAACTCGGGCAGCGACTTCGGTCTCGGCGGTCTGGGCAACGGAAAGGTGTCCACGATCTCGCCTTTGGCCACGATCAACCCTTCCGACATCCTCAGCATGGAAATCCTCAAGGATGCCTCCGCGACCGCGATCTACGGTGCGCAGGGCGCCAACGGCGTGGTCCTCATCACAACCAAGAGAGGAAAGGCCGGCGAGGCGAAATTCACCTACGACGGAATGTTCGCGGTTTCCCGCCAGACCAGCCGCATCGACATGATGAACCTCCGGGAATATGCCGAATACTACAACGACATGGCCTCTCTGGGTGAATATGCCGCCAACTCCTGGTACTCCGACCCGTCCGTTCTCGGAAAGGGAACCAACTGGCAGGACGAGATCTTCCGCACCGCCCTCCAGCATCAGCACCAGATCAGCGCCCAGGGCGGCACGGAGAAGGTGCAGTACTACATCTCCGGCTCCTACATGGATCAGGAGGGTACGATCATCGGCTCGGACTTCAACCGTTTCTCTGTGCGCACCAACATCGACGCACAGCTTAAGGATTGGTTCAAACTCGGAGTCAACGCCACTTTCGCCAACACCAACGACAACCTCAAGCTTGCGGACGGCGGCGAGGGTGTGATCTTC
The DNA here is from genome assembly GCA_963642795.1 of Bacteroidaceae bacterium. Taxonomy (GTDB): domain Bacteria; phylum Bacteroidota; class Bacteroidia; order Bacteroidales; family UBA932; genus Cryptobacteroides. The sequence goes on from CAVIHT010000017.1 coordinate 15,755, forward strand.
TACTCCCTTTCGTCCCTGCCTGACATCCCTGTCTATGACATCGACGGCAACTACTCTACGACTGTCCGCGAGGGCTACACCAGCGCGAACCCTGTCGCTCTCGCCATGCTGGACGAGTATCTTCTCGGCCGCCAGAAGCTCACCGGAAACATCTACGCCGAGCTTACTCCGGTCAAGCACTTCGTGTACAGGGCGGAGGTCGGCTTCGATGTGAGCGCCTCCGACGCCAAGACCTACAAGCCGATGGTGAATCTCGGAGGATGGACCCGCAATTCCAACTCCATGAGCTGGCAGAAGAACAACAGCAAGTTCTGGCAGCTGAAGAACTACCTGACCTATTCCAACGAGTTCGGAAAACACAGCGTCACCGCGATGGTCGGCCAGGAGTGCTGGGAGTCCAACTACAACTACCTCAGCGGCACAAACACCGGTCTGCCTTCGGATGAGATCCACAACCTCAAGCTCGCCACCGGCAACCCGAGCGTCAACTCCGGTTTCGGATCTTCGGCGATGGCTTCGTTCTTCACCCGAGAGACCTACAACTACGACAACCGCTACCTGTTTACCTACACCTACCGTTACGATGGTTCCTCGAACTTCGGTCCGGACAGCCGTTGGGCGGGATTCCACTCCTTTGCGGGCAGCTGGAGGTTCTCCAACGAGAAGTTCCTTCAGGGACTCACCCGGTCCATCGGAATGAACAACGGTAAACTCCGTATCGGCTGGGGACAGACAGGAAACGCCAACATCGGCTCCGGAGCCTGGGAGTCAGGAATGAGCAAGATGCCTTCCGCCCTCGGCGACAGCCAGCGTCCTTCCAACATCCCTAACACCGGAATACACTGGGAGAAACAGGTTCAGACCAACATCGGTCTCGATCTCGGATTCCTTGACGGAGCCTTGAATGTCACGATCGACGCTTACGACAAGAAGTCGTCCGACATGCTCATGTCCTTGACCCTGCCGGCCTACATGGGCACGCACGGCAACGGCTCCTCCGCACTTGCAGCCCCTAAGGGAAACTACGGAACCATCGAGAACAAGGGTCTTGAGATCACTCTGGACACCCATCCGATCAACCATCAGAGGTTCGGCTGGGACAGCAACTTCCAGATTTCATTCAACACCAACAAGCTCGTGTCCCTCGACGGCACAGCCAACGCCCAGCTTGTGGGCTACGGCCAATGGAGCGACATCGTCAGCGTCACCGAGGTGGGGCAGTCCCTCTACAACTTCTACGGCTACAAAGTCGTCGGAGTCTATACCTCCCTGGAGGACATCCAGAACTCCCCGAAGGCGGAGAAGTACCCTTCCGACGGAGTGTTCAACAAGAACACCACGGTCTGGGTCGGTGACCTCAAGTTCGAGGATGTCAACGGAGACGGCGTGATCAACGAGAAGGACAAGACCAACATCGGTTCGCCGCTTCCTAAGTTCACCTTCGGATGGACCAACACCTTCCGTTACAGGAATCTTGACCTCAGTGTCTTCCTTAACGGCTCCTACGGCAACAAGGTGCTGAACTACAACATGATGGGTCAGGGTTTCAACGGTCTTGTGCACATGAACAGCGCTTGGGTCAACCAGCACGTCTCCGTCAACGATCGCGCCAGGCTCGTCCCTATCGACGCCCAGAAGACCTACACGAGCGGCAACTGGTACGAAGACATCACCAATGTGACGGTCTCCAACCCGAACACCAAGACTCCGCGTCCTACCGTCTCCGACCCTAATGACAACGACCGCCTCAGCGACCGCTACATCGAGGACGGAAGCTACATCCGCATCAAGAACATCACCCTCGGCTACACCTTCCCTAAGGCTGTGCTGAAGAAAGTGAAGATCGACAACGTGCGCGCCTATGTCAACATCCAGAACCTCTACACGTTCACCAAGTACACGGGCTACGATCCGGAGGTCGGCGCGAGCACCCAGGACTCGACCGGTCTTACCTTCGGTGTGGACAACGGACGTTATCCTTCACCGATGACCTGTTCCTTCGGACTGAACATCACATTCTAACACATGGAGGAAATGACAATGAAAAATATCATAAGAACATCCGTGGCTCTCGCCATCGCGCTGATGACGCTTTCATGCACTGATTTCCTGAACCGTCCTTCGGAGGACAGCTACACTACGGAGCAGTACTACACCAACGACACACAGTGCGAGCAGGGAGTCAACTACCTGTACAACTCTCCGTGGTACGACATCATCCGCTTCTACATCTACGGTTCCGAGACCATGTGCGGCAATGTCTATCAGGGACAGAGCGCTTACAACACCCTCACCGTCAACGGAACGGACGGAGACCTCAAGAACATGGCCTACTCCCTCTGGGCTGTCAACGCCCACTGCAACACGGTGATCAACAACATCCTCAAGTCCGAGGGCCCTTCCGAGGCGAAGAAGCGCCAGTGCATCGGCGAGGCCCTTTCGTGGAAGGCGATGGCTTATTTCCTTCTGGTCAGGACTTTCGGCGATGTGCCTATCATCCACGACAACACCGAGTCCATCAAGGCCGGTGACTACAACCAGATCGAAAAGGTGGAGAAGGCCGATGTGTATGAATATATCATAATGACTCTCGAAAAGGCGTTGGAATTCCTTCCGAAGAATCCTTACATCGGAGTTTACAACCGCATCGACTACTATGCCGCCGAGGGACTTCTCGCCAAGGTCTATCTGACCAAGGCGGGCGTGAGCGGAACGCTGGACAGCGAGGATCTTGCCAAGGCACGTGACTACGCCAAGGATGTAATCGACAATTCCGGCAGGTCTTTGACACCTTCATATTCAGACGTTTTCCGTCTTTCCCCGAAGGTCTTCCAGCAGACGGGCGAATGCCTCTTTTCTTGGCTTTGGACTTGCGATCAGGGGTACTGGACCTGCCAGAACTCCATCCAGTGTGATGTCGGACTTACCGGTTTTGACGAGTTCGGCGACCTCTGGGGCGACTGGAAGGGACCTTCCGTCGACCTTCAGGACGCTTTCGGAGTGTCCGCGGCCGATGATCCGGAGGTCAGGAAGTCCAAGGAGAAGGATGACCGCCGCGCCGCGACGATGATGATGTTCGGCGACCGGTACAGCTATTATTGGGCTGATCTGGGCGGATTCGACTTTTACCGTTTCTTCTATGATTCGAGCTATTCTCCGAACAGCACGAACGGCGACTGGGCCTGCGCATCGGGAGCCAACTACTGCAAGCATCTGTACGGCAACGACACCGACCATGTGACCGCTCTCGGAGTGCATGCGTCTAACATGCGCAACCAGCTCCCTACGCACATCCTCAGGCTCAGCGACATTTACCTTGTCTATGCCGAGGCCTGCGTGCTGACCGGAGACGCATCTTCCGCCCTTACCTATGTCAACAAGGTGCGTGAGCGCGCGAACGCCGAGCCTCTGACATCAGTCACCTTCGATGATGTCTGGAAGGAGCGCCGCCTTGAACTCGCCCTTGAGGGTGACCGTTGGTACGACTTCGTGCGTCGTTCCTACTACGATGTGGACGGCTGCATCGCCGAGCTGAAGGCACAGAGGCGTTCCTCCTATGACGGTCTTGCGAAGGCCTACTCCAACTATGTTCTGGATTCTACGGGAGAGTATGTCGGCCCTGGAGCGAATCCTTGGGACAACTCCGGAATCAAGTACAAGGGGGACGAGGAACTCGTCGATGTGAAGGCTTCCATGTTCACCCTGCCGTTCCCGAGCGAGGATGTCGTTCTGAATCCTAACGTCGGCTCCGATGTCCCTGGAGTGCACGTCGATGTGCGCGAGACTTACAAGTATAATTTTTAACCACAGGAAGCAATGAAACCTATCATAAAATATTTTGCGTCTTCTTTGACCGCCGCCCTCTTCCTCGCGGGCCTTTCTTCCTGCGACAGGGTGGACTATCCTGACCGTTTCCGTCAGGCCGACGGCAAACCGACGATCGACTTCGTCAGGGAGGCCGACAATGACATCGCGATCACCCAGGCAAGCCTTGAGCAGATCGTCTGCATCGTGGGCGAGAACCTCAAGAGTGTCCACGACATCTACTTCAACGACCAGAAGGCGATTCTGAACACCAGCTTCATGACCGAGAACACGATTCTCGTGGCTGTCCCGAAGAACCTTCCGAATGTCACCAGCGACAAGATGTACCTCATCACGAAGGACAGCACCGTGGTCGATTACGGCTTCAAGGTTCTTCTTCCTTCCCCGAAGATTTCGGGAATGTCCTTCGAGTGGGCCGAGCCTGGACAGACCGTCACCGTCACCGGCAGCTACTTCGCCGAGCCTCTGACCGTGGAGTTCCCGGGCGCCGAGGCGACCGAGATCTCCAACGTGACGATCGGTTCGTTCGACGTGGTCGTTCCGGAAGGGGCGCAGCCAGGGAAGATCAAGGTCACGACGGCTTCCGGAACGGCCCAGTCAGTCTTCCAGTACAAAGACAGCCGCGGAATGCTCTTCAACTTCGACAACGCCCGTCTGAACCACGGTTGGCACAACCAGACGATCCAGTCCGACGAGAACTCGCTTGACGGCAACTATCTCCAGCTTTACGACGCCGCCACTGTCTTCAAGTGCGACGGCACCGACTGGAACGACACCGGCTACCACTTCGAGTACTGGCCGGGCAACTGGAACAGTCCTGAGACCTATGAGGATCCTGACGGAATCGACCTTACGAAGGTCGTGGACTTCACCAACTTCTCCAACATGGCCATCAAGTTCGAGATGCGCATTCCTGCCGACCATCCTTGGACAGGCTGCCCGATGCAGATCTACTTCTCAAGCCTTGCCATGTGTACGCTCGGCACCGCCAACAACACCTACTTCCATGACGAAGCGATCTCCCTCCCTCGCGTGATGTACAGACCTTGGCAGGCAACAGGTTCATTCGACACGGGAGGTAAGTGGATAACCGTCTCATTCCCTATAGACACCGAGTTCGTCTGGGATTGGGGAGGAACGAAAGCCTCGGGAGTCCTCTCCGCCGACTCTTTCGCCGGAATGGAAATTTTCTTCGCGGCGGGAAGCTCAAGCGGCGAAGGCACGCCTTGTACCCCGTTGATCCAGATCGACAACATCCGTGCGGTCCCTTACAAATAATGAAAGGAGAACATGAATATGAAAAAGACACTAAGATATTCAGCGCTTGTCGCTCTTTGCGCCGCGCTTGCCGGTCTGGCGGGCTGCGGACAGAAGGAACTCGACACTGATCCGTATGGAGACGGAGTCACTTTCGCCGCGTTCGCACCGGATCCGGTGATGCGAGGAGGGGAGTTGCGCATCCTTGGAAGCAACCTTCAGGACGTGTCCGAAATCCGTCTTGCTGGAGGAGTCTCTGTCACCGACTTCACTGTGGTGGAGTCGGGCAGAAAGTCCGAGATCCGTTTCACGGTGCCTCTTGAAGGCCCGGAACCTGGGAAGATCACCATCGTGGACAAGAGCGGAAAGGAATATTCCAGCCTTTCGTCCATCAGTTTCACCGAGCCGATGGAGATCGCTTCCTTCGCTCCCGCCGAGGCTCTTTCCGGGGATGTCGTCACCATCACTGGCGAGTACCTCAACATCGTCCGGGAGGTCATCTTCGGCGGAGATGTCAGAGTGACCGAGTTCGTCAGCCAGTCACGTCATGAGCTGGAGGTCAAGCTTCCTTCCGACGCTTTGAGCGGATTGATCCGCATCGGGGACGTGAACGAGCTTGTGGACGAGCAGACCATCCCTAACATCATCTATTCCGAAACGGAGCTGACTGTCGGCGACCCTACGGTGGTCACAGCCAAAAAGGCCACCTACAAGTCCGGTGATGTCGTCACCGTCACTGGTGAGCATCTGGACATGATTCAGACCATAGACCTCGCAGGAGCGGCCGGAGTGGAGTTCACATGCAGGGACGATGCCACGGCGATCACGTTCAATCTCCCCGCTTCTGCCACCGACGGAGAGATTACATTGACCTCTTTCGCCGGCAAGGCTTTCAACGCCGGCGAGATCGAGACCGTCACTGTGGCGGAGCTCGGAATCGCTTCCATGGCCAAGGACGGACGCTATAAGGCCGGCGGCTCTGTCGAGATCACGGGGGATAACCTTGACCTTGTCACCAAGGTGGACTTTGTCAACGCCGAGGCTTCCTTTGTCCTCAAGGACGGAAAGATCTACGCGGACATCCCGGCGGCTGCCAAGGACGGAGCCGTCACCGTCACCCTCGGATCCGGCAAACAGGCCTCGACTCCTGAAATTGAGGTCGTGAAGCCGGTGGTGACAGGTTTGGACAAGACCGCCGCCGTGGCCGGAAAGGACAAGATAGAGATCGCCGGAACCGACCTTGACCTCGTCACCGATGTCAAAAACGGAGACGAGCTCCAAGGGTTCATCACTTGTGAATATGTCATTGACAGCCCGGAGAAGGTCACCGTCACCGTGGCCCGCGATGCCTACAACGGACCTTTCACCGTGACCTCCGCGGCCGGCTACGAGTCTGTCTCCGCCAATGTCGAGATCACTTATGACGAGGCGGTGTCCATCACGTTCACAAAACCTTCGTTCAGCGTGGGACGTTCTGTCTCGATCACCGGAACGAACCTCCAGAACATCGAGTCGCTCACCATCAAGGGCAAGAAGGTGACCTCGTTCGTCGGCAGGTCGGACGACGCCATGTCGTTCGGCATCCCTGAGGGAGTTGGCCCAGGAGTCTATCGCCTTGGAATCACACTGGTGAGCGGCGAGACATTCAACTGGCCTGTTCCGTTCGAGATCACGGCTCCTTACACCGAGACGTACATCTGGGAAGGCTCCGAGGATCTTGCAGGATGGGGCAACTCCCCTTATCTGGGCGCGCCTAACGCCTTCCAGGAGATCGGAATAGCAGAAGGAGACGTCATCAGGGTTTACTTCACCGCCTACAACGACTGGTGGCAGTTCAAGACCTATGCAGGTCACTGGGGAGACGCGTTCAAGTTCGCCGAGATCGGCGGCGGCGATACGATCAACCCTGACAATTGCGACACGTCCGGCGGTTACTTCGCGTTCAACGTGACGGCTGAGATTCTGGCCGCTCTTTGCAATCAGGACACCGGCTGGGGCGGAGCGTTCCAGTGTCAGGGTGAGGGCGTGGTCATCAAGGGTGTCAGCCTCATCCATTACGGAGCGACCGAGAAGGTCATCTGGGAGGGTGAGGAGTACACCGGAGACAACTACGAGAACAACCTCTCGCTCGGAACGGAGGACGATTGGGTGAACGCCGGTCTGGAAGAGGACTGCGAGATCCGAATCTACTTCTCCGCCAAATCAGAGACCGACTGGCAGATCCAGCTTTTCGACGGTCACTGGAACGGTCTTTCCGAGTTGAACATGCCTGGGGATGCAGCCAACCAGTTCAATGCCGAGAACTCTCCCGAGGCCTTCGGCAAGGGTTACATCAGCTTCAAGGCGACAGCTCCGATCTTCGCGAAGCTGACGACCAAGGCTTGGTGGGGCAGCGCCATCATCGTACAGGGCAAGGGTGTCACCGTGAAGAAGATAGCCTTCCTATAGAATCGAAGGGTGCGGGGCCGGCCTGTCGGTTGACACTGCCCGGCACCCGTACCGTTGAATAAGAAGCTGTTTAAAAATGGTTCCCGCATAAGAAAAAAGAGACGTTATTTTTAAACAGCTTCTAATTCCGAGGGAGGGTGAAACCTCCCCCGGGATCCAATAAAAGCACAGGCGGTTGTCCTGGTATGCCGCGGATTCCGCCTGAAAAGGACAAAGTGAAACGGACTTGAAAAATTTTAAAGGATTATGAAATTGATTTTTTCGGCGATATTCTTCGCTGCCGCGATGTTCTGCTCCTGCGGAGAGAAAGAGAACGGAACACCGGTTCCTGAGCCGGAGGTTCCCACGAAGATGACCGTGTCTCCGACAAGTTACGAGGCTGCTGTCGAGGGTGGAGAGTTCACCATAAGCGTCACGGCTCCCGCCAGACCGACCGCCGTGTCCGGTCAGAACTGGGTCACTGTGACTGACGGGACATATTCAAATTACAAGATTGACTATCCTGTCAGGGTCGCTTCCAACGAGACCTATGAGGCTCGTACCGCGGTCATCACCATCAAGAGCGGATCTTTCTCGCAGGACGTGACCGTCTCGCAGCTGTGGAAGGAGAAGACGACTGATCCGGATGAGGTCCGGATTCCTCAGGAAGGTGACAATGAAGCCTGGAAGATGGCGAAAAAGCTTGGCTTGGGATTAAACATCGGTAACCAGATGGATGCTTTTGACAGCAAGTCGGAGATGGCGACGGAAGGCTATTGGACAAACGGGCAGAAACTGACCAAGGCTGTTTTCACGGGCCTTAAAGCCAAAGGATTCAAGTCCGTGAGGATTCCTGTCACCTGGCTGGGACACATAGGCGAAGCCCCGGACTACAAGTTGGATGACCGTCTGGACAGGGTGGCCGAGCTTGTGGATTGGGCCGAGGAGGCCGGTCTCAACACGATCATCAACATCCATCATGACGGTTCCATCGACCACAACGGAGGCTCGTCCTACACGACCCATTGGCTGGACATCAGGGGAGCCGAGGCAAGCTCCGCCGCCAACACGCTGATAAAGGCCGAGATCAAGGCTGTCTGGTCGCAGATCGCCGAGAGATTCAAGGACAAGGGCGACTTCCTTATCTTCGAGTCGTTCAACGAGATTCAGGACGGCCATTGGGGCTGGAGCGACGACTATCAGAGCGCCGCGGGAAAGAAGAAACAGAACGACATACTCAACGATTGGAACCAGACATTTGTGGATGCCGTGAGGGCGACCGGAGGAAACAATGCCACAAGGTGGCTGGGAGTTCCGGGCTATGCCGCAAGTCCCGAGTTCACTCTGAATGACGGCTTCGCTTTGCCTGACGATCCTGCGGACAAGATAATGGTCAGCTTCCATAACTACACCCCTTACAAATTCTGCCAGACCGGCGAGGACGACGACTGGGGACATACCAGACGCACCAACCTGTCCGACTCGAACTACTCGGAGGACTACCACGTGGGGATCTGTTACAAATTCTACAAGACCTACGTCGAGAAAGGCATCCCTGTCTATATGGGAGAGTTCGGTTGCACGAACAGGACCGACGCCACGGCGCGCAAGTTCCAGCTCTATTGGCTTGAATATGTCAGCAAATGCGCCCGCTCGTTCGGAATGTGCGGATTCATCTGGGAGAACGGAGCGGTGGGCGATAATGGGGAGACTTACGGCATCATCGACCACGAGACAGGGGAATATCTTGACGCGGAGTACTCCAAGTCGATTGTAGAGACCTGCTCGAAAGGCTTCTATAACGAGGGTGTAGCCTATACTCTTGAATCAGTCTATAACAACGCTCCGAAATATTGATCATGAAAAGAATATTGGCAATGATTTCAGTGGCGGTTATTGCCGCCGGATGTACCACCAAGGACGACTGGCCTCATCTTGACAAGTGCGCTAACGGGTTGATGGCTGCATTGAGGACGGCTTCGTCCGAAGGGAAATTCCTGTACTTCCATCAGGATGATCTTGTCTATGGCCACACCTGGAAGGTTGAGGATGCGGACAATGACCCGCTCGACCGTTCGGATGTCAAATCGGTCTGCGGACAGTTCCCTGCCGGGATAGGTTTCGACCTTGGCGGAATAGAGCTCGGAGACTCCGTTAATCTTGACAAAGTTCCGTTCGACCTGATGCGCAGGGCTGCGGTGACCCACTACGAAAGGGGAGGGTTTGTGACTTTCTCCTGGCATCCGCGCAATCCTCTGACCGGAGGAGACTCCTGGGATGTCAGCACCGACAAGGCCGTGTCGTCAATCCTCGAAGGCGGAGCTGACCACGAGAAATTCATGGGCTGGCTTGCAAAGGCGGCGGACTTTCTCGGCTCGCTGAAGGATTCCCGAGGTGATCGTATTCCTGTCATATTCAGACCTTGGCATGAGAATCTGGGTTCCTGGTTCTGGTGGGGCGGCAATCTTTGCACCGCTGACGAGTACAAGGAATTATATTCGTTGACCCATAGGTATTTGGTGGAGGATAGGGGTCTTAGGAACCTTGTGTGGGCATATTCCCCGAACTCCAACCTTACGGAGGAGAGTTTCTTTGGCCGTTATCCGGGTGACGGGAACGTGGACATCATCGGGGTGGATCATTACGACTACGCCGCAGCGGATTCCACGAAGTCGGACGCGGAAAGGTTTGAGGAGGCTAACGCTTTTTATGTAAAGGTGTTGCGCTCGGATTTGGAACTTCTCTCCGTTGTGGCCGAGAAGCACGGAAAGCAGCTTGCGTTCTGCGAGACCGGCTTCGAGTCTACACCTGATCCTCGTTGGTGGACAGATGTCCTGCTGGAGAATCTCAAGGGTGTCCCCGTCTGCTATGTGCTTACCTGGAGGAACGCCTGGGACAGACCGGAGCATTATTACGCTCCGTTCGTCGGATCCCCGGACGCCGAGAATTTCAAGGAGTTCTGCGGAAGTGACAGAACCATATTCCTGAAGTAGGTTTGAAAACAGAGTCTAAGCTGTGTGGACTTTTTAACGATTAGTCAGTTTGAAGTTTGATAAAGAAAATAATAGAGATGGATTTTGAAGAAAGATTGAAGTGGCTGGTGACCGAGCACGAGAAATTGATCTCGTTGAGGAATGAGCCGGTCTATGTCAACGGAGTCTATGAGAGGTACAAGAATCCGGTACTCACCGGCGCTCACGCCCCGTTGTTCTGGAGGTATGACCTTGATCCTGTGACGAACCCTTATCTGGAGGAAAGGTTCGGGATCCATGCGGCTTTCAATTCCGGAGCCATCAGATGGAATGGAAAGTACGTCCTTGCCGTCCGTGTCGAGGGCGCTGACAGGAAATCATTTTTCGCGATCGCCGAGAGTCCGGACGGAGTGGATGAATTTCGTTTCTGGGACAGACCCGTCACTATGCCTGAATATGGCGAGCCGGCGACCAATGTCTATGACATGAGGCTCACCGCCCACGAGGACGGTTGGATCTACGGACTGTTCTGCGTGGAGAGAAAGGATCCCGCCGCTCCGGCCGGGGACTTGTCCTCGGCTGTGGCCTGCGCCGGAATCGCAAGAACAAAGGACTTGATCCATTGGGACAGGCTTCCTGACCTCAAGTCCGCTTCCCAGCAGCGCAACGTCGTGCTTCATCCGGAGTTCGTGGACGGGAAATACGCCCTTTACACAAGGCCGCAGGACGGTTTCATCGATGCGGGCAACGGAGGGGGGATCGGCTGGTCTCTTGTGGATGACATCACTAACGCCGAGGTCAAGGATGAGAGGATCATCAACCTGCGTCACTACCACACGATCAAGGAACTCAAGAACGGCGAGGGTCCCGCCCCGATCAAGACCCCGAGAGGATGGCTGCATCTGGCTCACGGTGTAAGAGGCTGCGCCTCGGGGCTGCGCTATGTGCTTTATCTCTACATGACCTCCCTTGAGGATCCGTCAAAGGTGATCGCAGAACCCGCGGGGTTCTTCATGGCTCCTGAGGGTGATGAATATGTAGGCGATGTGATGAACGTTCTGTTCGCGAACGGTTGGATCGCCGACGAGGACGGAAAGGTCTTCATCTATTACGCTTCCTGCGACACCAGGATGCATGTGGCTACCTCCACGGTTGAACGTTTGGTGGACTACTGCTTCGGCACCGCCCCGGACGGCCTTTCCACCGGAGAGTCCGTGCGCACGCTCAACAGACTGATTGACAAGAATCTAAAAGCATAACAAGACAATGGAAAAGATAAGGACAGGCTTTGCGGAGAAAGTCGGCTATGGCTTCGGAGACATGTCTTCCTCGATGTTCTGGAAGATATTCTCCTACTATCTTCCGTTCTTCTACAGCAACATATTCGGACTCACTCTGGATCAGGTTGCCTTGCTTCTGGTCGTGACCAGGATCTGGGACGCTGTGAGCGACCCGATGATGGGTGTGCTGGCCGACAGAACAACGACGAAATGGGGAAAGTACCGCCCTTATCTTCTTCTGATGGCTGTCCCTTTCGCACTTAGCGGAATATTCCTGTTTTCCACTCCGGCCGCGTCTCCGACCGTCAAACTTTTCTGGGCGTACCTCACATACATCATGATGATGACCGTTTACACCGGCATCAACGTGCCTTACGGAGCCATGCTGGGAGTCATGACAGACAATTCGGACACCAAGACCGTTCTGAGCTCGTACAGGATGTTCTTCGCCTACGGAGGAAGTTTCCTGGCTCTGTTCTGCTGGGAACCGCTCTGCAAGGCTCTCGGAGGCTATGACAGCCCGGCAGGTTGGCAGAACACGATGATTGTCATCGCCGCGTTCTGCCTCGTGCTGTTCCTGCTTTGTTTCCGGATGACACGGGAGAAACTTCACACTGTCAGCAAGGTGTCTGTGGGCAGTGACCTGAAATCCCTTTTACGCAATGCTCCGTGGTGGATTCTCATTGGAGCCGCACTTTGTTCTAACCTTTTCAATACGGTTCGCGGGAGCACGGTGGCGTACTTCTTCAACGACGTCATCGGACAGAATGTCCACCTTAATCTCGGATCATGGAGTTTTCTGTTCTATGCCGGCCTGTTCCTGTCGATAGGTGAGGTCTGCAACATGGTGGGAGTGGCACTTGCCGTCCCTCTTTCCGAAAAGCTCGGCAAGAAAAGCACGTACATGCTGTCATTTGCAGCCCTGATCCTGTTCAGCGCCTTGTTTTTCTACATCCCGATCAGTCAGGGCGGCTACTATTGGATGCTGATCCTTCAGATTGTGATAAGCGTGTTCACTGGTGTGATCTCGCCTTTGGTCTGGAGCATGTACGCCGATGTCAGCGACTTCGCCGAGAACCGTGACGGGACAGCCTCGACCGGTCTGATCTTCTCTTCCGCTTCCATGGCACAGAAATTCGGTGGAGCTTTCGGAGGTTTCGCGGTCATGTGGCTTCTCAAGGCATTCGGTTACAACACCACTCCCGGAGCCGTGCAGACCCCGGATGCCATCAACGGACTGTGGTTGTTGATGAGCTGGGTTCCTGCCGCCGTGGCCGCATTTGCCGTGGTGGTCGTGTTCTTCTACCCTCTGACAAGAAAGAGGATGGAGTCCATTCAGGCCGAGCTTGCTGTGAAACGTGTTCAGGACAAGGAAGTGGTCTCGGAGGTGGAAAGCACAGGTGTCTCTTCGGGTTCGGGCCTTTGGAATGGTCTGCCGAAAGTGATGCGGTGGGTTGTCCTTGTTCTGGCGGGAATTCTCGCAGCGGAGCTGGTGTTCATTTTGTTCAATTAATCAAATCGGAAATTGATGGTGGAGGCAACCGTCCCCGAAACACTATGATGGAATACGGTCATTTTGATGATGCCGCCAGGGAGTTCGTGATCACCGATCCCCAGACTCCGTGGCCTTGGATAAACTATCTCGGAACAGAGAACTTTTTTTCGTTGATTTCAGGTACGGCGGGAGGATATTCATTCTACCGTGACGCCAGATTCCGCCGTCTGACCCGCTATCGCTACAACGGTGTGCCGATGGATGCGGGAGGAAGGTATTTCTACATCAAGGACGGGAGTCGCGTCTGGAGTCCGGGCTGGAAGCCGTGCAGGACACCTCTGGATTTCTACGAGTGCCGTCACGGGATGAGTTACACCCGGATTGCAGGGGAAAAGAACGGGCTCAGAGTGAGTGAGCTGTTCTTTGTGCCTCTCGGCTACGACTGCGAAATCCAGAAGGTGACTCTGGAGAATCGTGGCGGTGCCGCAAAGACATTCAAGTTCTGGTCATTAGCGGAATGGTGTCTTTGGAACGCCGGGACGGATATGGAGAATTTCCAGAGAAATCTCTCCACGGGCGAGGTTGAGGTTGAAGGCAGCGTGATCTATCACAAGACAGAATATCGTGAGCGTAGAAACCACTATGCCTTCTATGGTGTCAACGCCCGTATTGACGGATTTGACACGGACAGGGATGCGTTCATCGGGATGTACAATGGTTTCGAGAGCCCTCGGAATGTCGTTGCCGGGATCTCCACGCAGTCGATAGCGCACGGCTGGAGCCCCGTGGCGTCGCATTATCTTGAGCTTACGCTTGAGCCGGGAGAGTCCAGAGACCTTGTCTTCGTGCTTGGTTACGCCGAAAATCCTTCCGGGGAGAAGTTCGTGAAGCCTACGGGCTATGAGCTGAACTCCGGGTCCGGGGTAATCAACAAGGAGGTCGCCAGGAAGGTGATGGCGGCGTTCGACACTTCGGAGAAGGTGGATGAGGCTTTCGCGGCGTTGAGACGTTACTGGGAGGGACTGCTTGGTAATTTCAAGATTGTCTCCGGGGTGCCGGAGCTTGACAGGATGGTCAACATCTGGAACCAGTACCAGTGCATGGTCACGTTCCTGATGAGCCGTAGCGCCAGTTTTTTTGAGAGCGGTATCGGACGCGGGATGGGATTCAGGGATTCCAATCAGGATATTCTGGGAATAGTACATCAGATTCCACAGAGGGCGCGTCAGAGGATCCTCGACATTGCGGCGACGCAGTTCCCTGACGGCAGCTGCTACCACCAGTACCAGCCGCTCACCAAACGTGGTAACGACGGGATCGGCGGCGGCTTCAACGATGACCCGCTCTGGCTGCTTGTGGGCGCGGATGCCTACCTTAAGGAGACCGGCGACTTCACGATCCTTGATGAATATGTCCAGTTCAACAACGTCTCCGGTAGCGAGAAGACCCTGCTTGAGCATCTTGAGGTGAGCTTTGAATATGTCCGCGGACATCTCGGCCCGCACGGTCTGCCGCTCATCGGCCGGGCGGACTGGAACGACTGTATGAACCTGAACTGTTTCTCGACCGATCCTGACGAGTCTTTCCAGACCACGGAGAACAAGACTGAGGGCAGCAAGGCCGAATCTGTGATGATAGCGGGACTGTTTGTCTTCGCGGGGGAACGTTACTCTGATCTCCTCGACCACTTGGGCAAGGACTCTTCGGCGGTACGGGATGCTGTCGGACAAATGTCCGAAGCCATCAAGGAATATGGCTGGGACGGGGAATGGTTCCTGCGCGCCTATGATTTCTTCGGACGCAAGGTGGGGTCAAAGGAATGTGGGGAAGGCAGGATATTCATTGAAAGTCAGGGTTGGTGTTCCATGGCGCGTGTCGGTGCGGAGGAAGGACTTTGCGACAAGGCTTTGGATTCTGTGAAGAAGCACCTTGACTGTCCCCACGGAATCGTGCTGAACAATCCTCCTTTCAGCCGTTACTACCTTGAGTACGGTGAGATTTCCTCCTACCCGGAGGGTTACAAGGAGAACGCCGGAATATTCTGTCACAACAATCCGTGGGTCATCATCGGCGAGGCGTTGGCCGGCAGGGTGGATGACGCCTGGGAGCATTACCGTAAGATCTCGCCCGCCTTCATCAAGGATCAGGGACTGCACAAGGTCGAGCCTTATGTCTATTGCCAGATGCTTGCCGGCAAGGACTCCGCTCGTCCCGGCGAGGGAAAGAACAGCTGGCTGACCGGCACCGCGGCCTGGAACTGGAGCGCTGTCTCTGAATATCTTCTCGGCGTGAAACCCCGGTTCGACGGTCTGCTCATAGAACCTTGCCTACCGTCCTTCATCAAGGAATACCGGGTTGTCCGTAAGTTCCGTGGAGCCGTCTATGACATCACGATCCGCAACTCGGGCGAAAGAAAGTCCCGCTTCATACCATATTCCCCGGGATGTCATGAGCTGACTTTGGATTTGTAAGAAGCTGTTTTGAAATGGTTTCCGAATATTATTATGAACACTAAAAAGATTCTATCCGCTGCCGCGGCTCTGCTTGCCGCTGTGGCTTTGCAGGCCGGAGACTTCCGCGTACTGTTGAACAACGGCTGGACGTTCGCGCTCGGCGACGCCTCCTCCATGAAGGATGATTTCACCCACGGTACCGAGTATTTCACCTATCTTACGAAAGCAGGAACCGCTGGACACAACAAGTCTCCGATAATGCCGGATTTTGATGATTCGGGATGGGAAAAGGTGAGTCTCCCGCACGACTGGGTCGTGGATCTTCCTTTCAGCAAGGATGCGAGCCATTCCCACGGCTACAAATGCGTCGGCTGGAACTATCCGGAGAATTCAGTGGGCTGGTACAGAAGGCACTTGAGAATCCCGTCCGAAGACTACGGCAGACAGATACGCATCGAGTTTGAGGGAATATTCCGGGACAGCGAGGTGTTTTGCAACGGTTTCTACCTCGGACACGAGAGAAGCGGCTATGCTACCCGTTCCTACGACCTGACCCCGTACCTCAACTACGGCGGAGACAATGTCATCGCGGTGCGTTGTGATGCGTCCACCGAGGAGGGCTGGTACTACGAGGGAGCGGGAATATACCGCAACGTCTGGCTGCATAAGGCCGGTCCTGTCGCCGTTAAACCATATTCGCTGGATTTGACGGGAAATGTCCCGAGGTTCGGAATCGTGATGGCGAGTGACACTCTTGACAGATCCAAGGTGAAGTCCGAGACTGTCTTTCTCGATGCCGAGGGCAACGAGGTCGGGGAACCTGACCACCTTTGGAGTCTTGAGGACCCTTACCTCTACACTGTCCGGGTCCGTCTTTACTATGACGGAGTCCTGTCTGACGAGCGGCGATGCCGTTTCGGGGTGCGCACGATAGAGTTCAGCCCGACGGATGGCTTCCTTCTTAACGGAAAGCAAGTGAAGCTTAAAGGCTGCAACCTGCACCTTGACCATGCCGGAGTCGGCGTGGGAGTGCCTGACGAATTGTGGCGTTACCGCCTGACACAACTCAAGAAGTACGGATTCAATGCGATCCGCAGTGCGCACAACCCCGCGTCTCCGGCCATGCTCGACCTTTGCGACGAGATGGGAATCCTGGTGATCGACGAGAACCGCCAGCTCGGGGTCAACGAGGAACAGCTCACTCAAGTCAGAAGGATGATCGAGAGGGACCGCAACCACCCTTGCGTCATTCTCTGGAGCATCGGCAACGAGGAATGGGGTGTCGAGGGGAGCGAGGCCGGCACGAGAATCGCCCGGCGGATGAGCGAATATGTCCGTTCAGTCGATCCGACCAGGCCAACGGGCTACGGCAGCTCCGGCGGACGTGAACTGGTGAAAGGCGTGGACGTGTTCGGCTACAACTACATCGTCCAGAATCCGGTGGACGAGTACCACGAGATGTTCCCGGACAATTGCGCCGTGGGTACGGAGGAAACCTCCGGAGCCGGCACGAGAGGGAAGTATGTCACCGTCCCGGAGGAAGGATGGATGACTCCTCTTAACAGGGTTGACACCCTTGGCAGGATCAATGTCATCGAACACGGATGGAAGTTCTACAAGGCCCGCCCGTGGACAGGAGGGCTGTTCTACTGGACCGGTCAGGACTACAGAGGCGAGCCGAACCCGATGGTCTGGCCGGCGACCGGCTCTCAGTTCGGAATCCTGGACTATTGCTGCTTCCCCAAAGACGAGGCTTTCTACGTCAAGGCGGCGTGGACGGACGAACCTTCGGTCCACATCTGCGGCCCTTACCAGGGGGAGGTCTGGGTATATTCAAACTGCGATCAGATACGGCTTTTTGCCGACGGAAAGAACCTCGGGAAGAAAGACATGCCGCAGGACGGTCACCTTGCTTGGAACGTGGCGGATGCTGTCAGGTTTTCAGCCATTGGCTACCGTAACGGGAAAAAGGTTGCCGCTGATGAATATCCTTACATCGCTTCCGAAACAATCCTCACCCTTTCCAGGAATCGGCTGAAGGCTGACGGTCAGGATGTTGTGGTGATTGACATCGACACCCGGGCCGAAAGTCTTGACGTGTCGGTCTCGGGCGCCGAGTTTCTGGGTTGGGGCAACGGCAACCCGGGCTTCAAGGAGACCGAAAGACCACGGAACGGCAATTCGATGACCATCAAGCCATTCTCCGGCAAGGCTCAGGTCATCATCCGCTCGATCGAAGGCTCTACAGAACCGGTGACAGTCAGGATCGGTGACAAGACCGCCGAGATTGAAATAGTGTGAGTGCGAGGATTAGTCCAGCACCTCGATCTCAATCTTGTAGGCTCCGTCGTTCATGTAGCCGTACTGGAATGTCGGAAGGCAATAGACGGCGTACAGCTGGAAGTGCTTGTCGTCAAGTTTGACGTTCTTTGAGTCGTACTTGGAGAAGTCGCGCCCCCACTGATAGTCGCTCGGGTAGTACGCGTAGGCGGGGTACTTGGCGTTGAAGAGCATTCCTGTGAAGAATTCCTTGAAGGAGATGTGGTCGCCGTCGCAGGTGAATTCCACATAGTCGGGGGTGCTGCCCATCCAACCGTTGGCGGCATATTCCTCCGCTATCAATCCTTCGCGGTACGGATCCGTCACGCGGTAGATTTCCTCTCCGTCGGCCTTGTAGATCTCGGTCGTGTAGGCTTTTTCGAATATGCATTCATCGTAGTACGTGCAGTCTCCGTATTTCTTGAACACAAGTTTCTTGGTTACCGTGACGGTGAGGGTGCCGCGTCCGGAAGGGGAGAGTCCGTCCGTGATGTCGAGCCTCATCCTGTACTTTTCCGATGTCTTCAGTCTGTCGGTGTCCTTGAACCTCAGACGTACCAGAGCCTTGCAGGAATTCGGCGAGAAGGTCACTTTCGGCGAGATCAGCGAGAACACTCCGTCGGGGTCGGAATCCTCCCAGACCGGATCTGAAGCGTCGTCCGGGGCGGTGTCGTACTTGAATGAAATGATGGCCTGCTCTGACGCACCGCTGACTCCCCTGTAAACAGGGATCTCCAGAACGCCTTTGTCGTCCGGCGACACTTCCGCATAAAGTACAGATGAAGCGAAGGCGAATCCGCTTTCTCCATTGTAGAGCGGGCCTTCGTTTCCCTTGGAACAGGACACCGCCGTAGAGGCTATGATGCCTGCCAGGGCGGCTATGATGGATGCTTTAGTTCTGAACATATGGATTCTGGTCTTCGGAGTTGATGTTCGGGTTGTTGTCGATCTCGGTCTGTGGAATCATCAGGATGCATTCTATGTAGTCGGCCGGGAAGTTCAGGTATTCAGCATACTTGCTGAGGTAGTTGGTGTGATTGGACTCCTTTCCGTTCACGGTCCAGTAGCGGGTCCATCCTTTCGCGAGCCTGAGGATGTCGAAAATGCGTCCTGTCTCGCCCCACAGCTCAATCCGGCGCTGAAGAAGAATTTCATCCAGAAGGGTCTTCACCGTCCCTACTGTCCCGAAAGTCTGCTCGTTTCCGCTCAGCAGGTTCAAAGCACCGCGCCAGTCCGGGTAGCGGCGGCTCATTACCTCTCCGAGAGCCGCCTTGGCTCCAGTGTCGTCTCCCTGACGGCAAAGCGCCTCGGCAAGGATGAGGTACGCCTCTTCAAGACGCATGAATATGTAGTCTCCCTTGTAGGATTTCTGATCCGCCCACTGGAACTTGAACTGGTTGTAGTCGATGTTGGCTCCGTACTTCCAATCCTTGGCGCTTACTCCTATTTCTCCGTTCCACCACCCCTTGCGGATGTCTGAATCGGGAATCTGTGCGTAAAGCCAGTTGCTGATGCACTTCGGGGCTTCCGCCGCATAATAGACATTGGTGCATGCGTCCATGTTCGAGAAGAATGAGGCGAACACGGTTGACTGGTCGGAGATGATCTCCGCACCCCACATTGCCGATGAGGAACTGACGCTGTTGAACGGGGTCTTGCCTGTGGTCCATTCCGTGGTGCTGTCATCGAATGTGCCTTTGGTGACTGTCGCCTCCGACATTGAGAGCAGGGTCGCGTCGGGAGTGCCGATGGCTTTCTCCGCCGCTTTCTTAGCCTTTTCCCAGTCATTCTCCACCAGTGCCACACGTGCTTGAAGCAGACTTGTGGAGTAGAGGTCAAGGTTGGAGACATGCTTGCGCTTGATTCCGCAGCTTTCGAACAGGGAGAGAGCTGTCTCCAGGTCATTGTCAATCTGCGTGTAAACTTCTCTGACCGTGCCGCGTCCCTTGCCTTTGCTCGAAGCGCTTGTCGGGTCGGTGTAAATAGGTACTCCCGGAAGATCTTCGTGTCCGACCAAGGTCTGCTGGAACGACTGGATCAGCATGAAGTAACTGAACGCGCGCACCGCATAGGCTTGCGCAAGGGTGTTTGCGATCTCGTTCTTGTCCCCTGTTGCCGTCTCCGCGGCTGAAATGATGTAGTTTACATTGCTGATGATCTCGTAAAAATACTCCCAAGTGAAGTAGCAACGCCAGATCTTGCTGGTGTAGCGGCTGCGCTGGTCGTAGTTGTAGTCTTTCCAGAACCATCCCGCACCTTGCGCTGTCTGGATCATGTCGTCGCCCATGAGGTCGGCGGCAAGCGTCACCGCCATGTTACCGAAACATTGGTGCGCGTTTGCGGTGACGAAGTCGAGACGGTTGTACATTGTCGCATACACCCCGTTCATCGCCACCTGTAGGCCTTCAGCGTCTGCAAGAAGCGTTTCCTTGTCCACATCTGTGGTCGGTGAAGTCTCCATCAGCGAGGAACATGCCCCGCAGACCATCGCTGCCAGTATGGTGATTATTGTGAATCCTTTCATAAAGCTTAGAAGCTGTTTTGAAATAAGTTCTCTATCTTCTTAGAATTTGATGTCCACACCAAGTGAGACCGTACGGTTGGGAGTGTACGTGTAGGAAGTGGAACCGGTGAAGCTGCTTTGAGGATTGAGACCCCTCAGCGCACTCAACATCAGCAGGTTGTCCCCGGAGGCGTAAAGACGGAGAGAACGGATGTGGTATTTCTCCAGCCCGGCGGTCTTGAATGTGTAGCCGGCCGAGACGCTCTTTATGCTGAAATACGAGGCGTTGATGAGGAACCGGTCGTTGATGACGGTCGTGGCGGTGGTCGTGACCTTCGGGACATCGGTGGTCTGTCCTGCCTCTGTCCATGCGCGCAGTGAGTTGACGTGGTAGGTCTGCCCTACGTAGGACGGCTCCATCAGAGACCTGTAGGTGCTGTCGTAGATCTTGCCTCCAAGCGAGTAGGTGAACAGGACGGAAAAATCAGCCCCTTTGATGTGAAGGTTGGAGGACAAGGATCCGTAGATGTCCGGCAATCTGCTGCCGCAGAGCCATTTGCAACTTGATGCGGTCGTGGCGTCGTTGGTCACGTACTCGCTTCCCTTGACCGGGTTGCCGTCTGCGTCCTTGGCGTAGGCCAGATAGAGCTGCTCTCCTGTCGCTGGGTCAACACCGGCGCTGCGGGCCATGTAGAAGGTGTTGACGGTCTCTCCCTCGCGGATCAGGTACACGCCATTGTTGATGTCTTCGCCGTTGCCTGTGAGGGACACCACCTTGTTGCCGATTGTCGAGGCCATCAGAGACACGTTCCAAAACAAGTCCGGAGCGTTGAGAATGTCATAGCCGAAGGTCATGTCCAGACCTGTGTTGTACATTTTCCCGACATTGGCATAGTAGCCCGGGAATCCCAGCGAAATGGCGACAGGGTACTCAAGCAGCATGTCCGTGGTGGTTCTCCTGTACCACTCGACGGTTCCGCTCAATCTGCCGAGCATCTTGAACTCGATCCCTACGTTGACATTGCCGTTCTTCTCCCATGTGACATCCTTGTTCTCAAGTGAGGAGATGATGGCTCCGGAATATGTCGCGTTGGGGTAGGTCATGTCGTAAAGCGCCTGCCATGCGTAGTAAGAGCCGATGTTGTCGTTGCCCTGCACTCCATAGCTCGCCTTGAGCGTCATGTTGTCTATCCAGCTTATCTCTTTCATGAACGGTTCCTGCGAGATTCTCCAGGATGCTCCCAAAGACCAGAATGTCCCCCATCTGTTGTCCTTGATGAACCGTGACGAGGCGTCCATGCGCAGACTGCCCGACAGATAGTACCTGTCGGAGAAGTTGTAGTTCGCCCGGCACAGCCATGAGTCGATGCTGTAAGTGTCTCCGGTAGATGTGGCGTCGGCGATGGTGGAACCCATCCCGAGCTCGTCGAACCTGTCGAACGGAAAACCTGTCCTCTGCCCCATCAGGTAATGGGCTTCGCTGTTGTAGAACTCGTGCCCGGCCATCACATCCACGGTATGCTCGCCGAAACCGCGTTTGTAGGAAAGCAGCTGGTTCCATGTGTAGCTCTGCGTGCGTTGATATTCCTTGGTCAGACGTCCTGTGCCGGCGGCGTTGCCGTTGTTGCGGTTGTACATCGTGGTGTTGTTGTCATTTATGATGTCGGCGCCTATCGATGTGCTGAATTTCAAATCACCGAAGCTGATTCCCAGATGACCGCGCAGGTTGACGTTGTCGCTTGTCATGTAGTAGTCGTCATCGAAAAGGGTGGCGATGCAGTTGCGGTTGTTCTGCGCTCCCGCCGGCCTTGAGGAGCCGTAGTCGAACACCCGCTCTCCGTTCTCGAGAACCGGGTGCCCGTCGGAGTCGGTCTCATAGACCGGGTAGATCGGAGCCATCATCATGGCGGTGTACCAGATGTTGTTGGCCTCGGTGCCGGACGCTCCGAGATAGTCGCTCCTTGAATTGGTAAAGTTGGCGTTGAGGCCGAACTCGAACCAGTCGTAAGGCGTGAATTCCGCTCCGACCCTGGCGGTTATCCTACGGAACGATGTCGTCGTGATGGTGCCGTTCTCGTCCAGGTAGCCGATCGAAGCCAGATACTTGCTCGCGTCCGAGACTCCGGACATCGAGAAAAGATATTCCTGGCGTGTGGGGAGCTTTGCTTTGGCGGCTCCCAGCCAGTCGGCTCCGTATTTTGTCTTCGCGTCTTCGACGACCTTTCCGTCCGCGGTGAAAAGACTCTCCACATCCTTGTCGAATATGTTGTACTTGTTGTCGATGCCGAGAATGTTCTTTGCCACTCGCGCCGGTGTCAATGAGGCGGCTTCGTCGGGAAGGTACCCTTCCGTATAGACAAGATCGTTGTAGCTCGCCCTGTACATCTGTTCCATGTACTGGGAGGCGTTGACTGTCTCATAAGGTCTTATCGCCATCGAGTTGAAGCCCAGGCGCGCGGTGAAGTCTATCGAGATCTTCTCATCGGTGTTCTTCCCGCTCTTGGTTGTCACGATGACCACACCGTTGGCTCCTCTGGAACCGTAAAGCGCTCCGGCGGATGCGTCCTTGAGTACGGACAGACTTTCGATGTCGTTGGGGTTGAGGGAATTAAGATCTCCGTCGTAAGGTATGCCGTCAACCACGATCAAAGGGGAGCTGCTTGCGTTGATGGAGCCGAACCCTCTTACCATGATCCCGGAACCGCTTCCCGGCTGTCCGCTGCCCGATGTGGTCATCACTCCGGACATTTGTCCGTCCAGCATTCTGGAGACATCGGCGACAGGTCTGTCCCTCAACTTGTCACCCCTTATCGTCTCGGCCGAGCCGGTGAACGACTCTTTTGAGGCGGTGCCGTAGGCTACCACAAGGACATCCTCCAGGACATTGATGTCAGCGCTCATGGCGACATTGATGGTGGAGCGTCCGTTCACGGCGACGGTCTGTTCCTGCATCCCCAGACAAGAGAATACCAATGATGCGTCTTTAGGGACTGAGACCGAATATTTGCCGTCCACATCCGTGATCGAGTAGCCTGATCCGTCCTTCTCAAGGACAGCGACTCCGGGAAGCGGAGCGCCTCCAAGAATATCAGTCACCTGACCGGTGACTGATATTTTCTGCGCCGAAAGAATCTGCGTGGCCGCAAGCAGAGCCAGCAGCGTGAGCAGAACGTGTCTGATTCTCATATTACTCCTTTATGCATCTTGTGGCCGCTCCGTAAGGACGGTTGAGACCTGCTTCGCTGGCAGGGTTCCCCCAAGCCATGCTTTCGTAGAACACAGTGTTTGAGTTGTCCGTGCGTGTGTTGTACAGCGCGCTTCCTCCCACGCTCTGGAGTGTGCCCTTGCCAGAGTCGATGTTGCCCACAAGCGGGAACCAGTACTCCTTGCCGGCTTTTGTCCTGTAACGGAATCCGATGCTATTGTCGTAGTCCTGATACCAAGGGTATGACTCGTCATAAGCCCCGTCGTCGTTGAGCTTGCCGGCTTTCTTGTACTCGGTGCGGAAGCCCCAGCCGTCTCCGGCCGCAGGCATCCACCAGCCCTCCGGACAAGGGTCGTAGATTGTCTTGGCGTTGGTCTTGCCTCCCCACAGGTCGTTGTTCTGGAGCGCGGCCTTGTCTGTGAGCCAGTCAACCGCAGGCCACGAACTTGACGGAGCGCAGTAGTACACGTCAGGGTGCTCGATCGCCAGCTGGAGGTTGGTGCTGGTGTTGTCATTGTAGGTCGGTCTTTCCTCGGTCTTTATGTAGATCTGGTTGCCGTCAATGTCGTAGATGCGCCGTTGGATGCTTGATTCCACGTCATCCCCTCCAGGGAAAGGATCCTTGCGGCCCCACTGGTACATCAGTCCCAGAGATTCCTTGCTGTACTTCTCCGCACTGAAAGCTCCGAGATTACGGTCCATGTACTTGTAGGTGATTCCGTTGGCGTCAGTCCATTCGAAGATGTCGGCTTCTGGGTCATAGTCTGTCACCCAGACGTGCCAGCTCCACACGACCCTGTCTCCGTCGCGGGCGGCCACAACGGCGTTGCCTTCCTTGCCGGCGGCAAGCTTGACAACAACGACACCTTCGCTTCCGTTTCCGGAAACCGAACTTACCAGCCCGATTGCGTCCTGCCAGACAAGCGAAGCGTTGTCAAACTCAAGAGCCGTCGTGGAATTGCCCTTCACGGCCTTGATTGTCAGGATGCCGCCAGGCTTGACGATATGGCAGTTGGCGGCTCCGGCGGTTGTCGTGATCTCCACGAGAGAGAGTGTGCCTGAATATTCCACCTTCCTGTCATGGTCGTCGGTAGCACTGATCTTGACCGTGAGGGTCTCGCCGATTGTTGATGGAGCGTTGTATTTCACCTTGATGATGTCTTCGTTGACCGAGGCTTCAGCGCTCCATCCCGATGACACTTCGACCGTAGGATTCCCTGCGATTTTCGCCGGCGCGAGATTGAGGACTCTGTAGGACAGGGTGAACGAGCCTCCG
This sequence comes from Bacteroidaceae bacterium, assembly GCA_963642795.1. Classification (GTDB taxonomy): domain Bacteria; phylum Bacteroidota; class Bacteroidia; order Bacteroidales; family UBA932; genus Cryptobacteroides. The sequence continues at coordinate 40,767 of CAVIHT010000017.1, forward strand.
GACTTGACAGCCATTGAGGTCGGTTCTCCGACCGGGGAGATCGAGAGCGGCTCCGATGCGTTCACCTTGACGGTCACGCTCTTTGTCAGGCTGCGTTTGTGGGTGTCGCTCACCGAGAGTGAAACCTTGACCTCGGTTGCTTCTGTGATCACTTCTGGAGCGGTCAGGTTGAGGATCCCCTGATAGTTGACGTAGTCCACCTTCCCAAGGGCGCAGACGTACCCGCTGTTGTCCACGGATGGCTCAAGGCTGAGGGTGGCTCCTTCCGATCCGGTGACGGTGAAAGGAATCCCCAATGTCTGTCCAGGGAAGATCGCCGGAGAAGCCACGTCAAAGAATATTCCGAGATCGCCGTACTGGTCATCGCCTTTCTCGCTTCCTCCGTCATCGGAGTCGTCTGATTCTTTGCCGTTTCCGATCAAAGTCACATCCACAAACCTTGTGAGCTTCCTTTGATGCGAGTCAGAGACTTTCAGAAAGACCTGTGCTTCTTGATCAGAGGGGATGGCCTTTGAGGCGGACAGCCTGATGACGCCCTGGGCGTTGTCGTAGTCCACCTTGCCCAGCCTGCATGTCAGCCTGCTGTTGTCCGAGGTTGGCTCGAAATCAAGAGCCGCACCTTCCGCTCCTGTGACTGTGAATGGGATTTCGAAGGTCTCGCCCGCGTTGAGGGTCACATCTTCTGTGTCGAAGATAATGTCAAGTTCGCCGTACTGGCTGTCAATCTCATTGTAGGTGCAGCCAACCAATGCCGCCGCTCCTATTGCAAACAGAGCGGCGCGTTTCAGAATATTCTTCATCAGATTCAAGCTATGTTGTGGATTCTACTCTTTGACGCAACGTGCCGGGAATGCGTAATTGAGGGTGTATTTGGCCTGGTTCAGCGGATTTGTCTTGATTGCGGAGATGTCGTCATAGTTCCCGTTGCCGGTGGTGTTCACCTTGAACGCGCAACCTCTGAAATAGGAGGCGTTAAGCTTGGTGGCATAGTCGGGGTCAATATCAGAACACCATACAACGGCGGTAGGAAGAGGTTTCCCGATGCAGTTGGCAAACGAGAATGCTGTCGAGTTGGAGTTGAGTTCCCCCGTGATGGTGAGCCTCAGACCGTCATAGACGCAGCCTCTGAACTGGACTTTCTTCTTGTTGCCCGGAATGTACTTGTCAAGTGTGCCGATGGCGGACGCATCGAAGGTCTCGTAGGCGGAATCCCAGAGTTCCTTTACATCAGTGGCGGCCTTGACCGCTGTCCATGCTTCTGCGCTTGCTACTTTGTACCCGGCCGGGCATGGGTCGTAAACGCTCTTCTTTCCTCCGTTCTCCCAAAGTGCCTTGAAGTTGTCGGCTCCGAAAGTGGTGGCGTCGGTGGTGATCCAGCTGTACCCGTGTTTGCAACCGCTGAAATATTTATTGTTGTAGTAGATCGTCGGGTTCTTTATCGCATTCTCAAGGTTGTTGGCTTCGGTGTTGTTGACGATGGTGATCTCCACCTCGGCTCCGGAAGCGTCATAGACAGGCCTTGTCGCATACTCGCCGAACCTGATTCCCGGGAACGGATCCTTGCGGCCGTACTGATAGACGACACCGACGGAGAGTTCGCTTTTCTCGTCAAGGTTCAGAGCGCCGATGTTGCGGTCCTGGAATGTGAATCCGCCGACCGTGACATCCTTCGGAGTGTCGGCAGTGACCCAGAAGAGCCAGCTCCACACCACATTTCCGGAAGCGTCCAGTCCGTTTATGACCGCATTGCCTTCCTTGCCTGCGGAGAAGTGGACGATGGCGTCCGAGTCATTGACCTGTGCGATCTCCGAGAACAGACCTTGTGTGTCCTGCCATGCGAGGGCAAGGGACACGGCTCCGGACTTCTCTCCGCTGTTGCCCTTGAATGTAGGGAACTGAGCATAGGCTCCAGGAGCTACGATGAAGCAGTTGGCTGCCTGAGAGAGTTTCACGAATCCTTCAAGTATGGTCGGAGTCACGTTGATGGCGGCCGAGGATGTCCTGCTGTTGGCCTCGTCGCTGAAAGTTACGTTGACATTGAACGGAGTCCCGTCCAGAATCATCTCAGGAGCGGCGATGGTGATGACTCCTTCGTCATCCCCGGAATTGAGAGAGCAGCTGATCTTGTAGTCCTCCACGGCATCGTCGTCGATTTTGACCGTAATGTCGTTGCCGCGGACATCATTCAGCGTGAAATCTATAGTGACAGTCTCACCTGAACTGATGGAGACTGACTTGCCATCGCCGATTGTTGGGAATTGAGGATCAAGTTCCTCGTAGGACTTTTCGCATGATGCGAAAGAGACGGCAACCGCGGCTGCCGCAATGCATGAGAGAATCTTTTTCATTTGTTTTGCGTTTTATATACGCTTGCAAGAAAGCAAATCATTTTCACAAATCCAAATACTTTTTCGCAAATCTTGACATCAAACGTTTTGCTTGGTTGGGGTCAGGGCCGATAATCCCGATTTATGACTATCTTTGCACCGGAAACGGGATTCATGCGTGTCGAATCCTGGTCCGGGTGATTAATTTTACAGAATATGATCAAGTCAATGACCGGTTATGGCAAGGCTGAGGCCGTCCTGGAGACAGGTAAACTCACCGTTGAGATCAAGACGCTGAATGGCAAGAACTCTGACGCCAACATCAAGTCGTCCCTCCTTCCCAAGGACAAGGAACTGCTTGTGCGCAGGAAGATAGCGGATTCTCTGGTCCGCGGCACTATTGACTTCTACATGACATGGGAACCCAAGGCCGGGGGTGTCGCCAAACAGATCAACAAGGAACTCCTTCGGGATTATTACGACCAGTTGATGGAATTCGGATCTTCTCTGCCAGTCTTTGATTCCTTGACTTTCAACCCGAACTCGATGCTGGCCTCTATTCTGCGTTTCCCGGATGTGCTGGACAACTCCCGTCAGGAGGTCATCGGCGAGGAGGACTGGCCGGCTGTGGAGAAGGCCATAGACGAGGCACTCTCCGCTGTCAACGACTACCGCGCCAAGGAAGGCGAGGCTCTCTACAAGGATGTCACCTCAAGGGTTGGGAATATCCTTGACCTTGAGAATCAGGTTGAGGGTTTCGAGAAGGAGAGGATCGAGGCCGTGAGGGAGAAACTGATGAAGAATCTTGAGGCGCTCCAGCAGAAGGTCGATCCGTCCCGTTTCGAGCAGGAGATGGTCTTCTACCTTGAGAAACTGGACATCAACGAGGAGAAGGTCCGCCTCCGCCAGCACTGCAAGTACTTCATGGACACGATTGACGGAGAGGAATATCCTGGCCGCAAGCTTGGCTTCATCATTCAGGAGATGGGTCGCGAGATCAACACGACCGGCTCCAAGGCCAACCATTCCGGCATCCAGAAGGTCGTCGTCAAGATGAAAGATGAACTCGAAAAAATAAGAGAGCAGTCCATGAATATTCTGTAATACACACAGAATATTCATGGACTGAAAAATTCCCTCCAGCCCCCAGTCACTTCGTGGCAGCCCCTGAGGGGCACGGGAAAGGATTCCCCGAAACGCTTCGCGTATGACGCCTCCAACCCCCAGTCACTTCGTGACAGCCCCTGAGGGGCACGGGGAAAGGATTCCCCGAAACCCCTTCGGTCGCTTCGCTCCGAGTCAGATGACGATACCGAGTCAGATGATGATACCGAAGCGATGCGGGTGCGGGACTATTCTTCGGTGGGAGTTGGGGAGAGTTCGGGAGGGATGATGGACTCAGAACCTGTCTTGCGGGTGCCGGTCTTTATTCTCGCCTGAGACTTCTTTGGGGAGAGTCCGAGTCTCTCCAACTTTTGGATCTTTTTGACGACACTCTGGTTGGACTCGGTCAGTTTCTTGGTCGAGGTCTCGTAGGCGGACTGAGCCTTGCCGAGCATCGCCCCGACCGCAACATAACTCTCCATCCAGCCGTTCAGCTGGCTCATCAGCTCCTCGGCTGTCTTATAGACCTCGGCGATGTTCTTCTCCTGGTTCGCCTGCTTCCAGGCCATCTGGATCATATTCAGAACTATCACCAGTGTCATCTGGCTCACGATCAGTACATTGTTGTCCTTCGCCACCTGCCAGAGCATCGGGTCTTCCTCCAGCATGAGCCTGAACGCACCCTCGACCGGGATGAACATCAAGTTATAGTTCACCTTCCTCCGTCCTTCAGGAATGTACGAGGCATAGTCCTTGGCCTTCAGCTCATCCACATGCTTGCGCACGCTCTCGACATGCGCCTTGGCGAACCTTACCCTATCCTCGACTTTCTCCGCGTTGATATATTCCTTGTAGTCTTTCAGGCTGACCTTGGAGTCGATGATTACGGTCGTGTCGTCAGGGTAGAGGACCATCACGTCAGGAATCATCGTCCTGCCGCCTTCGCTCCTGATTTCATGCCCAGCCTCGTCCGTCATCACGCTTTGGGTGAAGAAGTGCACGCCTTCCACCAGTCCCGCATTCTTCAGAACGTCAGTGAGCAGCATCTCCCCGAAGTCTCCCTGAACCTTTGAATATCCAGTCAGAGCGTTCGCAAGGTTCCTGGCCTCGTCCCCCACCGCCTGCGACCGCTCCATCACATTGTGAATATGCTCCCTCAGCCGCGCGCTCTGCTCCACCGCTTCCTTTCTGGACTCCTGCACGGCCTTGCCAAACTCGGCGAACTTCTCCTGAACCGGCTTCAGAAGTTCCGAGATCGACTCCGCGCTCTGCCTCTTGAACTCGCTGCTGTTGTCTGCGGACAGAGCCTTGAACGCATCTTTCATCTTTTCGAGATCCTTTTCGTGCTGTTCTTTCTGCATATTCAAAGCCTTTTCCTGCGCCACCTTTTGCTCCGCCAACGCTTTGTCTTGAAGCTCCCTTTGAGCGGCCATCGCTTTTTCCTGCGCCAGCCTTTGCGCTTCAAGCGCCTTTTCCTGCTCCTCCCTGAGCCGGCTCTCATATTCATTCCTGGCCTTGAGTGTGCTTTCCAACGCCGCCTTCTCTCCGGTCAGTTCCATCAGCCGCTTCCGGAGTCCGTCCTCCGCGTCCTTATGTTCCATGACAAGTCTTTGTCTCTCAGCCGCATTCCTCAGAATGACAACGAGCAGAGCCACAACGGTGGCCACCGTCACCGCCGAAAGTAAAATCATTGTTGCCGTAAGATTCATAAACTTAGAATCTGTTTAAAAATAAATCCTCTTTTTTCTTATGCGGCCTTTCCGGCCATTTTCATCTTTGTCATCGGTCACGTAGCTACTGCTACGCTCCCTCTTCCAAAGCCGAAACTGTCTCGAAAATCCCACATGATAAAAT
>CAVIHT010000018.1:0-43300 GCA_963642795.1 Bacteroidaceae bacterium
GGTGGTTCAGGTCATATTCTTTTAGCCGTTGTATGGTTAAAGCAGTATAATTATTGAAATAAGATATATAAGCAGCTACCGTCCGAAATAGACAAGCAGAACGGAGATGTCGGCCGGAGAAATACCGGAAATACGTGAAGCCTGAGCGATGGTTGATGGCTTGTAACGGGAAAGTTTCTGGCGACATTCTATGGTGAGACCGGAGACCCTGTCAAAATCGAAATCCTGAGGAATTTTAAGATCTTCAAGACGGGCAATTTTTTTGGCAATTGACTTCTCTCGTTCAATGTAACCTTTATACTTGACACCAATCTCAACGGAATCGATAACCTCCTTACGGAACTGCAAAGAGCAAGGGTTCTCCCCTTCTGAAAGTTCAACTGAAAACTTAGAAAATGTTCCACGTGGAACAAAATTCAACAAGCCAGCTAGGGAAATCTCTGGACGGGAAGCCAAATCAGAAATTCGCTTCGACTCAGAAAGGGTGGTAGAATTATGCTCGGCAAGATATTCATTAATAACATCAGCCCGGATATTCACATTATCGCACATCTGTGAAAGAGCGGAGACAGCATCATATTTTCTACGCATCAATTTCAACCGATGGTCAGAAGCGAGACCCATCTTATGAGACTTTTCCGTAAGACGCAAGTCAGCATTGTCCTGACGAAGCAGAATCCTGTACTCCGCACGGGAAGTGAACATACGATAAGGCTCATCAACACCTTTCGTGATCAAATCATCAATCAGAACTCCTATGTAAGACTCATCACGCCGCAACACAAACGCCTCTTGATCATGAACCCTCAAATGAGCGTTAATTCCAGCCATAATTCCTTGAGCACCAGCCTCTTCGTAGCCAGTAGTGCCATTGATCTGACCAGCGAAATAGAGACCTTCCACATCTCTAAGTTCAAGAGTTTCACGAAGTTGCGTAGGATCAAAGTAATCATATTCAACAGCATAGGCAGGTTTGAATATCTTTGCGTCCTCCAAACCGACTATTGAATGCAAAGCATCCATCTGAACATCCAACGGCAATGAAGAAGAGAAACCCTGAAGGTAGTACTCGTGGGTATCACTCCCCTCCGGCTCTAAAAAAAGCTGATGAGAATCCTTGTCAGGGAAAACCCTCAACTTGTCCTCAATGCTTGGACAGTACCTCGGACCACGACCGGAAATCATTCCAGTGAACATAGGCGAATCCTTAAAGCCGGACCTAAGGACATCGTGAACTTTTTCATTGGTGTGAAGAATGAAGCAAGGCATCTGACTCAACTTTTCCTGAATTCTCGATGGAACGTCAAGATAAGAAAATCTTTCAGGCTTCTCGTCACCCGACTGCTGAAGAAGCTTGGAAGTGTCAACAGAAGAAATGTCGATGCGAGGAGGAGTGCCTGTCTTCATCCTACCAGTCCGAAGACCGAGACTGACCAGCTGCTCGGTCAGACCATGAGATGACAACTCCCCTATCCTTCCTCCCTCGAAAGAAGTGCGACCTATGAACATCCGACCGTTCAAGAAGGTTCCGGTAGCCAAAATAACCGCCCGAGATTTAAAAATTGCCCCGGTATTTGTCTTGACTCCACAGATTTTTGAATTCTCAAAGAGAAAAGAAGTGACAAAATCTACGTAAATATCTAAATTACAATTATTTTCAAGAATATTCCTCCAGTACTGTGAAAAGACCTGTTTGTCACACTGCGCACGCGGACTCCACATCGCAGGCCCTTTCGAACGGTTAAGCATCCTAAACTGAAGAGTCGAGGCGTCAGTGACAAGTCCCATCATCCCGCCGAGCGCGTCAACCTCACGAACAATCTGTCCCTTGGCGATTCCTCCGACGGCAGGGTTACAAGACATACGCGCAAAACTTGTAAGGTCAGCGTTGACCAGCAAAACAGACGAACCAAGATTAGCTGCGGCAGCGGCAGCCTCGCAACCGGCGTGTCCCCCACCTACCACTATCACATCGTATGAATATGTCATATTCAATTTTCTTTAGAAGCACGCACTTTCACTTGCGAAATTTTGGAAAATTATCAAGCCTTATCTCTAAAGCTGAGATAATAATCTTCCTTGGCACGCATGACCTTCTGCTCCTCTGGCGTGTGGTCATCGTAGCCTATAAGATGAAGGAGTCCGTGGACAATGACGCGGTGAAGCTCCTCGTCGAATTCAGTTCCGAACTCAATGGCGTTCTCACGAACACTGTCAACACTTATGAATAAATCTCCGGAAAGCTTGTCACCTTCACAATAGTCAAAGGTGATTACATCCGTGAAATAATCATGATGAAGGTAACGGAGGTTTACATCAAGAATGTAATTGTCTGAACAAAAAATGATTGAAATGTCTCCAAGAGTCTTTATCTCACTCCCCGCAACCATTTTCAGCCACCTGTTGTTGGCAATCTTGTTCTTGAAAAGGAACTTTATGTCCTCGCAATAATACCTTATCATAACCTAAAATTTACGCAAATCTACAACTAATAATTCAAAAAATTTGAAATGACAATTATTATTTCTATCTTTGAAAGCCTATTGGAAGGTTTTGCTTCCAGGCACATAAGAAAAGATAGTTAAAATTAATTACTGATATGGAAATCAAGAAAACACCAAAAGCCGATCTTGAGAACAGAAGGACTCTCTATACGGAGATCGGACTCGTGGTCGCTCTTCTCGTAGTCTGGGGAGCTTTTTCCTACAGCACTAAGGAGAAGGCTGTAGCCAGCCTGGGCGAAGACACTCAGGTAGTTGAAGTTGAGGATATGGTTCCTATTACCCAGGAGACCCCTCCACCACCACCAGACGCTCCGAAGATTCCTGTTCTTTCTGACCAGATCGACATCGTTGAGGATGACATCAAGGTAGAGGACAACTTCATGAGCCTTGAGGATGATGCCAATCTCGGAGTCGAGATCATGGACTACGTTGAGGAAGTGAAAGAGGAAGTCGTTGAGGAAGAAGCAATTCCTTTCCAGCTCGTTGAAGAGAAGCCTTCATTCAACGGTGGAGACGCCAATGAGTTCTCAAAGTGGGTTAACTCCAAGCTCCAGTATCCTGAGATCGCCAAGGAGAACGGTGTGCAGGGACGTGTCACACTTCAGTTCACCGTCAATCCTGACGGAACTGTAAGCAATGTGAAGGTTCTCCGTGGCGTTGACTCATCTCTTGACAAAGAGGCCGTCAGAGTTGTTTCGATGTCTCCGAAGTGGAAACCTGGAAAACAGCGTGACCGCGCTGTGAAGGTAACCTATACCTTCCCTGTTATCTTCCAGTTGAGATAATAAGAAACTAAATGAAATTCAAGGCCGTCCCCAACCGGATGGCCTTTTTTTGAGTTAGAAATGGAAGAATTGATAGAAAAAGCCGTATTTGTCGGCATCATCAGGCAGAATGATGACGACAGAAAGGTGATGGAATATCTTGATGAACTTGAGTTTCTGGCCGAAACGGCAGGGGCTAAGGGAGACAAGAAGTTTATTCAGAGACTTGACAAGCCCGAGAAGGCAACCTACATACGAAGCGGAAAACTTCAAGAGATAGCCGACTATTGCGAGGAAAACGAAATAAAGTACGTGATCTTCGACGACGAGTTGACAGGAATGCAGCAAAGAAACATCGAAAAGGTGATCAGTTGCAGTTCAGTAATTGACAGAACCAGTCTGATTCTTGAGATATTCGCACAGCGCGCAAAGACTTCGTACGCAAAGATGCAGGTGGAACTCGCCCGCTACAACTACATGCTGCCAAGGTTGGCAGGAATGTGGACCCACCTTGAAAGACAGAGAGGTGGCATGGGCACCAGAGGCGGTATGGGTGAGACCCAGATTGAGATCGACCGGCGAATCGTCAAGGAGCGGATTGCCAGACTTAAGGAACAACTGAAGAAAGTCGATAAGCAGATGGCCACACAAAGGGGCAATAGAGGCTCTATGGTGCGACTTTCCCTCGTAGGTTATACAAATGTAGGGAAGAGCACAATAATGAATCTACTGGCCAAATCTGACGTTTTTGCCGAGAACAAGCTCTTCGCCACCCTTGACACAACCGTCAGAAAGGTAGTGATCGAAAACGTTCCGTTCCTTCTGAGCGACACGGTGGGATTCATCAGAAAGCTTCCTACGCAGCTCGTGGAGGCTTTTAAAAGCACTTTGGACGAGGTACGCGAGGCTGACATCCTGCTTCACGTGGTTGACATCTCACATCCCGGCTTCGAGGAGCAGATGGAAGTTGTAGAGAGAACCCTACAGGAAATCGGTGCGAGCAACAAGCCGGTCTTTGTGATTTTCAATAAGATAGATGCTTACACCTACGAGGAGTACGATGAATTCTCCCTGACCCCGAAAGGCAAGGAGAACCGTTCGCTGGACGAGTTGAAAAACAGCTGGATAGCGCAGGAAAAGACCCCGTGCATATTCATCTCCGCAATCAACAAGACCAACATCGAGAAGCTCCGCAGCGACATCTACAAGATGGTCGCCGAAATCCACGCCGGCCGCTACCCGTTCAACAACTTCCTCTGGTAAATACCAAGGGCATAAAAATAAATTTTCAAATTTTGCACGTTACCAAAATTTAAAAATTTCGTTTTTTTCTGCCCCTCTGAAGTAGATGTTATATAACAAATATATGGTAGCTTCATAAGCTCTGTAACCAGAAAAAAAAGTCGGAAAGACAAACGCCTTTCCGACCCAAGATATTCAGTGATAAATTATTACTCGGAGAACTTCGCCTTAAGGAACTCACGGTTGAGGCGGGCGATGTGGTCGATGGAGATTCCCTTCGGGCATTCCATCTCGCAGGCACGTGTGTTGGTGCAGCTGCCGAAACCAAGCTCTTCCATCTTGGCGACCATATTCCTTGCCCTTCTGGCGGCCTCAGGACGACCCTGAGGGAGCAAGGCGAGGGAACTTACCCTTGCGGCCACGAACAGCATCGCAGAGCCGTTCTTGCACGTTGCAACGCAAGCTCCGCAACCAACGCAGGCGGCGGCGTCCATACTCTTCTCGGCATTGTCGTGAGAGATGAGAATGTTGTTGGCATCCTGCGCTGAACCGGTTCTGACAGAGATGAATCCACCGGCCTGGAGAATCTTGTCGTAGGCGCTACGGTCAACGACCAAGTCCTTGATTATCGGGAAACCGGCGCTTCTGAAAGGCTCCACCGTGATGGTGGCTCCATCCTTGAAATGACGCATGAAAAGCTGGCAGGTGGTGACATGATCGTCAGGACCGTGCGCACGGCCGTCGATGAACAAAGAGCATGCGCCGCAGATACCCTCGCGGCAGTCATGGTCGAAAGAAACCGGACCGCTGCTCTTGCAGCCTCTTTCAACGGCTACAGGATCGTTACCCTCACGGATCAGCTGCTCATTGAGGATGTCAAGCATTTCGAGGAAAGAGGCATCCTCCTCTATTCCGGAAATATGATAAGTCTCAAAATGACCTTGTTCCTTGGCGTTCTTCTGACGCCATATCTTAAGATTGAAATCCATAGCCGAATCTAGTCTTTATAATTTCTTGTTTTAACTTCGATGAACTCGTACTTGAGAGGCTCCTTGTGAAGCTCAGGCTCCTGGCCTTCTCCCTTGTACTCCCAAGCGGAGACATACATGTAGTTGGCGTCATCCCTCTTGGCCTCTCCCTCTTCGGTCTGGCTCTCAACACGGAAGTGACCGCCGCAGGACTCTTTCCTGTTCAAGGCGTCACGTGCCATAAGCTCGCCGATCTCAAAGAAGTCCTCAAGCCTGAGAGCCTTTTCAAGCTCCTGGTTGAACTGATACTGCTCTCCCGGAACGCAGACATCCTTGTAGAAGACAGCCTTGAGGTCGTTGATCTCCTTTATCGCCTTCTTCAGACCTTCCTCATCGCGAGCCATTCCGACATACTCCCACATGATGTTTCCAAGCTTCTTGTGAATGGAATCGACAGTCTGCTTTCCCTTGATGGAGAAGAGCTTGTCGATTCTGGCCTGAACATCCTTCTCGGCCTTTTCGAAGGCAGGATTGTTGATGTCCGTCTTAGGCTCGGCGAACTTGTGCGAAAGGTAATCGGCGATGGTGATAGGCAGTACGAAATAACCGTCGGCAAGACCCTGCATGAGGGCCGAGGCTCCAAGACGGTTTCCGCCGTGGTCTGAGAAATTGGCCTCACCGATGGCGTAAAGTCCCGGAATAGTTGTCTGAAGATCGTAGTCAACCCAGATTCCACCCATGGTGTAGTGGATTGCAGGGTAGATCATCATAGGCTCCTCCCAAGGACTCACGTTATTGATCTTGTAGTACATGTCGAAGAGGTTGCCGTAACGTTCCTGAACCCTCTGATGACCGAGACGGTTGATGGCTTCGGAGAAGTCAAGGAACACGGCGAGACCGGTCTCGTTGACTCCGTAACCGGCGTCGCACCTCTCCTTGGCGGCTCTTGAAGCCACGTCACGAGGCACAAGGTTACCAAAGGCTGGATAACGACGCTCAAGATAGTAGTCTCTGTCCTCCTCAGGAATCTGTGAAGGTTTGATTTCATGCTTGCGAAGCTTCATCACATCCTCCATCTTCTTAGGAACCCAGATACGGCCGTCGTTACGAAGGGACTCTGACATAAGGGTCAGCTTGCACTGCTGCTCGCCGTGTACAGGGATGCACGTAGGGTGAATCTGCGCAAAGCAAGGATTTGCGAAGTACGCTCCCTTCTTGTAGCACTGCCATGCGGCCGAACCGTTGCTGTTCATGGCATTGGTGGAGAGAAAGTAGGTGTTGCCGTAACCTCCGGTGGCGATGACCACGGCGTGCGCCCCGAATCTCTCAAGCTTGCCGGTGACGAGGTTGCGGGCGATGATACCCTTGGCCTGACCGTCGATGATGACGAGGTCAAGCATCTCGTGGCGCGGGTAGCTTGTCACAGTTCCGGCCGCGATCTGACGGTTAAGGGCGGCGTACGCTCCCAAAAGAAGCTGCTGACCGGTTTGTCCCCTTGCATAGAACGTACGGCTTACCTGAACACCTCCGAACGAACGGTTGGCAAGATAGCCGCCGTACTCGCGTGCGAACGGAACACCTTGAGCCACACACTGGTCGATAATGGCCGCGCTGACCTCGGCGAGACGATAGACATTCGCCTCACGGCTGCGGTAGTCTCCTCCCTTGATCGTGTCGTAGAAAAGACGATAGACAGCGTCGTTGTCATTCTGATAGTTCTTTGCGGCATTTATACCACCCTGCGCGGCGATAGAGTGCGCGCGGCGAGGTGAATCACTGATGCAAAAAACCTTGACATTGTAGCCAAGCTCACCGAGAGTAGCGGCTGCGGAAGCGCCGCCAAGTCCGGTACCGACAACGATGATTTCAAGCTTTCTTCTGTTGTTCGGATTGACGAGTCGGAGTTCCGACTTACGTTTGGTCCATTTCTCGGCCAAAGGACCGTCAGGAATCTTTGAGATTAATTTATCGGCCATATTCTGAATATGTTATTTATAAAATTCCAAATGAAATCGCAATAAGTCTGCAATTTTAGTCATTTTTCTCGTAATCAGCAATTCTATGAGCCATTTTCGGCTGTTTACCAACACAAATTTTCTGATAACGGCGGTAAATCCTCCTTGTGAAGCGGTCGTAACGCCGAAGCGGCATTTCATCTGAAAAACGGCTGTCCACGTATTTCTCAACCTCACGGCAGTCATCCTCGCAGCCATGCTCAAACCCGAATGTTTCCTTCAAGGCGAGCGCCACATCACAGATGGCAGCGTTGTCGCTCCCGGCTGTCTTTTTCATAAAGTAAGGAATATGATCGTTCCCGAAGACCTTCAGCGGCACATAGACGGAAGTCGTCGGATTGCCAAGAAGCGTCCACATCACAGTCCTGTCAGGAATCTCCCCTGGAGCTACCCCTTCAAAAACCACAGCGGCGGATGTGATGTCGCGCATGATAGGCTTTCCGGTGCGTGAAATCTCATTGAAAAGGAACTTATGATCCACAGTGGATATTTCAGCGGAAGCCATTATCCCGGACGCTTTTTCGAACCTATCGACTCCTTTGCGGTCCTCTTTGCGGCCACTCCTTGTGAAGTTAGTCACAACCATATACCCACCAGGCTGGTCCGCCACTATGTACTTCTTCCACGAATGGTTGTCCACTTCATAATACGCGGCCTCTCCGAGCGCGTCGATAATCCCGAAATTCGCCTCGACACCCCAAGGCTTCGGAAGCGAATCGAGCATATTCTCAAAGTCTTGCAGACAGCGGCATATTCCCAGAGCCTTGTACATGACAATACCCTCCTTGTCCATCTCGGAGGAAGGAACGTCATCGTCCTTGAGGTCGTAGGTGGCTGTGTTCATGATGCAGAAGCCGGCCGAGTTGACTCCTGACCACACTTCCCCGCCCCGCGACGGCGAGTTCACAAGACCTATGAATGAATATTCAGGTCCTTTGAACCACTCCATCCTGTTGTTGAGCTGCCCGGTGTCACGATGCTTGAACATCACTGGACGGCCATTGGAGCGCACTCCCCCGGAAACAATCACAGATGTGCAGCAAAATGCCTTGAATGAAATGAATACGAGCGCCAAGGCTACAGTTGATGTTTTAAAAAAGCGTGCCATTGTCTTCTTTTCTTGATTCAAGCTCATTGTCAAGTCCGAGATGATGGTAGGCCATCTCAGTGGCGACCCTCCCCCTCTGGGTACGCACGATGAAGCCCTCCTTGATAAGGAACGGCTCATAAACCTCCTCGAACGTGCCTTGATCCTCGCTGATAGCCGTGGCGATGGTGTTGGCTCCGACAGGACCGCCTTTGAAAGTGGTTATGATGGTGCGGAGAATCTTGTTGTCGATGGAATCCAGTCCCCTCTTGTCAATCTTGAGTTTGTCGAGGGCATAACGGGAAATGTTCAGGTCGATGTGACCGTCCCCCATCACCTGCGCGAAGTCACGGACACGCTTGAGAAGGGCGTTGGCGATTCGAGGCGTTCCACGACTTCTCAAGGCGATTTCATTGGCAGCCTCATCGTCAATAGTCACGTTCAGTATCCTGGCGCTCCGGCGCACGATCCTAATCAAATCAGAAGTGTCGTAATACTCAAGCGCACAGTTGATTCCGAACCTTTCACGCAAAGGTGCAGTGAGCAGACCGCTTCGTGTCGTCGCCCCGACAAGGGTGAACGGATTGAGTGAAATCCTGACCGACCTCGCACCAGGACCTTTGTCTATCATTATGTCTATGACATAGTCCTCCATCGCTGAGTAGAGATACTCCTCAACCTCCGGCGAGAGGCGGTGGATCTCGTCTATGAACAGAACGTCTCCAGTCTCCAAGCCAGTCAGAAGACCGGCAAGGTCGCCAGGCTTGTCAAGCACAGGACCTGAGGTCACCTTCATGTTCACCCCCATCTCGTTGGCGATGATGTGCGCGAGGGTGGTCTTTCCCAAGCCGGGAGGCCCGTGAAAGAGCACATGGTCAAGGGCTTCGCCCCTCATCTTGGCCGCCTTGACATAGATGTTCAGATTTGAGACAATCTCCCTTTGTCCAGTGAAATCTTCCAGTCCTTGCGGTCGGATTATTCCGTCCAAATCCTTATCTTTGCCGACGTTTGTGCTGTGCGGATCAAATTCTGTCATCAGAAAGTGTTTTAATCAGTACAAAGATAGTGAAAACCGCCGGAAGAAAGAAAGAGCCGTGAGTCCGGCGGCAAAAAAGAAAATTCAATGACAAATCAAATAAAAATATATTGATAGATTTAAAGATATATTTTGTTTGTTCTGTATGAATTGTTAATTTGTTGATAACTTATTTCGATTGTTGAAAACCAATTTGTTGCGTGTTGCATAAATTGTTTGTTACGTTATTGAAAAGTTTTTGATGAACTGTTGAAAAGCGGGCGGAGGATGAAAGCTAACTTTTCGGATTCTGTTTTCCACAGGGTTTTCAACAGCTTTTGAACATGATTTAGACGCTTATGTTGATAAGTTCCGCATCCGTCAAAAAACTCTCCGGGAGTCTCGTCTCGAAAAGAGAAGCCTACTGCAAGGGGCTGTTCCTTTCAGCAAGGTGGTTCGTTGTCTCGGAGGTCGCCGCGGAAGGTACGAACGTGATAGTGCTTCCTGACAAGGAGAGCGCTGAATATTGCTGCTCGGATCTTTATGCCTTGACAGAAGGAGACATCGTGTTTTACCTGCCGGACAGTGGCAAAGGCGTGGAAAGGAGCAATTACAAGTCCTCGCTTGGAGTTCAGAGAACATCCGCAGTGGGAAAGATTCTTTCCAATGCCGACAATTCAGACAGGTTGTTCATAGTGACCTATCCGGAGGCTTTTGATGAACCTGTACCGTCTCCGGACAGGATAAGAACCTCGATACTCAAAATCTCGAAAGGGCAGGAAATCTCTCATGACTCCATCAAGGATGTCCTTTTCTCGCAAGGGTTCGAGAAAGTTGACTTCGTCTCTGCTCCGGGACAATATTCCATAAGGGGTGCGATCATCGACATATTCTCATATTCATTCAACCATCCTTTCAGGGTGTCTTTCTTCGGGGATGAGGTTGAGAACATCCACGTGTTCGACTGCAACACTCAGCTTTCGGTCGAGGAGAGGAACGAGGTTGAGATATTCCCGGATCTTGCCGCGGAGACTTCGGAAGCAGGGAGTGTCAGCCTTGCCAGTCTGCTGCCTGAAGGAACCGTTGTCTGGCTGGATTCTTCGGACATGTACAAGGATAGGTCTTTCTTTGACAGGTTGTCCTCTTTCAGGAGGGTGTTCCTTGAGGTTCCTTTAGGAGTGGACGCGGAGGACACCGTGGCGTTCAACATCGCTCCGCAGCCTGTTTTCAACAAGAATTTCGAGTTGCTTACCGCCGACATCAGGCAGAACCTTGAATTTGGGTACAATGTCTTGATATACAGTGAGAAAAAAACTCAGGTAGAACGCTTGAGATCCATTCTGATCGAGAATGGCGGGCTTGTGCCTGAGTTTGTTGCGGGAAAGAATATTCATGCAGGATTCATAGATCGTGATGACAAGGTTTGCTGCTACTCGGATCATGAGATTTTCGACCGTTTCCACAGAGTGAGTGTCAGGAGGACGGTGGAGAAGAGCGAACAGTTGACTCTTAATGACTTGACGGCTTTTAATATAGGAGACTATGTGGTACACATAGACCACGGTGTCGGGGTGTTCGGCGGGCTTGTCAGGATGAGGGATGACAAGGGTAGGATGCACGAGGTCGTGAAGCTGATGTATAAGGACGGGGATGTCGTGTTCGTGTCCGTGCATTCGCTTAACAAAATTTCAAGGTTCCGTTCCAAGGATGGCGTTCCTCCAAAGGTGAACAAGCTTGGATCAAAGACTTGGCAGAATCTAAAAATAAGTGCTAAGTCCAGGATCAAGGACATCGCGAAGGATTTGATCCAACTGTACGCCAAGCGCAAGACCACACAAGGATTCGCCTACTCCCCCGACAGCTACCTTCAGGAAGAGCTGGAGTCTTCGTTCATGTACGAGGACACTCCGGATCAGGAGTCTGCCAACAAGGCCGTGAAGAGGGACATGGAGGACAACAGCCCCATGGACAGGCTTGTCTGCGGGGATGTCGGGTTCGGTAAGACGGAGATTGCCATCCGGGCGGCGTTCAAGGCTGTGACCGACGGCAAGCAGGTCGCCGTGCTTGTGCCTACAACCATACTTTCCCTTCAGCATTACACCACGTTCTCCTCACGTCTTAGGAACTTCCCTTGCACGACAGATTATGTGAGCAGGTTACGTACTACAAAGGAAATCAACGACATAAAGGATAGACTGAAAAACGGTCAGCTTGACATAGTCATAGGTACTCACAAACTGCTCGGCAAGGGGTTCGAGTTCAAGGATCTGGGGCTTCTGATTATCGATGAGGAGCAGAAGTTCGGTGTGTCCACGAAGGAGAAACTTCGTCAAGTGAAGGCTTCTGTGGACACGCTGACATTGACCGCGACACCTATTCCTCGTACATTACAGTTCTCGTTGCTCGGAGCGCGGGATCTGTCCATCATCAACACTCCCCCTCCAAACAGGATTCCTACCCAGACCGAAATCATACTGTTCGACAAGGATGAGATCCGGAGCATCATCAACTATGAACTGAACCGCGGAGGCCAGCTGTTTTTCATCCACAACAAGGTGGAGGAACTGCCTTCGATCCATGAGATACTGCACAGGCTCGTGCCGGACATGAAAATCTGTGTGGCTCACGGTCAGATGGAATCCAAAGATTTGGAAAACAGAATGTTGGATTTTATCCGCGGAGACTACGACATGCTTCTGTGCACCACTATAATCGAGAACGGACTGGACATTCCCAACGCCAACACAATCATAATCAACCAGGCGCAGAACATAGGTCTGAGCGATCTGCATCAGCTACGTGGACGTGTGGGACGGTCGGATAGGAAGGCTTTCTGCTACTTGGTCGTACCTCCGCTAGTCACCATCACTGATGACGCTCGTAGAAGGCTCAAGGCGATTGAGGAGTTCTCCGATCTCGGCAGCGGATTCAACATTGCGATGCAGGATCTGGACATCCGGGGAGCGGGAAATCTTTTGGGAGCGGAGCAGAGCGGATTCATCATGGACATGGGCTATGAGACTTACCAGAAGATTCTTGCGGAGGCGATGGATGAATTGGGAATGGAGACGGGAATATCCACTGTCCACACCGAGGATTCCTTTGTCGAGGACTGCACTATCGAGACTGATCAGCCGGCTATGATCCCGGACTGTTACATCGACATAACGGCCGAGAAAATAAGAATTTACAAGCAGCTTGACAGCATGACCAGCGACAAGGAGATCGACCGGATAAAGTCACAGCTTGAGGATCGTTTCGGAGAGATGCCTTCAGAGTTGGACAATCTCTTTGATGTGGTAAAGATTAGGAATCTCGGCGGAAAGCTTGGATTCGAGAAGATCATCATAAAGAACGGAATGATGATCATGTTTTTCATTTCCAACCAGATGTCTCCTTACTACAAATCAAAGGTCTTTTCTGGAATATTACAGAACATCAACTCCAACGGCCATCTTTTCAATCTCAAGCAGTCGGAAGGAAAACTCAAGATTGTCAGCCGTGGAATGGATTCTTTGCCGAAAGCTCTCCAGACTCTCAATAAATTGAAATAAAATTGCTACCTTTGAAAGTTTGCCCGTTTTAGACAATGCCGAATCTTTTGGTTGAAATAGGAAACACGGCGCTGAAGGCTGCCTGGTCCGAAGGAATAACCCTCGGAAAGACTTTCCGTTATCAAGGCGAGAAGATGTTCGACTATGTTGATTCACTGGTTGAAAAGGAAAAACCTGCGGTGATGGTCATTTCATCGACTATCGACATCAACCGTGCCGAGGAGGACAGGCTCAGACGGAAATGCGGAAAACTTGTCATTCTGGACAGAAATCACGCGGAAATAGCGAATGAATATTCCCTTCCTTCTTACCTGTCTCCTGACAGGATAGCCTCTATGATAGCCGCAAGGCATCTTTTCAACGGGAAAGGCAGCATTGTCTTTGATTTCGGAACCACTTTGACTATTGATGTGATCGAGCCTGACGGGGAATATGTGGGAGGAAACATCTCTCCCGGATTCAGGACGAGGTTCAAGTCTTTGTCGAGATATTCAAGAACCCTTCCGTTGGTTGACACTCCCCTTACGGTAAGAACCACAGGTGATTCGTTGAAGTCTTCCATTGAGTCCGGTGTCGTGTCAGGCATAATGTTTGAAATAATGGGCTACTTGTCTTTATTCCCCGAAAAAATGGTGGTTTTTACAGGGGGAGACGCTTTATATTTTGCAAAAAGAATGAAAAACTCCATCTTTGCAGTCTGCAATCTTGTACTGATGGGGTTAGCCTTAATCGCTGACAAGTATTATGTTGAAAGAAAAGGTTAGTAAGATACTCCCGTTTGTGATGATGTCGTTCTGCGCGTTCCCTATGTTCGCCCAGGACGAGGCCTATAATGCCTACACTCCTTACTCAATGTTCGGTATAGGAGAAATTTCGAAGCAGGGGACCGCCTATAACAAGAGCATGGGAGGCGTCGGCATAGCCACCAGGGACAAAAGGAATATCAATATCCTCAATCCTGCCGCCGTTACCGCCCGCGAGGCTAAATCTTTCATGGCTGACTTCGGCATAGCGCAGGGCAACAGGTACTATGCCCAGCATGACTACAGATCTTCCAACAACACGTTCAACATCTACGATTTTGTGATCTCGTTTCCTGTTTACAAGTCGCTTGCCATGTACGCCGGAGTGACTCCGTACAGTGATGTCGGCTATGACATGACATCAAAGATCACTGATCCATCGGTGATAGCGAACACCGGAGTGATCAACAACACAGTTCAAGGGTACGGTGGAATGACAAACATATTCCTTGGAGCTGGAATCGATGTCGCCAAGGGGCTTTCTGTAGGTGTCGAGGGGCAGTACTATTTTGGCAACATTCACAAGACCAACGATTTCACGATGTCAAATTCCACCTATAGGAACATCTCCAGCGGATTCAACATGAATCTGAATGCTTTCACGGCCAAGTTGGGTGTGCAGTACGAGACTGATCTCACCCAGAATGTCTCGGCTGTCATAGGTGCGACCTACAGGCTAGGGACAAATCTTAAAGGTGAGGTTGAAAGATACGAGATTCAGTCTATCTCATCCATCAATGATTCCACTCCGTCTCCGAGAAGTTATGTTGACACACTCGGGAGACAAGTCAAGCTTGCCGGCGAGCTTGGTGTAGGAATAGCTTTGAAAGGTGGTGGCAAGTGGACAGCGGAAATCAATTACATACGCTCCGACTGGAGTTCCAGCGGAATGAACAAGATACCTGGTTTCGCAAGTGTGGGAAACGCTGTGTTCAGCGCCTCCACCGCTCAGTCGGTCAGGGCAGGTTTCTCGATTGTTCCGAACAGAAACGACATCCGTTACTATCGGAAAAGAGTCACTTACCGCGCTGGAGCTTATTGGGATCAGGCGTCATGTAAGCTTGACGGAAATACGATAAACGCTGTTGGAATCACTTTAGGAGCGACTTTGCCTGTGTTCAGTTGGAGCAATGGCCTTACCATCGGAGTTGATTTCGGCCAGAGGGGATCATTGACAGGTAATATGGTCAGGGAACGATACGTAAACTTCAACATAGGAATCAACATATTTGATGTCTGGTTCCTGAAGCCGAAGTATAATTAATGAACATGAATATAAAAATTATAAATACAGAACCATGAAAAGGATTACACTAGTACTGTTAACTCTCGCCGCGGCGGCTTTTGCAACAAAAGTTTCCGCTCAGGGAAAGTATGGCGCGGACAGCGCGGAATGCATTAAGTATCTGTCTTACTATCAAGAGTATTACAAGCAGAAGAATTACACTGAGGCTCTTCCTAATTGGCGAAAAGCTTTCAAGCTCTGCCCTCCCACAGCGAGCCAGAACATGCTTCTTAACGGTATGACCCTTATAGGAAAGGAAATAGTCAAGACAAAGGACGCTCAGGTACGCGCCGCGATGATTGACACAGTCCTTACTCTTAATGATCTCAGGGTACAATACTATCCTAAATACGCTGTTGCCGCCTACAACTCGAAGGGGCAGTACATCACACAGTACTTCAAGGATCCTCAGGTTGTTTATGAGCAGCTGAACAAGATCATCGAGGTCAATCAGGAGAACACCAAGCCAAGTCTTCTTCTCCTTGATCTCAATTCGGCGATCGAACTTTACAAAAAGTCCGCTCTCGGAGCCGAGGAGGTGATAAACACCTACCAGAACGCCATCGCCTTGCTTGACAAGGCGGGTAATACCGAGGAGAACGCCAAGATCAAGTCTGACATTGAAAGCCTCTTCATCACAAGTCAGGTGGCCAGCTGTGACAACCTCATAGCTCTGTTCACACCTCGCTACGAGGCTGATTCTGAGAATATGGATCTCGTGACCAACATCGTGAAGATGCTTGGTTCGACCGAAGGGTGCCAGAACAACGACCTGTTCCTCAAGGCTGTGACAAAGATGCATAAGAACGAGCCATCAGCCTCATCGGCTTATTACCTTTACAAGCTTCATTCAGCCAAGGACGAGTCGGACATCGCCATCAATTACTTTGAGGAGGCTGTCTCACTTTGCGCCGACGATGATCCCGCCAAGGCTGACTATCTGATCGAATTTGCCACGTATTGTCTTAAGAACAATATTACCAGCAAGGCTTTTGACTATGCCAAGAGAGCCGCTGACCTCAATCCTGACCATCAGGGAAAGGCTTACTATCTGATAGCCACAATCTGGGGATCTACCCGTTGCACGGGGAACGAAGTGGAGAGCAGGGCTAAGTACTGGGTTGCTGTCGATTATCTTCAGAAAGCCAAGGCTGCCGACGCTT
Source organism: Bacteroidaceae bacterium (assembly GCA_963642795.1). Taxonomy (GTDB): domain Bacteria; phylum Bacteroidota; class Bacteroidia; order Bacteroidales; family UBA932; genus Cryptobacteroides. Next base: position 16,401 of record CAVIHT010000018.1, read on the forward strand.
CCCTCACCGATGACTGCAACAAGCTTATCTCCGCCTACAGTGTCTATTATCCGGTGGACAGTGAAGCTTTCATGTACGGTATTCAGGCCGGCGAGACCTATCAGGTCAACTGCGGTGGCATGCGTGCCACTACAACTGTAAGGACACAGAAGTAGTTCGGAAATTGAAACGGAACATACATAGTCTCAAGATGATTGCAACCGCTTCGGCGGTTGCTTTCATCGTATTTTCCTGTAAGGGAAAACTGTCGGTGGCGGAGCGGTTGAATCTTGCCGAGACTCCTGTGCAGACAGTTGACAGTATGTTTGTTGTGCAGACAAAGAACGGCAGCATCCAGATGAGAGCCGAAGCGGATGTCATGGAAAGATACGAGAACGACACATGTTCGTACGAACTGTTTCCAAAAGGTCTCCATGCTTTCGCCTACACTGATGATGACATGCTGGAAACGGTGCTTCACTCCAACAACGCAAAGCATTTCAAAAGCAAGAAAACCAACGATGAGTATTGGTCTGCTTTTGGTAATGTTGTGGTTCAGAATGTGATAAACCAACAGACTTTGGAGACGGACACTCTTTATTGGGATCAGGCTAACAAGGAAATCTACACAGACTGTTATGTCAGGATGTTCTCCAACGACGGATTCCTGCAAGGATTCGGCATGAGATCAGACGAGATGGCGAGGAATGTCAGAATATTCAAGGCTTTCAACAGTGATGTTGTTGTCGTGCAGGATTCGACAAAAGTTATCATTGATTCTGTAAACTTTATTGGTCCTTTGCTTAAAAAATAGTGGTTAATTGAATTAAAATCACTATCTTCGCACCCCAATACCTATTATTTTGAAAATTATAAAAACGTAATATACAATGGCGATTCTTCAAAAAACTCGCGAAAAGGCCGGCATGGCAGTGTCAATCATCATTGCCTTGGCTCTTTTGTCATTCATTATCGACCCTCAAACCCTTGAGACAGCGTTCAATGCGATGTCCTCAAGAAATGATGTGGGCGAAATCAACGGTAAGACTGTCTCTTACCTTGATTTCCAGCAGGATGTTGAAAAGTTCACTACCATCAACGAGATGGTGACAGGATCTTCCGCTCAGACCGAGCAGCAGCAGGAGCAGATCCGCAATGCCGCTTGGCAGAGCCTTCTGGACAAGTATCTGTTCATCAAGAACGCCAAAGCCGCCGGCATCAAGGTGGGTGAGGAAGAGATGAAGGAACTTCTCGCCGGAGACATGATCTCTCCTGTGATTTCTCAGAATCCTGCTTTTCAGGATGAGAACGGAAATTTCTCTAAGGTAGCCTTGCAGAACCTTATCAATGGAGTCTCACAGGATCAGACAGGCAGGATCAGGGAATATTGGAATTATCTTCAGAACACTGTCTATACACAGCAGTACTACGCCAAATACGGATCGCTGTTCACACAGGGCAATTTCCAGAATCCTTTGATGCTCAAGAGAGCCATAGCGGAGAACAACAACACTACCAACGTGGATTTCGTCATGGTTCCTAACTATGGTCAGGACACCACTGTCAAGGTAAGGGGTGAGGAAATCAGAAAGTACTATGACGCCCACAGGAAGATGTTCAAGCAGAACGCTTCAAGGGACATTGAATATGTTGTTTTCGAGGTCAAGCCTTCCGAGAGTGACATCAATGCCACTAACGAGGCCATAGGAAAGGTCTATGATGAGTTCTCCACTACAGACAACATGAAGTATTTCCTTGCCAGAAACTCAGAGAGAAGCTTCAATGAGTATTGGTACAAGGCAGGTGAGCTTGGTACGGTCAACAAAGAGATCAGCGACTATGTTGATAACAACAATGCCGGTACATCGCCTATAGTTTCTTCCGGCAACGTGTTCTATGCGGCCAGAGTGTTGTCAACCGCTAATGTTCCAGATTCAGTCTATGTCAAGCATATTCTTCTTCAGGGAGGTACAGAGACAAAGGCGGACAGCCTTCTCAATGTGCTTGCCAAGGGTGGTAATTTCTCCAATCTTGCGGCTTCTTATTCAGCTGACACCAGAAGTGCCGCTGACGGAGAGCAGGGTAACGTCGGTTGGATGACCCAGACTTACATGATTCCTGGTTTCGAGTCTGTTCTTACCGCTAAGGTAGGCAAGCCTTACATCGTTAAGACACAGTATGGCACTCACATCGTTGAGGTTTCCAAGAGGACGGCTCCTATCGCCAAGAAGCAGGTGGCTATTCTCGAGAAGACGGCCCTTGCGAGTGGTGAGACTTTCAACAGGTACTATGCCCAGGCAAGCAAGTTCTCAAAGATTGCCGCCGGCAAGTACAACAACTACAAGGCCGCCGTTGATTCAATGGGCATCTACTCACACCCTATGAAGGTCACCGAGGCCACTTCCAACTATGGTTCGATTTCTCAGGCCAAGGAAGTGACAAGATGGGTGTTCGACAACAAGGTCGGAAAGGTTTCCGAGATAATCACTGTCAACAACAACTACTTGTTCATCGCCACTGTCACCGGAATCCACAAAGAGGGTATCGCAAAGCTTGATGAGGTCAAGGAAGCAATCCGCCAGCAGCTGTACGCAGAGAAGGCAAGCGAGAAGGCAGCCGCCGACATCGCTCAGAAGATTCAGGGTATTGGCGATCTTCAGGCCATTGCCGACACGCTTCACTCATCTGTGAGCGCAGGGGTTGACGTAAGGTTCGCTTCCCTTGCAGGGCAAGGACTTGATCCTAAATTCATAGGTGCGGCCTCAGTCGCTCCGGAAGGAAAGATCTGCTCTGTGGCCGGAACAATCGGAACCTACGTGTTCAAGGTTAATTCCCGCGACACGGGCTCATTCTATACCGAGGATGATGCCAAGAACACCGCCGCACAGATCAACAATTACAGCACTCAGATGATTCTTCCTGTCATGATGACGGAGGCTGATGTGAAGGACAACAGGGCGCGCTTCTATTAATAGGACTATAGTTTGATTTTTAAGTCCGGTCTTCATTGTGTTGAAGACCGGACTTATTTTTTTCATTGTACTTTACACTCGTCAAACTGACTCTTTAGGCACTTTTTGAAAAAGGTTTCTTTTACGTACCACAACTAAATTTTTGTTATATCTACTTCAAAAATTGCCAAGGGTTTTTAAAAGAAATTATTTAGATTTAATTTTAAATCGTTTTTTGGAAACAAACCACATATCCCTCCACGTAAGCTGGGTAATGACAACAATAACTTTTTTATTAAAGAGTCAGTTTAACACATTAATTATATGCACGAAAGAATCCAAAAAGTTGTGTCATGTCTTTGGGTAAAGACAATGACAGCGGCTGTTCTCATGCTTCTGGTTGTCGGGTCAGGCATTGCCTTCGCCCAGAAACCGGATCGGACAATCACCGGAAAGGTGTTGGACGAGAACAATCAGCCGATGCCTGGCGTGACCATCATAGTCGATGGTACGACCAAGGGTACAATGACCGGACCGGACGGAACCTTCACACTTGCCGGTGTGCCGTCAGGATCGACGGTTATTGTTTCTTGTATTGGTTACACCAATCAGGTTCTTCCTGAGGGTAAGTCGGACTATCAGATAAAACTTGTGCCTGATTCCGAGATGCTTGAGGAAACCGTTGTTGTGGCCTTCGGACAGCAGAAGAAAGTCTCGGTGACGGGAGCTATCTCATCCGTGTCATCCAAGGATCTCCGCAAGACCACGGCCACACGTCTTGACAACGCCCTTGCGGGCCGCGTGACGGGTCTTACATCAATGCAGAGCGGCGGTGGTCAGCCTGGTGTCGATGGAGCGACGATGTACCTGCGAGGCGCCGCCACTCTCAACGGCAAGAGTCCTCTGATTCTTGTCGATGGCGTGGAGCGTGACAACATCCGCACGATCGACATGAACGAGGTCGAGAGCATTTCAGTCCTCAAGGACGCCTCCGCCACGGCTCTCTATGGAGTGCAGGGTGCGAATGGTGTGATCCTTATCCAGACCAGAAGAGGACAGAAGGGAAAGGCTCAGCTGAATATCTCGTTTGACCAGAGCTGGACCTCGTTCACCAAAGAACCGTCAAGGCTTCACTCTTGGGAGTATTGTGAGCTCAGGAACGAGGCTTTGGCAAACGATGGCATTGCGGCGGCATACTCAGATGAGGTGATCGCCAAGTTCAGGAATCCTCTTCTTGGTCTTGATCCGTCTTCTTCCGATTATGAGAACCAAGTGGCTACCCGCAGGGCGATCTACTGCGACAATGACTTCTACAGAATGTACCTGAAGAAAAACACTCCTCAGACAAGAGCGAATGTCAACATCTCCGGAGGTACTGATTTCGTCAACTACTTCGTCAATGTCGGCTACATCCATCAGGGAGGTAACCTGAACACCGAGGATCCCGACTATCTTGGCTATGATCCGCAGTGCTACATGGACAGGCTCAGCCTTCGTTCCAACCTTGATTTCCACATAACAAAAAGCCTTACCGCATCTTTGAACATCGCCTCGTACGCCGAGACTGTCAACATGCCATGCGCCGGAGCGTTGTACAACGGAAGCCAGAGCTGGATGATAACGGACATTATCTACCAGTCCCAGACAATCCTTCCGATCTCTCAGGGTCCTACCACAGACTCAAGATTCGGAGTGGACAGCGGAGCCATCATTGACTACAATTATCTGGACAGATCCGCGTTCGAGATCATAAACAGAAGAGGTTTCAGCCAGAACAAGAGAAAGAATCTCAACACCCAGTTCTCCCTCAATTGGGATCTCAGCGGACTTGTGACCAAGGGTCTCAGTCTGAACGGCATCGTGGCCTACGATTCCTATAACCTTGGAACTTTTGAAGGTTACAAGCAGGAAATGACCTATTATGCCAATGTTGACTATGAACACGACACATTGACGTACTCCCAGCACAACAGCAACACGACGGCTTTGTCAATGTCTTCCGTCAGATCTTCCAACTATAACGTTTATGCGCAGGGTTCAATCAATTATGCCAGAACTTTCGGAAAGCATGACGTGACCGGAATGTTCTCCGCCTACAGAAAATACTGGGAGACCACTTCCGCCGAGATTCCTTACAACGTTCTTGGTGTGGCGGGCCGCGCGACATATTCCTATGACGATAGGTATCTTGCGGAAGCCAACTTCGGCTACAACGGATCCGAGCAGTTCTCTCCGAGCAAGCGTTTCGGATTCTTCCCTTCAGGCTCAATCGGCTGGATTGCCAGCAACGAGGCTTTCCTGAAGAACAACAATGCGATCACCTGGTTGAAATTCAGGGCTTCCTACGGACTTGCCGGTAACGACCAGGCTACAAGCAGGCGGTTCATGTACCAGGACAACATCCAGGTGGGTGGCGGAACCAATGTTCAAGGACTTGGCGGGAAAACCATCAGCGAGGGTCTTCTTGGCAACAAGGACATCACCTGGGAAATCGGACGCAAGTTGAATGTCGGCGCCGAAATAGGCCTTTTCAAGGATTTCAGAATCAATCTTGATTACTACAATGAGAACCGTGACCAGATTCTTATCCAGCGTCAGACCATCCCTTCTTTCCAGGGTGTGAGCTCAAGCAGCATTCCTATGGTCAACATGGGAAAAGTCAAGAGCCACGGATTTGAGGCTGAGGTCAGCTACAGCCATTCTTTCAACAGGGATTTCTCTTTCTCTGTCAAAGGCAACATCGGTCTCAATGACAATGAGGTAATCGAAAATGACGAGCCGATGCGTTCCGAAGAGTACGCTTATCAGTACCAGCAGGAAGGATTCCGCATCAATCAGGCCTGGGGTTATCTGATTGACTGGGACTCTCCGGGAAAGGGTTACTTCACTTCCCAGGAAGAGATTGACAATTACTATCCGTATGGATTCGGAACTCCGAGGGTAGGTGATTTCGTTTACAAGGATGTCAATGGAGACGGTGAGATTGACGAGAAGGACATCTCTCCAATCGGTTACTCAACCACCGTTCCGGGTCTCAACTACGGTGTCTCGCTTGGTCTGAATTTCAAGGGCTTTGATTTCAACGTCCTCTTCTCCGGGCTTGGAAGATACTCGAAGTACTACATGGGACAGGGAGTTGTCGAGTACACAAAGAGCGGTACTTTCTTTGATTGGACGAGAAACGGCTGGACCGAGGAGAGATGGGCCAATGGTGAGAAGATCACCTATCCGGCCATCTCCACAGGTCAGACGACAAGCCACACGACCAATGACTTCTTCATCCAGAACAGGTCGTTCCTCAGGCTTAAGAACATTGAGCTGGGCTACACTCTTCCTGAAAGGTTCCTGTCAAAGGCCGGAGTCAAGTCCCTCAGAGTCTATGTCAGCGGGCAGAATCTCTTTGTCTGGGATAATCTGCGCATAACACACATCGATCCGGAGCAGGACAATTCGTACGGTTATCCTATTACCAAGAATGTCAGCCTTGGTGTGAACATCAACTTTTAAATGATGTAGATTATGAAAAATAGATTATCATATATTGCTTTAACATTCTTTGCCGTCCTTGCGGTCTCCTCTTGCTCTGACGTTTTGGACAGGGCTCCGGACGGCAAGATCTCCATTGATGAAGTGTTCTCGGACAACGACAAGACGATGTACTATCTGAACACTTGCTACTCAAGCATCAACGGAAAAGGTTGCCAGTACTTTTTCTGGAACAGGGGTCCTGTGAACTGGTGCGATGACGCCTGGGACGCAGATGATATAGATGTGGATTGGGCTGGATCGCGCAAGTACTATGACGGGAACGCCACCGCTTCCAGCCATCCTGCCACCATCAACAACGGTGATTCCAGCAACGAGAGCGTGTCTTGGTCAAGGTCTTTCCAAAGAATCCGTAACTGTGCGCTCTTCCTTCAGAGAATTCCGACTGCGAATGTCAATTCGGAGAGCGACCGCGCAAGATGGACTGCCGAGGCTCATGTTCTCAGGGCTTACTACTATTCAGAGCTTCTTATGTGGTTCGGATGCGCCCTTCCCATCATCAGGGAGCCGTTCACTCTGGATGCGGATTATTCCACTGTGCAGCGCAGTTCTTTCTACGAGGTGGTTCAGTTCATCATCGAGGATTGCGACGCGGCGCTTGCCTGTTCCGAGCTTCCTTGGAGAATCACCACGGACAACGAGGCGATGCGCATGACCAAGGCTGTTGCCTGGGCCATAAAGTCGAGGATGACAGTCTTTGCCGCCAGCCCTCTGTACAACGACGGCAACAACTACTGGAACGAGGCCTACACAGTCAACAAGGCTGCCGTTCAGGCTCTCGAAAGCAACGGGTATGCTCTTTACAGCAAGGTCAATCAGACCACTGTCTGGGGAAATGAGGACAAGGCTTTCCTTGAAGGTGCCTCGCAGTACTTCAACGAGTATTTCTGCAACTCCGGTGCCTATGCCGCGGATCCTGCTGACAAGGAGACAATCTACCAGCTCAAGGATGGTACGAACTGGGATCTCGCCAATGTCGACGCCCCTGGAGCCATTCTCGGCTACAAGGCCGGAACATGTCCGTCCCAGGAGCTTGTGGACGCTTTTGAGACTATAGACGGTCAACCTGTTCTCAATCTGGCGAAACCATATAACGACGAGCAGCATCTCCAGCCTAACTATAACACGGAGAACACAACTTACGACAAGAACAATCCTTACGCCAACAGAGACCCGAGATTTTATGCCACAATCTATTACAATGGCTCTAAAAGGTATTGCAACTGGTCTACGAAAGCCGAGTCCACATCTTTTGAAAATTTAGGTCAGGTAGCGGGAGAGCAAGTAAGGACAATCACCACTTGGGATGCCTATCAGAGTGCGGACGGCTCGATTGTGGAATCTCCGGAACCTTTGATGGGACGCGCCCTTCTCGGACGAACGTTGACCCGAACAGGCTATTACCAAAGAAAATTCCTGCATCCGAACAGCGGTGTCGAAATGCGAATCAACGGGGCCAGACACAAGGACTACCGCCTTGCCGAGATTTATCTGAATTTCGCTGAGGCGGCGATGGAGGCCGGACATGCTGACGAAGCCATCACTTACGTGAACAAGGTACGTACCCGCGCCGGAATGCCGGGTCTGCCCGCCAGTCTTTCCGGAGACGCTCTTCGCCAGCGCATCCACAATGAGCGCAGGGTGGAGCTGGCTCTTGAGGGCAACCGCTATTTTGATGTGCGCAGATGGCACAATCCAGACGAGGATCTTTCGGCCACTGACCGCTGGATCACCGGCATGAGCATCACACACATGCTGGATGGTTCCTACAAGTACGAGCGTACAATCCTGAATGAGCGTCAGTGCTACACCAACAAATGGCTCAAGACGCCTATCCCGCTTTCAGAAGTTAACAACATGAGAGCCTTAACGGGAGAGGATTGGCAGAACCCTGGTTGGTAATGGTTAAATCTTACAGAACACATAATTAGCATCAAACATGATGAATAAGAATATATTTGCAGCAGCGGTGCTTCTCCTGTTCGGGACAACCTTGCAGGTGAACGCGCAGGACATCACCGTCACGGGCACCGTAAAGGACGTTTACGGCAATCCGTTGCCCGGGGTGATTGTCTCGGCTAATCATAAAGACCTCTACATGACGGACAGGAACGGGCAGTACACCGCGACGGTTGACAAGACCGGTGATCTGGAGTTCACCCTTCTTGGATTCAAACCGACCTCGATAAAGGCTGCTTCCCAGCCGGATGTAGTCCTTGAGGATGATGCCCACGGCCTTGCCGAGAGGGTAAACATAGGCCTTGCCAACCAGAGCAGGGAAGTTCTTTCCGATGCGGTCTCAACAGCATCGGGCAAGGAACTCGGAAGATCGTTGATGTCCCGCCTTCAGGGGTCGTTCTCCGGAAATTTCTCAGGACTTACCACTATCGAATCTTCTTTTGAGCCGGCTTACGAGGATCTCAACATGTACATCCGCGGCTATTCCACTTTTCATGGCGGAACTGCCGGAGTGGTCATCGACGGAATCCTGTACGACTCATTCGCTCATGACATTCTCTACAGGATCTCTCCTGAAGAGGTCGAATCAGTGTCCATCCTCAAGGACGGAGCCTCGCAGGCCATCTATGGCGTTAAAGGTTCCGACGGCTTGATCGTCATCAACACAAAGCGCGGCACTCCGGGCAAGCTCAAGATAGGAGTGAACATCTCTGAGACAGTTCAGACTCCAACCTCGAAGATCCACAGTTTTGATTCCTACACTTTCGCGAACCTCAGGAATCAGGCGGCTGTGAATGACGGTCTCGGAGAGTACCGTTTCTTCTCACAGGAGGCCTTGGAAGGCTTCAAGGCAGGCGGAAGCGACCTCTATCCTAATACGAATTGGTACGACATGCTTGTCCGCGATTTCTCCAATCAGCAGAGAATAGCCTTGGACGCCACAGGCGGTAACGAGAACGTGAAGTTCTACTCCAATTTCAACATTGCCCGTCAGGGAAGCTTCTGGAACACCGACCAGTCGGACTACAAGACTGACAACGAGAAGTACAGGATCAACTTCCGCTCCAACGTGGATGTGAAGATCAACAAGTATATCAGCCTTTGGGCCAATCTGGCAGGTTCCGTGGTGAAAGCTCACTCACCTTATGCCAATGTGGCCACAAACGGGAATCTTTACTCAATGATCACCTGCATGCCGTCGTTCATCTACGGCCCTGTCACGCCTACCATCTACGACGATGAAGGCAACGTGATTGAAGAGGGCGGGGAAGTGACAACTACCGCCACCATCAACGCCTCTCCTTACGGAATGCTGAACCGCAGCGGCTACAACAACGAGACAAACACCAACATCTACGGTCAGGCCGGACTTAAGGTGGATCTCTCCTTCCTCACTCCGGGGCTGTGGGTAGGCGGAAGCGTGGGCTATCTTTCCTACATCAACTCGGTCATGGGAACCACACAGAATTATGCGAGGTTCATCCGTAGTGATGATTGGAACGAATTGACATTCACCCAGTACGGTACAACAATCAATGACGCTCTTGTCTATTCGAAGGGTACTGCCCTGTACGGTTACTTCTCTTACAAGGGAGAGGCCGGATGGCAGAGGGATTTCGGCAGACATCATCTGAATGCTGACGCTTACATGAACTATCAGGTGTTCGACAACATGACAGGCGGCGCCCTGTATGATTTCAGACGCGTCTACTCAGGTGCGGAGCTGATGTATGACTTTGACAAGAGATATGCGGTGAAGCTCTCGACCGGATATTCAGGTTCCGACTATTTCCCGAGAAGCACGCGCTTTATCTGGACCCCTGGAGTCTCCGCGGCGTGGATCGCCTCCAACGAGGGCTTCGTGAAGGAGAACGCTCCTTGGCTGTCTTTGCTGAAAATCCGTGGTTCCTATGCTGTCACAGGCAATGACGCCACGGGCTTCGACAGGTACGCCTACAAAGATCAGGTGACCAGCACCATGGGAGGACTTATTCCGTATCTTAACTATCATACCAATGAGACTGTGTACGGCAACGCCAATCTTGAGCCTGAGAAAATCCACAAGACGAACGTTGGAATAGACCTCGGTATAGCCAACCAGTTCCAGGTTTCCTTCGATGTGTTCAAGGAAAAACTGAACAACGGCGTGGTCAGCTCAACAGCCAAGGTTCCTACCTATCAGGGTATTCCTCTGGGATCATATCCCATCACCAACCTCGGTGAGTTCGAGAACAAGGGATGGGAGCTCTCGGTAAGTTACAAGAAGCGTTTCAGCTCCGATTTCGGGCTGTTCCTCGCAGGTCATCTCGACTACAGCAAGAACAAGGTCATCTATGTCGGCGAGTCTGCTTACGATGAAACCTACGCCTACCGCTATCGCACCGAGGGCTATCCTGTGGGACAGTCTTGGGGCTACCTTACCGACTACAGCAACGGCAGCGGCCTGTACAATTTCCAGGATGAGATCGACGCCGGCCCTACTTACTCGTTCGGCACCCCGCGTCTGGGTGACATCAAGTACAAGGACCTGAACGGGGACGGTGTCATCGACGAGAAGGACCTTGCCCCTATCGGCGACGGCTCTCTGCCGAAGTACAACTTCGCGTTCAACGTAGGCTTCAGCGTCAAGAACTTCGAGGTCAATCTCCTCTTCCAGGGACTCGGTGACTACAAGAGAAACTACAGCGAGTTGATTTCCAATCAGTCCGCCTATGAAGGAATCTTCACTGAAAGCCACAAGTCCGCATGGACGGCGGAGAAATGGCTCAATGATGAGGAGATCGGCTTCCCTGCGCTTTCAACCACTTCCACCACTAACAACCAGACGAACGACTACCTCCTCAAGGATGCCTCGTTCCTTCGTCTGAAGACCGCAGAGATTTCCTACAACATGCCTAAGAAGGTCTGCGACTTCCTCAACGCAAGCGCGTTCAAGGTTTACGTGAGCGGTCAGAACCTCTTCACCATTGACGGGATGAAGACAAATGACACTCCGGTCGAGGGTTCCTGCTTCGCTTTCCCTGTGTACAGGATGTACAGGCTTGGAATCAATCTTACCTTCTAATGGATTCATAAAGTAAATCATGAATATTATGAAAAAATTCCGCATACTAATTCTTGCGATGGCTGCCGCCGCGGTCCTCTCCGCATGTCAGGATGATTTGGATCTCCGTGCCAACGGAACCATCGACATGTCCGAGGTGTTCAAGGACCGTAACAGAACCAAGGGCTACCTCAACGCTTGCTACGACTACATGAAGAATCCGTACGTTCATGTCGGTTCCTACACGGATGACGCACAGCATAGTCAGGCCATCACCGCCGGTCATTATTTTGACTTGTGGTACAACGCCGGCGTCACATCCAGCAATTTCGACGCTAACAACTGGGACAGCAATTCCTGGAGCCACTACTTCCAGGGAGTCCGTAAGTGCAATGTGTTCATCGCCAACATCGACAACGCCACAGCGGAGATGACAGACTGGGAGAGGGCAGGATGGAAGGCGCAGGCTCTGACCATGAGGGCATGGTACTACCTTCAGCTCATGAAAAGGTACGGACAGCTGCCTCTGATCACTACCGACCTCGGCACAAGCCACGATTATTCTTCAGACACAAAGGCTACGGTCTCCGAGATAGCGGCTCAGATTTTCGCTGACTGCGACGCTGCGATCGCCACCGAGGACTCGAACGCATATTCCTATGTTTACTCCACCCAGCAGTGGGGAATGGCTACCAAGGCTCTTGCCCAGGCCACCAGATGCGAGACCGCGACTTATGTGATCAGTCCGCTCATGGGTGACGGAGGCTACACGGTTGACCAGGCTCTTGAAATCGCCGCGGACGCTCTTGCCAAGGTTCTGGCCAATGACTACAGCCTTTGGACATCTGCCAGTGACGGCTACAACGCCTACGCTTCGTATTTCCTCTACAATCCGGAGGATTACAGGGCCAAGGACAAGGAGACAATTCTCGGAGGTTACCGCACAGCCATCTGGTCAGATTGCGGTCTGCCGATCGTGAGCGGAAGCTCCACGGCCGGAACATGTCCTACCCAGGAGCTTGTCGATGCCTACGAGATGGCGAACGGCAAGCCTGCGATCACAGGTTACTCCGATGAGCAGCATCTCAAGCCGATCATCAATGCGGAATCCGGCTACGATGAGACGAAACCTTACGAGAACAGGGATCCGCGCTTCTACGCCACTGTTTTCTACAACGGCAGCAAGAGAGGCAATGATGAGATCTCCACGATAGCCGGAGGCAACTGTGGACTGAACCCCACCAACATCAGGTACACCCACACCGGTTACTACATGCGCAAGTACGCCCACGACGCCTCCAACAGGAACTCCAACTCGGACGGCTACAAGCGTCTTGTACGTCTTGCAGAGCTTTACTACAACTTCGCCGAAGTGGCCTATCAGGCTGTCGGAGCGGATCAGATTGTCACCACCTCCGGTCTGAACATGTCGGCGCGCGACGCTGTCAACGCTGTCCGCGCGAGGGTGGAAATGCCTGAGATTCCGAGTGGGCTCTCTAAATCCGAGTTCGAGCAGAGGTACCGCAACGACCGCAGGGTCGAGTTCGCCCTGGAGCCGGACCGCTACTTTAGTCTGCGCCGCTGGAAGACTCTCGACGCTTCGGGCATTGTCTCCGGAATGAAGATTTCCGGTACGGGCAAGAACTTGACCTATGAGCGTTTCGCGTTCGACAAGCGCGTAAGTTGCACGGACAAGTACCTCCTCTACCCACTGGAACTCTCTGAAGCCACCAAGATCCTGGAACTTACCGGAAATGACTGGCAGAACCCTGGATGGTAGTGTGGAACTCTTGATTTGAATTGATAAAAATTGATGAATATGAAGAAAATCATCTACTTGATACTGATCGCATGCTCCGGTCTGTTCTTCTCCTGCAAGGATGAGTCCGGAATGACGAAAGACGGGGACATAGTCCTGTCAAACCTGACGGCGGAGCCGAGGATCGGAACGGTTGTCCTCAAGTGGGACAACCCGACGGCAAGCGACTATTACTATGCCACTGTCATCTATCAGAACGCTGCCGGAGAGGAGGTGAAGCAAAAGGTGAGCGTCTATAGTGTCGATTCTGAAAAGGGAGAAGGCCATACTTCCGTAATGATAGGAGGCTTCTCCGACACGAACACTTACGAGTTCACGGTCACTCCTTACACTTCCGACGAGCGTTATGGAGATCCGCTGACCGTTTCCTGCGCTCCAGAGGATGCCAGCAAGGCTTTCAAGTACATCACGGAGACCATCACGACCACCCCTACAATCGAAGGTGCTGTCATCGGTTGGGCCAATGACTATGATGTACCTGTCACCGTCAACATCTCCTACAGGAATCTCGCTGGTGAGACCAAGACTGTCACCAGGACAGGCAGCGAGGGCGGAAGCGTCGAGATCTTCCCGTTTGTGGACAAGACAAGCGTGACCGTCACCGTCACCGATGAGAGCGGCAGGAACACCTCCGATCCTAAGGTGATCGAGGTGACACCGGAAAGGGGAGAGATTCCTCAATCCAGAATCACAGCCGTCGGCGTCTCAAGCGTGAATGGCGACAACGTTCCGGCCAGGCTCCTGGACAACAATGTCTCAACGGCTTGGAAGTCGGGTGATGAAGATTATCAGTGGGTAGCCTTCGACCTCGGTGAGGTCCACAAGGTCAACTGGATCGAGATGGTTGGAGATTCCGATGACAAGGAAGCCCAGCCGACAAACATCATGATCTACTATTCCGAGGTTCCGGTGGCTGACATCTCCGCCGCCACAAATCTCGGCACGTTCGAGTACAATCCTGAGCACGTCTACAATCACGCCTATGGGTTTAATGCTCCGGTCAACGCAAGGTACATCCTTGTCGCTTTCCTGGGATCCCGCCGCGTGAGCATCACCGAGTTCTGTGCCTACTATGCCGATGCCGCGACCCACTATGCTAATGAGTCCGCAGCGGAGCTTCAGCCGGATCCGGACGATGATGCCACCTACTATCCGGACACCGAGTACATGACCCCTAACACTGGTGTCTATTGCAATAATGTGAGCGTTACCGCAAGCAATCCTGACGATCCGTCTGAATTCACTTATGTAACAACAGGCGGTGACCCTGGAGTGTCAATGACTCCTATCAAGAAACAGGTTCCGGGAACAGTGCTTGTGTTCCACTATAAGTCAAAAACCGATGTTTCCTGCGAGTTCTTCTGGTGCTATGGTGGCTGGGGAGTCGGCGGCCCTGCCGGAGGAGTGGAGACAGTCTTCAATCTCAAGAAGACCGATGAGTGGAAGACATTCAAGATGAACATGGTTCAGGCTTGGAACAACGGTTGGTGGACCGGAGCCCCTGGTGCGACTGTCCGCTTCGACATCGGAGCCGGAGCCGGAGATACGGTTGTCATCAGGCTGATGCACTGGCGCGCCGCCGAGGAAGGCGAATAATCAAAGATCTTTGACACATTTATTTACAGATGACAAAAAAGACATTTTCATCTATAATAGCTTTCGTGGTTATGTCCTGTGCTGCTTCGGCGCAGGACATAACTGTCGAAAGACCTTCAGTTGACCTCTACCAGGACACTTGGGTGGCCACTGACGCCTTGGGCAGGACAATGCCGGGCATTGATGCCGTAGGTCCTGTGAAGACCGACCAGCGCCGTGTCGTGGGAATATTCTACATAACCTGGCACACGCAGAACCTCGCGACCCTTCCGGCCCCTTACGAGGCTGATGTCACAAAGGTTCTCCAGGCCGACCCGAACGCCCGGCTTCAGGCCGACAATCCGAACTGGAAATATGGCTCCTACCACTGGGGAGAGCCGGAGATGGGCTATTTCCTGAGCCAGGACGAGTGGGTGATCCGCAAGGACATGTCGATGCTTTCCGACGCAGGAGTGGACGTGCTGGTGATGGACGTCACCAACGCCGTGCGCTATTGGGACGAATGGGAGGTGCTTTTCTCCACGATGGAGAAGATGCGCTCTGAAGGCAACAGCACGCCCCAGTTCTGTTTCTGGGCGTTCAACGGTGAGGTGATCACCGTCGTCCAGCAGCTCTACGAGCGGATCTACAAGGAGAACAAGTACCCTGACCTGTGGTTCTACTGGGACGGAAAACCTCTGCTTCTGTACAACGCCGACCCTGTCCACGATGCCAACGGAGGCCATTCCGCCTATCGGGACGGCACTCACGACTACTCCGACGAGGTGAAGAGCTTCTTTACCCTCAGGAACATGTGGTGGGGCTACTACGAATGGGCCGGAAAGCGTTTCATCGGCACGGAGGACAACTGGAGTTTCGGCTACAGCATGGCTGACCCTAAGATCAAGTCCATGACCCCGGAGGAACTGGTTTCAAAGCACAACGGCAAGGTCGAGGAGGCTGCTGTCACGCCTGCCCAGCATCCGGTCACTATGACCGATGTCCCGATGGGAGTCGGAAAGTCCTGGTCAAGATGCGACGGCGAGCCGCGGCTCAATGAATATGATCTCCCGGATTCCGCCTATGTCCCTTGGCTCGGCCGCAAGGTCTCCGATCCGGAGGGCTACGGAATCTACTTCCAGGAGCGTTGGGACGACGCTCTGGCCGCGAACCCTCAGTTCCTTTACCTCAACGACTGGAACGAATGGACGGCCGGAAAGTACAACGGCGAGGTCGGCTGGCTCGGCAGGAAGAATCCGTTCATGTTCGTGGACCAGTACAATTCCGAGTTCAACCGGACGATCCAGCCGATGAAAGGCGGCTATACCGACAACTACTACATGCAGATGGCCCAGAACATACGCCGCTACAAGGGAGTGAGGCCGGTTCCGGTGAACAGGCATATTCATAGGATGTCGGTTGACGGAATATTCAGTGATTGGGAGCAGGTTGAGGTGGTCTACCGCGACACCCGCGGGGATGTGTTCCATCGTGACGCGAAGGGTTACGGCGGGCTTCACTATACCGATGACACCGGCAGGAACGATATTGTAGCATCTAAGGTGGCTGTCGGCAAGTCGGAGATATTCTTTTACGCCGAGACCGCCGATGCATTGACCCCATGCTCCGATCCTGACTGGATGCTGCTTCTGATTGACTCCGACGGAGATTCATCGACAGGTTGGTACGGCTACGACATCCTGATCAACAAGGACGTTACCTCGCCTGGCGAAGGGAATGTTCTGAAATTCATTGACGGAGAATGGACCGTGGCCGGAAAATACCGTTTCGCCGTGGATGGCAACAAACTGGAACTGGCCGTTCCGAAGTCGTTGCTAGGAGTTTCCGGGAAGTCAATCACCTTTGACTTCAAGTGGGCCGACAACACCGGGGAACTGGTCGATCCGATCTCGCTCTGTCTGCACGGAGACACTGCTCCGAACCGCAGATTCAACTACAGATTTGTCTGGAACAAATAACTTTATTGCTGTGAGAATAGTTCTTGCCTCTTTGCTGGCCCTTGCGGCTCTTTGCGCGCAGGCCAAGCCTACGGTCAATCCCGTCTGTCTGACCTGCAACGAAATGGTCAACCCTGTCGCTGTGAGTGACGTGCGGTTCAGCTGGAAACTCGCTTCAGACGTGAAGGCTGCCCGTCAGACAGCCTACGAACTCTGGATAGGAACGACTCCTCGGTGCGGCGGCGACGTGTGGAAGTCCGGGAAAGTCATCTCGGAGAACCAGCTGGACATCACGCCTCCTTCCGAGGTCATCCTTAAGGAAGGTGAGCGGTACTTCTGGAAGGTCAGGGTCTGGGACGGGTCTGGCAAGGTCTCCGCATGGACCCGGCCGGTCAGTTTCACAAAGTCGATTGACAACTCCTGGGTAGCTGACTGGATCGCCACAGGAAAGACGGAGGACGGGCCGTTCCCGTATTTCCGCAAGGCTTTTACGGTCAGCAAGGGCAAGGTCAGCAGGGCGGTCATCTACCTTTCCGGCCTTGGCTGCTCGCAGCTTTTCTTCAATGGCGTGGTTGTCGAGCCTGACAGGGTTCTCGATCCCGCCCAGACCGACTACGACAAGAAAGCTCTCTACAGTGCGTTTGATGTTACCGGCCTTTTTGTGAACGGCAAGAACTGCATAGGAGTCATGCTGGGAGCCGGATGGTACAACCAGGACAAGGTCTGGGGCGGGGGAATGACCTACGGCAAGCCTATGCTCCGTTGTCAGATGCGCATTGAATATTCCTCCGGTGCGGTGGAGACCATCGGTACGGACACATCATGGAAATGGGCCGACGGCCCTTTGGTTAGCTCCAATGTCTATCAGGGGGATGAATATGATGCCAGACGAGAGATAGAAGGCTGGTGTTCAGCCGCTTTCGATGACAGTTCCTGGGACACTGCCGTGGTGGCTCAAGGAGTCATCCCGGTGCGTATGGCAGCTCAGGAGATTCCGCCGATGGTGGCCGGGAAACCGCAGAAGGCTTCGGCGCTGTGGCGGTCGTCAAAGGAGGGGAACGTCTGGATTTACGACTTCGGGACAAATCTCACCTCGGAAGTCGTGTTCAGCGCGTCTCTTCCCCGCGGGGTGAGGCTCCAGACCGTCGGATCGGAGGAAATCGACCCTGTCACCCGCGAGATTGACGTGGAGTCCACCGGAGTGGAGCATGTGGGACTCCAGAAAGATGCCTACACTTTCGCCGGAAAAGGGAAGGAAACATGGATGCCTGTCTTCACCTACCACGGAATGAGGTATGTGGAGCTGACGGTCGAAGGCTCTGACGAGGAGCCGGGCCTGGACTGGATTACCCGCGCCCCGGTACACACCGGCCTGACCCGGATCGGGTCGTTCGAGTGCTCGGACCATCAGATCAACTACCTGCATGACATCGCCGCGAGGACATTCATCAATTCATTCGTCGGGCTTCCTGTGGACTGCAACCAGAGGGAGAAGTGCGGATGGCTCGGTGACACTCACGCCTACGACAGGGCCGCGGACATGCTTTTCCAGATGAACAACTTCTGGGTCAAGTACCTTGATGACATCAGAACCACTTCGGACGTAAGCCTTACCAACACCCTCTTCCACAAACTCTATAACCATCAGTTCTACTACGCTGACAAAGAGGCCGGGATTCCGTTCATGATCGCTCCCGGAAAGCGTCTCTGCGGAGTGGCTTCTCCGGACTGGGGGACGGCTGTCGTGCAGCTTCCATGGCATCTTTACCTGTACTGCGGCAACAGGAGGATTCTCGAGGACTACTACGGCATGATGAGTCTTTGGGTCCGCCACATAGCGGAAACCGCGGTTGACGGGATTGTCTTCGAGGGGCTCGGTGACTGGTGTCCGACGTTCAGCAGCCATGAGCACAACGCCACCGCCGTCGAGTTCACTTCTTCTGCATTCCATCTTCTGGATCTGGGAATCATGGTCAAGACGGCAAGGCTGCTTGGCAAGGAAGATGACCTCGGGTGGTTCGAAAAGCAGGAGGAATATGTACGCAAGGCCATCATCGCCAAGTTCTTCAATCCGCTCAAGTGTTCATTCGGAGGACAGACGGCCGACGCGATGGCTCTTGAACTCGGACTCTTTCCTCAAGACCGCCGTCAGGAAGGCGCACAGGCAATCCTGAATGACATAAACACCGGCCACAAATTCTTTGATGTGGGAGTCTTCGGACTTTCAAGGATCGGAAGCGCTCTGGCAAGGAACGGGGCTTCGGCGGAGGTGTTCGACCTCTTCACGAAGAAAGGAGAGAACACGTTCGGAGTGATGGTGGACTCCCTGAAAGTGACTACCCTGTGGGAAACTCTGCCTTTGCAGAGCGACACCCGGGCGAAGTCTCACGGCTCACATTGCCATCCTATGCAGGGAGGCTATGAGTCCTGGATTCTTGAGGATGTCGCCGGACTGAGACCTGTGGATGATGCTCCGGGGTTCAGGACGGTCCTGTTCCATCCAAGGCACACCTCCGACCTTGAATGGGCGGCCGCTACGGTTGACACCCGGTACGGAGTGACCTCCACTTCATGGAAGAACGAGGACGGAAGGCTTGTCTGGGACCTTGTCATCCCGGCCGGCGCCGACGGACTGGTGTACATTCCTGAAGGAAAGACCGCGACGGTTGACGGTAAGGCGATTGTGTTTGACAGGAGGAGTCACGAGGGCTATGAATGCTACGTCTTCCCTTCTGGCTCTTACCACATTGTGGCTGAATAGCTCAACCCGGGCGGACCATTAAGTTTAACAACATTTCAAAACAGATTCTGAAAATCATTTGACTATGAAAAGAGTTTTTCTTGCTTTCTCGCTTTTGTCTCTGGTGATGACATCTTTGTTCTCCCAAGAGGTCAACAGTGATTCATGGGCGGCCACCGATGCCCTCGGCCGCAAGGTCAGGTCTTATGCCGACGCACCCGCCAAACGTGACGGAAAGGTGGTCGCGATGTTCTACTGGACCTGGCATCAGGGCAACGATGACACGACTTACAGGGTCAAGAACATCTCAGAGATTATCCGTAAGCATCCCGAGGCTCTGAAGGACTACAACCATCCGGCTTGGGGCAGCAAGAAGCCCGGGTTCTTCTTTTGGGAAGAGCCTTTGTTCGGCTACTACAAGACCACCGACAAGTGGGTTCTCCGCAAGCAGGCGGAGCTTTTGGCGGACGCTGGAGTTGACGCGGTTTTCTTTGACTGCACCAACGGCTCCCTGACCTGGAAGGAATCCTACGAGGCTCTTCTGGAGACCTGGGACAAGGCACAGAAAGACGGAGTGAAAGTCCCTAAGATAGCGTTCATGCTTAATTTCGGTCCGATGCCGTCTTCCCGTGTCTCTCTCCATCAGCTCTACAATGACCTTTACAAGCCTGGCAGGTACTCCGACCTATGGTTTGTCTGGAAAGGAAAGCCTTGCATAATGGCTTATCCGGAGGCTCTTGACAACTCTCCTCTGGACAGGGAGATCGCCGGGTTCTTCACCTTCCGTCCCGGACAGCCGGACTACGTTGACGGCCCGTCCAGAAACGACCAGTGGGGATGGCTTGAGAACTACCCTCAGCACGGCTATGTCGCTTCGGAAGGAGCTGACGGAAAAGTTTCCTATGAGCAGGTCACGGTAGGTGTCTCCCAGAACACAAGCCCTGACCGAAAAGGGCATTGCGGAGCCTTCAACGTCAAGGATTCGCAGGGCAGAAGCTTCTCGGTCAGAAACGGTTTCGACCCGCGTCCCGACGGCTACCTTTACGGCTGGAACTTCGCCGAGCAGTGGGACAGGGCTGACGAGCTTGACCCTGAGCTGGTCTTCGTGACCGGATGGAATGAGTACACCGCCGGAATCTGGCTTCCGGAACACGGCTGGCAGGGAGACCCGTTCTCGTTTGTGGATCAGTTCGACTGGGACCACAGCCGGGACATAGAGCCTAACAAAGGCTGGGGTGACAAGGGTGATGTCTATTACCTTCAGCTGGTTGACAGGGTGCGCAAGTTCAAGGGGATGACTCCGTCGGAGCCGGTCAGCGGCGAGAAGACAATAGACATGAAGAATGTCAAGGACTGGGATGGCGTGGAACCGTATTATAGAACCTACAGGGGCAACACCATGCACCGCGAGGCCCGCGGCCGCTATGACTGCTTCTATGTGAACAACACCGGCAGGAACGACATAACCGGAGCCAAGGTGGCCCGTGACTCGGAGAACCTTTGGTTCTATGTGGAGACCGCCGGGAAGTTGTCTCCGCAGTCCGGCTCGCACTGGATGCAGCTGCTTATCGACGTGGACCGGGACAAATCGACCGGCTGGAACGGCTATGACTTCATCGTCAACCGCGTCAGTCCGGAAGGGCGCAAAGCCGTTCTGGAGAGGAATATTCAAGGAATATGGATGTGGGAGGAGTCGTCCTTATGCGAGTTCCGAACCTATGGCGACAAGCTTGTGATCAAGATTCCCCGCAAGGCTTTGGGACTTTCGTCAGATTCTCTTGACTTCGAGTTCAAATGGAACGACAACATGCAGGAGGAAGGGAACATCATGGACTTCTATGTCAATGGTGATTCCGCTCCTGGCGGACGTTTCAACTACGTCTATACCGCCAGGTAGGAAGTCTTGGTTTGTTTGAGAATTTGAAGAGAAGGCGTTTTTCAGATAAATTGTTAAGAATAACAGACATGAAAATCAATTCATCGTCGCGGCTGATCATCGCTGCGCTGTCTTTGACTATTCTTTGTTCATGCGGGAAGGACACTCCGAAGCCTAACGTTGTCGTGAAGCCGAAGAATACCAAAGAACAGATGGCCGCCAACCTGAAGGAATACCTTGCCAAGGACTATTCCTCCAAAGTGGCGAGTGTGGTGGTGACTTCCGATAAAGTGATTGTCAAGGGTTCCTGCGGAGAGTCCGGGAAGTACGTCCTTGCCGAGATCACTCCTTGGCAGGATGTTACCGAGCTTACTGAATATCCATACACCGAGAGCGTCTCGGACAAGAATTTCTCGGTCACGGTGGACAGGATTGTCCCGTCCCGGGAGGGCATAAGGTACGACAGGGTGTTCTCAAAGTGGGCGGTCGTCAAGATGGAAGGCGATGAGCAGACTTTGGATTCCCACGCCCGTTATGCCGATGAGGTGGCTCCGAAGGCCAGTCCGGCCGCTCTTCCGCTCAAGAACAAGAAAGGTTTCGGAGCAGGAGACATAGACCTCTATTTCAGCGACTGCAAGGAGATGAATGTCGGCAGCATCACCATGAATGTGGTTCTCAACAACTACATCACGGGAGAAGGTTCGGGCTATAACTACGGAGGAGTGAGCTACAGCCTTGGCCCTGTGAAGGATTATGTTGACGTTGTTACCTCCAGAGCCGCGGAAAACAGCCTTGTGGTCTCGGCCATCATTCTCTGTCAGGTCAACTCGATATTCAATGATCCGGAGAACACGGGAGGCAACTACACGATGCCGAACATGACGACCGCCAAGGCTTTCAACCTCTATGCCGCCGCGCTTGAGCACATGGCCTCCACCCACTGCACCGCGGACAGGAGAATTTCCCACTGGATCATGCACAACGAGGTGGACTTCGCCGATGAGTGGACCAACATGGGCACTCAACCGATGCTGCGCTACCTTGACCGTTACATCAAGTCCATGAGAATCTGCTACAACATCGCCCGGCAGTACGACCAGAACGCCACCGTCTTCGGTTCATTCACGCATTGCTGGACAAAGGCCGACGGAGCCTATGCCCCGAAGATATTGCTGGGGAAGATTGTTGAATATTCCAACGCCGAGGGTGACTTCCGCTGGGGTGTGGCCTGCCACCCTTACCCTCAGGACCTAACGAAACCGGCATTCTGGAACAACGACACGCAGGCGACCTTCTCGATGGACACCAAGTACGTGACTTTCAAGAATCTGGAGGTTATCGACGCTTGGATCAAGCTCAAGGAGAACCTTTACAAAGGGACGGAGAAACGTCTGCTGTTCCTCTCCGAACAAGGCACCAACTCGCCGACCTATTCGGAGTCGGATCTTGCGCTTCAGGCCGCTGGCGGCGCCTGGGTTTGGAAAAAGGTTTCCAAATTGGATGGAATTGACGCTGTCCAATGGCACAACTGGGCCGACAACAAGGCGGAAGGGGGTCTCAGGATCGGCCTCCGTACCTTCGATGAGGGCAATGTCCAGAATCTGACTCCAAAGCCTGTCTGGTACGTCTGGAAAGCAGCCGGCACTCCGGAGGAGGACTCCGTCTTCGATCAGTACAAGACTACCCTCGGCATCACCGACTGGGACTCCATCATGGGAGAGGTCAAGTAGGGTAGTGCGCCGGGGCTACACGTTAAACAGGAAGTGCATGATGTCGCCATCCTGTACGACATATTCCTTGCCTTCCGTGGCGAGTTTGCCGGCGGCGCGGACAGCGCTTTCACTGCCGAGGGTGACGAAATCATCGTATTTGATGACCTCGGCTCTGATGAATCCTTTTTCAAAGTCCGTGTGGATGACTCCGGCGGCTTTAGGAGCTTTGTCACCCTTGTGGATGGTCCAGGCGCGGCACTCATCGGATCCGGCGGTGAAGAATGTCTGGAGTCCCAGCAGGTGGTAGGCGCCTTGGATAAGCCTGACGACACCTGACTCCTTAAGTCCCATCTCCTCAAGGAACATCTGACGATCTTCATAGGAGTCCATTTCAGAGATTTCAGACTCGGTCTTGGCGGAGATCACGAGAATCTCGGCATTCTCCTCCTTGACAGCCTCACGGACGGCTTCAACGTATTTGTTGCCATTGACAGCCGAGGCGTCGTCCACGTTGCAGACGTACATCACCGGCTTGTTTGTCAGCAGGAAAAGATCCTTGGCCATAGCGGCCTCTTCTTCGTTGAGAAACTCTACCGTCCTGCACGATTTTCCCTGCTCAAGGGCTTGCTTATAGCGGAGAAGAAGCGCGACAAGTTTCTTGGCATCCTTGTCCCCGCCTGTCGTGGCTTGTTTCTGACTTTTGGCAAGACGAGACTCGACTGTCTCAAGATCCTTTATCTGGAGTTCAGTGTCCACAACTTCCTTATCCCTCACAGGATCCACACTGCCGTCCACATGAACGATGTTGCCGTCATCGAAGCATCTGAGTACATGAAGGATGGCATCAGTCTCTCTGATGTTGGCAAGAAACTGGTTTCCAAGGCCTTCTCCCTTGCTCGCCCCCTTGACTAATCCTGCTATGTCCACTATGTCCACAGTAGCCGGAACAACGCTCTTAGGCTTGCACATGTCCGCAAGCACCTCAAGCCTCTTGTCCGGAACGTTTGTCGAGCCGAGGTTTGGCTCTATTGTACAGAAAGGAAAATTAGCGCTCTGGGCCTTGCCTGAGCTCACACAGTTGAACAAAGTTGACTTGCCGACATTAGGAAGTCCGACTATACCGCATTTCAATGACATATCTTGTTGAATTCTAAAGTCGATTAACAAACCGGACGACAAAGATACAAATTAAGTAATCCTTAAAAAATAACTTGACCCACCTTTTTGCTCATCGTGAGACAAGTAATAATAGGGGTAAATAAAGAGGTATTTACGTCTCTCATGGTAAAGTTTATGTTTCTTTTCTTTTTTTACGTTTTTGTGCCGCACATTTGCCTTTGGAATGAAAAGGATGATCATCATACTGTATGTCTTTCTTCTCTTTCCGGCGGCTGTTATAATGTATAATGTTCAAAATTATGATGTTTCAAAGGCTGCCGGAGGAGAAGATCAGACACTTGTCATGTTCTGGAATCTGGAGAATCTGTTCGACTGGCGCAGGGACAGTCTCAACGTAAGCGAGTCTGAAGCGGAGTTCACTTCTTTCGGTAGAAAACATTGGACAAAACGTAGGTTTCTGACGAAATGCAACGCCATAGCGAAGTCTATTTTCTGGATAAAGGACAATGAAGGCGCGTTTCCGGACGTTATAGGAATAGCTGAGGTGGAGAACCGTTTTGTCCTCGAAAGGCTTCTGGAGGACACTCCTCTCTACAAGACTGACTACAAGATCGTGCATTTTGAATCTCCGGATCCTCGCGGGATAGATGTGGCTCTTCTTTACCGTGAGTCCAGACTGGACTTGCTTCAGGCAGTGCCTTTGAGAGTCGGGAGAGGAACCGACCCACCGATGAGGACCAGAGATATTCTTTTGACGAAATTCCGGAAGTCTGACGGGGACAGCGTGGTCTTTCTGGTGAACCATCATCCGTCCAAATACGGGGGTAAGACAAGCGACAGAAGAGCTGTGGCGCTGACAAGGCTGCGTGAAGTGGCGGATTCACTTCAAAAGGGAGGGTCTATGAATATAGTCGCGATGGGTGATTTCAATGACACTCCTGAGAATCAGGCTTTCGGAATATTGACGGACGGACAACCTTATCCTTTGATCAACCTTGCGGCTGAGTTGGCGGAAAGAGGGGAGGGAACGATAAGATATTCAGGTAAATGGGAAATGATTGACATGTTCTTTATCTCGGAGAGCATTGCCGTGAGCGAGCATATTCCTGAGATGAAAGTTTTGAGATTGCCCTTTCTGATGACGAGGGACAACGCTCATTCGGGGGAAAAACCGCTTCGGACGTACACGGGGCCGCGTTACGTCGGGGGAGTGAGCGATCATTGTCCGATTGTTGTCAGGATTCGGTAGATAATCAATAAAAATTGTTAAATTTGCCTTATTGGAAGGTAGCCTTCCGAGGGTGCTTTCTTGAACGGACAAAACTAAAAATCACATAATATGGAAATGAAAACCAGAATCAGGGAGAAGTTCAAGACTCTCTTCGGTGTCGAAGGCGAAGTGTTCGCTTCGGCGGGTCGCATTAATCTCATCGGTGAACACACAGACTATAACGGGGGCTATGTTTTCCCGGGAGCCATTGATTGTGGAATCATGGCTGAGGTCAAGTTGAACGGAACCCAGAAGGTCAAGGCTTTCTCCCTTGACTATGATGAATATGTCGAGTTCGGACTCAATGAGGAGGACAAACCTAAGCAGCAGTGGGCAAGCTACATATTCGGTGTGTGCAGGGAGACTGTGAAGCGCGGCGGAAAGGTTGAGGGTTTTGACACAGTCTTTGCCGGAGATGTTCCGCTCGGAGCCGGACTGTCTTCGTCAGCGGCTTTGGAAAGCACATTTGCGTATGCCTTCAATTATCTGTTTGACAACAAGATCGACAAGTTTGACCTTGCCAAGATCGGTCAGTCCACAGAGCATAACTACTGCGGTGTGAAGTGCGGAATCATGGATCAGTTCGCCTCGATTTTCGGAAAGAAAGGCAGTCTCATCCGTCTTAACTGCAAGACATTGGAGTACAAGTATTTCCCGTTTGATCCGAAGGGCTACAGGCTCGTCCTTGTTGATTCATGCGTGAAACATGAACTGGCCTCTTCGGCGTATAACAAGAGAAGGGAGTCCTGCGAGAACGCCGCGAAGGCCATCAGGAAGAACCATCCTGACGTCGAGTTCCTCAGTGATGCCAAGCGTGTCTGGCTCGACGAGGTCCGTGAGGAGATTCCGGAGGAGGATTTCCTCAGAGCCGAGTATGTGATCGGGGAGGTTCAGAGAGTTCTCGATGTGTGCGACGCTCTTGAGAGGGGAGACTACGAGACTGTCGGAGAGATGATGTACCAGACCCATTTCGGTCTGAGCAAGCTCTACGAGGTCAGCTGCGAGGAACTTGATTTCCTCAACAAACTTGCCCGCAAGTGTGAGGTGACCGGTTCCCGCGTGATGGGCGGAGGCTTCGGAGGCTGCACGATCAACCTTGTGAAGGACGAACTCTACGATGCGTTCATCGCTGCGGTCAAGGAGCAGTTCCCTGCCAAGTTCGGTCACGATCCTAAGTTCTACGACGTGGTGATCAGTGACGGAGCCAGAAAGGTGGAATAATATTTTTTACTTAATACGACAAGGGTCGCACGGGATTGTTCCTCTGCGGCCCTTTAATTTAGAAGACGGGGAATCATATTCATCACATCCGGAACGGCCCATTGTCCGTCAAGGCTTAAGGCATCCTATCGG
>CAVIHT010000019.1:0-41786 GCA_963642795.1 Bacteroidaceae bacterium
ACGTACGGTGCAATGAGAGGTGCTAGGGGAGAAATCCCCTACATCTACTCTATTTTTTAACAGCTTCTATATCGCCCGTTACATTTTCTCCAGTCGGCAGTCGCCCGGGGCCTTGATGTTCCCGTCGAGGATGATCTCGCCGACGGTGCCGTAGCGGATGAATCCTGTGCGAGGGTTCTTGATTGAAGGGATGTGCCCCTTGACGGTGGCCCTGACGGAGGAATATTCAAACGCAAGGTCGGCGTCCGCACCCATCGTACAGTCCTCAAGGACGAGGTCGTCGCAGTAGCATAGCGGCTGGGTCTCTGTGATGTGGCAACGCACGAGTCGGAGACTCTTCGAGTACCAGGCAAGATATTCACCATTGATTACGGAATCGATGACAGTGACGTTCTCCGCCTCCCAGAATGAGTCTTTGGAATTCAGCACGCAGTCTCGGATCTCCACATTCTTTGCGTACTGGAAACTGTAGTTGCCGTTCAGTCTGACGTTGGTCAGCTTGACGTTCTCGCAGTGCATGAACACGTAGTCGGCCCTGTCGATTACGCAGTCCTCGACCTCGATGTTCCTGCAGTCCCAGAAAGTCTCCGTGCCGCCCGGAATCTGAACATTCTTCAGTTTTATTCCGTCCATCCGGCGGAAAGTCTTCGGTGCGTCGATGATAGTGTCGCAGATCTCGCAGTTTCTTGAATACCAAAGTCCTGAACGGGCTCCAACGGTCAGAAGGCTGTCCTTGATGACGAATCCGTCACACTCCCAGAACGGGTACTTGCCCTCGAACAGGCAATGGACGGCTGTGATGTTGCCTGTCTCCTTCAAGGCGGACTCTCCGGCGTGTATCTTGACGTTCTCAAGATAAAGGTCGTGTCTGCAATATAGCGGTCTCTCGCCGCCGAATTCCTGATTGATGATTCTTTCCATATATTCAAGTGATTTTAAGTTTCATCCATTTTTCGCCCCGCAGCCTCCAGTAGAACAGGAGACCTCGGACATTCAGTTCGATGCACATCGCGATCCAGTAGCCTGTGAGCCCAAGGCGCGGGGTCAGGATCAATGCCAGCCCGATACGGATCACCCACATGCTCCCGAAGTTCATCACGCTTGGTACAAGGGTGTCGCCTCCGCCGACGCATGAACCGTAGCCGGCGATTGAGAATGCGTACAGCGTCTCGGCGAACGCCTCGATCCTCAATACCTTGGCACCCAGTGCTATGACATCAGGGTCGGAACTAAGAAGCGTCATCAGTTCCGTGGCGAAGACGAACATCAGTACTCCCAGCAGCGTCATGATCCCGGCAGCCATCATCATCGTGATCCGCGAGAAACGTTTGGCCACATCCTTTCGTTTCGCTCCGAGACTTTGACCGACAAGTGTCGTGGCCGCCTCCTCGATTCCGTAGCCCGGCATGTAGCAGAAACTTTCGGCGATGATGGCCAGTGAGTTGGCCGCTATTGAGACCGGCCCGAGAGGGGCCACGATGACAGTACTCATGATGTGTGACCCTCTCATGATGATGTTCTGGAGCCACATCGGGGCGGTGATGCCCCAGGCGTTGCCCAAAGTCCTGCGCTGTGGAACGAAGGTGGCTCGTTCTCCTTTGATGTTCAATTCCTTGGAACGGCAGAGAATGTACCAGACAACGAATGCGGTGGTGACGACTTCGGAAGCTCCCGTTCCCAACGCCGCTCCGGCCACTCCCATGTCACAGACGTAAATGAATATGTAGTTGAACACCACGTCCAGCGCGCACATCCCGGTGAACATCAGGCTCGGAATCTTCATGTTTCCGCTGGCCTGTAGCATGGCGCTCGCCGCCCATCCCACCGCGCCTATCGGAATGAACGCTGAATATATCAGGAAATAGTCGGAAGCGTCTTCATTGATCTCCGGTGTTCCGCCGAGCCAAAGTGGGAGCGTTCCGCTGATGCTGACGCCTATCGTGGCGAGAATCAGCCCGACAAGGAATACTGTGGTGATCCCCTGTCTCATTACTGCTCTGGCTCCCTTGAAATCCTGCGCTCCGCAAAGGTGAGCCACCTGAACGGAGAATCCCGAGCATGTTCCTGACGTGAATCCGCCCATTATCCATGTCGTTGTGGTGATCAGTCCTATGGAAGCCGACTGGTTCGCTCCGAGATGTCCGACCATCCCCGCGTCGATGTACTGCATCAGCACGGACGAGACTTGAGCGGCGATCGCCGGCAGACTCAACAGAATCGTAAGCCGAATCTGCTGTCCGAGGGTCATTGGGAGTCCGCCCCGGATCATCCCGAGGAGTATGTCTTTCTGTCCTTTCGCCATAAATCTCGGTAAAGATATTTACTAAAAATTATATGGCAAAATATTCCTGATTGTCGAATGACTTATATCAATTATTTTGTGTAGGTTTGCACTATGAATGTTGCGGTTATCGGGGCCGGGGCGGCAGGGTGTTTCTGCGCCATTGAGTTGAAACGGAGGATTCCTTCCGCTTCCGTGGAGGTGTTTGAGGCGGGGACGAAGGCTTTGGCGAAAGTGGCGATTACCGGTGGAGGGCGGTGCAACCTCACAAATTCCTTTGAAGGAATATCTTCTCTGTCAGCCGCATATCCTCGCGGCGATAAGCTTATGAAACGTCTGTTCCGTACCTTTGATCATCAAAGTACTTTGCGATGGTTTGAGAATGAAGGAGTAAAACTGGTTCTTCAGGAAGATCATTGTGTTTTTCCAGCGTCGCAGGATGCCATGGAGATAGTGAACACCCTGCTTGCCGGAATGCGTCAGACGGGAGTCGTGCTTCATGTAAGACATAAAATCACAGGAATATTCCCATGTCCGGAAGGTGGCTATATGCTCTCGGTCGCGGATCCCGTGGTTCGAGATAAGCATGGTTTCCGGGCCGACATAGTGATCGTCACCACAGGCGGCAGCCCGAAACTTTCCGGCCTCGGAATGCTTGACCGCCTTAATCTGGAAATCGTCCCGCCCGTCCCGTCCCTCTTCACATTCAACATTCCCGGCAGTCCGATCCGTGAGCTGATGGGTACTGTGGTCGAGAACGCTTCCGCATCTTTGGTCGGCACGAAGTTCAAAGCCAATGGCCCGCTCCTCATCACACACTGGGGAATGAGCGGACCCGCCATCCTGAAGCTCTCCTCCTATGCCGCTCGCTATCTTGCTGACAATGAATATTCCGCTACTCTTTCCGTGAACTGGTTAGGCGATGCCGGCGAGCAGGATGCCCGTGCCGGAATCATGTCAATCTTAAAAGACAATCCTCAGAGACTGGTACTCAACACTCATCCGTCAGAACTGCCGTCAAGACTTTGGGCATATCTGGTTTCCAAATGCGGAGTCCGTGAAGATTCCCGTTGGGCCGAACTGGGTTCCAAAGGCATGAACCGCCTTGTGAACACATTGATCAATGACGGGTACCAAATCCGCGGCAAAAGCCGCTTCAAGGAAGAGTTCGTCACCTGTGGCGGTGTCGCCTTGTCAAACATCAATCTCAGCACGCTTGAGTCCAAGACCCACCCCGGTCTTTATTTCGCAGGCGAGGTCCTCGATGTGGATGCGATAACAGGCGGCTTCAATCTTCAGGCAGCCTGGTCGATGGGCTATACGGTCGCCCTGTCCGTCGCCACCCGTTGACGGAAGTAGGAGTCAAGGATTACTGAAAATCAATGCATGAGTACAAACAAAAAGAGGACGACCAAGATTATAGTCGCCCCCTTCGGTTGTTCGTCAGAGCGGTTATTCCGAATATTCCGCGAAATCTGATTTGGCGGCTCCGCAGACCGGGCATTTCCAGTCCTTCGGGATGTCTTTGAACGGGGTTCCGGGCTTTATGCCACCGTCAGGATCGCCCTCGGCCGGGTCATAGATCCAGCCACAGCGCAGGCATTCGTACTTTCTTGAGTCACTTGCCATAAAAGTTGTAGTTTTAGTGCGACATTACGGCGCGCCACCGCGGCGCACCGGCATCGGAACCCTGCAATAACTATTCCATCAGCTTCTTGTACTTGAACCTCTTAGGCTCGGTGTTGCCGAGACGAGCCTTGCGGTTCTCCTCGTACTCGGCGTAGTTGCCCTCGAAGAACACCACGTTGGAGTCGCCCTCGTAGGCGAGGATGTGCGTGGCGATCCTGTCCAGAAACCAGCGGTCGTGGCTGATCACGACGGCGCATCCGGCGAAGTTCTCAAGACCGTCCTCCAGAGCACGGATCGTGTTTACGTCCACATCGTTCGTAGGCTCGTCCAGAAGCAGGACGTTGCCCTCGTCCTTGAGGGTGAGCGCGAGGTGCAGCCTGTTCCTCTCGCCTCCGGAAAGCACACCGCAGAGTTTCTCTTGATCCGATCCGCTGAAGTTGAACCTGGACACCCATGCGCGGGCGTTGATGTCCTTGTTGCCGAGCCTTACCCACTCTGAGTTCCCGGCTATGGTCTCGAACACGGTCTTGTCCGGGTCAATGCTCTTGTGCTGCTGGTCCACGTACGAGATCTTGACTGTCTCGCCGATGTCGATGGAGCCTGTGTCCGGTTTCTCGATGCCCATTATGAGCCTGAACAGAGTGGTCTTGCCGGCTCCGTTAGGGCCGATTACGCCCACGATTCCGGCCGGCGGGAGGGCGAACGAAAGATGCTCGAAGAGAACCTTGTCCCCGTAGGCCTTGGACACGTCCTTGAACTCGATGACCTTGTTGCCGAGCCGCGGTCCGTTCGGAATGTAGATTTCAAGATTCGCCTCTTTCTCCTTCGTGTCGGCCGCGGCCAGTTTCTCGTATGCGCCAAGACGGGCTTTCTGCTTGGCTTGGCGGGCCTTGGGAGCCATGCGAACCCATTCCAACTCATGCTGTAGGGTCTTGCGTCTTTTGCTTTCCTGCTTCTCTTCCATCTCAAGTCTCTTGGTCTTCTGCTCAAGCCAGGAGCTGTAGTTGCCCTTCCACGGAATGCCTTCGCCTCTGTCCAGTTCAAGGATCCAGCCGGCCACATTGTCGAGGAAGTAGCGGTCATGGGTCACGGCGATGACAGTACCCTTGTACTGTCTAAGATGCGCCTCAAGCCATTGGATGCTCTCTGTGTCGAGGTGGTTGGTCGGCTCGTCCAGAAGCAGCACGTCCGGCTCGCGGAGAAGAAGACGGCAGAGAGCCACACGGCGGCGCTCGCCACCGGAAAGTGTGGAGATCCTGGTTTCTGACGGAGGGCAGTTCAGAGCGTCCATCGCCCTCTCGAGTTTCGCGTCGATCTCCCAGCCGCCCAGATGCTCGATCTTTTCGGACAGCTCGCCCTGACGCTCGATCAGCGCGTTCATCTGTTCATCGTCCATCGGCTCCATGAACTTGAGTGAAATCTCGTTATATTCATTGAGTACATCCATTACCTCCTGCACTCCCTCCTGCACGACCTCAAGAACGGTCTTGTCTGGATCCATCTGAGGCTCCTGCTCAAGATAGCCAACTGAATAGCCTGGAGCCCAGACCACCTCTCCGCGGTAGGATTTCTCCACGCCGGCGATGATCTTCATAAGGGTGGATTTACCGGAGCCGTTCAGGCCGATGATGCCTATCTTCGCTCCGTAGAAGAATGAAAGGTAGATGTCCTTCAGTATAACCTTGTTGTTGTGCGGGAGAACCTTCCCCACACCGTTCATCGAAAAAATTATCTTTTCGTCCGCCATTTTTGTTGGTAGATGTTTAAATTGTTGTTTATGAATATATTAATGTCTTTTCTAACCTCTGCACACCTCAGCCGCCGCCAAAGGTCAATAACTTCCCCCTCCGATGAATCCCCGAAGCAGCGATGTCGGCGGAATTTCCTTGTCGGAGACAGGCACGAAGTAATGCAGGAATTTCAGCAGCCTGTGAGCCTCGCCGTACTCCGGGCAGTTCTTAGGCACAGTCGCGAGAATCCTCTCGGCGTGTGTGCGAAGCACGGCGAATTCCACCAGATAGGCCGAATTGAACAGCACGTCCGCGCTTTCCTGGAACGGGTAGATCCACTTCACCTCGGCTCTGCGCACGTTCGGCCAATTGGCGATCGACTCCCGCGCGGTGAAGGCACCCTTGAGGTAATCCCTGACGATCCTCCTCAGCAGACGGTTGTCGCTCGTTGGAATGCAGTTGTGACAGTCCAGCGAGATGGAGGTGATGGTGTTTATGAATATCCTGAATTTGCCCTTGTCCGGGACCTTGTCGGTCAGACGAGGGTTCAGGGCGTGGAGACCTTCAACCAGCAGCACCGACCTTTCGCCCAGCTTGAGATTCTTGCCGTTGAATTCGCGGCGGCCTGTGACGAAATTGAATTCCGGAACCTCCACCTCCTCACCGTCAAGCAGTTTGATCAGGTCCTTCTGGAGATATTCATGATCCACGGTGTCGAAATTGTCGAAGTCGTAGCTTCCGTCCGGCAGTTTCGGGGTGTCGATGCGGTTGACAAAATAGTCATCCGTCGAGAACGAGATCGGGTGCAGTCCGCAGGCTTTCAGCTGGACGCTGAGCCTTTTGCAGACAGTGCTCTTTCCGCTGCTGCTCGGTCCCGTGATGAGAACCAGCTTCACCGGATTCACAGGGTCGTCATGCCGCCTCTCGATCTCCTCCGCTATCTGGACTATCTTCTTCTCCTGCAACGCTTCCGAGATCTGTATGAGATCAGATGCGTTCCCTTTCAGAATCGACTCGTTGACATCGCCGACATTGGCAAGCCCCATGATCCAGTTCCACCTGTGGGTCTCGGCGAACACCTCTATTGTTTTAGGCTGGTCGTCGAGCGGCGCGAGATCTTCCGGGTGGTGGCGGTCAGGAACACGCAGCAGTATCCCTTCGTGGCAGAGACTCACCTCGAAGATCTTCAGGTAGCCGGTGCTCGGGACGAGCTCATCGTAGAAGTAGTCTGTGACATCCCCAAGCGAGTGGCAGGTGATGTAAACCTCGCCGCAAGTGCGGAGCAGCTTCACCTTGTCCATGTCGCCGGACTCTTTGAATATCCCGATGGCTTCTTCGACCTGAAGCTCACGGCGTTTGAAAGGGATGTCCTCACTCACGAGTTCCATCATCCTCGCGCCTATGGACTCCACGTCCTTTTCCGACAGGGGAGAGCCGTCTTCCTTGCGGGCCGAACAGAAATAGCCTTTGGAGATAGGTCTGCGGATGGTTATCCGGCTTCCCGGGAAGATGTCCCTTGTAGCCTTGTAGAGCAGGAAGCAGAGGGAGCGGCTGTAAAAGCTGCGGCCGATGTAGGTGCGGTAGTCCAGAAATTCCACGTCCTTGTTGCGGAAAACCTTGAATTTCAGCCCTTCCGCCACGTTGTTTACCTTAGCGGCCAGAATGTCGTAAGGCTTGTTGAACTCGAACTGTGAGGCGATTTCCAACAGTGTCGTCCCTTCGGTGAATTCTTTGTATGTCCCGGTGTTCTTACAGAATATTCTTACCATAAATCAAACATTGATGCGGTCAGGGACAAAGATACGAACAAAAATCATCTTCGGCAAAAGCGGTTTCCGCAAGGATCAGAAAGAGTACAATCCGATGTACTTCGCCGTTTTTTTACGAATATCATTCTTTTCGTCATCCGTCTTGGCGGAAGTGTGAGGAAAAATGTTAACTTTGTGAACTTTTGGAAATACTCAATAGGTATAATAATGAAAAATGCAATCGTTTTCGCAGCAGCCATCATGCTGCTCTCCGTCGGAGCCTTCGCCCAGGGCAATGTGAAGGTCGATGACGTGATCGAGCCGCTTCCGGCCGGAAGTGTGACATTCAACGGCTACTTCGCCGATGATATCCAGAACTCCATCGACCACTGGGTCAACGGAGTGATGCCTTACGACAAGGTCATCGACTACTTTGTCAAGGGACGTCCGAAGTTCGCCCTCGGCGAGATGCCGGGCAAATGCATCCGCACGAACTCTCTGCTTTATCGCTACAATCAGGATCCAAAACTCAAGGAACTCACAAAGAGTCTTGTTTACAAGCTTATGGCCACGGAGAAGAGCAACGGCAGTCTCAGCTGCACCGCTGTGGAGGAGCAGCCAGGTAACCGTGACGGCGACATCTGGGAGAGGAAGTACGTCATGCTCGGTCTGCTCCAGTACTACACCGATGTCGAGCAGGATCCGAGGGTTCTCTCCGCTTTGGAGAAAGAGGCGAAAAGCGTGATCGATCAAGTCGGCCCGGCTCCAAAGAAGAGCATTACCGACCTTGGCTGGAGTTCGACAAAGATCGAATCATCGTCAATCCTCGAGCCTATGGTGAAGCTCTATTTCCTCACCGGCAAGAAGGAATATCTTGATTTCGCTGAATATATCGTCACGAGCGGTGCTTCCAAAGGCAGCAACATCTTCCAGCAGGTCTTTGAAGGCACGCATCTCTACGAGGTCGGCAAGCCTTACCCGAAAGCTTACGAGATGACATCTGTCTGGGAAGGCCTTGCTGAATATTACCGCGCCACGGGCGATCCGAGATGGAAGACCTGCCTTGACAATTTCTTCAATGATGTGATAGAGAATGAGATCACCATCATCGGCAACGCCGGGTCTGACGTTTACTGGCCAAGACTTAACGGTGAAGGGTGGAGCAACACCGCGGTGGAGCAGACCAATCCCGACATCAAGAGGATGATGGAGACCTGCGTGGGAGTGACCTGGATGAAGTACTGCTCGCAGTACCTTCGTCTTACCGGAGACCCGAAAGCTGTTGACTACATCGAGAAATATGCCTACAACGGACTTCTCGGCGCAATGCAGCCGAACGGGAAAAGCTTCAGCTATGTGAATCTCCTGAACGGTGCCAAAGTGACCAACAGCGGCTGGGGAACCAACATAGACGGTCAGCCTGTTACCTGCTGCAACCTAAGCGGGCCTTGCGGTCTTTCCTACCTTCCATACCTCGCCGCGATGCAGTCCAAGGATGGTCCTGTCATCAACCTCTACAATGCCGGAACCGTGACCGCCAAAACAGCGAGAGGCAATGGCGTGAAGCTTGGAATCGTAACTGAATATCCGCGAGCGAATGAGGTGAGGATCTCCGTTGATCCCGCCGCTAAGGAGAGGTTCACAGTGAAACTGCATATTCCATCATGGAGCGAGAACACTTATGTCGAGGTCAACGGCAAGTATGTCGGCAAGGTGGAGGCCGGAAAGTACCTCGATCTTGACCGCAGGTGGAAGGCCGGTGACAGCATCTACATCATCTTCGACATGAAGGCAAAACTCATCAAGGCTCCCGAGAACGGCCGCAATCCTGAAGGCAAGTACTTCCAGGCCGTCCAGTGGGGACCGCTGGTCCTTGCCCGTGACGAGAACATCGACCCTGACTACAACAAGCATGTCCAGATCGTCGCCGACGCCAACGGTGAGGTCAAGGTCAAGATTGTGGACGCCGAGCGTCCCGGCACCAGGATGCAGTTCCTTGTCCCTACCACCGAAGGAGACATCAAGATGGTTGACTACTCCTCGGTTGATTGCTGGAAAGGCAAGCACATCCAGACCTGGCTCCCGACATTGAGAAAGTAAACTTAACCATATGACTATGACGAAGGCCGCGAGGGTGAGCAACACCGGATCCGCGGCCTTTGTCTTATGTGTGCGTGGTGATCAGTAACGAATAAACAGTTTCTTAATGGTTTTCTTGGCTTTGGCTATGTTGTCAGGTCGATTCGACAGACACGGCGACCGGAGGAGTTTACCTGTAATGTTCAGGATAGCGCGAAAGGTCTTTTGTCGAGCCGTCCCGAAGGCGGATGTAAGAGTCAAGCTTCCGTTCGCCTTCGTGGAGCACAATTACCCTGCTTCCGTTCATCCCGATGTTGTTGTAAACTGTCGCGGCTCCGCTGTACCTCCCATAGGCCAGCATTATGCCGAAGTAGCCTACCGAACAGTCATTGTCGTGGTCGTGTCCGCAGAAGACAGCCATCACATCTCCGCACTCAAGCATCTTGCAGAAAAGACCCGAATTAAGGTGCGGGCAGCAGACGGCTTCCCTATGCGTGCCGTATGACTTGAAATTCAGACTTTCCTTGAACGCATAGGAATACTCTGGTAAAGGAATATGCATGAACGCGATCGAGGGAAGCGGCTTGTTCCCGTGTTCCGACGTGATCGCCGCGGCAGCCTTGCCGTACCATTCGATCTGGTCGGAGTGGACATAGTCGTAGTCATAGCCCTTCACCTCTTTCTTTGAAAACGGAGAAGCGCTTCCGGTGTCAAAGCACCAGATTACAGACGCAGTGGTGTCGGCGGAGCCGGATTTCACTTCGATGAAGCAATTGCCTTCTCCGTGCAGCCCGGGAGTGTCCGATGTCACGCAAAGTCTGCGTGACATCGCCTCCTTCAGAAGGGCAGCGTTCGTCTGGTCGAACTCCTTGTCGTGGTTGCCGAACACTATTCCGTAGGGAATCCCGAACTTGTCAAGGGTGTCGAGAAGTATCCTGTAACTTTCCAAAGCCGGTTTGGCGTAGACCTGGTCTCCGGTCAGCATTATCAGGTCAGGCTTCTCGGATGTGACGGCGTTGCGGATGTTCTCCCAGACAAGTGGCGTGCTTTCGTTTGACGGAATCAGATGGGTGTCAGTGAATTGCAGAATCTTGAATTCTCCGTTTCCTCGGAATTTCAGCGTGGGTTTATCCGGTTTTTTAGCGGTTGCCGACAGGCAGACGGCAACCGCAAGAAAAATCGAAGCTATTCTTTTAACTGTCATAGTCTTATTCTGTCACAGTCAAGCCAATCAATTTAACCGGTCCCAAAAGTCCGGCAGGAAGCAGCGGCTCATCAGGTGTGAAGAAGTCCATCTGGGTGTAGGTGATCTTCTCGGTAACTCCCGGCTGGACATCCCCGACGAGGCGGTTGTGCCACATGTTGATGACCTTGACTTCGATTGAGTTTTCTCCGTTCTTCACAGCCTCGGTGATGTCAACCTTGAACGGGGCGTTCCAGAACACGCCCAGATTCTTTCCGTTCACGGTCACTTCCGCGAGGTCTTTCACATCACCTAAATCCAGAATGACGGAATCATTGCCCCGGATTTCCTTCTTTTTCAACTTGAATGTGTTCGAATATGTCACAGTTCCGGAGAAATACTTGATTCCAGGCTCGGAACTTTCGGTCAAGGATGCAAGTCGGGCGAAGGTGGCGGTTTCCGGAGCTCCGCGTCCCTGCTGGAACTTGACAGACCACGGAGTGTTGATCTCCACTATGGTCTCGGTGTTTGTCTCCGGCAGTTCCACTTTTGCGATATCTGTCTCCTCGGTGAACATGACGAAAACCGACTGGTGTTGTGTGAGGCTTAATTTTATGTTTGTCCTACCGTCGGCGAACTCGTAGCTGACAGGTTCGGTGGAAGCGTCCTCGGCGTGCCAGATGACAGGCTTCCGTCCGGTTGTCCTGAACGATGCGTTTATGTCCTTTGTCTCTTTGGAGAGGTTTGTCAGCCAATACACCTCGCCGTCCGGGAGTGTCCTGTGGACGAACTTCACGTCATCGTCAGCCTTCCCGCCGATGCTGAAGTCAGGACGGATCCCCTTTCCGGCGAGAATCCTGCCGACAGGTATTCCCGTGCTGACATTCTCCCGTCCGCTGTTCCAGACATCGTCCACGAGAGCCTTGAACTCTTCCTCCGTACCGGTGTTGCTGGCAAGTTTCTGAGGCTTCGCACCGCAGATAACCACACCTGCGTCGGCGAGATCCTTTATCTTGCGGAGAATCTCGATGGACATGTGCTTGACATTGGCGTCAAGGACAAGCGCGCGGTAAGTCATTCCTGACGGTACTGTGATTTGTCCGTTCTCGGCTTTGGCCAGGTCGAGGAGTATCGTAGGGTTGAAGTAGTCGAAACTGTAGCCGTAGGCTATGTCGGGACGCTTCTTGAGGAAAACTCCGGTGATGTTGTTGTCTTCACCGTAGTAGTAGGCTACATCAGCTACGTACCTGCCTTGCTGGAGCAGGTGGCAAGTGCGCGAGAGGTAGTCAGTCCACGCCCTTGCCTGATCAGCCCAGGTCTGGTGACGGTCGAACCATTGGCCGTATTTGCCCAGACCGATGCCCGGGACTTTGTCGTCCACCGGCTGGTGAGGGGATGTGTGCACCACGAATCGGTTCAGCCCCGCAGCCATTGCGGCGTCAGCCGAAGGCTTGAGCACGGCAGGGGAGAAGACCCAGGCCCCGCCCCGATAGCCGTCGGTGGTGAAAGACTCCGCCGCGGCGATGTTCTGCCCGTAGATGTGGGCGACGGAGGCGGACTCCCTGATGTCGGCCTCATACCTTTCATTGAATATGCTTCCGGCCTTATAGTCCATCCAGAAGGCTGACATCGGGATGTCAGCAAGCTTCTTGCAGTCCATTCCGTCGGCCAGCAGTGCCCTGTAGTTCTCGTGGCTCTCCGTGTAGCGCTTCATCCCGTACGGCTTGAGGATCTCGTTCTGGAGGTCGTAGTGGTACTCGGCAGTCATGTCCCCGATGGTGCGTCTCCAGTCGAACAGGAAGCGTTCTGTCTCCTCGGAACTGTTGAGGACCATGCCTGTCAGCGCCGGCATCCATTTGAGGAGGTCATAGCCTTTCCTTGCCTTGAACTCGGAGAACATATTCTTTGTCCAGGTCTGCGGCCCGGCCTCGTAGCTGTCGGTCAGAAGATACTCGATTCCGTGCTTGCCGAGACGGCCACCGGTCGCATCGATGTAGGTCTGGAGGTAGTTGCGGTAATATTCCCTGATCGCATCCGGGTCGATCTTGTCGACTTCCAGTCCGGTGGCTTCCGGAGAGGCAGGATGGTTGGTCTTGCCTGTGAGGCTGTAGCCGAAGCGGAAGATCCTCCACCTCCCTTCCGGGACGTTCCATTCAAGGACACCGTCCTTTACCTTGTCTGTCAGGTCGATGACATCATCGAGCCTTGCTGCCTGCGTGGCGTGCGGCGTGTCTTCCATCCAAAGGAGGCGGTAGAAATTGAAGCCGGCCTTGTCGGCCGCAAGCTGTGTTCGTGTGACGGTGGAAAGGATGAACTGGGATACTCCGAAGGTGCAGTCCTTCTTGCCGCCGTTGTCCTTGAAGCAGAGTCTGAAGAATCTGCCCGTGGTCGGGGAAATCGCATAGGTTCTTTGACCTGTCGCCTGATAGCCGAGGCGGACGGTCTTGAACTTCTTTCCGTCATCGCTCACAAGCAGTTCCCTGACGTGCGAGAACTGTTTGTCATCCAGTCTGAGATCAGAGACGACCAGGGCTTTGACGGTCTGCGGCTCGCTGAATTCGTACTGAACCCAGCAGCGCCCGTCCTTGTCAGGGGAGAGAACCGCATAGTCGCCCACACTGTCGCCGTTCAGCCGCCCCGGCAGCTCCTGTTCCGGAATCTCACACCCGCTTGTGGTAACAATTGGATTCAGGGAAGCAAGGTCGATGTCCGCTTCGCAAAGCTTGACTCCCAGCACTGCGATGTCCTTGTAGAACTTCTTTTTCAGAAAGACCTGTGAAACCCCGTCATAGGAGTACGAGAAGTCCTGAAACTGGCAGGTGACGTCGAATCCGTCCGGCAGTTTGACGTTCAGAGGCTTGCCTCCTTCCACTTCTAGCTGTCTCCAGACAAGTTTCTTCATCGCGTCCTCGTCCTTGACCCAAGGGCCGCCGGTCTCGCTCCATCCCGGCGAGCTGGCGATGGTCACTTCAAGATCCAGACTGTCGGCGAGGTTGACGGCGTACTTGAACGCATCTTTCCATTCCGGGGTCATGTAGATGAGTCTGTTCTCGACTATCTGCGGAGTCTCAAGTCCGGCGTCGAAGTTATGGAAGCCCACGATACCGGACTTCTGCATCCACAGAAGATCCTTTTTGATGCCGTCTTTGGTGATGTTTCCGTTCATCCAGTGCCACCACACCCTCGGGCGGGCGGACTTCGGCGGATTCAGGAACTCTGTATAGAGATCCTGTACGGCTGTCTGGCCGGACTTGTCCGTTAGCTGAGCTTGTCGAAGCGACGTTGCGTCCCGCATGGCAGCATCGACAGGCTCGACGGCCACTTTCCCGTTACTATGCGCGAAAGCGGCGGCCGACAGAGTCAACGCGGCGATCACGGCGGCAATATTGCGTGATTCCTTAATCATAAATGCTGTTGTTATTGATTTTTATGAATATCCCTCTGTGGAAGCATGTCTCGGCTTCATGATCCAAACATACCCCTTGGAAGACATTTAAGAGTCAGGTGGTTACTGCGCAAGCAGTTCCTTGACGATAGCCGAGATCACCCTTCCGTCAGCCTGTCCCGCCAGTCTTTTGGTGGCCGCTCCCATGACCTTGCCCATGTCCTTTGGCCCGGTAGCTCCGACCTCAGTGACGATCTCTTTAAGAATATTCCTGACCTCATCCTCGGAAAGTGCCTTCGGCAGGTAGGTTTCCATCACCTTCATCTCCGCAAGCTCCTTCTCCGCCAGTTCCGGACGGTTGCCCTGTGTGTAGAGTTCGGCTGATTCCTTACGCTGCTTCACAAGCTTTTGGATGATTTTCAGCACATCGGAGTCGGAGAGTTCGTGTCCGGCTCCCGATGTTTTGGCGAGAAGAATCTCTGACTTGATGCCTCTCGTGGCGTTCAAGCGGGCCTCGTCGTGAGCCTTCATCGCCTCCATGATGTCTTTCTGGATCTGTTGTTCGAGTGCCATAGCAAATGTGTTTTATTGTTCAATCCACAAATTTAAGTATTTAACCTCTTACTTTCATCGGTTATTTTGCTTAATTTTGACGAAAAATCAGATTTTATGAGACAGATAAACACAGAAAAAGCCCCTGCCGCTATCGGCCCGTACAGTCAGGCTATCGAGCATAACGGTATAATCTTCGTTTCCGGACAGCTTCCGATCGATCCGGCGACCGGCGCGTTCTCCGATGGGGGAGTCGAGGCTCAGACCCGACAGTCACTGGCCAATCTGAAGGCCATCCTTGAGCAGGCCGGTTCCGACCTTAATAAAGTCTTGAAGACCACCGTGTTCCTTGCCGACATGAATGATTTCGGAGCGATGAACGGAGTATATTCAGAGTTCTTCAAGGCCCCATACCCTGCCCGCTGCGCCTTCGCCGTGAAGACTCTCCCGAAAGGAGCTCTTGTCGAGATCGAGTGCATCGCCGCCGCGGAGTAACTATACTGATCTACAACTCCACGGCGTTCAGGCGGGCGAGAGCCTGATGGTAATCGCGTTCGGCGGCGAGGGTCTGCTCAAGGGCTTCGTAGTACTGGTCGGTCTCAACGAGATATTCAATCATCGAGATTTCGCCTTTTGACTGTGCTGTCAGCAGATAATCACGGCTGTCGGTCTCGCTGAGTGAGGCGCGCATCAACTCGGAGTTTTCCTTGAGGCTGGCGGCGCGGTTGTACTGGGCCAGAAGGTCGAAGTAGAACCGTTGTTCGGCGGCTGCCTTGCGAGATTCCGCCGCGGCTATCTTCGCCCGTGACTGCTTGATCTTGTTTGAGTTGCTCCACAAAGGAATATTCACGCCAACGGTCACGCCGCGGAACTTGTCGGCTGTTGTCAGTTCACTCATGTAGCCGACGGTCAATTCGGGTATCCATGCGGTCTTGTCGATGGAGAGTTGTTTTTGGCCGATGGTGACCTCCTGGCGGACATATTGGAGGACAGGATTCTTCTGTGAAGCTGACTCGTACCACGAATCGAAGTCTGCCGGCAGGTTTTCCGAAAGACAGTAGGCGGAATCGTCAAGAGCAATGTCGATGCCGCCGTTGAGGCTCTTCAGTTTTGCCAGAAGAACCTGACGCTCAACCTCTACCTGTGAAATCCGGCCACGGACTGTTGTCAGATGAACTTTGGCTTTGTTGAGGTCGAGGATGTTCGCTCCTCCAACTTTCAACCTTTTTTCGAACGACGACACGAGAGTCTGTGCTTGTGCCAGGTGAGTGGCCAGCTCGGTTTTAAGGGCGTTGCAATAGATCAGGTCTATGCAGGCTTGTTTCGCTTCCAGAAGCACGTTCAGCCTTTCGGACTTGTAATTTAGAGCCGCCAACTCGTTCCGGCCGGCGACTTGCCGGTTTTTCATTCCGGTCAAGGTCGCTACGTCAAACGCTTGTGTGATGCGGAAGTCGCGTCTGTTTCCGATGCCGTCCGCACCCCACAGGTAATTGAACTCGAACTCAGGGTTCTCAATCAGGGCATAGGCGCGGTTCGCCAATTTTTCTGTTTCCACATCCGCCGCCGCGGCTTTAAGTTGCGGATTGTTGGCTTCGATCTGGCCGAGGATGACCTCGGTTGATGTCTGGGCTGATGCCGTGAAAGCGTTCGCCGAGCAAAAGCAGATGGCTAATAATGATTTTGTTATGTTTAAACAATTCATGTTCTTTGTTTTTTTCAGTAGCTGATGATTGCATTCATCGATTCTGTTTCTTGGATTTAGCGTTGATGAGGTAGATCACCGGCACGACGAACCCGTTCAACAGAGTCGAGGAGAAGAGTCCGCCGAGTATCACCTTAGCCATAGGGGATTGGATCTCGTTGCCGGGCAGATCGCCGCCAAGAGCGAGCGGAAGCAGAGCCAGGGCCGATGTGATGGCGGTCATAAGGATCGGGTTCAACCTGTCAAGCGAACCGATCATCACGGCCTCTTCACGGGAGTGTCCCTGCGATGCGAGCACATTGTAGCGGTCGATCAGCAGCATACCGTTGCGGGTCGCGATGCCGAACAGCGAGATGAATCCGATGATGGCCGGAATGCTCAGGATTCCGTCGGTAAAGAATATTGCGAACACTCCGCCGATTAGTGCCAGAGGCAGATTCAGCAGCACCACGAGCGACTGCGAGACGTTCTTGAACTCTCCGTACAAAAGCATGAAGATGATGAAGATGCTGAATATGCTCACGAGGGCGATGGTCTTTGATGCCCTTTCCTCACTCTCGAACTGTCCTCCGTACTCGACGTGGTAGCCTTCAGGAAGCTCGATTTTTCCGGCGATCTTCTCTCTGATCGCCCCGACGGCCTTCGCGAGTTCTCCTCCTGTGGCGTTGCAGGAAACGACCAGCTTGCGGCTTACGTTCTCCCTGTTGATTGTGTTCGGGCCGGCGGATGACTTGATGTCCGCGACGTAGGAGAGAGGGACTTTTCTTCCGTCTCCTGTGTCAATGGTCAGGTCGGAAATCCTTTCGATGGTAGAGCGGGCGTCGTCGCCGACCTTCAGCGTGAGATCGAACGAACGGTTGCCCTCATAGACAGTGGAGACAACCTCTCCTTCCATCATGACCCTCACGACCTCGGCGAACTCCGGCAGGGCTATCCCATAGCGGGCGAGCATCTCACGCTTCGGAGTGATGTTCAGCTCCGGTCTTTCGACCTGCTGCTCGACATTGATGTCGGCTATGCCCTCCACATCCGAGATTGAGGTCTTGATCTTCTGCCCGATCTCGTACATCCTGTTGAGGTCGGGGCCGAACAACTTTATTGCGATGTTGGCCTTTGTGCCGGAAAGCATAGCGTCGATTCTGTGCGAGATGGGACCTCCGATCTCGATGTTCACCCCTGGAAGGACGGACAGTTTATCACGCACTTCGTCGGTCAGCTGCCTGCGGGTCTTCTTGCCTGACTCAAACGGACATTCGAATTCGGAACTGTTGACTCCGAACGCATGTTCGTCAAGTTCGGCGCGTCCGGTTTTCCGGCTGACTGTCTTGATCTCCGGGATGCTGAGCAGGAGTTCCTCCGCAGTGCGTCCCATACGGTCAGACTCATCCAGGGATATTCCAGGAACAGTACTGATGGCGATGGTGAATGATCCTTCGTTGAACGCCGGAAGGAAGCTTCCGCCGAGTGTGAAGAACATCACGATGGCTGTGGCAAGAAGCGCTCCTACTCCGCAGATGATTGTCTTTTTGTGGCTGAGAGACCAATGCAGGGCTTTCTCGTAGATCTTCTTCAGCCAACGCACTAAAGCCGGTTCACGTCCGGTCTTGTCGCTATTCTGCGATCCGAGCAGGAAACTGCCCAGGACCGGAGTGACGGTCAGTGCCACGAGTGTGGATG
The DNA here is from genome assembly GCA_963642795.1 of Bacteroidaceae bacterium. Classification (GTDB taxonomy): domain Bacteria; phylum Bacteroidota; class Bacteroidia; order Bacteroidales; family UBA932; genus Cryptobacteroides. The sequence continues at coordinate 17,967 of CAVIHT010000019.1, forward strand.
CCATCAACGAGATGATGAACGTGATACCCAACGGCTTGAGCATTCTCCCTTCCATTCCGGAGAGGAAGAACAAGGGCAGGAAACTGGCGATGATGATGAGAGTGGAGTTGAGCATCGGCATTCTGACTTCCTTCGAGGCTTCATAGACCACGTGGATCACACTTTCACGTTCACCTTCGGTTTTTTCCCTGTTCTGCCGCAGCCGCTTGAACACATTCTCCACATCCACGATCGAGTCGTCCACAAGCGAGCCGATGGCGATGGCGATGCCTCCGAGGCTCATCGTGTTGATCGTCAGTCCCATCCATCGGATGGCCAGAAGCGAGAAGACAATCGAGAGCGGAATCGACACAAGGGAGATCAGCGTGGTGCGCCAGTTCATAAGGAATATGAACAGCACGATGATCACGAAGATCGCACCTTCAATCAGCGATTCCTTCACGTTGTCGATTGAACTTTCTATGAACTTTGACTGACGGAATATGTCGGAGTTGATCTTGACATCGGAGGGGAGGGTGGACTTCAGTTCGTCAAGGGCGTTGTCAAGCCTTTGGGTGAGGGCGAGAGTGTTGGTGTTCGGCTGTTTGGTGACGGTCAGCAGCACAGCGGGCTTCCCGTCGTTGGAGGCTACGCCGAGAACCGGGGTTTTGGGGCCGATCCGCACGTCAGCGATTGCGTCCAAGGTGATCGGCAAGCCGTTTTCCGAGGTCTTGACCACGGCCTTCTTCAATTCGTCTATGTCGTTGGTGGACAGGAGGCCACGGACTATGTATTCATTGCCGTATTCATAAAGAGTGCCGCCGGAGGCGTTCTGGTTCATTCCTTTGACGGCGTAGATGACCTCGTCCATCGAGACTCCGTGGCGGCGCATCCTGCCTGGATCCATCAGGATTTGATATTCCTTGATGTCACCGCCCATGACAGCGACCTGCGCCACTCCGCCGGTAGAGAGAAGCCTTGGTCTGATGCTCCAGTCGGCGATCGTGCGGAGATCCTGCATTGAGGTCGTGTCGGCTGTAAGACCGATGATCATCAGCTCGCCGAGGATCGAGGCCTGAGGGCCGAGGGTGGGGTTTCCGACATTCTCGGGCAAGTCCGCCCCGACCATCGCGATTTTTTCCGAGACTATTTGACGAGCCTTGTATATGTCTGTCCCCCAGTCGAATTCGATGTTGACTATTGAGAATCCGGTCGCTGAGGACGAACGCACTCGGCGCACGTTTGTCGCACCGTTGACAGCGGTTTCGATAGGGAAGGTCACGAGCCTTTCGACTTCTTCGGGAGCCATCCCCTCCGCTTCGGTCATCACCACGACTGTAGGAGCGTTCAGGTCCGGGAACACATCGACCTCCGTGTGCATGGTTGAATATACTCCAGCGACAAGGCAGAGCGCCGCGATCACGAGGATCACCATCCGGTTGTTGAGCGAGAATCTGATGATTCCGTTCAGCAGTCCGTTTTCGTGTCTGATCTGTTCCATAGGCCTAATGACTGTGTGAATGACCTGCCGGAACGGCGGTTACGGATGCGAGTTTCACCTGGACGGCACCTGTCGCCACGACAATCTCGCCTTCTTTCAGGCCGCTCTTTACAAGAACTCTCCGCCCATCGGACTGCCCGAGTTTTACCTCGCGCTTGAAGAAACCGGTCTCGTCGTGCAGGACGAAGACATAATTGATTCCCTGGTCCTCCACGACAGCGTCAACCGGGACACTGATCGCCTTTGATGAGTTAGATGATTTCAGGAACACATCGACGTAGGAGCCTGCGATCAGATCTCCTTTGTTGTCAAACTCGAATGTGACAGGAATATAATAGTCTCCGTCCGAGGCTTTTCCATAGCCAAGCAACCGTCCGTTGAGTTCTTTCAGGCTGTAGGAGTTGTCACTGTAGGATGTCGAGAAGTTCGCATCCTTGACGCCACCCAGCAGTCCGTAGTACTTCTCCGAGACATCAGCCCTGAGCTTCAGTTTTCTGTTCTGGCTGACTACGGCGACAGGGGTTCCGGTCTCGACATAGTCGCCTTGACCCACGCTGAGTTTCTTGATGAAACCACCAAGCGGGGAAGTGACGCTGACACTTCCATGCAGAGATGTGCCGGATGCCAGGGCATCGTACTCGGCCTTGGCCTGCTCATGAGCCAGCTTGCTTTGATCCAGATGGCTCTCGCTGACGATGTTGTCCTTGCTCAGCTGGAGGTCGCGATCATATTCTTTTTTTGCCGCCTCATAGACCGCCTTGGCTTTGGCCAACCGGTCTCCTCCGTCGAGATCCTTTGAGGAGATGGTGGCGATGACAGCTCCTTTGCCCACAGCCGAACCCTCGGTAAGCCTTCCGAGACTGATGACTCCTGAACTTTTGGCCACGACAGTCATCTCGTCACCCATCGCGGATAGGATCTGTCCGCTTGTGCGGATCACTTCGGCGAAATCTCCGGATGTTACTGTTTCTGTCGTGATTCCAAACGTCTTCTGCCTTTCAAGGCTGACCTCGATCTCCCCGTCGTGGTCGTGTCCCTCGTGACCTGCCTCCTCTATAGCTTCGTCGTGGTTGTGGCCATGGCCGTTACAAGCCTCGTCACCGTGACTGTGTCCTTCGTGATGGGAATGGTTGCCGCACCCCGCCACAAGCGCACAGGATGCCATTAGTATCATTATAGTTTTCTTCATTGTGAAGCGTTTTATATGTAAAATGTAAGTGGTTGACCAATAGTTAAATATAAAATTCTTCCCTCTGTTCTTAAAAGGGATGAATTTTGTAACTGGATGATATTCAGGAATATGTCGTCTGCGCGTCTGCGGACGGACCCATCTGGTAGGGTATTCCTGAAATCTATGCTGACACCGGAGGTGCGTTGGAAGCCGCCGAAGATACCAGCGGCTGTACAATTATGGGTATGAGATCCCCGGATGAATATTCAATGACAGTGCTTTCGAGGTTGATGGTCAACAGGTTTGAAAGCATCGCCAGAATCGGGGATATGTTGTCCGCCTCTATGCCGAAGTCTTGCAGCTCAATGTGCAGAATCTCCGATGGGCAGTATTGCTTGTGAGCCACGCAATGGCTTTCGTCCTGATCGTGGTTGGCGTCAGAATGCTGCGTGTGTTCGTCATCACAGCACCCATCCATCTCGCAGACTTCCTCCACGATGCAGATCATGGTCTGGTGATGGTGGTGCGGCAGCACAGTGGCCAACGTCACCATCATCATCGCCAGAAAGATCGGCACTATGGACAGTTTCCTCAGCATTGATTATTGCGGATCAATATCACCCGGGACGCAAAGTTAGTAATGTTTGTCGAATATTTGAAATATTCCCGGATGTTGTTTTGAGAAGCTGTTTAAAAATGCCCGGACAGGTTAGGAATACGTCCTATTCCGGGGAATGTAGTTAAGAAAAAACGAGAGCGGAAACCGTTCTCCCGCTCTCGTTCTTTGAGTTGTTCAGAATCTCATGCCTTATCCTTGCCGGCGAGATATTCATCGATCGCGGCGGCGGCTTTACGTCCCGCCCCCATCGCAAGGATGACTGTGGCGGCTCCGGTGACTGCGTCTCCGCCCGCGAAGATGCCTTCCCTTGTGGTGCGACCTTCGGCATCGGCCTCAAGGCCGCCGCGGCGAGTGGCTTGAAGACCTTTGGTAGTGTTGACAATCAAAGGATTAGGCGCGGTACCTAAGGCCATGATAACGGTTTCGGTCGGGATCTCGAACTCGGAGCCCGGGATCGGGACAGGGGAGCGTCGGCCGCTTGCGTCAGGTTCACCGAGTTCCATCCTGATGCACTTGATGGCTCTTACCCAGCCCTTCTCGTCACCGAGAATCTCAACCGGGTTGGTCAGCATCTGGAAATCAATCCCTTCCTCCTTGGCGTGATGAACCTCCTCCTTTCTGGCCGGAAGCTCGTTCTCGGTGCGGCGATAGACAATCGTTGTGTCCGCACCAAGCCTCAGGGCTGTCCTCGCGGCGTCCATAGCAACGTTACCTCCACCGACAACACAGCACTTCCTGCCAGCGTGGATCGGGGTAAGGTAGTCCTCGCGGAAAGCCTTCATCAGGTTGTTTCTTGTCAGGAACTCATTGGCGGAGAACACTCCGTTCAGGTTCTCGCCCGGGATGCCCATAAACTTCGGAAGTCCGGCTCCTGTGCCGACGAACACGGCCTTGAAGCCTTCCTTGTCCATCAGCTGGTCGATCGTGACAGTCCTTCCGACTATCACATCAGTTTCTATCTTGACTCCGAGGGCTTTCACTGAATCGATCTCGCGCTTGAGAACCGTGTCTTTCGGAAGTCTGAACTCAGGGATGCCATATTCAAGGACACCTCCGGCTTTGTGAAGCGCCTCGAAGATCGTGACGTCGTAGCCTTTCTTTGCGAGGTCGGAGGCACAGGCTAGGCCGGCGGGACCCGAGCCGATTATCGCGACCTTGACGCCGTCGGTCACGGAGTTTGCCGAAGTGACCGGAGAAGCCTGGTCGCCTGACTTGTCGATGCACTCCGAAGCAGTGTGGTCCGCCACGAACCTTTCCAGCTTGCCGATGGCCACAGGCTCGCTCTTGACCCCGAGGATGCAGCTGCCTTCGCATTGGCTTTCCTGGGGGCAGACACGTCCGCAGACGGCCGGCAGAGAGGAGTCTTCGGCGATGACGGCCGCGGCGCCCTTGATGTCACCTACAGCGACCTTCGCGATGAAATCGGGAATCTTCACGCTTACAGGACAGGCCTGCACACAACGTGGATTCTTGCAGTGAAGGCATCGTGAAGCCTCTGTCGTGGCCTCTTCAAGGTTGTAGCCGTAGCAGACTTCTTCAAAATTATGCGCGCGTACCTTCGGATCCTGCTCGCGGACCGGTACTCTTGGTATTCTCTGTGCCATCATATTCCCAATTTAGATTTAACCTCGGCCTCTTCAGTCCTGTACTGTCCCAGCCGCCTCATAGCCTCGTCGAAATCAACGTCATAGCCGTTGAATTCCGGCCCGTCCACGCAGGCGAACTTCACTTTTCCCGCCACCGTCACGCGGCAGGCTCCGCACATCCCCGTGCCGTCCACCATCAGCATGTTGAGGCTAACGTCCTCCGGGATGCCGAGCTTCTTGCAGGTGAGAGTGCAGAACTTCATCATTATCATCGGGCCGATGGCCACGGCCCGGGTATATTCCTTGCCCTCGCCGGCCAGTTTCTCAAGCAATCCTGTCACCATTCCGTGGAAACCTTCGGAGCCGTCGTCCGTGCAGAGATAGAGGTTGTCGCAGGCGGAAGCCAGTTCCTCCTTGTAGATAAGCAGGTCCTTGGTCTTCGCTCCGATGATGACATCGACAGCGATGCCTCTTTCGTGCAGCCATTTGGCCTGCGGATAGACTGGAGCGGTGCCGACTCCGCCGGCGATGAAGATGTACCTTTGCCCTTTCAGTTCCTCTTCCGTCCTGTCAACGAAGGCAGAAGGGTTCCCCAAAGGCCCGACGACATCGCTGAAGAACTCTCCCTCGGCCTTGGAGATGATTGCGGCCGATGACGCTCCGATCAGCTGGGTGACGATTGTCACCGTGCCGTCCTGCCTGTTGTAGTCACTGATGGTGAGAGGTATGCGTTCGCCCTTTTCGTCAGAGCGAACAATCAGAAACTGTCCTGGCTTCGCGGCCTGGGCAATCCTCGGAGCCGACACCACCATCTTGCAGATGTTAGGAGTCAGCATCACTCTTTCAAGAATCTTGAACATAAGCTTTATTAATAGCGTTATAAATATGTAGTCGGCAAATGTAGGAATTAAAGTCGATATTGCCAATTATTCCGGGATATATAGCTGCACGGCTTCCTTAAGAAGCTGTTTATAAATATCCTAAAATATTTAGGAACAATGAATGATTTTACCTACATTTGTGTCTTCGGGATTCGGAACTTATGTAATAAATATGACTGGTTTACGTTATATTCATAATGATGCCACTTTTATGAAAAAGATTCTTGCCGCATTGTTGTTAATGGCAGCGGTTTCATTTGGATTCAGACTTGACGCTCAGATAGTCATCTCAGAAGATATGTTCGGACGCACTTCATTCACGGTGAAGGCGCAGGTACTTGATTCGCTGACACGGGAGCCGATCGCGTTCGCTTCTGCGTATCTCAGGCATCCTAAGGACACTGTCATCACCAGTTTCGCCTTGACGGACACGCTCGGCAAGGCTGAGATGAAGAAAGTGGCGAAAGGAGAGCATCTGCTTTGCATTGAATATCTCGGCTACAAACCAGTCTATAAGAAAATCTTCGTCCGTTCTGAAAACTATGACGCAAAGGTCATCCTGATGCAGCCTGACGAAAAGGTGCTGAAGGCTGCGAAGGTCTCGGCGGTCGGCACTCCGATGGAGATCAAGGGGGACACGGTGATTTACAACGCCTCGTCTTTCAGGGTGATGTCCGGTGACAATCTGGCCGACCTTCTGAAGAAGATGCCCGGCGTGGAGGTAGGCGAGGACGGGACCGTCAAGGTCGGCGGCAAGGAGGTCAGCAAGATCACGGTCGGAGGAAAGACTTTTTTCTTTGGCGACAACAAGGCCACCCTTGACAACCTTCCAGCCAAGATTGTTGACAAGGTAAAGGTCATAGACAAGGAATCCGAATCGGCCGAGTTCACCGGCATCAAAGGCGAAAAGGAAAAGGTGATGGACGTCGAGTTGAAGGAGGAATACAAGAGCGGATGGTTCGGCAACGTGAAACTCTCGGGGGGGACGACCGCTTCCGGAAATGATGACAACGGCTTCAAGGAAAAGAAGGATCTGCTGTTCAGCGGTTCAGGTATGGTCTCGGTTTACGGGGATAAAAACCAGCTGACTTCCATCGCCAGCGGTTACAACTTTTTAGCTCCTGGTTCCGGAATGGCCGTACTTTTCGGCGGCAACGCAAGCGAAATCCCTACATTGCCATACAGCGGGATGCATACCAGATGGCAGGTCGGCACCAATCTGAATTCCGATGCCGTGAAAGGCTTTGAGACGAACGCCTCCGCGGTCTATTCGTCCGAGAGCGTGGACCTGCATTCCAGAACCGACCGCACGACTTTCAAGGAGGGGCAGGACAATCTCTTTGACACTGCGGAGAGTTTCGAGGAGGGCTCTCTGGACAAATTCAGCGTCCGAGCCGAGTTCAGAAAGAAGAACAGGAAGAAGACCACCCTTTACTTCAATCCCTATCTTTCGTGGTATGACTATTCCTCCACCGTCAACGAGGACACTCGCTCGGTTTCTGGAAGCGAGGAGAGGAATCGTTCGGAGTCATATTCATTCACCGGAAAGAGCGGAGTGACTGCCGGCGGAGATTTGAGCGCAGGAGTCAAGAAGCTAGGAAAGGACAGGCGGGCGTTGACCCTTGACCTTGGCTACACTTTGAGTTCCACCGACGGTAATTCCGCCGAGTGGTCCTCTACGACATTCGCCCTGTCAGGCGAAAAGGACATCCGCGACCTGCATTACGACAATGACGGAAGCGTCAGCGACATAAGCGGTTCTGTCAAATATGTTGAGCCGTTCGGAGCGGACTGGGCGGTCTCCACAACCTTGAGCTCGCGTTACAGCGTAAGGAAGTCAAGCAGCGATGCGGCGAACGCCGACGGGTCAGCCAACGACTACTATTCCTCCGTGTCTGACAACTATTATTTCTCCAATGAGGGACAGATCCTGGCCCAGTACAACAAGGGCAAGACAAATGTGCAGTTCGGAGGCCAGGTCAGGCTCTACAAGAACGAGAACTACGCACGTTCTTACGGGCTGGACACCAGGACCGGCGTGGACGAATGGCAGACGACTTGGTCACCTTTCGTCACCTTTCGGTATTCCGACAAGAAAAGCAACGTCTATTTCAGGCTTTCCAGCAGTACGGCAAGGCCTTCGGCCGCCAGCATCGTGCCGACTTTCAACATTGTCAACCCGACAAGAATCACGGCGGGGAACATCTACCTTAAGCCTGTCACCACAGAATCTGTGACCACTTCCTACAGAGGTACCTGGGGTAAGGTCAGGTTCAACGGATGGGTCTTCGGGGATTATTCGTCCAATTCGCAGGTGTCTGCGGTCTGGTTTGACGACAACAGCGTCAGATACTCCGTCCCGGTGAACACACGGAAGCCTTCCTACAGCGGCAGCGGGGACTTCAATCTCCTCGCCCCGTTGACCAAGGATGGCAGGCTGCAGTTCTCCCTCACGGGAGGAATCGCAGTCGGCAGGTCTGTAAGTTACCAGAGCAAAGGAACTTTGGAAGGGATTGTCCTTGACTCCTTTGACTATTCAGGGTTTATGGATGATTTCTGGGGAGACGCTTCCGGTGACCGTTTCTACTCCGGCCAAAGCGGATTCCGGGAAAGTACGACCCGGAGCCTCAAGACCAATCTGAGCATTGGACTGACACTGAACCTTGAGCGTTTCTCGCTGAGTCTCGGTCCCGTGGTCAAGAACTCAAGATCCCGGTACTCTCTGGACTCGAAGGCAGACACGGATGTCTGGGAGACATTCCTGTCCGTACGCCCGTCCTACACGTCGCCTCACGAATTTGAATTCTCCTCGGATTTTTCCTATGTGATACTGAGGGGGTACGGCTCGGGTTATGATGACGACTATGTCAGGTGGGACCTAAGCGTAGGAAAGAACATCAAGTCCTTCAACATCACGCTTTCCGCCCAGGATCTTCTTGACAGCGCCAGGTCTCTCAGGCGTGTTGTCCAGGATGACTTTGTTCAGAATTCCTATACTAACGTGCTTGGCCGTAGGATTGTCCTTTCCTTTACCTGGAACTTCGGCAAGATGGACGCCTCAAAGAGCAGCGCCGCCCAGAATGCTATGTGGAATATGGCGTACTAAAGCAGATGTCCGAGGAAGCGTGCCTTGTCGGCATCCGACATTCCGCGGCGTCGGGCATATTCATCAACAGTCTCCCGGCTGACGCGGCGGATTTCAGGGTAGGAAGCCTCCGGGTGGATGAATATGAGTCCGCAGATGCTTGCGTCCGGAAGCATAGCGCAGCTGTCCAGAAGCGTGATGTCAAGCCTCTCTGCTTCAGGCAACAACCTAAGAATATCCCGCTTCAGCGTGTGGTCAGGACAACTTGAATATCCCGCCGCGGGCTTGATGATCTTCGCCCCGCAGAACTCTGATGGCAATTCTTTATGAATATGCGCGTTCAGCCATTCGGAGGCAGCCTCGGCAAGGGTCAGCCTCACCGCCCTGGCCAGCATCGCCCCGTATTCCGTACCGCAGGCCGGACAGTCGCAGCCTGAAGGATGCGATGCCGTGTGCACCGAGATGGCGAACATTCCCATCGGCGACTCGAACCCATATTCCTCAGGTGGAACGAAATCGGCCAGCGACCGCCCGCCTTCCTGCCGGAACATCGGCAACCGGAAATCCTTCGAGACGATGTCGCCCCCTTCGCTGTGACATCCGTCAAACCTTGCTGAAATGATTATCCTACAAGCGTTTCCGTCCTTTAGTCTATCTATCTCTTTAAGTGCATCGGCGCGGAGTTTTCTCAGTTCCTCGTGACCTGTTCCACTCTTGATGCCCCAGATCGCCGAGAACATATTCCAGTCAAAGAACGGCTCCACTTCCTCAATCTCAAGTCTCCGCCCTGCTATGTTCCCGAACGGTCTTCCCTTTATGAAACTGGACGCCTGGAACGCTTCCACGGCCGGCTGACCCGCCTTTTTATGCCGCGAAGATTGTGTGTAAAGTTCCCGCAGACGCTCCTGTTTCAGATGTTCGGCAGCCTCCGTGGCCTCTCTTTCCGTTAAAAGCAGGTTGGCAAGCACCGCGCTAGCGGATGCGTCCTGAGCATAGAACACGTGCCCGTAAAGAGGAGCCATCTTGACCGCCGTGTGGAGAGCCGAAGCCGCCGCCCCGCCCACAAGCAGGGGAGTGTCCAACCCTCTTGCCGTCATCTCCTTACAGATTTCCTCCATCTGGTACAGTGAAGGCGTGATCAGCCCGCTGACCCCGATAAGGTCAGCGGAACACTCCGCCGCCTTCTCAAGAATCGTCTCCTTAGGCACCATAACACCAAGGTCTACAATCTCGAACCCATTGCAGCTCAGCACAATCTCCGTGATGTTCTTCCCGATGTCGTGCACGTCCCCCTTCACGGTCGCGAACACGATCCGAGGCTTTCTCACCGCCGACTCTCCGCCCCCCTCCTCGATGTAAGGTTGCAGCAGAGCCACCGCATTCTTCATAGTCTTGGCCGACTTGACAACCTGCGGCAGGAACATCTTTCCGGCTCCGAAAAGTTCCCCGACCCGCGCCATCCCGCTCATCAGCGGCCCGTCGATGATCTGCACCGGTTTCTCGTACTTGGTCAGACACTCATTTATGTCCCTCTCCAGCTCCGAAGAATCCCCTTTGACCAACGCTTTTATCAATCTCTCCTCCACGGGCACTCCGACATGCTCGGCGACCGAAGCGCAGGTCACCTCCGGCCCTTCTGGGCGCTGCCTGCCCCCGGCGGCATCCTTATCTTCCAAAATCCGCGAAGCCTTCTCAATCAACCTCTCGGTAGCCCCGGCATCGGTGTCAAGGATCACATCCTCCACGCATCGAAGCAGTTCGGGTTCAATCTCATCATAGACCCTGAGCATCCCCGGATTCACGATCCCCATGTCCAGCCCTGCCTTGACCGCATGGTAGAGAAACACCGAATGCATGGCCTCACGAACCTTATTGTTTCCTCTGAACGAGAACGAAAGATTGGAAATGCCGCCAGAAGTCCTGCATCCCGGCAGATTAGTCTTAATCCAGCGCACAGCCTCGATGAAATCGATCCCGTACCTCGAATGCTCCGGAATCCCCGTTCCGACAGGAAGCACATTCACATCGAATATTATGTCGCACGCCCGGATCCCGACCTTTTCCGTCAGCAATGAATATGCCCGCCTGCAGATCTCCACCTTCCTCTCATAAGTGGTGGCCTGTCCATTCTCGTCAAAGGCAATCACGATGATCGCCGCGCCCAAAGTCTTGATTTCACGAGCTTTCTCGATGAAAACATCCTCTCCTTCTTTAAGTGAAATGGAATTCACGATGCTTTTCCCTTGAGCGTTCTTAAGTCCGGTCACTAGAGTTTCCCAGTGCGAAGAGTCAATCATTATCGCAGCCTTTGCAACAGCCGGATCATTGGACAGATGGCGCAGGAACCTCTCCATCTCCAACCGTGAATCCAGCATGGCGTCATCCATGTTGATGTCGATGATGCCGGCTCCGTTCTCAATCTGCTGCGCCGCGATTTGAAGTCCTGTCTCGTGGTCCCCGGCGGCTATCAGTTTCGCGAACTTGCGCGACCCCGCCACGTTGGTTCTTTCCCCGACATTCGTGAAATTGTTCCTCCTGTCAACCGACACGCTTTCCAGCCCGCTGACATAAAGGACATTATCGGGTAATGGAATCGTTCTTGGGGATATTCCATTCACTGCCTCGGCAACCGCCTTGATGTGTTCCGGAGTCGTTCCGCAGCAACCTCCCACAATATTCACGGATCCTGCCACCGCCATCTTCCTGACCGCCATCGCCATCTGGGAAGGAGTCTCGTCATATTCGCCCATTTCATTCGGCAAACCGGCGTTAGGGTAGCAGCTCACCGCACAGGTGGCGAACGACGCTATTTCGGCGATCAGCGGAATCATCTCCTCCGCCCCGAGCGAGCAGTTGAGGCCGAATGAGAGGGGATTGCAGTGCTGTATCGAGCGGAAGAACGCTTCCATAGTCTGCCCGGTCAAGGTTCGTCCGCTTTTGTCGCTCATCGAGGCTGAAATCATTACCGGAATATTCTCGGCCTCGGGAATATGTCCGAGCGCATACAGCGCAGCCTTCGTGTTCAACGCGTCGAAGCTGGTTTCAAACAGCAGCAGATCCACCCCGCCGTTTACCAACCCTCTGATCTGCGTCTCGAAGGCCGCCGCCATTTCATCAAATGAATATGGCCGGAAAACAGGATCGCCTATGTTCTGCGCAAGGGACAAGGATTTGCTTGTCGGCCCGACACTTCCGGCGACCCAGACCTTGCGGGGTGCCTTGTCAGCCGCTTTGCGGGCAATGCGTGCCGCAGCCTCGGCCATCTGACCGGCTTTGTCTGAAAGGTTATGGTCAGATTGCGAAATGCTGTTGGCGCTGAAAGAGTTGGTTGTGATTATGTCAGCCCCTGCTTCAATATATTCAGAATGAATCCAGCCGATTGTCTCGGGATCGGTGAGGTTGAAGGACTCGCTGTTGCCTTGGAGTCCTTTGCGCTGAAGCATCGTGCCCATCGCTCCGTCGAGGATGAGGATTCGCTTGGAAAGTACGGTTCTGATGTCGTGCATCGCGTTGATGTGTTCGTTGATGGTCTAGAAACATTCCCGAAGGATTCCGATGATGTTGGCGGATTTGCCCATCGTGTAGAAGTGAACACCGGGAACTCCGTGTGAGAGAAGGTCTTTGCATTGGGCGGCCGTCCATTCCTGACCTATCCGATAGACGGCTTCCTTGTCATCCTTGTGTGCGGCTATCTCGCTTGTGAGTTCGAAAGGAATGTCGATCGAGAAGGATTCCGGGAGCAGGCTGACCTGTCTTTGTGTGGAGATCGGTTTCAGCCCCGGGATGATCGGGACTGTGATCCCCGCCTTCCTGCATCTGTCCACGAAATCGTAGAAAACATTGTTGTCGAAGAACATCTGGGTTGTGATGTAGTCTGCTCCGGCATCGACCTTGCGCTTGAGGTTGGCGATGTCCTCGTCCATGTTGGCGGCCTCGAAATGTTTCTCGGGGTAGCCGCCGACCCCGATCCTGAAGAAACCTCCGCAATCGTTCTCTTTCTCGAAACGGCGGATCGCCTCGACCAGTTCGTTGGCGTGATTGTAGCCGCCCGGGACAGGGGAGAAGCGTTTCTCGCCTGTAAGGCAGTCACCACGCAGGGCAAGGACATTGGATATCCCCATGAACTTGAAGTCCTGAAGCTGGAATTCGATCTGTTCCGCGGTCAGACCTCCGCATATGAGGTGGGGAACCACATTGACCTTAAACTCGGACTGGATTGCCCCGCAGACGGCGGTCTCGCTGACACGTCGGCGGACCAGACGCTTCCGGTAGGTTCCGTCGGCCTGTTCCTCGAAAATCACCTCGTCTCTGTGGCAGGTGACGTTTATGTACTTGGGATTGAACTCGATGAACGGTCTGATGTCACCGAGGAGTTCGTCCTTTGTCATGCCTTTCAGAGGCGGGACTATCTCAAGGGATGGGTATTGCTTCATTTGTCGTCGTTCGTTTAGTTTGTCTCTATTGTTCAGGATGTTTTATCTCAACCACGGTCAGCACATCTCCATCGACTTTGAATCTCACGTCCATGTCATTGAATATCATCCCGTACACTTTGTCAGGGTCGTTCTGGTACCTTGGTCTGGGATCCTGCGTCAGCACTTCTTTCAGCGTGACCAGTTCCGCTTTTGACCATCCGGTCGCTTTGACCGGCTCATTGATTGATGCGGCATCATCTTCGGTCACCGAGTCCATCGAAGTGACCGGGTCAACAGACGTGGCCGAAAGAGCAAACACGACCTTCAGCGGCTTCCATTCCTTGTCATCGACAAATCCCGAAGCCGCTTCCGGATGACAGTCCGCATAAGTGACATAGGGTTTGATGTCGTAGATAGGAGTTCCGTCCATCAGATCCGCTCCAAGAACATTGATCACCGGTCCGAGCTGTTTCCCGTCATGGTCTTTTGCGTCATATTCAATGGACTCGATCCTGACGGATGACAGACCGAGTCCGTTCGGTCTGAAAGGGGAGCGGCTGGCGAACACCCCGATCCGTTCGTTGCCACCGAGTCTCGGAGGCCTCACGGTCGCCTGAAAAGTCTCCCTTCCCGGTCGCTGAACTTGCCGAAGCGACTTTACCGATATTCGGTGCGCTTCGACAGGCTCGGCGACCGGATGAGGCTTATTCCCGGAGAATCCCCAGATGAGCCAGATGTAGCCGAAGCCTTCAAGCCCTCGCACAGCGTCAGCACTGCGGAATCCGGGCTCGAACATAATCTTACCTTTCAGGTCAGGAACCAGCCCGGCCTGCCTTGGAATCCCGAACTTGGTTCTGAACGGCGACCTGAACAGGGCCACCGGCTCAATGAACATAGCTGACCTGATCCCACTTGAGGGCATCTTCGTTCTGCTGTTTGCGCTCATCGGCAGGGTGGCCGACCGCAATCAGGCACAGAACCGAATATTTCGCGGGGATGTTCAGAATTTCCCTTACCTTTTGCTCCGCAGTCACTCCGGACTCCTTGCTTTCCCTGCCCCTGATGTGGCACCAGCAGGAACCCAGTCCAAGATCCTCGGCCTCGTACTGCATCGAGACTGCCGCGATGCTGCCGTCCTCGACCCACATTTCCTGCTCCTGAGGCTCACCAAGCACGGCGATGACCACCGGAGCCCCGGCCAGAAACTGGGAGCCGGCCGGTCTTATGTCAGCCAACTCTTCTATTTTCTCCTTGTTGTCGGTGACCACAAACCTCCATTTCCTCAGCCCCTTCGCGGTTGGAGACATCAGGGCGGCACCGAGAATCGTCCTGACATATTCCTCACCCACAGGCTCGTCCGTGTAGGCTCTGTGGCTTCTGCGCGTCTGCGCAAGTTCTTTGAAAGAATTCATATTCATTTCCTCCTTTGTCGCAAATTTACAATTATTATCCGTTATGATGAATATTCCAGCGCATGACTTTAGATGATCGACTTATTTCGCAACGAAAACGCAACTTGATATTTCATTAAATCTTAAAACGTTTGATTTTTGTTAAAACAATTACGAAAACAGTGTAAATCGTTATAAAAATTGATAAAAATCTTGCCTTGATTGAAAAAATGTAATATATTTATGGTCTTAAAAACAGCTTTTTATCATCCGATGGATAACAAGACAAAGTCATTAGAAACCCCTCAGAAGGGAAACATTCTTATAATCAACACCGGCTCGACCACCACAAAGCTGGGTTATTTCTCCGACGGTGTCCGTGTGTTTGACACCAAGCTTGAGCACACGGCGGAGGATGTCGCCAAGTATCCGTCCGTGATGGCTCAGGCGGACATGCGTCATCAGGCGATCAGGGACTTCATGGAGTCCAAGGGCATTCCGCTTGAGGATGTGGACATCGTCATGGCGCGCGGAGGTCTCATCGTCCCGGTCATCACCGGAGTCTATAACGTGAATCAGGATATGCGCGATGTGCTGAACAGCTGCCGTGACGGAAACCATGCCTGCAACCTGAGTGCGATTCTTGCCGACGATGTCGCCAAAGAGATCAACGGAATCCGGGAGGATAAGAAACTCTCGCCCCGTTTCGGAAAGTGCGTGGCCTACATAGCCGACCCTCCGATGGCGGACGAGATGCTGCCTGAATGCAGGATGGGCGGGATTCCTGAGTTTTCCCGCAAGACATTGTTCCATGCCCTCAATTCAAGGGCTATAGTGAGAAGGTACCTAAAGGAGCATGGACACAAGACTAATGATGTCACGGTGATCGTGGTCCACATGGGAGGCGGAGCGACCATTTCCCTGCACCGCAACGGCAGGGTCATCGACACGAACCACGGGCTTGGAGGCGACGGCCCCATCACTCCGGAAAGAGCGGGATGCTGTCCTCCGTTCGAACTTATCGACATGTGCTTCAGCGGAAAGTACACAAAAGAGGAGATCAAGAAGAAACTCGTCGGCAGGGGAGGCGCGGTGGCATACTTCGGAACCAACAGCATGCTTGATGTCGAGAAAATGGCCGATGAGGGCGATGAACTTGCCATAACGTTCCTTAAGGCCTACGTTTTGAATGTCTGCAAATATGTCGGAGCCATGTCTGTGACCGCCGACGGCAAGATAGACGCCATCCTTCTCACCGGAGGAATAGCGCACAGCAAGATGCTGATGGACAGGATCAAGGCCAAGATCGGCTTCATCGCTCCTGTGGAGGTGTTCCCGGGAGAGGATGAGATCAACAGTCTTGCGGAGAACGGCTACATGATCCTTTCCGGCCAGGCGAAGATCCACACTTACAACAAGGACAGAATCATTGAAGACTAAATACTGATAAAAATGAAGAACATAGATTGGAGCAAGCTGTCTTTCAGCTACACACAGACCAAGACTTTGGTGTACAGTCGCTGCATTGACGGGAAATGGGAGACCCCCGTTGTCACGGAGGATTTCAACATTTGCCTCAGCAGCTTCGCGGGAATATTCCATTACTCGCCCTCATGCTTCGAGGGATTGAAAGCATTCCGTGGCGTTGACGGAAGAATCAGGCTTTTCCGTCCGGACATGAATGTCAAACGTATGGCCGGCAGCGCGGCTTATCTGGACATGCCTTACCCTTCCGAGGAGATGTTCATCGATATGTGTGTGCAGTGCGTGAAGGAGAACATTGAATATCTCCCTCCATACGAGGCGAGCGGAGCATCCCTCTACCTGCGTCCTGTCCTGTTTGGAATCAATCCTCAGCTCGGCATTCATTCCGCAAGGGATGTGATGTTCGCCGTGATGTGTTCTCCGGTGGGAACATATTCGGGAGCAAAGAGTCTGACTCCAGGCACGGCTGTCATTTCGAGGAACTACGACCGTGCTTCCACCTTCGGTTCCGGCTGCCACAAGCTTGGAGCCAACTATGCGCAGTCGCTGCATGCCTACAACATCGCTCACAGCACAGGCTACCGTGAGTTGCTGTTCCTTGACTCCGCCACCAAGACCACCATCGAGGAGTTCGGATCGTCCAACTTCTTTGCCATCAAGGGCAACACCTACGTGACACCTCGCTCGGGCAGCGTCCTTCCGTCCATCACGAACAGCAGTCTCCGCACGGTGGCCGCTGACATTGGAATGGATGTCGAAGTCCGTCCGATAAAGCTTGAGGAACTTTCTGAATTCGATGAGGTCAACTCATGCGGAACGGCTGTGGTCATCACTCCGATCTGCGCTATCGACGACAAGCCTCGGCTTGAGTGCGAGGATGTCGCGCGCCGCTACAGGTTCGGTTCTCCTGACAAGTGCGGAGCGGTCAGCGAGAAACTCTACAACCGCATAGTCGGCATCCAGAAGGGACTTGAGGAGGACACCCACAATTGGTGTCTGTTCATCGAATAAGCGATGATTGAATTAGAGGCGATAGAAAAGATTCTTGTGGAAGGCGGGGCTGATGAGGCTATCCGTCTGCTTGACGAATATGTTACCTTGACTCCGGAGCCTTCCGACCGCGCCTACTACCTTCTGGGCAACGCCCATAGAAAGAAAGGGGACTGGCAGAAGGCCATCAACAACTATCTGGAGGCCATGGCGATAAATCCTGAAAGCCCGGCGGCCAACGCTTATGCGATAGCGAACGAGATCCTCGATTTCTACAACAAGGATATGTACAATCAATAAACATTAAGGTATTATGGCTAAAATGAAAGGAGCGACCGTCGTCGACACCGAGAGATGCAAGGGCTGCAATCTCTGTGTCGTCGCCTGTCCGCTCGATGTCCTTGCTCTGACGACCAAGGAAGTGAACCGTAAGGGCTACAACTTTGCCCATGAGGTTCTTGCTGACACCTGCACGGGCTGCGCGTCCTGCGCGACTGTCTGCCCGGACGGGTGCATAACCGTTTACCGTCTTAAAACAGTCTAAACTATGGCAGATCAGGAAATCACATTGATGAAAGGCAATGAGGCCATTGCCCACGCGGCGATCCGCTGTGGTTGTGACGGCTATTTCGGCTATCCTATTACCCCTCAGTCCGAGGTTCTTGAGACCCTGGCCGCCGAGAAGCCTTGGGAGACGACAGGTATGGTCGTCCTTCAGGCGGAAAGCGAAGTTTCGTCGATCAACATGGTCTATGGCGGAGCCTGCACCGGCAAGAGGGTGATGACTTCTTCCTCCAGCCCGGGTGTCAGCCTGATGCAGGAGGGTTTGTCCTACATGGCTGGGGCGGAACTCCCGGCCCTTGTTGTGGATGTCATGCGCGGAGGCCCCGGACTTGGAACAATCCAGCCAAGTCAGGCAGACTATTTCCAGGCATGCAAGGGCGGCGGTCACGGAGACTATCATCTGATTGTCCTCGCTCCCGCTTCCGTTCAGGAAATGGCTGATTTTGTGGATCTTTCATTTGAACTTGCATTCCGTTACCGCAACCCTGCGATGATCCTTGCCGACGGTGCCATCGGCCAGATGATGGAGAAGGTTGTCCTTCCTCCGTTCAAGCCTCGCCGCACCGAGGAGGAGATCATCAGGGAATGCCCTTGGGCCACTACAGGCCGTGTCGGCGGAAGAAAGCCGAACATCATCACATCCCTTGAGCTCCGCTCCGAGGAGATGGAGATCATCAACCTCCGCATCCAGAAGAAGTACAGGGAGATTGAGGAAAGGGAAGTCCGTTTCGAGGAATATCTTCTTGACGACGCTGAGTATGCCATCGTGGCGTTCGGTTCCGCGGCGCGTATCGCGAAGAAGAGCATCGAGATCGCCCGCAATCAGGGTGTCAAGGTCGGTCTTCTCCGTCCGATCACCCTTTGGCCTTTCCCTACGAAGGAAGTACAGAAACTTGCCGGAAAGGTGAAAGGTCTCCTTTCGTTGGAGATCAACGCCGGACAGATGGTCGAGGACATCCGCCTTGCCGTCGAGGGCAAGGTTCCTGTGCGGCATTTCGGACGTCTGGGCGGCATCATTCCTGACCCTGACGAGGTTGTTGACGCGCTTAAACGTCTTTTCTAAAGCTGAAGACCATGACAAGAGAAGAAATAATAGAGAAAGGCCAGGTCGTCTATAAGAAACCGACCTTGCTGAACGACACTCCGATGCATTACTGCCCCGGTTGCAGCCACGGAGTTGTACATAAGATAGTCTCCGAGGTGATCGAGGAGATGGGGATGACGGACAAGACCATAGCGATCTCTCCGGTGGGCTGCGCCGTGTTCGCCTACAAGTACATCGACGTTGATTGGCAGGAAGCCGCCCACGGAAGGGCTCCTGCGCTTGCCAGCGCGACGAAACGTCTCTGGCCGGACAGGCTCGTGTTCACCTATCAGGGTGACGGTGATCTCGCCTGCATCGGAACCGCCGAGACTATCCACGCTCTTAACAGAGGCGAGAACATCACGATCATATTCATCAACAACGCCATCTACGGAATGACCGGTGGCCAGATGGCTCCGACGACCCTTCTGGGCATGAAGACCGCCACCTGCCCTTACGGCAGGGAAGTGTCACTTCACGGTTACCCTTTGAAGATAACCGAGATTGCCTCCACTCTTGAAGGAACATGCTACGTGACCCGTCAGGCCGTCCACACAGTTGCCGCCATCAACCGCACGAAGAAGGCGATCAGAAAGGCGTTTGAATATTCAATGCAGGGCAAGGGTTCCAATCTCGTGGAGGTTGTCTCGACCTGCAACTCGGGATGGAAGATGAGTCCTGAGAAGGCCAACAAATGGATGGAAGAGAATATGTTCGCTTTCTATCACCTTGGGGATCTCAAGGACAAAGGCGTTGAACTTTAAATCGACAAGGCTATGACAGATGAGATAATTATTGCAGGATTCGGAGGACAGGGTGTCCTCTCGATGGGAAAGATTCTGGCTTACGCCGGTCTGATGGAAGGCAAGGAAGTCACCTGGATGCCGGCATACGGACCGGAGCAGCGTGGAGGTACTGCCAATGTTACCGTAATCGTGAGCGATGATCCTGTTTCCTCCCCGATTCTTTCCAGCTATGACATTGCGATTGTTCTGAACCAGCCTTCGTTGGAGAAGTTCGAGCCGAAGGTGAAGCCTGGCGGAATCATCATTTACGACGGCTACGGAATCAACGAGCCTCCGACAAGGAAGGACATCAAGGTCTTTAGGATTGACGCCATGGACGCCGCTGCGGAGATGAACCTCATCAAGACGTTCAACATGATCGTGCTTGGAGGTCTTCTGAAGATCCGTCCGGTCGTGAAGATCGACAGCGTGTTGGCCGCCCTCAGGAAGACCCTACCGGAACGCCACCATCATCTTATCCCAAAGAACGAGGAGGCTATCCGGAAAGGAATGGAAATCATCAGGGAAGTTTAGTGATCTCGGTATCTGATAATAAGTTGCCACCGGTTATTCTTCACACGTTATTCCGTGTAGATCCAATAGCGCAAATCATCGTAGGTTCTTCTGAACTTGATTGATGCTACACTTTCCGTGCTTATGCTGACGAGCCCGATTCCGCCCTCGACATTGTCGGGGAAGGAGACGGGTTCTGTCAGTGACATGTCTCCGTCAAGATAGTAGTAGATGCTGAACGCCTTCAGATAGTAGTACTCGTCCTTGGTGATACCTCGGATGATCACGCTGAACGTGGTCTCGGATTCCATGCGGTCGTAATCAAGAAGACCGTTCGGCCCGATGAAGATGTCGCCGGCATCCACGCTGAACCCGATGCTGAAAGTACCGTCGGAGAATTGCCTGTCCGAGAAGACTCTGAACGTGTTATCGGATGCCCCAGCCAAGTCAAGTTCTTCGGCCGGAGCCCCGTCGTTCAAGATAGGATCGTTGCCTTTGTCAAGGGGAATGAAACTGTAGTCCGTTGTTTCTTCCCAGGTCTTTGCGTCTTCCTGCCCGTTCGCATATCTGATCTTTCTGTCAACTATCGAACGTCCCGAGAGAATCCGGTAGAAGTTGTCCTCTCCGGTGATGTCCCTGCCTCTTACACGGATCCTGTAGATTGAAGACCCGTAAGAATCCTTCTGAGACAGTGTGTCGGTTATGCTGAATTCCGGTGCCTTGGGGACAACCACTTCAGAATAAGCCTTATAGGTCTGTCCATCGGCTTCTGCTTCGGCCTCGATTCTCACAACGTCTCCTGGCTTGAAACCGGCCTTGAATGAGTATCTGGTCTGTTTGGTCTTGCCGGCGGCGTATGGCCCGGCGGAATACACTTCTTCATTATGCTCGTCCCTATAACTGTAGCCATAGAGATGCAGGTCATCTTTGATGAACAAGTTGTCGTCACGGTTGTCCAAAGTGCCGTCGGCCACGAACTCGCCGTTGACATAACACTTGACCGAACCCGACTGGATTTTCTCCACGCTCACGTCTTTGCTTATCGCCAGATAGACAAGATGCAAGGTGTCACCAACTGTCATCTGGGAATTGACAACAAGTTGCGGCCTGGTGTCTTTAAGATGGAAATCAATGTCCTTTGTGCAGGCTCCGAGCAAGACGGAAACGACAGCTATGCAGATTGTTTTTTTCATCTCTTTAGAATTTATAAGTATAACTTATTGAAGGAATTACTGGTAGAATTGTGACCGATTTGAGTTTCGCCTTCCGGGTGTAGAGAATCGATCCGGAATCACTTTTCGTGTCTGACTTATAATAGACGAAGTTCGGATTCAGCCTGTTGTAGGCATTATAGACTCCGAAATTCCAGACGCTTTCGCCACGTTTCTTCCGTTTGTGGTAATTGACTCCGATGTTGAGTCTGTGGCTCGGAGGCAACCTGTAGTTGTTCCTGTGCGGAGCGTAATCGATCTGCGTGAATGTCCCGTCAGGAAGCATCACTATGCTTTCCCTTTCCGGGATGGTCGTCGTGCCTCCCGTGGCGAAAGTCCACACCGCGCTGATGTCCCATTTCTTTCCGAGCTGTCGGTTCACGACAAGAGAAATATTGTGCCTTCTGTCATAACGGTACGGGTAGCGTTCTCCATTGTTGATCAGACCGTTGGAGAAGATCCGGTCGCTTTTGGCGAGTGTGTAGCCAAGCCACCCGGTAGTCTTGCCCATCGTCTTCTGGATGAAGAACTCGATTCCGTAGGCGCGGCCGTCCCCCATCACGACATTATTCTCCCAAGACTGCGAAGTAGCGAGGAACGAGACACCGTCCTTATATTCAAGGACATTGTGCATATCCTTCCAATAGCCTTCGACGGAAAATTCCCAACCCGGCAGGCCGTCGTAGTAGAGACCCAATGAATATTGGTCCGCCATCACCGGCTTGATGTTCTTGGTGATAGGTACCCAGAGATCGATAGGAAGGGTGATTTTTGAAGAGGACAGCAGATGGACGTACTGTGCCATCCTTGAATATGCCGCCTTGGCGCTTATCCCTTTCCCGAAATCGAATTTCGCTGACATTCTCGGTTCCGGCGACCAGTAGGTCCTGCCGCCGGTGCGGAACACCGCAAGATGGATTCCCGGATTGAGCGTCAGTCGTCTGCCTATCGTGAAATCATCCTCGATGTAGGCGGAGATCTCGTGTCCGAGACGGTTCTTTTCCTTGTTGTTGGAATATGTCGTGTCAGTCACCTGCCCATAGTGATTCTCTTTCTCCACTGTAGTGTAGGTTTCCGGGATGTAGGTGTGGTTTACATATTCCCCGCCGAACTTTATGAGGTGTTCCGGGGCAGGTGTGTAGTCAAAGTCGATTTTGGCGGTGATGTCCTTTATTCCCGAGCCATAGTCGAACTTGTACGAGTAGTTTGAATTCTCGCTCTTTTCCGTTGAGTTGTAGCCCATCCGCATCCGGTATTCCGTGAATGCCACCGTCGCGTTCGAGAACAGTCTGCCGTTGAACACGTGGTTCCATCTCGCCGAGGTGAGCAGGTTCCCCCATCTGATGTAGGTCTTGTCGTCAAACTCGCTTTTGTCTTCGGCTCCGTCAATGATGACATCGCCTTCATTTTCATTGTAGTAGAATATGTCCCGGCCGTAGTAGGCGTTGAGGAACAGCCTGTCCCTGTCGCTGAACCGGTGGGTCACCTTGCCGTTTAAGTCGAAGAAATAGTAGTTCGCGGGGATGTCTGAGGCCCTGAACAATCCGTCGAACAGGAAGGTGTGCATTCCTCTCGCGCTTATTGAATATGCAGTCTTCCCCTTGAAGACAGGGCCTTCGAGATGGAACTTGTCGCTGAGTACTCCCACACCGACCGTCCCATGCGTCTCCTGAAGGTTCCCGTCATTTGTCCGCACATCGATGATGCTTGATGTCCTGCCTCCGTAACGGGCTGGGAACGAGCCTTTGTAAAGCGTGACTTTCTTCACGGCCTCCGGCTGGAAGATCGAGAACAGACCCAGCATGTGTTCGGCGTTGTAAAGCGAGATTCCGTCCAAAAGAAGCAGGTTCTCGTCCGGTCCGCCTCCGCGTACGTATATTCCCGAAAAGCCCTCCGCTCCGCTCTGTACTCCCGGCATAAGCTGGATGGTCTTAAGGACATCGGCCTCGCCTAAGAGGACGGGGGTGTTCCGGATCATGTTCATGGGAATCTCGATGGCGCTCATCTTGGTGGCCATGATTCCGGATTCCCTTTGGGCGGAGACAACCGCCTCCTTGAGTTCATTGTTCGCTTTCAGGGCGACGTTGACGGTGGTGTCGCGCGCAAGGTTGATTGTGACAGTCGCGTCATCATACCCGACGTAGGAATATTTCAGCGTGACCTGTCCGCCTTGCGGAATCGTCAAGGTGTAGAAGCCGTAGTCGTTCGTTGCGGCCCCCGCACCTTCAGTGAGCACCCCGGCCCCGATAAGAGTCTCACCGGAGGCCTTGTCCGTGATGTGGCCGCTTACCGTGACCTTAATACGCTGGTTTTGCGCCGACATTTCGTAAGTGAAAACGGACGTCAGCATCAGTGACGACAGAACGATGGCTGCAAGCAGCCGGCCATAAGATTTCATATTCAAAATAGTTTGGTTCAAATATGTGTATTTCTTAAAATTTAACTTGTCTTATACGGTTTAACTATAACCTGTATTACAAAATTCACGAAAATCAAATTCTTGCAATATGACGGCCAATTTTTTTTTTGAAATGCAAAATTGGCCAATTTTTTTTAATCT
>CAVIHT010000020.1:0-41412 GCA_963642795.1 Bacteroidaceae bacterium
GCGTAGCCGTAGCTACGTGACCGATGACAAAGATGAAAATGGCCGGAAAGGCCGCGTGAGAAAAAAGAGGAATTGTTTTTAAACAGCTTCTTATTCCGCACAATTTTAGTAATTTTGCGAGGATGGCACAAAAAGGAATTTGTATGTTGTACCCGATTGGAATTCAAACTTTTTCGGAGATCCGAAGAAATGGATATGTCTATGTGGACAAGACTGCGCAGCTTTACAGGCTTGCCAGCACGGGGAAATATTATTTTCTGAGCAGGCCGCGCAGGTTCGGGAAGAGCCTTCTCGTCTCTACGATGGAGGCGTATTTCAGCGGTAAGAAGGAACTTTTCAGCGGCCTTGCGATGGATTCGCTTGAAAAGAAGTGGGATGAGTATCCTGTGCTGCATTTTGACTTCGGCGGGAAATCATATTCAAGTCCTGAAGCTCTTTACGACATACTCAATATCCATCTCAAGAAGATGGAAGATGATTTCGATGTGGATGTCGTGAGCAATGCCTGCGACTCTCGCTTGAAAGGGATTATTGATGCGGCATACAAAAAGACCGGCCGTCAGGTGGTAATCCTTGTGGATGAATATGACAAACCAATTATAGACAATCTGACCCGCGCCGATTTAAGGGAAGATTTCCGCGAGACCCTGCAGGGCTTCTACAGCGTGATGAAGTCGAAGGACGCTTTCATCAGGTTCGGATTCCTGACGGGAGTCACCAAGATAGGCTGGATGAGCGTGTTCAGCGGGCTGAACAACCTTCAGGACATCTCGATGGACAAGCGCTTCATCGACATCTGCGGCATCACTGAATGGGAATTGAAGCGGTATTTCAACGGAAGCGTGCAGGAACTGGCCGACGCATGCCGTCTTACGAAGGAGGAGTGCTATGCCAAATTGGCCAGGATGTACGACGGGTATCACTTCTGTGAAGATACGGAAGGGATTTACAACCCTTTCAGTATCTTGAACACCTTCAGCCGCAATGAATTCGGCGAGTACTGGTTCGAGACGGGAACGCCGTCGTTTCTGGTGAAGTACCTTAAGGAGAGGAACTATAATCTTGACAACATCCCGAAGAACGACGTGCCGCCGGAGGAGCTGAGCGGGGTCAACTATGCCGATCCGATGCCCATAACGCTTATGTACCAGAGCGGGTACCTGACCATCAAGGGATATGACCCGGAATTCCGTTCGTATTATCTCGATTATCCTAACGAAGAGGTCAAGGGCGGTTTCCTGAAGTCCCTGAGCCAGCTGTTCACTCCGCACCTGAATGAAGGGGAGTTTGCGGTGTCGCGTTTCGTCCGCGCCCTTCGAAGCGGAGATGTCGATGATTTCATGAACCGTTTCACGGCCTTCCTTGCCGGCAACGGTTACGATGTCCAGGGAGACTTGGAACTTTACTTCCAGAACACGTTGTCCGTGATGTTCAAGATGATGGCGCTTTATGTCAAGACCGAATACCAGACATCAAGCGGAAGGGTGGACATAATTATGGACACGGCAGATTATGTCTATGTCATCGAGATTAAACGTGATCAGTCACCGGAAGTCGCCCTGCGGCAGATAGAGGAGAAGGGCTACGAAAAGCCGTTCCTCGCATCCGGGAAGAAAATTATCCGCCTCGGAATCAACTTCTCCTCTAAGACCCGCAGCGTGGACGGTTGGAAAGTAGGTTAGAGTACACTCCGTTCCCAAAAGTTGGCCTTCCGACGAATGGCTTGACGGGAAGGAGTGATGAAAATCAATAGGTGTGGAGGCTGAAGCCTTGGGCGGAGGGGAGATAGTTGACGCCCCACCAGCACATCTGAAGAAGCAGGAAGGAGAAGATCAGCAGAAAAAGGGCGCGGCGGACGGATCCGCGGGCGATGAAGTTCACTCCGTCAGGTTCAGCGAACGAAGACAAGGCATAGCCTTGACCTTGGCGCAGATGAAGATAAAGCAGATAGCTCAGCCAGGTGGCGGCCGCCCAAGTCTCCTTGGGATCCCAAGTCCAGTAGTCGCCCCAAGCCTGTTTGGCCCAAAGGGCTCCCATCACTATTCCCATCGTGAGGAATCCCCAGCCGATGCGGACAAGGGTGTCGCAAAGGCGGAGGCCGGTCACTTCGATAGGCTCAGCGACCGAATGGAGAGGCTCAGTGACCTGTTTACATGAGAGCCGGAGAAGCCGGACGGCGAGGACGGTGGCTATGCCCATCACGGCGTAGGCGAACATGTAAACGATGACGTGCGGAACGAACCACGGGCTGCGAAGAGCCGGCATAAGTTCCTCTGTGTGAATCTCCGGCTTGAACACGTTGATGCATGCGAACATCACGGACATCAGGCAGCCGAACGGCAGCACCCAGCGGTAACGCCAGCGGAGATAGACTCCGAGACCGACCAGCGAAAGGAAGAGACTGAACCATAGGCGGGTCTCCCCCATCGTGCGAAGAGGCGGACGTCCGAGCGAAATCCAGACCCCGGCAATGAAAGTCATGAATATTACTGAACCGCATCCGGTCAGGACGGCAGCCGGCAACCTCTGCTTTGAAACCACCGACACAATCGCCCCGGAAATCCAGGACAACGATGCGGCCAACGCGAACCAAACAAATGAATCCCAACTCATTACAGCTCCTCCTGCTTATTGGACATCCTCCCGGCAGAATCTTGCCCGGAAGTGAGGGCCCTCTTCCCGAAGCGAGGCTTGAAACCGGAAAAGAACACCATCGCCGCGGCGCAGACGAGCAGCAGCCACAAAGCGATGCGGAAAACCTCCGACAACGGGGAATGGACACACTTGAATATGCTCGTGAACACTCCCGACTCCGTGTCCATCCTGTAATCCGTCTGGTAGATCCACCAAGAACCGACACGCACCGGATGGTTGACAGCGATCCGGACATCGGAGGTGCGCCCGTCAGCAAGAGCCAAGGAGGCTTCGCAAGCATATTCATCAATCGAAAAGCTCCTGAAGGTCAGTTCAAAAGGCAGTTTGCGGGATTCGCCGGTCCGCTCGTCAAGCCCATAGTGGACGGGGACGCCCGGATGGGCCTCCACTCTTACCCGGATTGTTCCGCCCATACCGAAGAGTCCGGCGACCAGAATCACCGACAGTCCCAGATGGGCGCATGTCACCCCGAAGCGATGCCTTGTGAATTCATGAACATCCTCGATCGCGTTCAACGTGACAGTAGTCGCCAGAAGGAATAAGGCGAGGATGAATATGGGCGACCGGCTCATATTCCTGAAACCGAACGCGCCTGAAATGCCGTTCCCGCTCCCATCCTGCGGGGTAAGCCCGAAGATGAGGAGCAGGAACAGTACAATTGAAATCGAGATTATGCAGGCCTCTCGTCCGGCCAGACGCCTGTACAGCGGCCAACGGTCACGCAAAATGTAGATGACCACCAAGAGACAGACGTACAACAAGGACGCTGACAGCCCGTACGGATGACCCAAGACAGACATTACGCTTCCGCCCACTGCTCACGAAGAAGCCTTACCGCCTCCGTGACAGTCGTGGCGCGGTCGCCCTTAGTGCCGCACTCGAAGCTGACATACTTGTCGTAGCCGATCTCCTTGAGAGCTCTGAATCCGGCGACGTAATTGTCTTTCTCTCCGTCCTCGCCCGGCATGACCCTGCGGCCGCGGCTGGCGATGTGGACGTGCTGAAGGTACTCCTTGCCGGCCGACATAAGAGCGCCGTAGTCGGAAGTCTCCTCGGACATGTGCCAGAAGTCTCCCATCGCCTTGACTCCCTTACTGTCGGAATCCCGGGCGATCGCCGCCGCGTCTGCCACCTGACGCAGGTAGAACGCCTCGTTCCTGTTCAGCGGCTCAAGAATCACGGTCGTGCCGCACCCAAGGGCGAACTCTCCGAGGTCGTGGAGCTGCTCGCAAAGGAACTTGCGGGTGTCCATCGTGTGAGGCCTGCAAGGAGTCTGCTGGTTGAACGCCGGAACCATGATGACTCCTGTCGAGCCAAGTTCTCCGGCGGCGGCCATGATCTCACGCATGGTCTTGTCAAACAATTCCTTGGTGGCCGGATCCTCGGCGAGGATGAAGCCCTCGAAGCCGGCACAGATCGCGGAGACTTTAATGTTTCGTCCGTTCAGAGCATCCTGAATCTCCTTCACACGGGAAGCCAGTCCACGTCCGCCCGGCTCGAAGCCGACGACTCCAAGGCTCTCCATAAAATCCAGCTTCTCGGCCAGACTCCCGCCCGGAGCTATTCCCTCCTGAAAGGAAAGCTTCAGTTCAAGGTCGCTCCCGGTCTTTTTCTTACCACCCGAAGCGGCACCGCATCCCGGCAGCACCGAAGCTGCGGCCAATACCGCCGTCCCTGCCGCCGCAGTTGTCAGAAAATGTCTTCTGTCCATAATTGATTACTATTTTTCTGTGGCGTTTTGTCACTTCGACAAGCCCGGAGACCGGTTACTTGCCGGCTCCCGGAACAGGAACGGTGTACTTGCTCATGTCCATCTTGCCGAGTTCAAGCTTCTCCGGAAGGTAATCCAGATCGGATGCGCTGATCTCGTCCCAGGTGACGGTCTTGCCCGTGTAGGCGGCCTCGCGGCCCATCACGCCGCAAAGAGAGGATATTCCGCATTCCCCTGCCTCAACGTGGGTCTCACCCTTGCGGATGTGGTTCACCCAATCCACGTGCTCAAGCACATACGGGTTTGTCTGCTGGAACTGAGCCTTTTCGGCCTCGGCGTCGAACTGCCAAAGGACATTCCCTTTAAGGTCGCGGATGGCGAAATCCGTAGAACTCCAGTAGCCCTTGGTTCCGTGGACACGCTCGCTGACATTGTTGGAGCAGCCGTCGATCTGACGGGACATGCTGTGCAGATGGACTCCGTTCTCATATTCAAAGTCAATGCTGAAGTTGTCGTACTGGTCTCCGGTCACGCGGCGCTGGCGGCTTCCGAAGCCCGTCGCCTTGATAGGGTGGCCTCCGATCATCCAGTTGAACACATCGATGTTGTGCACGTGCTGCTCGACGATGTGGTCGCCGGAGAGCCACTTCCAGTTGACCCAGTCGCGGATCATCCACTCCATGTCACTCCAGCCCTGCTGACGCTCCCTGTACCAGAGCATTCCCTGGTTCCAGTAAACGTTGCCGCCGGTGATCTCACCGATCATTCCTTCCTGGATCTTCTTGAAGGACTCGACGTAAGGTCTCTGATGGTGACGCTGGGTTCCTGTCACGACGCAGAGTCCCTTGGCTTCGGCCTGCTTGGCGGTCGCCATAATTTGACGGTAGCCCTTGGCATCCACAGCGATAGGCTTCTCAAGGAAGGAATGGACACCCTTCTCGGTGGCATACTGGAAATGTGCCGGCCTGAAGACAGGCGGAGTGGCCACGATGACCATGTCAACCCCTGAATCAATGACCTGCTTGTAAGCGTCAAATCCGACAAAGCAGTGATCCTCCGGAACTTCCTGATTCCTGTTGTTCTTAAGACTGTCGCGGAGACTGTTCAGCCGATCGGCGAACACATCGCCGAGAGCCGTAACCTTGATTCCATCGGCGGCGTTCAGCAGATCCTCGATGGCACCGCTTCCGCGTCCGCCGCAGCCGATCACGCCGACTTTAAGTTCCTTCCCGTCAATGGCTTTGTCAGGGAGTTCAGGCACATAGTACTCGCCCGGCTGCCTGAGGGGAATCATCTTGCCGGATTTGTCACCGCTCGCGCAGGCTGACAGCAGGACGCTGCCGCCTACCAAACCTACACCGATCTTGGCGCTTTTGCCAAGAAAGGATCTTCTGTCCATTTTGTTGCTCATTTTATCAATAGTCTTTATGTTATTAAATTATAGAATTCCTTCAGGCACATCGCACACCACCCTGAAACCGATACCCTTGATGTCGGAATACCACCAGATGCTCTTCGGATTCTGCGGATCGGTGCGGAGCCAGTCATCATTGCGGGTGTGGCTTCTGGCGGCGCAGCGGACCAGCGACGCGTCATCTGAATATGCTCCTCCGCGGACCACGAACTCGTCGCCGCTCTCCGGACCTTTCGGATCCAAAGCGCCGTCGGCGATCTTTGAATATGCGTCCGGCGCATACCTGTCGGAGCAATATTCCATCACGTTGCCCAGCATATTCTTAAGCCCGAACGGGTTGGCCTTCACCTCGGAAGGTTCCTGCGTCTTGCCGAAACTGTCTTCTGAATATACCACATAACTTGCGATCGAGGTGGTGTCCGCCCCGAACAGTTTGTTCCAGAATGTTTCATTTGAATATTTCTTCGGGCTTCCCTCGAAGAAATACGGAGTCTGGGTGCCGCCACGGGCTGCATATTCCCACTCCGCCTCGGTCGGAAGACGGTAGTTGCGTCCTGTCTTGAGGGAAAGCCACTGGCAGAAGGTCTCCGCCGCGTAGTGAGTCATCGTGATCGCAGGTCTCTCGCCCATTCCCCAGCCTTGGTCAGGAAATCCGAACGGAGGGGTCGGGCCGCTGACGGCATCGACATCCGGACGGCTGTTATTGGCGTAGATTTTCTCCGGTGGGGTTCTGCCCTCGGACATCGTCTCGTTGTAGAAAGCCCAGAACTGATGCCAGGTCACCTCGACCTCGCCCATAAAGAACGGGGAGATCCGGACCTTTTTCTGAGGGCCCTCGTCCGCCGAGCGGAACGGTTCATTGTCCGGGCTTCCGATCGTGAACTCGCCCCCTGGAACCGCGATCATTTTGATCGCCGCCGTCGTGCCCGGGACCGTCTCCGTGAAATTCGTGAAAGAAGTCACCTCGGCCGCGCTGTCATATTTCTCGCCACCGCCCGTGTCCATCACCTTGCCTTCCAGTCTCTTATGCTCGTAGCCCGGCATATCGTGCCCTGTGTTCAGATGGCAGCTTATGCACTGGAGATTCAGTTTCTTGGCGTTCTCGTCGTAGTAGAGGTGGGCGGTGATTCCGTCATCGGATATTCCTGAAGGGAAAAGATTGACGTGGCATTTCTCGCAGGACTCGTTATAGACGATCTTCGTTCCGTGCTCAAGTGTTCTCTTTGAGTTCCAGTCAATCGCGTCCTTGTCCTTAGTCATTTTGGACCACAGATCCTTGGCCCCGATCCGTGCCTTGATCATATAATAGCGCAGGTAGCCGTTCTCTTTCGGAGGAAGATGGCAGGCGGCGCAGTCTGTCACCACTCCGCTCTCGCTATTGTAGTGCTCGGATTTCTTCCAGTCCGCGTCAGCCTGCTCGTGGTAGTGGCAGCTCATGCAATACTCATTGGTGGAGGTGCGCGTCATCGCCCCTCCGACCGCCAGCATAGCGCATACACCAATCGCCAGCCCGCCAAGGCCAGCGAATATGATCACTTTTTTTCTGCCTCCCATAGTCGTGTTCCAAACCTGTTAAAAACAAATCTGGTAAATTTACACAAAACCTTTCAGACTGCAAATTTTTTTGTTAATGACAGGAGCCGCATAAAACCACAGTTCTCTCTTCAGCGACAAACTTGATGGCTTAACCTTGGTTGGCACACCAGAAGCGTACTTCCTGTACTATTTGATAACCAAATAGTTGATCTCCAAAATGTAAACATCTTCGCTCACCTGAGCGTTATTGGCTTATTGCGGCGCACGCAGAAAACAGGGAGGATAAAGATGACTTCAAGTATTTTCTGTCTATATATTGCGCAGCTGAAATAAAAATGGCTATCTTGGCACTGAAAAAACAATTGTAGTTGAAGACCAATTTTTCAGTGTAAGAGAAGCGCGTTTATGATTATATACAGAAGCGAATACGTCAATCAGTCGCTAGCAAAGCGCTGGAATGGCAAAGTGAAGATAGTGACCGGCATAAGGCGTTCCGGCAAGTCATTCTTGCTATCTACGCTTTTTAAGAACAGGCTGTTAGAGGAAGGTGTCAGCAAAGATGATTTTATTGAAATCGCGCTAGACAGAAAATCAGATGCAAAATACCGCAACCCGAACCTCTTGTATGATTATGTAATGAGATGTACGCAAAATACCGGTAGAAGATTCTATGTGTTTATCGATGAAATACAGTTGTAAAGGGACGCAAGTATTTCGATACGATTCAAAAATATTATGCCATGGATATTGGTTTGAGAAACGCCAGATTGAACTTTCGGCAACAGGAACGTTCACATCTGATGGAAAATATGATTTACAATGATTTGATACGCCGTGGATATTCTGTAGATGTCGGCATAGTGGAACAGACACGTGTTATAGAAGGGAAACGCACTTCTGGTGTACCAAATATTTTCTGACGGTCATTTACTCCGGTTCGGTCGGCGGCTGACGCAGAAGACGGGGAGGATGAAGATTACGGCGAGGATGGAGAAGAGCATTCCGGAGATGGTGCCTACGGCGAAGTCGAACCAGAAGACTTCCTCGGGGCCGTCGGTGAGGAACGGGAGGAGGCCGAGGATGGTGGAGACTATGGTGAGGGTAATCGGGTTGATCTTGCGGGAGTAGGCTTTGACGTAGAGGCGGATGCCGTTTGTCGGCACTTCGACTGATTGGTGAGCCTGACGAAGCAGAGGGTCCGAGGTGCAGCCTTCTGATGGTTGGTTGGATTGGCGGGCCACAGGGACCGGGTGTGCATGCTCCCTGAGGAGGAACTGATAGGTAGTGATGAGGTAGATGCCGGCGTTGACGACTATGCCGCTGAGCATCACGAAGGCGGCGAAACCGCCCTGGTCGAAGGAGAAGTCCGAGAGGCCGAAGGCGAGAAAGAGGCCGATGAAAGAGACCGGAACCATAAAGATCACGGCGAGCGGGTAACGGAACGACTCGAAGGTCATCGCAAGCATCACGTACATCACGGCGAGAATCAAGAACAGCAGCCAGGCGTACTGCCGCTTGGCGGTGTCGAACCAGCCCCAACCCGGAACCTCGGCCTTGAAACCTATCGGAAGCACCTCATCGTTCATATATTTCACCGCCTTCTGGGACAAGGATCGGCTCAACTCCCAACTCCCGATGAAATCATAGCAGACAACCAGCTCATAGGACTGGTTGCTCTTCCGGATCGTCACCCCAGTGCGTTTCTTGTCGATGCCGCCCACGCTTGAGAGCGTCATCTTCTTCTGCCCGACATCAATCGGAGAGTTAAGAACGTGCCAGAGGTCGTAATTGTCCAGGTCCGAAGAACGGAGAACCACATTGACAGCCTCTCCGCCATATTCAGAGGTCCCGATATTCCGTTCGTACAGCAAGGATCCCAGAGCGTTGTAATAGGCGTAAGGATTGATGTCGGCGAGCGTCATCCGGGAGAAGTCATAGTCCAGCACAAACTCAATCGAAGGCCGGCCGTTCCATCCACCAGACCAGATCTCCGCGCCCTGGACACGGCGGTTGGCTGAAAGATAAACCATCAGTTTCTCGGCATAGCGGCTGAGTTCCTGGAAGTTATATCCCTTCAAGGAGATGCGGTTGCTCTTGGAGGACGAGACGATGTTGTTGTTGAAATTGTTGTCGTCGATTCCGGACACCCTCCAGTTGGCCCCGCCGAAATTGATCGCCATCCTCGTCACCTCTGACTTCAGCACGGCGGGAAAACCCGAGTTCTCGTACTCCGGCTTGAACTCAACCGAAATCTCGGCGTTGTCATAGGAATATACAGACGTGGTGAAGACGGAGATCTCGTCGAACTTCGCCAGATAGTTCTCCATCGCCTTCACGACATCGTTGAGCTGGTTCACCGTACACCCTTCAAGCATGCCGGCGTTGATGGTCAGACGCTTCTTCTCGGGCTCCCGGTAGAAATTGGAGCGGTTCAAGGACTTGTAAAACAAGCCGAAAGACGAGCTGGCGATCTTGTCGATGAACTGGCGGTTTGAATCGTACGGCTTCCAGGTCACGATCTTGTCCAGGAACTTGTCGAACCTGTCAGCCTTGGCCTTGTCAAGGTCGGACAGACGGGCCGGAAGAAGGCAAAGCGGAACACCGAACGCTGCGACGAACAAAAGAATATACACCCAGTGATGCCGCACTCCCCAACCGATGTAGGAAGCGTAGAACCTGTTCCAACGCAGGATCCGGCGGAGCTTCCTTGGGGAACGACCGGACTTGCCGCCCGACACCCTTACAGGAATATATTCCATCAGCGACGGAATGAATATGTAGGAGATGACCAGCGACAGACCCAAGTTGATGACAATCACCCAGATGAAGTCCACAAGATTGGCTTTTTCCTTTTCCGGGAGCAGTAGGACCATCATCAACGCCCCTACCGTCGTGGCCGCCGCCGAAAGGATTGACGGGAAGGCTTTCCGGTCCTTGAAATGGGCATAGTGGTCGATCATCACGATCGAGGTGTCGATGACTATGCCGAGCGAGACAGTGATTCCGGCGAGGGTGTAGATGTGGATCTGAAGGCCGGCGAAACTGTAGATCATCAAGGCGGTCAACACATTGACCGTCAAAGTGAAGACTATTATCAGCATATACCTCCACGACCTGTTGATCAGGAACACGAACAGCAGCAGGATCAGGATGCAGAGGGCGGTACGGACGTAGATCTTGTCGAGTTCCTCGCTGACATATTCAGAGGAATCGTAGGCTATGCCGGCGGTGATTTCCGAAGGGAAGGTTTTCTGGAGATCCTCCATCTTTTCCTTCACCGCCGAGGAGACCGTCAGCAGGTTGGCCGTGGATGCTATCTCCACCGTCAAGGTAATGGTGTTCAATCCGTTGACACGGTAATAGTAGGACGGCAAGGCCTCCTCGTAGCGCCACTGCGCGATGTCCCGAAGATAGATCACACGGCCGTTCACATTCTTGACCGGAACCGAGCCGAAGTCCTTGTCCGAAGCCTCTTTCAGACGCACTGTCATCAGTCCTTCCGAAGTCTCGGTCATTCCGAGAATATCCTCACGATAGCAGGAGTTGAAGGCGGATGAGATCTCATCGGCGGTGATGCCGGCCGACTGGGTTTTGGCGGCATCGAAAGTGATCACCCACTGGAATGGCACACCTCCGCCCACATTGACCTTGTCAACTCCGGGGATGGCGGCCAAATGCCTGAGAACGTGCTCTTTGACATATTTGGAAATCTCTCTGGAAGGGATCGCCCCCTTGACAAGATAGGATATTCGTGAGACACGACCGCTTCCGGACAGGGATATTCCCGGATAGGAGACGCCCTCCGGGAGGCTTGAATATACATTCCGGATCGCGGAGGCCACCTCGAAGCGCGCCGCGTCCATGTCCGTCCCCTTGCGGAATGTCACCGCGACGGAACCCGACCCCTTGCGGGAAGCGGAAGATATGCCCGTGACGTCCCGGATTCCGGCCATCATCCCTTCTATCTTGGAAGTCACCTCGCTTTCAATGATTTCCGCAGAGGCGTTGCGGTAGGAGAAAGACACCGTGATCGAGCGTCCTTCCATCATCGGAGTGTATTGGATGTTCAGACGCGGCAACGCCGCCAGCCCCACAAGGGACAGCGCCACCATAATCAGAACGACCGAGAATGGAGAAAGTCTATTTTTTCTTTCTTCCATTGTAGATCGAATAATACAACGCCGGCACGACGAAGAGGCTGACAAGCGTTCCGACGACCATTCCGGCGATGATCACAAGAGACATCGGATACTGTAGGTCATCTCCCATACTCCCCCTCGACAGGAATGGGCAGACGGCAAGGATTGTCGTCAATGAAGTCATCATGATAGCCTTCACCCTCAGCGACGACGCGTTGATGACGGCGCGTTCAAGACTCTCTCCAGCTCTGCGCATCTGATTGATGGTGTCAATCTTCAGGATGGAGTCATTGATGACGATTCCGGTGATGACAATCAGTCCGATCATCGACATCAGATTGATGCTGACTCCGAAAATCCACAGGACAAGCAATGCGGCGAAGACATCCACAACCACCTCGGACAGGATGATCAGAGGCTGGACAAGCGACTCGAACTGCGAGGCCAGAATCAGGAAAAGAAGAATCAAGGCCACCAGCATTATGACCGCCATCTCTTCAACCATCCTGCTGTTCGTGAAATAGGATCCGGAATATCCGGCCTCGAACCTTCCGTCCTTCCGCACGATGTCATTCACCGTCGCCATCACCGTCTTCACGTCATCCGCCGCGACATCGAAAGCCAGCGGATAGTAATTGTCCTCGGAACCCGCGACCAGTTTCTTTAAATCCTCGACGAAAGTCTGGCGCATCAGATCAGCGGCAGGAATCCTGAACGTCTCGCCATCAGCGGATTTTTTCTCGATGAAGACCCCGCGAAGAATCTCCGAAAGACCCGAAGCGTCAAAGCCGATCACGACCGGAATGGTGCCGGTTCCATGGACTATGCTGAACAGGCGGTTCTCGTTGAGCGAGTTCCTCAACACGGACACAAGCTCGGAATAGCCTATGTCATGAAGCGCGAGCAATTCGGGATCCGCGACAAAGAGAGCGTCAGTCTTCACCGGAGGGTCGGAGACCGCCACTCCCGGCAACGCCTCGCGGATCATGGAAAGAATGTCCCTCAGCGGGCCGACCTCGACCTCCCTCGTCCGAACAGGACGAAGGCGCGCTGTCAGGGGAGCCTCGTCCCGGGCGAAAACCATGTCGAAGATGTTTCCGGAAGCCTCAAAGGAATATACCGCCCCGGGATACTCATTATCCATCCAGTCCTTCATCCCGTCCAGAACCTTCTCAAGACTGCGGGAGTCCTTGCAGTCCACGTAAACAGACGCTTCAGAAATGCCTTGGTCGCCGCTATGGCTCAGGATGAATTGCTGGGAGCCGACAAGAGCCGACATCTGTTCCACTCCGCCCGCCAGTTTCCCCTCCAGCTCCAGGATCCGCTCTGTGCCGCGCTCAACGGAGATATGTTCGTTCCAGTCAATCTTCATTATGGCGTCCGTCCGGGTCATTTCCGGCAGGCGGGATTTAGGCATGGCGGCAAAACAGACAGTCAGTCCGACTGCGGAGACGGCCAGCAGCCCCCAGGCGACAGGTCTGTGCCGGATGAACCACTCCATGCACCTGTCATCCCAGCGGCGGATAGGATCATCGAAGTTGATTCTCTCCAGCAACGGATTCGGGCGGAAACCGTCAGAGCCTTTGTACCACCAATAATAGTAAACAGGAATCACAAGGATGGTCACGATGTACGAGGTCAGCAGCACGATTGTCACCGACATGGCCTGATCGTAGAACATCGCCCCGGCGATGCCGCTCAGGAATATCAAAGGAATGAACACGGCGCAGGTTGTCAGCACGGAGCTGAGCATCGCCCCCCTCACCTCCTTTGTGCCTTCAAGCACGGCGGAGCGCAGGTTCCCTTCCCGCTGCCAGCGACCAGTTATGTTATCGACAAGGATCACAGTGTTGTCCGTCATCATT
Organism: Bacteroidaceae bacterium; assembly: GCA_963642795.1. Classification (GTDB taxonomy): domain Bacteria; phylum Bacteroidota; class Bacteroidia; order Bacteroidales; family UBA932; genus Cryptobacteroides. The sequence continues at coordinate 13,321 of CAVIHT010000020.1, forward strand.
CCGACTCCGAGAAGCAGGCCGGAGAGGGATATGATGTTCAGGGTCAATCCGATGGCGTAGAAGCAGAGCATCGAGAAGATCAGCGCCACCGGCATCGTGATGATGACCAGCACCGGAGAGCGGAAGTCCCTCATAAAAAGGAATATGATGACGCTCGCCAGAAGGAGGGCGACGATGATGTTCTGCAACAGGTTGTTGATGGTATATTCAAGAAGCTGGGTCTGGTCTCTCGTGATCTCAAACCTCAACTGCGGGTAGTCTTTCGCGAAGCTGTCCATCAGGCGGTTCATCGCGGATTTGAGGTCGGACATCTTCGCCTCGCTCTGCTTGATGACCGCAAGGCACACGGCATCCTCTCCGTTCGAGCGGACGAGGCCGGTCCTCTTGGCGGGATGGACGACGACCTTGGCGATGTCCTTGATCTGGAGCAGACGGCCGTCTTTCTTCAGCCAGAGATTGGCGATGTCCTCGCTGGAGGAGGCACGGGAATCGAACTTGACATTGTAGCGGTACTCGCCATCGCGGATCGTGAGGCTGCCCAGACGGATGTTCGAGTTTCTGACGCAGTTCTCGAACTCGGGCATCGTCATTCCCATCTGGAGGAGTTTGGATTCGTCCGGAATGATGAGGATCTCATCGTTCACAAGGCCGCTCACATCCACCATCGCGACTTCGGGGAGCTGCTCAATGCGTTTGCTGATCACGTCACGGGCGAAGCGGCTCATCTGGGAGAAGGACTCGGTCACGGGGAACAAGTCAGTTTGGTCATCAAGATCGGTGCGCTTCGACAGGCTCAGCGACCGATCCCGCCCCGGCGCTTCGACAGGGAGACTTGTAATGTTGACAAAAAACGCCGGGATGTCCGTGGCGCTGGCCTTCAGCACCTTAGGCCGGGCGATGTCACCAAGGCTGGACATAGACCGGTCAATCTTCTCGTTGACCTCAATGAAAAGATAGTCGATGTCAGAACCGTGGTTGAACGTCAGCCGGATCGTCCCGCTGCCATCCTTCGCCTCGCTGACGATGTCCTCAAGCCCGTTGATCTGGATAAACTGCTGACGCAGAGGCTTCAGCACACTCTCGTCCATCTCTCTGGCCGAAAGCTCAGAGGACGTGGCCTGCACCGTGATGTATGGGATGTCCACGTCCGGGACCAGCGACACCGGCAGCAGACGGATGCTGACAATGCCCAGCACAACGATGACAAGGGTTATCATCGTCACGGTTATCGGTCTGTCAATCAGATGTTTCAGCATCGCCTACCTTTTTACCAGTACATCAGAGTTGTCCGCCAGATTGAGGTTTCCGGAGACAATCACCTTATCCCCTTCGTTCAGTTCGGCGTTCCTGTCCTTGTTGGCCTCGACCACGTAGGACTCTCCGTTGGAATAGAGTATCGTGACATAAGTCCAGTGAGCCTTGCCGTCATCCGTGCAGGTGAAAAGCACGTCCAGATTGTCCCTTATCACCACCGCGCTGCGAGGCACCACCAACTGTCCCGGAATCATCCTCTCCACGATCACACGGACGTTCATTCCATCGATCAGCGAGCCGTCGTTCCGGACCTGCGCCGTGACAGAGATCTGCCCCTTCTCATCCACGAGCGGATTGATCGCGGTGACTTTCCCTGAATATTCCTTGGTCTCGTCAGCGAACGGACGGACCCTCACCGGCAGCCCGACGGAGAGGAATGAATATTCCGACTCCATCACCGTGAAATCGACCTCCAGCACGCTATCGTCCACGATTGTGCAGAAAACATCGGACGGAGCCTGGTCAAAAGGCTTTTGCTTGATGTCAGCCACGCGTCCCGAGAAAGGAGCGCGGAGGACTGTCCCGGCAATCTCGTAGGCAGAGCGGTCCAAGGCGTTTTTGGCGGAAGAGTAGCCCGACTTCATCTTCGCGGTGGCCAGCAGGTCAGCGGGAACCGAGGTAGTGTCACCGGCGGAATAGCCTTGCCCCACAAGGAAGTCGTACAGATCCAACTCGGTTTTCCGGAGCGAGAGTCTGGCTGATTCCTGTGACAGTTTCAAGTCGGGACGGTCAACGGTGGCGATGACTGAACCGGCGGAGACATGTTCACCATTTCTGACGTTTATCGCCACAATCTTCCCGGTGGTTCTGAAGTGCAACGCGCTTTTCCGGCCGGCGACAAGCTTTCCGTTGGACAGGAGCTGGCGGGCGAAGTCCTTCCTTTCCAGCGTGATGACCGTAACCTCGTTTATCTGAGGAGCGTAGGCCAGTTTTCCGTCCTTGGCCTCCTCCGTCTTTTTGTTTCCTCCGCAGGCCGTGGCCACCATGACGAGGCCGCAGACGAAAAGCGGCACAAGCATATTCGTTCGCATATTCATTGATTCTGAATTATTCAACCATTTCCTTGACGTTGACGTCGATGTCTTTTCCCGTGATGAAATCGTAGAGGGCGTACTTCCGGAGGGTGTAGTAGTAGGTCCAGAAGTTGGAGTAGTCGGTGACGTATTTGGCCATCGCTGACTCGTTGTCGTTCTGGGCGTTCGTGAGGTCGGTCACCGTGGCCGAGCCGCGCCTGAACTTGTCCATCATCAGCTCGTACCTTTCGGCGGCGATCTCCATCGCCTTGCGGGAAGCCATACACTGCTGCCGCTGGTTGTTGAACTGGCCGACGGCGGTGAAGATCTGACGGCGGTAGTCATTCTCGCTCTGGAGGATCTGCGCCTTGACGACCTCCTCGGCGGCCTTGGCCTTCTGTACCTTTCCCTTGCCAAGCCCCCAGTCGAAGATCGGCACGCTGAACGACAGGCCCACGACCTCTTGGTTCAGCAGATCCTTATAGACATCCGGCAGGCCGTCGCCGGTCTGAGACAGGCCGAAGCGGGCGTTCAGGCTCATCGAAATCCCCCTGTCCGCCTTAGCTCTCGCCACATTTGAAGCGGCGCTCAACTCATTTATCTGATTGTCAAGGCTGAAGGTCGAGTTCTTCAACGCCTTCTCCATCACCAGATCGTAGTCCATCAGGATGTCCGGCATCGAGTCATCCAGTACTGGCTCCACCTCCACCGACTCATCATAGCCCAGAATCGAATTCAGGTACATCTGCGCCTGGCGCACGTTGACAAGGCTCTCTCCGATCGAGATGCTGTCGTTCAAGGCACGGAGTTCCAGTTGGAGATATTCAGCCTTTGTGACGCTTCCCAGCCTCATCCTTTCCGCAGCCACGGAACGCATCTTCTCTGTGTTCTCATAGTTGGCCTTCGCGGACTCTTGGTTCTTGAGCGCACGGACAAGCGAGAAATATGCCGACACGGCGTTGATCGTGACCTGCTCCATCGACTCGACGTAGCGGCGGCGGCCACGCTCATATTCCTTAGGTTCAATGAGTTTGTCCCATTTGAACTGGTTGTAGGAGAAGAGCGGCTGGACGTAGCGGACCGTGACAGGCTGGGAGTACCAGGTCAGTTTCTTGTTGAGCCCGAACTGGTCGATGCGGGAGAGATCTGAATAGACGTAGAGTCTTCCGCCCGTGAAGGTGACATTCTGGGCGACCTGAAGCCCGAGGCTATTCTGAAGGTTGTAGGTGCTGGCGTAGCGGAACGAACCGTCCTCATAGCTTTGCAGCAGGGTGAGCGACCGGTCGAAGTTCATCAGGTCGCCGTACAGGATGAGCGAAGGCAGGCGGCTCGCCTGATAGGAACGGTACGCCCAGTAAGTCGAGACAAACGCGTGCTTCGCCTCCAACGCCGCCACCGACTGGCTCCGCGCCGTCCCGATCGCCTCCGAAAGCGACATCCGCCGCTGCGCCCCGACAGGACCAGCCCCAAAGAGAAAAATGAATATGCCTGCCAGTGTCACCGTGGTTATTCGGTTAAGGTTCATCGCAGTTTTATTTATCGGTATCAATATACTAACAATATTTGGATTGTCTTCCTGATTCATGACTTTTTGGAATCACGGTGATAACCATGCGCTCACCCACGACGTTTCGGAGTCCTCTTCCCCACAGATGAGACAATCCCGACAATATACTCCTCGGGAACAAGGCCGAAATAGCGGCCTTTAAAGCAACTCCCGCACACATCAGAACCGAATCCGGAATTTCGGACAATATCCGCTGGTATTTCAGCTCCCCAATGTGTCCACCAGTTCGAGGATCCACGTAATAGCCATTCTTTATTCTCAACAGATTTTTCAAGTTGACGCCCACCGCAAGATAGCGACAGGAAAAAGCCCAAAGTCAATATAGCGATTCTTATAAACTTTTCCATCAAACGGTTCACGATACTTATGCTGCAATTTATTTCAGCTTGTATAACGTCAAAATCGGATTCGATTCTTCCGACACATCCGGAACCAATGTCCGCAACTCGTCGTAATAAATCGGATTGTGCTTACTTGGATAAATAGGATATACCAATTCTTCGTTGGCCGTCACACACAAGAGAGACGAAAAATCCACAAGCAAATCCGAAACATTCAAGTAAGAGAACACCTCAACCGCTGATGTCTTAAGGTCTAAAACGCCATAATAGGCGGTGACATATTTATCCCGGACGGTCGATGAGAACCGGAAAAAGCAATACTTGTCAGACAGCCGGATATTATTCAACCCTCCCCAATAAGAACCCGAACCCACTAAAGTCTCATAATCCTCCCGGGACATATTCATTATTTTTGAATATGGCAATGTCCGCTCTCCGAAATCAAATTCAATGTAAGGATGCGCCTCCGTTCCCTCCAATGAATACAGGACGTTTGATTGAGGGAAGTAGAAATATTCCTTCCCGGCCCAAGAGGTGAAGCCAGAAGTCAAAGACACCGGGAAAGGCTCCTTTGTCGGGAAAAAGCCTTTCACAAGGTGATCCATTTCTTCATTGACAAGAATAAGGCTGCTATTGTCAGGATTCTTAAGGTAGGAGTAATAAAGCCAGAAGCCATCCTTTGTCCTTGCGAAGACGTTCGAGCTGAAACCCGTCGCAACCTCTTTCAAGAGCTCGCCGGTCAGGTCATATTCAAGCATCACCTGCTTGACCCTATCCCAAATCCAGACTGTTCCGTTTTCTTTGTCAAAGCACATATCATCAAGCGAGACATATTCCTTTGGCCCATTGCCCAAACGCCCGATCCTGCGGATAAATTTGCCATCAGTTCCAAACAGCCAGACAGCGCGCATCCGTTTGTCCAGAATCACTATGTGGTTGTCGTCCATCTCAAGCTTGTCAATCTCGCCGACGAGCGCGTCACCGACTGTCTCAAGGGGAATGACTTTCTCGAGATCAGCAATTTGACAGACATCGAAATATTTATCTGATTCCGAGACATCGACTTTAACTACAATTTCAGCAGGAGTCACAGCCTTTTGGCCGCCTTCCCTACAGGATGGTAGCAAAACGGTCAAAAAGAGAATCGCAGATAGTACCTTTAATACGTTCAACCTCATATAAAGACTATTATATTAAGGGTTCAGTGGGTCTTCATAACACATAATATTGCCACAAGAAACCGTCACAGACAAGATTGACAAACATATCAGCAGATCCAAAGATGCTCTTCCTACGGTTCTCATATCATACGATAAAACAACAAAACCAAAGTGCCCTTGTCCAGTGCCCTCTCTACGTCATCTCCTGCTTTCTGGAAACCGGTTGACACAATCGAGTCATACATCTCTCTGTCCCAAAGTACACTCACAAAAGAATCGGCATAACTACCGACGGGTTCCAGCATACAGTTCCGTCCTCCATTTTCAGGATTGGAGACAAAACCATTTGTGCGTGTTCCATAAAGGTAATTGCCCCCAACATCTTTTGTCGTAATATCGCACGCAAGATAGTCTCCACAAGCAATTGGAACAGAACTCAAATGGGTGTAGTTATTTACGAGTGACACATCACTTTTATTCTTTATTGATGCTTTATTCTCAAAATCGATTCCTACAGTCTCAATTATTTCTCCATCGTTGCGATCCAGGACATAGTACGCATCGTTGCAATAAGAGCAAAACAGGATTCTATCGCCATAAACAGAAAATAACTGATTGTAACCCAATACATCAGAATCACCATTTTTACCATACTCCAGCATCTGCTTTTTAATGTTCAAATTATTGTCCATCACAAACAATCGATACGGAGGTTGTTTCTTTGACAATTTCCCACCAGCCGTAACAAACGCAAAAATAAGGTCGCCGTTTGATAACGCCTCAACATCCCAAGCGACAATAGGCATCTCTTTGGCTGTTTTATACTCTCCTGTAAATGAATCGTAAACAAACAACTTTCTCCCAAAATTGTCCAGAATGTAAAGGTTATCAGAGTCAACCGAAAAGCTTTTGATCTCAAGATATTCCCCTGGCCCTCTACCTTGCCTATCAAGGACAAAACGGAGTTTACCGTTCAGATCATAAGCTACAATCTTTCTGGTGCTGTAATCTGCGATGTAAACCGTGCCGTCATAAAACTCAACCTTATCCACGGAGCCAAGCAAGGTATTACCATTTGTTTCCAAAGGCAGAAATGTAACATCCTTGACAAATTTAGGAATATCAGGCTCTATCTGCGACTCTTTACATTCAATGGTTCTGTCAACCGAACATTCACTTATGGCGGTTTTACAAGAGACAAGATTCAGCAGACAGAACAATATAATTATAATTCTTTTCATAAAGCATAGAGATAACCACTCCTTTAGTCCTAAAACCCAAGAAGTGGTTAAGTTCTTACCACTCATACTCCTCACAGCCTGTGAAGAACACGGCATAGTAATTATGCCCGTTCTCTGTTGTGATGTCCATTCTGTAGGTGGCATCAGGAGCGACAGGGATCACCATCCTTCCTGAAGCACTGTTCCCGACATAGTCGTACATTTCTCCTGTGGTCTGATTCTCAAGCACAACATCCACCGTTCCGAGATTTGACAGAAACGACAACTCAAGACTGTTCGTGTAAGAATAATAGAAGCATTCAACATGAACTTTCGCCGGGGCAAGGTTACCTTTTGTGTTAGAGTTCGTTTTTTCTTTAACTAGAATAGTTTTGATGTCCTCATTTTGCGAATACACCGCAATATTAGCAGTCAACAATGACAATAATATTAGTATAACCTTTCTCATAAAAAATGTTTTATTTCCGACTGCAAAGTTCGGGAGAAAGATCGGTTATACAATTAAAAATAGTTTCACTTTCAACAACTATAATTTCCTAACTCTTAATTAGTTACAAACAGATTGAGGTTTATTTTCTCACTTCACCCCGCTTAACCCACTAATTATCAGCATATTAATCAAACGCCGGCAATATATCGTAATTAACAAAACGTTAACTATCAAACAATTACATCAATCACGATATCAATTCTGAGAAAAAATCCTTGTTTTCGTCGTCTAGCCTTGCGATTTTTTCTTTAATGTTGTACCGCTTTGTGTAAACAGTGTTCACATTATAGTCCATCATTCTGGCAATGGTCTTGGTGTCGAAGCCAAGGATCAGGAAGGAGATGAAACGGAAATCCTTCTCGGTGGCATCCGGTATCGCCGCCCTTAGCTTTGTCATTATGCCATCGAGATTGTCATCAAGCATAGACTCAAGATCCTTTTGGTTCGGCTCATCCAATATCGCAAGGATCTTTTTAACCTCCGTATAAATCTTATCATCACTTTCTTTTGAAGATTTGCTGGATTCGAAATACCGACGGCACAGGTTATTCAATTGGGTATACTGCTGTTTGTTCACCTGAACAAATTTCGCCCTCAGCCTCATCAACGCCTTATCTTTTTCCGCGGCATCCGAAAGTTTTTCCGACAGGGTTTGTATATTCCTCTCAGCCAATTCATTCGCGGATTTCAGGGAATCTATGGAGCGCAAATGTTCAGCCTCACAAAGGAGTGACTCGTTAAGCCTTTGGCTCACTTCATCATTAATGAATGACATTTCCTCCATCTGACGCTGCCACATTTTCTTGCGTCTCGAATAAATGCCCAAGCCTGATGCCACCACCAGCAAGGCTATCAGGAAAATCATCCATTTCATCTGACGCTGGAGCCTTCTATCCTTATCCAACAGCAGGGACTTACCCTCATAATAACCCGACTGCGCCAACGCCACTGATTGGCCAACAGTCTCCAACACCTCTGAGTCTCGGTCATTTATTGATTGTTCGAGGCATACTAAAGCATCCTTGTAATCCCCACGATGCTTGAATATCCGATACTTCCAAATCTTTAAGATAGTCGAGCTACTGTCCACATCCTCCAACTGTCGGATTAGATCATTTGCAGTTCTATGATCCCCTATGATTTCAGAGGCGTAGGCATAGACACCATAATCGCTTATAGAAGGCGTTCCACCAAATTCTCCAGTAGCCTTCCTGAACAAGTCAATGGATTCGCAAGGGTCAGAACCAGGTTTGAAGATGTTGTTCCACGCAAGGTTCAATAGTTGCCTCGCATAAATGGATGTGTCACGGATTGGTTGGGAGAAGAAAATAGAATAAAGACTGTCAGCCTTCGCCCAGCCCCGAATGTTCGAATAGCGATTTGCCAACAATCCAGTAGTATTCCACAGTCTGAAAGAGTCCTTGGCCTGGGCAAAATAATCGCAGGCCTCCTTACAATATAAAATGCTCTCAGAATTATTATTGTTCCACAAATAGACATCAGAAATAGAGGAACTGATGATTCCCTTGAACGTCATATTATCCGAACGTGATGAATATTCCTTCGCACGGATATAACTCGCAATCGCGGATTCTGGATCACCCGTATCACACTGCGCCGTTCCAAGATAAAAATACATCTTCATCCTGTCATCATTGGAACCGTGGCGCTCATAATAACTCGCAGCAGGTTTGATGATACGCAGATCAGGGATATCTCTATGATTTCTGGCCAACGCCATAGTGTACAGCAGCGAGTACCTCGCCCACTGCGCCTTGGACTTAAGACTCAGCGTATCAATTGATTCCAATGCAGACAACGCACTGTCGGGCCTTGTCCACATAACATCTTCGACGGAGTCCATAATCCGCCCTGCCTCCCTGTCCCCGCAGGAGGAGAATGCCATTGCGGCGACCGCCGCCGCAACCAGTCTAATGAATATTCCAAATAGTCTCACGACACAGATAAGCTCCATTTAATGAGCGCTTACCACACAAAAATAATCATTTATCTGACGATTGAGGCAGATTTTCTTTTCTATGTTAGCATATAGGTGAGAAAGACTGGAGAAGTCTGACGGCAAAGGGGCTGACTAAAAAGCATTAGTCAAGCCCCTTTTTCTTGTTTTTCGCCGAGGTCAACCTCGACCTTGTTTCTGAATATTCAATTCTAAGAGAGTTGTTCTGACTTTTGGTCAGCCTCCGTTTTCACCTTCAATCCGTGGTGGTGTCGGGAAAACACCAGCGTAAGGTTCAACGGTGGCTCTTGCCGAAACGGAACACCAGACCAGTGTTCAACTTGCAGTTGAACTTGTTCACTGGAATCATTTCGGAGTTTACCGGGCCGGCGAAAGCATCGAATCCAAGGAAGAAGTTCACCGCGGAAGTGCAGAGGCTCAACGCGCCGCCCCAGACCATTCCGAAGCTGCCGCCCCCGATGTTCCCGGTGACGCTGAACCAATTTTTAGGAGTGTACGTCACAGCCGCCCTGAGATCCACAACCGGAATCACGGAATTCTGATAGGTAAACAGCGCGCCGGCACTCAAGGACTTGACGTTCGGAATTTGATAGCGGACTCCGGCGTTGATTCTGAACGGCAGCATCTGGGCAGAGGACTCTTCGCCGGATTTCTCTTTGAAATCCGCAAGTTCCTTGAAATCGTCAATCACCTTGTCCAGTTCATCGTTGATTTTAGCATCATCAGCACTGATGTCCACTCCATTGTAGGTCACGGAATTGTCGGCCTGAGCCAAACTGCCGTACTTCCAGCTGATGAGACCGATGTCCGAAACCGAAGCGCTCACAGTCAGACCGTCCATCGGAATCCATTTGACACCGGCGTCGACCGCAGCCCCGAAGCCCGCCGGACTGAAACCGGAACCAGTCTCCACACCGCTTATCTTACCGTCGGCATCGGACTTGAACTTTACCAGACCACCGGCCACTCCGGCATTACCCTTCATCGTCACGGCGATCTGCGAGTCAGAGAGAGCCGCATCCGTGTCCTGCATGTCGGCATAAACGCCTGCGACTCCCATCAGGCCCTTGATTCTGTAACCGAATGACAGAGTCTCATCGACTCTGCGGCCGCGGCCGACAGCGATCTCGATGTAAGACTTGACACCGACAGCCGTGGAAGAGAAATCATAAGACGTGTTCTGCCCACCAACCTTGAGAAACCTGAACAAGTCTCCGGAAACGGTTCCGTCAAAGAAAGTCTTGGAGTTCAGCTCGACGGTGGTCACCGCATCTTTTCCACGCAGTCCAAGACTGAATATGTTCAGGTCGAGATTGCCGATGAATGAGTTTTTGTCCCGGATCCCGGAAAGGAACTCATCGGAAGAAACGCTGGAATTGAAACCTGTCACAAGCCCGCCGCCGTTCTGTGCCGGGAACAAGAAAGAAGAGAGACCGACATTGCTGCCCATTCCAAACTCAATGTTGCTGACCGCCAGTCCTATGAAGTTCTTGTCCGGAAGATTCGCCGGATTGTGCCTGTAGGCGTAGGTATAGTTGTCCAGGAAATACGTACTCTGAATCTGCGCCGATGCTCCCATGCAGGAGAACAGGGCTGCCAGTGTAAAAAATGTCTGATGTATTTTTCTCATCGCTTTTGTCTTTTCTGCTTATTCGGAAATGTCCATTGTGATTCCTTGATGCGCCTTGATGCCGATGTCTTCGAGGAGGACATAGTCGCCACTGTTCAGAACAGAGCCGTCCGCCCCCAAAGAGAAGCTGAACCGAAGATGGCTGAGTTTGTCCAGATTCGTCCCGGAAGCCATCTTCACATCCACCGAGAAATCTTTCTTGCCGCTCGGATCCGCAATGATCGACTCGACAGGCTGTTCCGTAGGGATCACCGTATAGACCCCGTTATCGTAGCCAAGGAACTCAAGCTTCACCTTCACGCTGAAAGGCATTGTGTTCTCCACTGTGCCGAAGACATTGACAGCTGTCTTCTTGAGGATCTTGGCGATTGTCTCGGCATTGTCCGAGATGTCCAGAGTGTCGGCGTAGGTGACACTGCATTCATCACCAAGTCTCAAAGGGACTTTAAATCCCAGATTGACGTTCATGTCGTACTCCGCGTCAGGGCACACGTGGCTGTCCCTGTCATTCAAAACATCTATCCGGAACTTGACCGGAAGCTTTTCCTTGCCTTCGCTCAGGAGCGGATTCAAGTCAAGGTCATACTTGTTCTCCAAAGTCTTGGTCTGCGAAGGATCGTCACTGTAAGGGAATTTGACATCCAGATTGTACATTCCATCGTTAAGGTCAAGTTTGGCGCTCATCGGGATAGCCAGATTGGAAACGACCTTGGCGACAAACTCGGCGGCAGGAATGTCAAAATAGCTGCCTTCTATGGCTTCAGGAAGTTCGAAGAAGTCCACTGTGAGCGAACTGTCTATTTGATAGTCCACTCTGGCGGAGATGTCATCGATGCTGATCTTGCCGTCCTTGCCAGCGATCTTCATCACGATTTCTCCATTGATGGTCTGAGAAATTTCCTCTACGTCCACGGAAGGTTTCTCCGCCTTGATGCTGCCCGTAACCAGGACATCTCCGCCGATGCTCTTGCCTTCTTTGCGCAGCTTGACGATGTCCACATTGCTGAAATCAATCTTCTCGATCTTCACATTCTTCGAGAACTTTCCGTCCTTGATCTCGCCCTTGACATCAATGGTGGAAGGAACGATGAAGTCAGGCAGCTGAGCCGTGATGTCCACATAGAACTTGCCGTCACCGATGTCAGGAAGATTCCTCAAGGTCAACTGAAGGTCGGCATCGGTGTCATTCAGCTTGATTTCACCTACGCTCTTCACCATGTCCGGGATGTCGGAAGCCTTGGCGATGTCGATGCTGGACTTCTCTTCCACATCTATGGAAAGCTCATCGATGATGACCTCCTTGGCCTCGATGACAGGAATATCACAGTCAATGGCGAATTTCTGTCCGGTAAGGCCGTTAAGCTTATAGATGTCCATCCTTTCATCCGGGAGACCCAGAGAACATTTCACCGCATACTGTCCCTGCGCGACATATTTGTCACCAGATTTCTGAGGGTCAACCACGATCCTGTCCACCTTCAGCTTATAGGCCGCGGTCTTGAGGTTCTTGATAAGAAGGGTGTTCGCCGATTCGTCATATTCAAAGTCAGAAGGGACTTCCTTGAGTTTGAGAAACTCCGGAATCTGAATCCTCGCTCCGTCTCCGGACACAATCCTCACTCCCTCGATTTCAGGGATGACAAGAGAGAGCGACATGGCGGGATCGCCTTTAGGAATGATGGTGAACGTGCCGAAGTTTTCCACTTCGTCAGGCAGGTCGAAACTGAAGTTTTCTCCCTCATCGTCAAGACTGTAGGTCATACCCGTCAGCTTTCCGTAAACGCTTTCGACTTCGAAGTTCTCGAACGAGATTTTGATCTTGACTTCCACATCCGAAGAAAGTGAGGAGGCATCGGTAGCGGAAGCGGCAAGCGACTTGGCGACAATCTTGCCTTTCACATCAACCGCGCGGTCCACGGTGAGTTTCCCGGCATTGAGCTTTGCGACTGCGAACGTCTTGGAGACGGCGAACGAGTTCGAAGGGGAAAGAACCATCGACGAGCAATCCAGCTCGCCGGTCCCGTCAGCCAAAGTAAGGACATCGGCCAGTTCAATCCTCACGTCAGGAGTTATCTCGCCCGCATTGAAGATGGAACCATCCAGGCTCACTTCCACTTTGATCTGCGACCCTTCCTTCATGTTGATCTCATCGATGCTCTCGATCTTGTCGGAAAGCGTGACACCCTTTACCTTGGCGTCACCGGAAGCTACTGACAGCTCGAAGTCGGGGATGGTCACCTGAGTCTGCTTTGTCATGATCGCAAGGGCCGCGGCGTCATTGACGGTCTTCTGATCGAGAATGACGGTGTTGTTGGCCACCGGGTCAAACTCACCGGGCGTGAACGAAACCACGTCAAGCTCCTCCTCCGAAGAGAACTCTTCAGGGTCAGTCTTCAGGGATGAAGCGTCCAGAGAACTGAGCTCATAGCTTACACTCTGGGAATAATCCACCGCCGAGATGTCCACAAGATCCTTCAAATCAAGGTCTTTTATGGATTCTTCAAGGGAGAATTCCGTTTCATAGCTTACGTAATACGAGCCATCAGCCTCCTGTTTGAGATAGTCTCCGAAAGAGCTGTCATCCACGCCGGCTTTCCTGAGGACAGAGTCCACGGTGATCCTCGCCGTTTTCTGAATCAGAGGAATAGTCAGTCCATTCTCAAACATGGTGACTTCAGTGTCCACATCCTTGATGTTGTCAAGTGAGTACGCTTCATCGACTTTACATCCGCCAAGAAATAAAGTCCCAGCCCCCAGCAAAACCGCCAGAGCCGTTTTTTTTAAAGTTCTTTTGTCTAACATATTGAAAGTATGTATCAAGTGGGCAACAAAACACCCATTTGGCAAATATAGTCAAATTCTACCAAAACGACAAATTGTAAGCAATATTTACAAAAGACTTCTATGTAAGCCACGAGACCCTCTTAAAATAAAAGAATATGCCCACCCGGGCGGAAAAAAGAAAATGGCAAATTTTGGTAACGTGCAAAATTTGCCATTTTCTTTTTCCGCTCCGCTGTCCGCGGAGGTTATGCGTTTTTAACATCCGGCCGCTTCGACAAGTCCAGCGACCGGAATACAAACTATTCAGTAAGTCCTCGGGCACGGAGGAGGGCGCCGGGATCCGGCTCCGCACCGCGGAAGGAGAGATAGAGGGTCATCGGCTCCTCGCTGCCACCCTTCTCAAGGAAGGTCTGACGGAACTTCAGCGCAACCTCCGGATTGTAGATTCCCTGCTGTTTGAAGTACTCGAACGCATCCTTGTCCAGAACCTCGGCCCAGAGGTAGCTATAGTAGCCGGCACTGTAGCCGCTGTTGAAAATGTGGTTGAAATAGGTCGTGCGGTAACGAGGGATGATCTCGTCGATGAGTCCCATCTCCCGGCAGACCTTCTTCTCGAAATCGGCCACGTTGGCGGCCTGGTCACCCTGCGAAAGCTTCGCAAGGTCAGCCTCCGTCAGTTCGTGCCACTTCATGTCCAGGATGGACGCGGCGCAAAGCTCGGAGGTCATGAAGCCCTGGTTGAACTTACGGGCGTTGTTAATCTTGGCCACGAGAGAATCCGGGATGACCTCACCGGTCTCGTAATGCCTGGCATATTCGGCAAGGATCTCCGGCTGGAATGCCCAGTTCTCGTTGAACTGCGAGAATGTCTCCACGAAATCGCGGGCGACATTGGTGCCGCTCACCGACGGATACCGGCACTTGGTGAGAAGTCCGTGAAGGGCATGACCGAACTCATGGAACACCGTCTCTACCTCATCAATGGTGAACAGAGCAGGAAGCGAGTCGGTCGGAGCGGTCATATTACCGACATTGACGATGATCGGACGAACGTCATTCCCCTCGGCGTCAACATATTGCTCCCTGAAATTAGTCATCCACGCACCACCTCTCTTCGAAGCGCGAGGGAAGTAGTCCGTCGTGAATATTCCAAGAAGGCTCCCGTCCGCATCCGTGACCTTGAATGCCTCGACGGCAGGATTGTAAAGCGGAACGTCCTTCAGCGGCTCGACATTGATGCCGTACAGCTTGCGGGCGGCGAAGAATATTCCGTCGCGGACATTCTCCATCCGGAAATATGGCTTCGTGAGATTCTCGTCCAATGAATATTTCCGTGCGCGTACCTTCTCGGCATAGTAGAACCAGTCCCAAGACTCTACCTTCGAGCCGGCAGCAAGCTTTCCGGCTTTAATGTCCTCATCCATAACCTTCTGCATGTCAGCGATCTCCTCTTTGGCCTTGGAGACAGCCGGACCGATGATCTTGTCAAGGAAAGCGTCCACGGTCACAGGGTCATGAGCCATCTTGTTGTCAAGCTGGTAGGCGGCGAAGTTGTCGAAGCCAAGCAGTTTGGCCCTCTCGGCGCGGAGTTTCAGAATCTCAAGGCAGAGGGACTTGTTGTCATATTCATTGCCATTGTTGCCTCTTGATGAATATGCCTTGAACATCTCCTCGCGGCGGCTCCTGTCCTCACAGGAGGTCATTTCAGAGGTGTAGGACGAGACCGGAACGCCGAACTTCTCCTTGAAGGCGTTGTTCTCCGCAAGCAGGTTCGTGCCGAACTTCTGCTGGGCGGCAGCGATCTTCTGATTGATTTCCTTGATCCGAGCCTGGGCGGCCTCGTCAAGGTCAACTCCGTTGCGGGTGAAACTCTGGTAGAGTTTTTTGAGAACCATCTGCTGTTCCCTCGTAAGGGCGCTCCGGTCAGCGTCATAGACCGCCTTCACACGCTCGAAGAACGCCTTGTTCATCGAGATGTTGTCCTCGTGTTCGGTGATCAGCGCCGTGGCCTCCTCGACGACCTTGTTCATCTCGTCGCCGCCCTCGGTCTCCTGAAGGTTGAAAAGCACGGCCGAAGTCTTTGTCAAAGTCTTGCCGGACAGCTCGTAAGCCGCCACGGTGTTCTCGAACGAGGGCGCATCCTGATTGTTCAGGATGGCCTCCAGTTCCTTGTTCTGCTCCTCGATTCCGGCCTTGATGGCAGGAATATAGTCGGCAAGCTGAATCTTCTCGAACGGCGGAATGCCGTAAGGTGTGTCCCATTCCTCAAGGAACGGATTGTTCTTTGTCTGTGTGCATGCTGCCATCATAGCGATCGCTCCTAATGCTAAGATTGTTTTCTTCATCTTAGTGTATGTGTTTAATAATGTTCGTTAACCTTAAGACATGTGCGGATTCGGAACCGTACTCCGAAATCACACAAAAGTTCAGACCAAGAGGTGTCAGTCCGCCTTCTCGACTCCTTCGATGTCGATGAGGGTGAACTGGGACTGACCCTGATAGACGGTCAGGATGCCTTTGACGTTGATTTTGGCGCCGCCAAGGATGTCCTCCCCTATCTGCGTGTCGGCAAAACGCGCATAGCCGCTCGTGCGGATCTGCACATCCTTGCCGTCCATCTTGAAGTACTGGCTTACCGCATACGCATCAGCGTTCTTGAGCAGGGTCGCTTTGAGTTCCGGATCCGAGACCTTCCGGGCGTAGTCGGCGGAAGTGGCCTCATCGAACTTGCCGGAATTGATGTAGTCGATGAATCCCTGCTTGGACATCGCCCAAGTGGTGATCCCCCATGTCGGATCCGTCACCGGAGCGTAGTCCTTGCCGGTGGAGGAAAGGAATATCCTGTTGGACGAAGCCGTCTTGTCCTTGTAGGTGTCGATGTAGATCAAACAGAAAATCTCGCCTCCGTAAGTCAGACCGTCAAGCTCGACGTAGCAGCCGAGATTCTCCTCTTTCAGAAGATCGGCGGCAGCCACTTTCTTCGCCTCCAAAGGGGTGCCGATCTCGCCTCTGAACACATGCGTGTCGATGATGTACTGCACATCAAGGTAAGAGGTCTCGTACTCTCCGGTAGGGTCGGCATAGCCCAGCTGGAGCATTCCGTTGTAGGCTCCGAGAGTGAGGCCGCCGCATTTGACATAGACCCACTGGCCGAGCTTGTAGTCATTGTAGAGGGCGGTCTTGCCGAGTTTCAACTCGATTCCGCCGGTAGAGTCCTGAATGTAGAGGCTCTTGTAGATGTTGCCGCTGCGGTCTTGTGAGACGACCTGACCTCCGATGACGATGTCCTTCTCGATCTTGACCGGAGACTTGCCGTACAGCGACTTGAGGGCCGCTATGGTCGTGTTCGGAGTCATCGTCACAGGCTCATAGACATCGGCCTTGCCATAGTCGGTAATGAAGACCTGGTCCCACTCTTCGCATGAGGTCAAGGCGAACAGGGCGGCTATCAGCGCGAAATATATTCTTTTCATCATTGCTTAGAATCTGAAATAAATGTTCAACATGTAGTTGACTCCGCTCATGTAGAAGTACTTGGAGTCAAACCTGTAGAATCTCTCCTTGCTGACGGTGTTGTCCACAAGACGGGTCTGCTCGTAGCCTCCGGTGCGCACGTCCTTGTTGTTCAGGAGGTTCTTGACCTGAAGAGAGAAACCGAGCTGGTACCTGTTCTGAATATACCAGGACTTGCCGACGCTGGCGTTCACCAGAGCGAAGTTCTTGAACTTCTCCTGCGCGGCCATGTACTCGATCTCCTGGGCGGTGACCTGACCGTCCGGGCCTGCCGTGGCCATGTCCGTCCTGTAGAGAGGGTTCATGTCAAGGTAGGAGTCCCCGAAGAAGTCCACATCCGCGTCGATGAACCAGTAGTTCTTGTTCCAGGCAAGGCCGAGGCTGGTCGCAAGCTGCGGGGTACCGGCCACATAGTGCTGAACGGTCTTGCCGTCGACTGTCGGATGGCTCTTCCAGTAAGGGATGATGACACCGTAAGTCCCGGCGACATATTCAGCGCTGTTGTCGTAGGTCTGGTACATAGTAGGATTGGAGGTGTAGATGTACCGCCCGTAGGTGAAGACTCCCTGAAGGGAAAGGTTCGTGACAGGGGTAGGCACCTTGAAGCCAAGCTCGACTCCGACGTGACGCTCGTCTATTCCCGACATCGCGAAATTGGTGAAAGAGTTCTGCGAGTCATCGTAGAAGCTCATCACGTCCGTCTGATCCTTGATGGCCGTGTAGAATCCGGTGATCCGGAGATCGTAGCCGGAATTGCGGTAGGCGTAGTTGATGTCCGCCGTCAGAGTCTTCGTGGTCTTGAGGTCAGGGATTATCGTATTCCTCGTCCTCGGGGAGATGAAAGCCTGATCGAAGGTCGGAGCCTCGGTGAGGTAGGCGGCGTCGGCGTAGATCCTGTGGCCTCCGCGGATGAAGTAGCTGAGGTTCAGCTTTCCGGAACCCGTCAGGAAGTCCTTCTTGTCGGACTCGCCCTTGGAAGTGATCGGGCGGCCGTCTATCTGGTCGTACTTCGTGATGACATCTCCGTTGTAGGTGAACGGGTCGCCGTTGTCGTCGAGTCCCGGGAAAAGACCCTTCCTCAAAAGACCTTCCCTCCATAATTTTGAATATCCCAACCTTCCGGCGACCGTGGCCTCCAATCCGCCGAACGTGAAACGTCCCGAGGCCCAGGCCTCGGCGCGGCGGACGTGGGCGTAGTAGTCGTAGCCGTACTTGTCGCCTTCCTTAAGGGTCTGGGCGACTCCGTTCTTGAGGTAATAGTCGAGGTCGTTCTGGATCATCGTCGGGTAGGCGGCGAAATCCCTCTCGGCGAACTGGTCGATGTTGACGTAGTAGTCTCCGCCCAGAAGGTCGTCCAGAATCTTGTAGTTCTCCGTGCGGTTCCACTTGTACGAAAGCCCTCCGGTGACGGTCAGGAACTTGACAGGATTCCATTTGCCGTTAAGGGCGAAGTTGAGGTCGTTCTGGTCCACCCGTCTCTCCTCGATCACGTACTTGGAACGGTTGCCCGCATCCGTGGCGTTAAGAGAGTTGACAGCGTAGAGACGATCCCAGTTCAGATGCGTGGTCGATGAGAGGTCGGACTCCCAAGCCTCCTTCGCCCAGGCGTACTTCGCATAATTCTGACGGTTGTAGTCGGTGTTGTCCATGTAGAAATAACTCGGGAGATTCCTGTAGTAGTCAGGACGCGGATCCGGGGCGTCGTACCAGTCAAGGGCTGTGTAGCCGTTCTTGCCGAACCTGTAAAGCACTGTGGCCGATGCCGAGAACTTCTGGGATTCCGGGGTGAAATCATACTTGAGAATCGCGATAGGCTCGTGGGTCTTGCGGACGCGGGCGTTGCGCACCTTGCCGTTATAGTAGCCCCAGTTGGAGTTGTACATGTTGTCTCCGGTCAGGTCGTAAACCTCCTGGGTGGAGCCGTTCTGGGCTCCGCGCTCGCCGGGAGCCGCCATGAAGGTGAATCCGAGCTTGTGTTCCTCGTTAAATGTCTTTTCAACGGAACCATAGTAGCCGAACGAACGGTAAAAAACACCTTTTATCCAGTCGTTTCCGCCAAGTCTTGCGGAAGCGCTGAAAGCGTAGGACCAGCCGTTGTCAAGCTGGCCGGAAGCGTAGGTCAGCATCAGACGGAGCCTGTACAAGGCGCTGTTGGTCAGCACGCTTCCCCTCCAGCCTGTACGGACGGAGGAGGCCATCGGCATGATGTTCGTCAGACCGTTGTAGCCGCCGAACCCGAAGTCGGAAACCTCAGCTCCGTTCACGGACTCCTTGCTTCTGGTCGCTTCGTTCAGACCGCTCCACAGAGAGTACGGAGTGTAGCCCGTGATGGCGTCGTTCATCCTCACACCGGCGAGATAGACATCCTGAGACTCACTGGAATAGCCACGGACACGGAAACGCACCGAACTGAAGTTGTAACCGGCCATGTTGTTGAACACATCGTTCTGGCCGAAAAGGATGGTCGGGCTGTCCTGGTAGCCCGAGTCATCCATGTCGAACTCGGAAAAGCTGGCGTCGTCCACCTCGGCCACCTTCGCTACCGGGGTCAGGGAAAGCGTGAACATGTTCTTGACATAGCCGTCGTTGACGGTCACGTTCACCGTGGAACGGAGGTAGTCCGGGCTTTCGATGACGAGGTCGTACATCCCGTCCTTCAGGTTCTCTATCCGGAATGCGCCGTCCTGTCCGGCTTTCACGCGGGCGACCTCCTGACCTCCTGAGTACAGAATCAGGTCCGCCCCGTCAATGGCCGCCTTGCTCAACCGGCTGACGACCGTACCTTTCACGCCACCGGTGTGGGTCTGGGCCGACAGTGTCAGCGCCAGAAACAGAGCCGAGGCGGCAAGGAATATCTTTTTACTCATAAATTTTGAATATTAACATTTATCGTTACTGTCGCTTCGACAGGCTCTGCGACCGATTCTCAATTGTCGGTGAGCCTGCATAAACGCACCACCCGTCCGGACGGACGAAGTGATCACTTATTACTTATGACAATATAGGTAGGATAGTGGTCGCTGTAGCCGCCGACGTAAGAGCCGCTGGAATAGGTCCGGAACGGAGTACCCTTGTATTGTCCGGTCTGCTGGACCATGAACGGCTGGCTGAAGACACGTCCGTAATATTTCCCCTTGACGACAGGGACGATGCGCAGAGACCCCTTAGGGGCGTTCACCAGCGCCTCGTTGGCAAGGATGATGTCGTAGATGTTCCATTCCCCGCGATAGGCCAGGGATCCGTAGCCGTCCTTCAGCATCGAGATGAACGGCGAGAAGAAGTCCTGCTTCCCGACATCGGCGGTGTTCTCCTTGCCGCGCAGGTAAACGGTCATGCTCTCGTCCGTCGGATTGTCGTTCATGTCGCCCATCACCACGATCTTGATCCCGGGATATTCATTCATCAGTCCGGCGGCGTTCTCGTAGATGATCTCGGCGCCGCGGCTCCGCAGATCGCCGCCCTTGCCTCCAAGCCTTGAAGGAAGGTGAGCCACGAAGAATGCGAACATCTCCCCCTTGATCTCGCCCCTGGCCATCAGGATGTCGCGTGTGCGGAAGTTCCTTTGGGAATCCTTGTCCATGTCGAAAACGATGTCCTTGCTGTTGAAATCGAACGGGATGGATTTGCTTTCAAGCAGTTTGAACTGCTCCGGACGGTAAAGCAGAGCCACGTCCACGCCTCGCCTGTCCGGGCCGTCGTAGTGGACGATCTGGTAGTTGGCGTCCGCTATCTCCGGTTGGCTGACCAGATCCTCAAGCACGTGACGGTTCTCCACTTCGCTAAGGCCAAGAACTGTGTGGAAAGCCTTGTTCTCATCCGCCATCGCCCTCACGACAGTGGCGATGTTGTGAAGCTTGCGGTTGTAGCGCACGTCAGTCCAACGGTTGGCGCCGTCGGGGAGATATTCATAGTCATTCTTGCCCTCGTCGTGGTAGGTGTCGAAAAGGTTCTCGACATTGTAGAAGCCGATGACATAGCCTCTCGCGACCTTGTTTCCTTTGGCGTAAGCCGTGACGGTGACAACCAGCAGCAGGAGCGCCGAGTAAAGTATTTTCCTTAAACTCATATCTGTTTTGTATTATTTCTTATGCAGTTTACCACCACCATGACACCTTGGCGGGATCCTCGGCCTCTATCTTTGCGGCCGCCCCTTCCCCCACCTTGGCCGGAAGATTAACGAAGAAATCAAGACCTGTCTTCTTCTCAAGGTCATCAACCGACATTGAATATGAAGAGTCCACGGAATTGCTGCCGTAAACCTTATGGTCAAACCAGACGGCGCAGGCCGCATATCCGGAATAGCCTATCGTGGAACTTTTCATATAGCGAAGGACAACTTTATAGTAGGCAGTCGGAACCGTGACTTTCTTGCCGACATTGTCAAGGGCGTACTTCACTGTCTCGCCCTCTTTGTAGTCGATGACGCAACCGGTGACGACATAAAGGGTGTCGGAACTGTTGGCCCAGGAGCGGACTTTGCTTTCAAGGTTAGCCCAGATGCTTCCGTTGAATCCGTTGTTGATCTGCGGGGTCATGTTCGTGCCGTAGAATGTCTGGACGTTTCCCGAATAGGAGAGCCTGTCGGCAGAAGGAATCTGGTGACCTCTGGCGTACCATCCGTCGTTACCCTCTCCGTAAGCTTTGAATAATACCGGCTGACTGTCCTCGGGCAGCAGCGGGTCAAGCCCCCATGAGTTTGTACGGCTTCCGGAGCCGATGTTCCATTTGCAGAGCGGATAGGCCACCCACGGAGCGACCAGATTGTCGTAGTCCCATGCAAATGAATAATTTCTGGTCGTGGCGGAGCCTATCGTCATCGAATGTGTGAACGCGTCCGTCCCCTCAGGAATCGCCGGAAGCTCCAGCCATCCGGTATTCCGGGACAGATTCCCCCCGTCCGGTGTCGGGTCAGGTGCCGGGTCAACCGATGTATTCCCTTTCTGGGTCAGTGTGGCCGAAGCCTGTCCACCATTGGATTTCACCGTGACGGTAGCCGAACGCTCCTCATCGGAATCGTTGGCGGCAACCGTCAGCAAGACATCCTTGTTCCCCTCTCCTGAAGCCGGTTCGACCGTCACCCAGTCCACAGTGCCGCCATCTTCACCGCTGACATCCACGTTCCACACTCCGGTGGCCGCGATATAAGCGAACTGCAAATGACCCGAAGCCTCAATAGTCAAGGTCTTGACTTCAATGGACGGTGGCAGGGAGTCGTCCTTGCTCGTTGTTCCGCATGCGGAGAACACCAATGCCGCCACGCCAAGACACAATGTCGGAATATTCCTGAAAGTCACTTTCACGTATTTGTCTTTTAGAGAGCAAAAGGGCTGCCCGTGCTCCGGGCATCCCTTCTTAATGCTTTAACGATTCCTTTTATTTGATCACTATACTGTCAAAATCCAGCTGTCCGGCCTTGGTGTTGCCATCCGAACCATACTCAGCCTTGTCTCCAACCGTAAATGTCACCTTCTTTGAAGAGCCTGTCCATGTTACTGTCTTGTCACCGGATTTCTGTTCAGCCACCGTTCCATTGTCAGCAGTCACCGGAGCCAAACGCTTCAACCCTGCAGTCGAGATGTTGAACACAATGGTTTTCATCTCTTCGCCGGTCGTCTCAATAGTTATCGTTCCTTTCGCATAGACACGGCAATCATTGTAGGTTCCGTTGACAGTCGGAGCTGTCGATCCGTCATTTTTCAGTGCGGTAATCGTGTAAGTTCCGGTCTTAAGCACAATCTGATTTTTTGTGCTTTTGTCCCAAGCGGACTCGGACCAAGTTATCGTGCCTTCTTCTCCAGGATTGTCTCCGCCACCTTCACCTTTCTCAAGCACCTTGACTTCCGTGGCGATGACGTTCAAGAGATTCGAACTGGTGTTGAGAGTATTGAAGAAACCAGTCACCTGAACCTTGTCTCCTACATCGAATGTCGAATATATTTCAGACGGCGCACTGGAAATGGCTCCATGGAACTTTGTAGCTCCTTCCACCTCAAAATTGGTGTAGTTGCCATTCTTTACAACCTTGGCCGTGTATGTGACATATTCAGCGACGCTTGCGGTGTAGGAGTCGAAGGTGGCGGTGATGTCCTTTGCGGCAGGATAGGTCACGGTGTTTCCGGAAGACACGGTCGTGGTTTTAGGAGAAGTTATCTCAGGCAGTCCGTAATACTCTTCCAGAGTTCCTTTGAAGGTAACCTTGTCTCCAACCGTGACTGTCGGCGTCGAATTCTGATAAACATAAATGCTTGATGTGCCGTCAGTGGCCACATATCCTTTGGTCGTTATGGCACCAACCAGAACTTCCTCGGACTCTACAACCGTATTTGCATCCCTGTCAGCCGTAAGCATTTGGGCAAGAGTCATCCTGGTTCCCGGAACGACCGGGGTGTCTCCGCCGCCGGTGCCGATTTCAACACCCTTGGAGAAGTCGATGACCGTACCGGCCGCCGATGCCACGGAAAGACAGATGTCATCGATGCGGTAAGCGCTTGCGGCGTCCGCCTTTACATAAATGCCAAGCGTAGCTGTGCCGGAAGGAACAGTGAAGTTGGAGGTGGCAAGATCCCAACGGCCTTCCTTGTCGCCGTTAGGGAATGAATATTCCAGCTCGACCCATTTCTTGCCGTCATTGCTGACATAGACGTGGAATTCGTCGTGCTTGAAAAGGCTTCCGTTATCCTGACTGTACTTCTCCGCTCCGAATGTCAATGAATAGTTGACATCGGACGAAAGTTTGATGCCGGTCACAGCGAAATAAGCGTTTGAACCAAAGAACAGGTTGTTGCTTCCAGAACCTTCGTAGTCAGAATAGTTGCTGTTGGAAGTGGAATTAGCCCTTACGGACATTCCGCTGAAAGAATATTCCTCACTTCCGACACCGGTTCCGGTGGCGTTCTTCCAACCGTCGAACTGATCCAGATAAGGCCAGCTTGTTCCGGTTCCATAGGCCTTGGTGGCTTCAGTCTTGTCAAAATTGTTCTTATAAGCAATCAAGTCCTCGGCGGAGCCTGTACCTTTCTGCTTGACGGTCAGTGTCTTGGCATCGAATCCGATGTCAAACTTGACAGAACCCTCACGGTCAACGCCTGTGTTTTCCGTCACCGTGACCTCAACGGTGACGGCCGCTGAGGAAGCCTCCCCGCTCTTAGGATTGATGGAGATCCAGTCCTGTTCGGTCGTGACCTTCCATTCTCTGGTGGCGGTCAGCTGCACGGTAGCGCTACCGCCAGCCTGTTCCAACGAAATCTCGGACTGATCAAGCTCCACGGAAGGAGCTCCGAGATCCTCTTTCTCCTCCTCGCACGCTGTTGTCGCGAACGACAGCGCGGCGATGGACGCGATAAAACTCAAAAATCTATTTGCTTTCATATTCATTTGTATATTAGAAGCTGTTTAAAAATAATTCTCTTCACCCCTGATGTGCAAGCTCCGACACCCTTCCGGCAGATTCAACGACCTGATAAGGCAGGCTCGCCGGCCGGACTTTCAC
The DNA here is from genome assembly GCA_963642795.1 of Bacteroidaceae bacterium. Lineage (GTDB taxonomy): Bacteria > Bacteroidota > Bacteroidia > Bacteroidales > UBA932 > Cryptobacteroides. The sequence goes on from CAVIHT010000020.1 coordinate 37,841, forward strand.
CCACAAATTCTTTGCCTGTCAAGCAATCCGCTAAGTTACTACTAAATCTTCAATTAAAAAACATGTTGGAAGAGAGACCTTCTCCCGATTCAGGGGAAAAGCCCTTACAGGCTCAGGTCGAGTTCGACGGGGCAATGGTCGGAGCCAAGGATTTCGGAATGAATCTCCGTGGCTGTAATCTTGTCTTTTAGTGAATCGGAGACGAGGAAATAGTCCAGACGCCAGCCTACATTCTTCTCGCGGGCATGGAAGCGATAGGACCACCAGGAATATTTCACCTCCTCCGGATGCTGGAACCGCCAGGAGTCCGTGAAGCCGGAATCCAAAAGGATGGAGAACTTGCCGCGTTCCTCATCGGTGAAACCGGCGTTGCGGCGGTTCGTGTCCGGATTCTTGATGTCTATCTCGTTGTGAGCCACGTTCATGTCGCCGCAGACGACAACCCCTTTGCGGGCGGCGAGGCCATTAAGATAGTCCCGGAAATCATCCTCCCAACGCATCCTGTAGTCAAGCCTCCGGAGACCGTCCTGCGAGTTCGGCACATAGACGCAGACAAGGTAGAACTCAGGCATCTCCAGCGTGATGGCACGCCCCTCGCGGTCATGCTCCTCAACTCCGATGCCGTAGGACACCGACAGCGGCGTGTGCCTTGAATATACCGCCGTCCCGGAATAGCCTTTCTTCTCGGCCGAGTTCCAGTACGAAGTGTACCCGAGGAACTCCAGATCCAGCTGCCCCGGCTGCATCTTCGTCTCCTGAAGGCAGAAGAAATCGGCGTCCAGAGTGTTGAACACCTCATCAAACCCTTTCCCTGCGCAGGCGCGAAGCCCGTTCACGTTCCAACTTATGAATTTCATATTTTAGAAGCTGTTTAAAAATCGACTTTCCGACGGTTCGTCTCATCGGCCTGCCGGCAGCCGGAATCCGTTCCTGACCGGCTTGCGGGACATCACGAAGTGGAGTTTCGCTCCGTCCTTGATGTCGGAATAGCGGATAACGGGAGAGCCAAGACGCTTGCCGTTGAGGTAGGCGGCCTTGATGTAAACAGCGTCCTTGCTCCAGCCCTCGGTGGTCATCTCCAGCGTGCCGCCATCCGACAGCTTGACTTTAAGGCCTTTGACGCACGGAGAGCCGATGTAATATTCATCAGACCCAGGGCAGAACGGGTAGAAGCCGAGGCAGTTGAAGATGTACCAGGCGGACATCTGGCCGCAGTCGTCGTTGCCGCTCAGCGAACCCGGCTCGTTGCCGTAGAAATTGTCTGCGATGTAGCGCACCCATTTCTGGCACTTCCACGGCTGGCCGAACCAGTCGTAGAGGTAGGTCACGTGGTGGCAAGGCTCATTGCCGTGCCAGTAGCCGCCGATGCGGCCCCAGATGTCATGCGCTCCGGGAATATCCTCGGGCAGCTCGACGGTGAAGAGACTGTCGAGGCGGCTCTGGAGCAGTTCCCGACCTGCTTTTTCGACATATCCGCCGAAATCGTGCGGAACCGTCCACGTGTACTGCATCGTGAATCCTTCAGTGATGTCGCCCCAGCCGTGGACTGAGTTCGGACCCTGATAGGCTACCGGGGCGAACGGGGTGCGCCAGTCACCCTTTGAGTCTTTTCCGCGCATATACCCGGTCTCCGGATCGATGAGATTCTTGTAGCTCATCGAGCGGTTCAGGAAGAACTCGTAGTCCTCCTCGTGCCCCAGAAGCTTCGCCGCCTGTGCTATGCACCAATCATCGTAGGCATATTCAAGGGTCTTGGAGACAGACTCCTTTTCCTTGTCGAACGGCACGTAGCCGAGGGAAGTATATTCAGGAATGCAGTCGTAGTGAGGGTTGGTGGCGGTGGTCTTCATCGCCTGGAAAGCGCGCTCGTAGTCAAAGCCTTGCACTCCCTTGAGCATCATATCGGCCAGCACAGAGCAGGCGTGGTAGCCGATCATGCACCAGGTCTCGCCGCCGTAGAACGACCAGATAGGGAGCATCTTCTCGCCGCTCTTGTCGAAGTGGGCGAGCATCGAGTTGGCAATGTCGGCCTGGAGAGGTTTGTTGACGAGGTTGAGAAGCGGGTGGAACGCCCTGTAGGTGTCCCAAAGCGAGAATGTCGTGACGTTGATGAAGCCCTCTGCCTTCCCGATTGTGCCGTCGTGCTCTCGGAACCGCCCGTCGGCATCCTCGAAGAGGAACGGATGCAGGGCTGTGCGGTAAACGCTCGTGTAGAACGTCTCCCTCAAAACTTTGTCGTCGGAGTCCAGCTCGTACTTTCCAAGTTCCTTTTCCCAAAGAGCCTCTGCATCGGCTCTCACGGTGGCGAAGTCCTTGCCTTCCAGCTCCTTGAGGTTGTTCAGCGCACCGTCAGTGCCGACAGCGGAGACTGCTACATTTACGAATATGCTCTCGTCCTTCCCGGTCTTGAACCTTGCGACAGCCTTAAGCTTCTGTCCCCAGGCTTCAAGCGAGCTGCGGAAACGCTTGGTGTTGTAGATCACCGGCTGCCCATCCTGGAATATGTTGAACTCCTCAATCGGCCTTGAAAACCTTGCCACGAAATAGACGTAACGTCCCGGATTCCAGCCGTTGACAACCTTGCTGCCGATGATCGTCCGCTCGTCCAGCAGACGGACGGTTGACCAGAGGCAGTCCCATTTCAAGGTGTAGTCAAGGTCGATCATCACGAACGAACTGTCCGACTGCGGGAATGTGAACTTGAAAACCCCGCTTCGCTGCGCGGCCGTCATCTCGGCCTTCACTCCATAGTCCTTCAGGATGACCCCGTAGTAGCCGGGCTTGCCCCATTCCTGAGAGTGATCGTATTTTGACGGCTCCATTCTCGATCCGGTTCCCGGCAAGAAGAGGAAATCGCCCATGTCCGGGATTCCGGTTCCGCTAAGGTGCGTGAGGCTGAACCCCTGGATGAACGGCTTGGAGTACTTGTACCCTGCGGCGCAGTCATAGTCCTTGTCGTCGCAGTCCGGGCTGATCTGGATCCCGCCGAACGGAACCTGCGGCCCCGGGTACACGTTTCCAAACCCGTCCGTGCCCACGAAAACGTTCACGTCATCAATCAATTTTCCTTCCGCGGCCGCCAGAACCGAAAACCCGCACAGCGCCGCCATCCCCAAAAAGATTCTTCGAATATTCATAATCCATCCAATTTTCATTTTCCCCGTAAAGATACCGAATATTTCAGTGACGTGAAAATGATGACAGGCTTATAAGTAAGCGTTAAAAAATAACCCTGCGGAAAGTCGATAAAATTTTGACTTTCCGCAGAGTCCCCCCACCATGCAGACTCTCGTAGTAAAGTAAAAAATCCATTAAGAAGCTGTTTAAAAATTATTCCTCTTTTTTCTTATGCGGGAACCATTTTTAAACAGCTTCTAATGCAAATCAGGAATGCTGTACCAGCGAAGCCAAGGTCTTGTCGTCAATTCCTGTGCAGTTGACAATCACATCAACCGGTGTTCCTGCATCGAAAAGTTTTCTTGCGATAGAGAGTTTCGCCTCTTGACGACCCTGCTCCAAGCCCTTGCGCTCGGCGAATTCCCGCTGCGCCAAAATGTCCCTCTCGTTCATCT
>CAVIHT010000021.1:0-39376 GCA_963642795.1 Bacteroidaceae bacterium
GGCGGATGACTCCGACAAGGGAGCGCTGCCTTGCGAGCGGAGTGGACGCCCTCGTATGGGGGTAAAAACGAAATGTGTATAAGAGGGTAGGGGAGTGGGTGAGTGTAAGTGTTATGTGTGTGAGGGAGTTAGGTGTATTGAAGGGGTGAGGGGAGTGAAAAACGAAATGTTACTTTTGTTTTACTTTTGTGATACATTTGGTGGCGGTTGAAAGGGGGCGTTCAAGTTGAAATGTTACATTGCCTTCGGAAAGGGGTCAAAAGCGGCCTGTTCCGAGGGCTTTTTCGTTAAGTGGGTGATGGGTGCTTATCGGTGACGGAGGCTGGCAGAGGCTTGTTTTGGGGCTTTTGCCGGCTTTTTCCGTGCGTCTGCGGCAGCCGGGTTCAATGGCGGTGGCGGAGGGCTTTCAAATGGGACGGGAAAGCCTTTCAAACGGGCGGTCATGAGGGGTCTGAAGTCATCTCAGAATATCGGCTCAAAAAAGGATAAGGAATTCGTTTAGAAATTCTTTTAGGAATTCATTTTTTGAGATTGTAAAAAACGAAATGTGCGCATTAGAAATTCGTTTAGGAATTCACTTTTGCGACATCAGCACCCCTCTACGGAGGGGGTTAATGACACGGAGATGGGCGAAAATGGCACTAAAATGGCGGTTAAGTACCCCCTTATGGCACGGATTCGGCGGCAATATCAGGGGATAAGTGGGTGATAGATACGGGGTAAGGGTTGAATCGTGTTAAGAAAAGTGTGCGCGCAAGAGTTTACCGGCTATCGCAAGACTGACGCTCGGGGAGTTCATTGCGTGGGTGTCATTCCATCGTGTGGAAGGTGAGGGAAGCCTTGACGAGGGCGAGGGCGGTGACTGAGGAGAGGGGGATGTCCTTGGGGGCGAAGGACGGGTTGAAGCTGGCGAGGCGGATCTTGCCCGGTTCGTCCGCTTTGCGGATGTATTTGACGGCGGTGTAGCTGTCGCCGTCGTAATCGAAAGACAGGAGATAGATTTCTCCCCAGAGGATGCTGTCAATGGACAGCTCCTTCTTTTTATACATAACTATGTCCCCCGACTTCAGTAGCGGGGACATCGACTCCCCTCTCACGTAAATAGCCCCGTCCACCGGCGGAAGGTTGGGAATCCGGAGGAAGTCTTCGGGCTGGATGTTATGGTTGTTGAAGATGGCGACCAGTCCGGCGGAGGCGTCAAAATCGTAGAGGGGGATGTCCTGGGACGTGAGGTTGCGGTCGGTCTTGAGGCTGAACCGCTGATCCACCGCGACAGGCGTGGCGGAGTTGAGCATATCGCCCTCGCCTGTCATAACCCACTTTATTGAGACTTCTGGGTAGGTGGCGAAAAATTTTGTCAACACCTCCTCGGTAATACCTGTTTTTGCCTCTAATGTGCCACGGGACACGCCTATACGTGAATAAAACTCACGCTTGCTAATACCTATTTTATCGGCATAAAGAAGGATTCGCTGCTTTATCGGCGAAATCTTTTGTATCTTTTCTTGCATAATGGCGAAATCTTTTGTTATATTTGCAGTGCTTAACACTGTTAAGTCGAGGACAAAGTTAGGAAAATAAAACAGATTGAGGAAAAATGACAACGAGACGTGTTTACACGCTGTACGGCGATGTCGAGGCCTTGGGGATAGCGGTATTCCGCCTGATGGAGATGGGTTTCCATTTCCACTATACCGGGGAGTTCCTGTACGACAGCGAGCCGTGGGACAGCTTCATCGATGCATATTGCGGGGACATAAGGGACAGACTCACGACCCGCGAGGAGTGCTGGATAGACGAAGATTTCAAGGTCATCAATATGTAAACGAAACAAAACAATCGATATGAGAACATACATCAGAGTACCAGACGCGCTCCGCAAGGAGCTTATCTCGAAGTTCGGAGTCTCCAGGCCCACGGTCTGGTCTGCACTGAACTATCTGACCGCCGGGGACCGCCCGGAGGCGATCAGGCAGTACGCCCTGCAGCACGGCGGCTCCATCGAGGAGCAGAACTTCATCCCGAACTGCCGGACGGAGTACACGGACGGGGAGATAATCCAGACGTTCGCCGGCGGCGTGCAGGTCAGGGTGGACAGGCAGGACGGCAACGTGAGGGTGATGCAGGGGGAGAAGGTGGTCGAGTCCTACGGGGCAGTGACCCTGCAGGCGTGGGGGAATCTTCTGCACCACGCCCAGATGATGTCGCAGAGGCGGGTCGCGGAGGCCGCGAAGAAATGAGACGGGCGCTGCGGATGGCCGGATGCGCCCTGCTCGCCCTGGGCGGCCTCGCTGTGGCGGCGGTCATCGAACCCTGGCCGCTGGTGTGGTGCGTCGGGTTCCCGATGGTTTACGCCGGGGCGATAGGGGTAATCAAAGAAATGGATATAAACAGTGAAGGCAATGAAAGAAAAGGACTATAAACTCCAGTTCCGTCTATCCCGAAAACCAGATGCAAGATAGTGAGAATCCCGGGGAGGGCGGGCGCGTCAGGTGGTTCGACTCCACCCCTCTCCTCCAAAACAAGAAGAAAGATGACGTATTACGGGAATACCATAGCTGTTACGGTGGACGAGCTGACGGGAGGTGACTGTCCGGTCATCACCTTCGCTAACTATCAAAATCTGCGACAGCGCGGCCGCATCAACGTGCTGCGTCCGGGCAAGGGCTACGGCTCGTGCGCCCTGATCGAGTACGCGTCGCTGCCGGAGCGGTTCAAGTCGCGGTTCGTGGCGAAGTACGGGGAGCCGGAGAAGGTCCTGAGGAGGGAGTCCGCCGGACTCGCGCAGGACCAGGCGGCGCAGCTCTTCTTCCACGACTACCGTCTCCCGGACGGGAGGAGCATACAGGAGGGGAAGCAGGAGGAGTACACGGTGAACGCCCGGGTGCTGAACGCCCTGCAGGAGATGCTGGACACGCAGAGGGTGATGCGCAGGGCCTGCAACAACAGCACCCCGGTCGCGTGGGGCAACATCCTCCGTGCGTCGGAGGACCTGCGCGACGCCTACGGGCACACGCTGCCGGCCGGCGAGGCTCGTCTGAGGGCCAAGATGCGCGAGTACGCGAGGGAGGGTTACGCCTGTCTCGTGTCGGGCAAGCTGGGGAACCGCAACACGGTGAAGATAACGGAGGAGGGCGAACGTCTGCTCATCGCGCTCAGGCGCAGCAGGGTCCCGGTGTACACCCTCCCCCAGATACTCGAGAAGTACAACGGCGTCTGCGAGACGAAGGGGTGGAAGCCCCTGCGCAGCGAGAACTCCCTGCGGCAGTTCCTGGAGAGGCCGGAGATCAAGCCTCGCTGGTACGACGCGGTGTACGGCGAGCTGTCGTCGAAGCAGCTCTTCTCCCGTCGCAACAAGACCCTTATGCCTACGATGCGCGACTCCCTCTGGTACGGGGACGGCACGAAGCTGAACCTGTTCTACAAGGATTACGAGGGCGGGAAGCCGGTCGTCAGGACCGCCTTCGTGTATGAGGTGGCGGACGCCTTCAATGACACGCTTCTGGGCTATGCCATCGGGAAGACGGAGAATTTCGACCTACAGTACAGGGCCTTCCGTATGGCGGTTGAGACATCCGGCCATAAGCCGTATGAGATCGTCACCGACAACCAGGGCGGCCAGACCTCGAAGATCGCCCAGGCCTTCTTCGCGAGCATAACCTCGCGCGTGTCCCGGACCACGTCGCCGTACAATCCGCAGTCGAAGACGATTGAGCGCCTCTTCGGCGAGTTCCAGCGCAGCATACTGGGTCAGGACTGGAGATTCACCGGGGGCAACATCTCGGCGAAGGACGCATGGAAGATAAACAGGGAGTTCGTCGAGGCGAACAAGGAATCCCTCTACACCTACGAGGAGCTGCTCGCCGCCTATGCGGAGGCCAGGAGGAAATGGAACGCGGTCAACGGCAGGATGGCGGCATATCAGGCGAGCGTGAACCCGGAGACGGAGGCGGTGTCCCGGATTGATATGGTGAACCTGTTCTGGATCCGGACCGACCGCCCGTCTAAGTTCACAGCCGACGGCATCTCCATCCAGTACCAGAAACGCAGATACACCTACGAGGTCCTGACCGCCGACGGCAGGCCGGACTATGAGTGGAGGAAGGTGAACACCGGAAGGGAGTTCATCGTGAAGTTCGACCCGATGAAGATGGATATGGCGATGCTGTTCGAGCGGACGGCGACCGGGCTGCGGTACGTCGCCACCGCCTATCCATACCTGACGGTCCACAGGAACATACAGGAGCAGAAGGACGGGGATATGGCCCTGATAAGGCGGAACGATTCCGAGAACAAGAGGATGAGGGTCCAGCGCCGGATCGAGAACCACGCGCTGGAGATGGAGCACGGCGTGGCCCCGGAGCAGAACGGGCTGACGACGCCGGCGCTGAAAGGAATCAGCGAGGGAGAGTTCGAGACGCTCGCGGACGCGGTGGCCGTCGTGGCGTATCCGGAAGCCCCGGACCTCACGGACATCGGGCCGTTCAACAAGGAGCTGAGCAATATGGATTACAATCCTCTCGACGCGATAAGCAGAACATAGCAAATCATTCAATAATATGGCACAGAAACTTACATCAGAAGAAAAGCAGGACGTCCGGCGGATGCTGGCCGACTATGCGGCCGGGTACGCCAGCCAGGCCAAGGCGGCGAACTCCCTGCAGGGGGTGGCGAGCCCCGGGACATTCAACGCCGTCATCAACGGCAAGTTCGACAGGATAAGCGACGAGATGTTCCTGCGCATCCGCGCCGCCGTGGGCGGCGGGAGGACGGAGGGGTGGCAGATCTGCCAGACCTCGGCGTACAAGGACGTGGAGACGCTCCTTGCGGACGCGCAGCAGTACCGCAACGTCTCGTGGATAACGGCCCCGGCGGGCATCGGCAAGACCACGGCGGCGCTGCGCTACGCGAGGGAGCACAGGAACGTGTTCGTCCTCGGCTGCTCGGAGGATATGCACAAGGCCGACTTCATCGAGGAGCTGGCGAAGCGGATAGGCATCCGGAACGAGGGCCTGACCGTCCGCGCCACGCTGAACAGGATCGTGGACGAGCTGGTGAAGATGAACCGTCCGCTGCTGGTGTTCGACGAGGGCGACAAGCTGACGGACTCGGTGATGTACTATTTCATCAGCCTGTACAACGCTCTGGAGGACAAATGCGGCATCGTGTTCCTCTCCACGCCCTACATCCGCAAGAGGGTGGCCAACGGCCTGAAGCTGGACAGGAAGGGGTACGAGGAGCTGTACTCGCGCATCGGCAGGAAGTTCGTCCCGCTCTCGGCGGTGACGGAGTACGAGGTGAACGCCATCTGCAGGAGCAACGGCCTGACGGACGGGAAGGCCATCGCGTCGGTGGTCAGGGAGTCCGGGGAGATCCGGAACGGGCAGACGGAGTTCGACCTGCGCCGCGTCAAGAAGTCCATCCACAAGCAGCTGCGCCTCGCTGCTGCGGCAAGGCTCTAATGTCATTCGAAACCCTTTCAAACGGCACTCATATATGGCACGCACGCTATCCGCAAGACAGGTACTCACCATAAGGTTCGACACGGTCCGCCTCGGGGGCGGATGGGACTCCTGCGTCGGGGAGATAGAGACCTCCGGGATCTGGTTCATCTGGGGCAACTCGGGGAACGGCAAGACCTCGGCGGTGGTGTCGCTGTGCAGGGAGCTGTCGGTCTACGGGAAGGTGCTCTACGACTCCAGGGAGGAGGGCGTGAGCCTGACGATGCAGAACACCCTGCGCCGCTACGGTATGGGCGAGCTGGGGAGCAGGTTCCAGCTCGCGGACATGACGCTCGGGGAGCTGGACGAGCGGCTCTCGCAGCGGAGGTCGCCGAGGTTCGTGGTCATCGACTCGTTCCAGTTCATGGGGCTGTCGTACCGGGAGTTCAGGGCGTTCTGCGAGAGGCACAGCAGCAAGCTGCTGATATTCGTCAGCAGGGCGAGGGGCCGCCAGCCTGAGGGCAGGGCCGCGGCGAGCGCGATGTACGACGCTTCCTGCAAGATATGGGTCGAGGGGTACAAGGCGTTCAGCAAGGGGCGCTACATCGGGGAGAAGGGCGAGGTGACGCTATGGGAGGAGGGCGCGGCCAAGTACTGGTCAGACCCTGACAGACACAGATAAGAAAAACATTACGGCATTATGAAGAAGAAACGCAATTATTCACGGTTCTACGCCCTGTGCAAGTCGGCGGGCGTTGACCTCGGACAGTTCAAGGAGGATCTGGTCTCCCAGTTCACGGACGGGAGGACGGTGTCCCTGAGGGAGATGAAGGACTCCGAGTATGAGGAGATGTGCGACTGCCTCCAGAGCGGAAGGCGGCGGACGGAGTCGAGGGAGGACTACATCGAGCGGCGCAGGAGGATGCGTTCCGCCGTGCTGAACAGAATCCAGCGGCTTGGGGTGGACACCACGGACTTCGACAGGGTGAACGCCTTCTGCGGGAATCCAAGGATTGCCGGGAAGCCGTTCGGGATGCTGACCCCGGAGGAGCTGGAGGCTCTCGTCCCGAAGCTGGAGGCGATGCTGCGGAAGCCGAGGCCGCAGGCGGGGACGCGTGCGATGTCCGTCCCGGTGATAGTCTGCGGCAAAACGAACCGGCTGCCGAACTGATGAGACCGATTATGACGATTGACCCGGACGGGCCGCAGGGGAACATCTTCTACATCTGGGGACTCGCCACCGGGAGACTGATATCCTGCGGGGCTCCCGCCTCCGTCAGGGATGAGATGTCAGGGCGGGTGAGGGATGCCCGCAGCTATGAGGAGGCGGTCGGAATCATACAGGAATATGTGACAATCAAATGGGAAGGAGGTGAGCCTATGTAGAGGAACGGAGTGCGTATGGGGAGGCGATAGGCATATCATCGCGGGCGAAAATCAAATGGTTGCAAGCACGCCCGCGCCCCAGGGGTTCGAGTCCCCGGCCTCCTCCGGAGTTTTATCACTTAAAAAATGTGCATTATGGAAAAGATGTATTCAAGACAGGATGTCGTGCGGTTTGTCGCTCTGGAGAGGGACAGGTGCATCAACGTCGTTTATGACAGGATCAAGGAGGCCGAACGTCTCGGGAGGGCAAAGCCGGGGCTTGCGGTCAGAGCGAAGAGTGTGCTGGATGCCCTTGAAGAAGCCCTTCTGAAAGTGGTCAACGGGAAGATGGTGGAGGGTGACTATGAGGGGCGGCTGAAGCAGCTGGTGACGCGCGATTATTTCGGGGATGTGCCGACAGTGGAGAAAGTGACCGTGGACGGATGCGTGTTCCCGTCCGGGGAGAAGACCATTCAGGCGGTGTATGACCGTACCTACGGAGGGGCGCACTGCTATATCATCCGTGAATGCCTTGGCTTCGCTGATGGGGTGACATCGTACACCGGGGATGAGCAGGTGGTCCAGTTCATCCAGAAGCTTGATGACGGAACGGTCATCCCCGGGATCCAGTCGGAGCAGCTGGCACTCGTTCTGCTCGACAGGTGCCGCAAGCTGAACGCCCGGTTCCCTTCCGCACAGAACGTGAAGATGATCCAGGGATTGGAGATGTTTCTGGACGCGTGCAGGGAGAGGGTGCAGGAGAGAATGGACCGCGGCGTGATGGGCAAGTTGGAGAAATGACATTTTAAGATCAGCAATATGGATATCAGCAAGATGACACAGCAGCAGAGGGCTGAACTGAAAGCCCAGCTTGAGGCCGAGGAGCGTGCCGAGAAACAGAAACGCGAGGATGACATCAACTCCTACAAGGAGCTCACGGCGGAGTTCTGCCACAGGACGAAGGACAAGATGGTCGCGCTGAGCGCCCAGATGAGGCAGCGCAAGGACGAGGTGTTCACGGAGGTGTCCTCCCTCATCGAGCTTAAGGAGAAGCTCTTCAACGCCAAGGTGGACCGCCACAGCAACTCGTTCACGGCGGACGGCATCACCGTCTCGCTCGGACGCAGGACGAACGACGGCTGGGACGACACGGTGGAAATCGGGATCACCAAGGTGAAGGAGTTCCTCTCCACATTGGCGAAGGACGAGGATTCGTCGAAACTGTTCACCGCGGTGATGCAGCTGCTCTCCAAGGACCGCAAGGGGAACCTGAAGGCGAGCTCGATGCTTCAGCTGGAGAAATATGCGGCTGAATGGAACGATCCTCTGTTCTCGGAGGGCGTGACCATCATCAGGGACGCGTACTCGCCTGTCGAGACCTGCGACTTCATTTCGGTGTCCTACAAGGACGAGGACGGCAAGGTCCACGCGATTCCGCTGTCTCTTGCGGCTATGACCAGGGAGGACTGAGGTATGGGTGCGATCAATGTAGACGAGCTTTTCAGGCGGACGGCCGAGCAGAACATTGAGACGCTCGCGTCCACGCTCGTGAGGGAGATGACCGTCAACGAGGCGCAGACCAGGCCGGAGAGGAAGGTGCATACCGCCATCCTTATAGTCAAGGACGACGGAGGGTTCATCGCCCTGAACGGGTCCGCCCACAGGATGGAGGAGTGCTTCACGGAGCTTTTCAGACGCAGGCCGGAGCTGCGCTGGACCGTCCAGTCGGTTCTCGACAGGATGTTCCGCATAGCTGACATATGAAGCGCGTGACCAACAACCCTATAAACAGATTGAAGTTATGGAGGACAAAGTGAACTTAGGGCGCGACTGCGGCGAGTGCGCATATTTCAGTAACGGCCCCGAACACGACTGGTGCTCGCTGAGCGGAGAGCCGGCTGAGTGCTGCGATATGGCCTGCGCCGATTTCGAGGAGGCGGAGTGACCTCCGAGGCATTATCAAGGACGGGGATTGCCGGAAACGGCGGTCCCCGTCCATTATTTTCCCAATGTTTTACGGCAGTAATTATTTCGTAAGAATCTTGCGCAATCAAAAAATAATCGTAACTTTGCGATACGATTACGCTCTTGGCGACGCACGTCCGATAGCCTCCAAAGCTAATTCTTGATAATGGACGTGCCGACCCCTGAGCATTTTTTTGTTTTTATGAGAATGGATAAGAACGGGAAACAGAACCTCCCGCCCATCAAGGTGGCGGTGTTGATTGACGGCGGCTTCTTTATCAAGAGGTTCAATGCGCAGTACAACAGGGACAGATCTATGTCTCCGGACGAGGTGGCCGACCATCTCTACACAATGGCGCATTGTCACGTGGGGAACAACAATGTCCTCTACAGAGTATTCTATTATGATTGTGTTCCACTGAACAAGAAAGCCCATAATCCTATTTCCCACAAACCCATCGATTACAGCGGCTCTGACGAGTATCGTTTCCGTATAGGGCTGTTCGAGGCATTGAAAAGGCATCGCAAGGTCGCCCTCCGGCTTGGTACGCTCAAGGATAACGGGAACTGGCACATATACCCGAACAAACTCAAAGAAATCTTTTCCGGCAAGTCCGGTTTTGATGAGTTGACAGAGGATGATGTTTATCTTGAGATCCATCAGAAAGGGATTGATATGAAGATTGGCGTAGACATCGCCACCCTTTCACTGAAAAGGTTCGTTGATAAGATCGTGCTTTTCTCCGGGGATTCGGATTTCGTGCCTGCGGCGAAGTTGGCGAGGCGTGAGGGTGTCGACTTCGTCCTTGACCCGATGCACGCCAATGTGGAGCCGCAGCTGTTTGAACATATTGACGGGATGCTGAGTGCCAATCCGTCAATTCGCAAGAGAAAGACCCCCGCCGCGAAAAACAAGAAATGATTTTATATGTCCACAAAAGGGTGTATCCTGCCGGATACGCCTTTTTTATTTAATCGTGTTAAATTGCGGCGATGAACCCTTTGAAAATCCGTAACTTTGCGTATCAGCGGTCATATATGCCAAAGGGACGGAACAAGGAACTCATCAGGGCGAGGAACGAGAAGATCGCCCAGCGGTGGTATTATTGGACGGAGAAGCAGAGGCTCCGGTTCGATGACGCCCTGAAGATTCTGTCGAGGCAGGAGTTCTTTCTTTCCGAGGACCGCATACTCTGCATCCTGCGCGCGTATGCCAACAGCACGCCTGCGGCGGAATTCTCCACCCACTCGCGGATCAGGCCGCCGAAGATCACGGCCGAGCAGCTGTCCCTGTTCCAGGATCTATAGCTCCTCCATCTCCTCCGTTACGTTCACGTTGAACGTGGACTCGTACACCTTGACCCTTCCGGCGAGCGGATAGGCCCTGGCCTGTGTCCTGCGCATTTCCGACACGTCATCCCCGAAGCGGTAGCCGTGCAGGGCGCTGACTACCTTCCTGTTCACGGCGAGCCGTTGTTCCATCTGGGCGAACGTGCCGCCGGAGTCGTAATGGGTGTCCTCGTCGCACTGGAAAGCGACCTTGACGGTGACGGTCACCGTCCCCCTCTGGATGTCCGGGAACTTCTCAGCCTTGAAGTCGGCCGTGGTCGCGTCGATGAGGCAGCAGGGGAACAGTATGGGGTAGCTGTAGCGGTCGTCGTACTGGACCGGGTAGAGCTGGCCGGTGTCCTCGTCGATGTGGTCGAGTTCCGGCACGAGACTGCGGAGTCTCTCCGCGATTCTGAGATAAAGCGATTCCATTTTTTTACAGATTGATTATTCGTAAGATTTCATTCTCCACATATTCGGATATCCTCGCGTCCAGCTCGGCGCTCGGTCCCATAAACCGGCGTTGCGGGATGTTGACGGTGAGCGTCTCTTTCTTCGTCAGAGCGAGCCTCTTCCACTTCTCGGCCTCCTCCGGGACGGCCTGTCCGGAGGAGGCCCCCGAAGAGCCTTTTCTTTGGCCTTTCCGGGGCGTTACGCCGCCGTTCGAGCCTCCTTTAAGCTCGTAGTACTTCGCCCAGGCGAAACGCCTCATTTTGGGCGTTATCTTGGGGTGTACGGTTCCTCCCTCGTTGTGGATCGGGGCATAGACCACGTCGTTGAATATGGTGACCTTCGCCACTCCGGGGGTGTAGTTTATGGAGCTGAGGAGGTGGTTGCGCGATGACATAAGGGTCCCGTATCTGGAGTCGGCCCCCTTGCCTCCGGAGGACAGGCGTTTCGCCGGTGGCCACGGATGGAGTCCGCCGTCCACGAAGCCTCCCTGGCGGAAGTTGTCCTGGAAGTGCTGCTTGGCGTATTTGCCGGCGGCGACGGGAAGCTTCCGGGAGATGAGGTTCTCGACCTCCTTCTTCATCCTCTGTATGTCCTGAAGCAGTTTATCCATCGTTCGAGCGGTGTTTGAATGTCGTTTGAAATGAGTGTTTTTGCCTGAAAAGTATATGCGGTATGACAGCCAAAGAGAAAGATGAGTTAGTGGACGCGATGATCAGAGTCCGCACGCCCGGCCGGCCATTTTCCCTTTCCGAAGCCCTTTCCGCCATAGATGGCAGGATCGGGATGGGCGATGCTAAAGAGGTAGTCCTTGAACTCAAGGAGAAAGGATTTGTGGAAAAATACCAAGCAGTCAGTTTCCCCGAAGATGTCCGTCTCAAGGTCAACTCTGGATTGGAGACATTTGCCAAGAGGGGTGGATTTGAAGTGGAAGAGGTTGTGTTTCAGACAAAACTCCAGCAGAGTCTGCTTGAGGTTAAAAAGCTGCGCTCTGAGATGCAGCCGAGTCTCTACGCCAAAATTATGAAGGTACTTGAACCTCTTGCCCCATTTGCCGGGTTGGCAGCTGATTTCTTTAGAACGAGACAGTCCGAGCCGCCTTTCAAGCTCATACTGCTGGAAGGCGAGCCAAGCTTTCCCCGCGCAATGGCGAAGGATGAATCCCGTGATTATTGCTAAAACTATCTTCATTTCGCTTATCTATCGTTTGAATGATGTTAGAATGTCGTTTGAAATGAGCATTTTTGCGAAAAGTATATGTCCAACAGCCTTAAATACAACCATAAAGTCTGCGATCTCGTTCTGGACATGTTTGATAATGTGCCGGGCGGAATCATCACAGATGAACAGTTATACAGGCGTGGACATCCTCTTCCTCCCGATGAGGATGAAGTCCTTTCTTTTCTTGTGGCAGAAGGCCTGCTTGAGCAGATTCCAGGCGGCTTCAAGATAACCTACAAAGGAAGGATGGTAATACACCAAGGTGGTTTCAGAAAAATGCACAGGAGTGAAAGTCTTGTAATGCTGTGTTCCGTTGTCGCTGCGGTCGCCGGTGTCATCGCAGTTGTCCTTCAGGTGCTCTTCCGGCTGCTGTGACAGGTAGAGGGAGGCGGCCAATCGCACCCATCCATTGAGTGATTCCGTTTTTTTTCTCATTTCGCTTGCGGTTTAAAAATATTCGTTATATTTGCAATGTCGAAAGACAGGCGCGCCGGGGTGTTCCTTGAGAGACCCGGCTTTTTTTATGCCTATATGTCGAAGACTATAATTTCATCTCTCCCTTTAATAACACAATACACTCTTTTCAAGTCCTTGTCGAGTAGGTTTCCAGCTAAATCTCGATAGAATCGGAAGAAGTTTATGGATTTCTTCATTTTGACCTCATCGAATAGTGCCGGATCATGGAAGTACAGACAGAGGGAATCGGCTTTCACCTCGATGTCCGCTCTCGCATTGAAACGACGCAGCTGCTCATTCTTCTTTACGAAGATATTTGAATACCACCCACGGCCTGTGACGGAACGAATATCCATCTGGATATCATCCATCATCATGTCGAGTGCCGGCAACTGATTCCCCTTGAACTTCTTTAATTCGTCCTGCAGTATGACGACATGCCCTGACTTGAAAAGCTGTTCCTGGCATTCCTTTTCAAGTTCCGTTGAAGTCATATTTTCAGAAAAGAACCTTTGGGCCTTTGGTCCGTCATGAGTGATATGGCCTTTATGAATGGCGACAACGCCACCGCTATTTTTGTCGAACCGTACATCCTCGTAATTGTCATCACGTTTCAGTTTGCGGTATTTCAGGCGGTTTCCCTTGATGCGTTCGTTTGTCCCGTCAATTTCATTGATGCAGGCCCGGATGTAGGGGCAGTTGTAGCAGTCCTTCTTGCGGTCGTAGAACACGGATGCGAGGCGGTTCTTGACGCCGGCGTTGTAGATGCCGCAGTGGGCGCAGTCGGACGGGAAATACGGATGGTCGTCGGAAAAGACCTGTCCGGTCCTGGCCGGGTCGCCTCCGAGTCCCGGGGAGACCGGCGCGGAATCAGGGCCGTCCAACCCGGCGTTGTCCGTCACCGGGTCGTCCGTGGATTGCCAGCCGCACTGGCAGCCCCATTCGTCCCCAGGCCTGTGTTCGTTCCAGAACGGGTCGCCAATCGGCCAGACGTGATGATAGAACGGCTTGTGGGCCTCGCGCGGGTTGACCGCCGTACTCGGCAGCCATTCGATGTTCGGGAACACGTCCGCCTCCTCGATGAACTGCCTCATCTCCGCCGCCCTGTGGGCGCGCCTGATGGCGGTGTCGTACTCTGTCCGGAGCCAGGCTTTGACGTGGTGGCTCACTATCCCCTCGGTGTCCTTTTTGAACTGCCTGAACGGCTTGACGTTGCCGTCTTCGTCCAGAAGCTGCGAGGCCATGTCGCGCCCCATACGGTGCGCCTTGAACGCGGAGAAGACCTCGATGTTGGACTGCAGCTCCTGCCGGAAGCCTCCGTCAATCCGTCCGTCGCCGTCACAGGCGATGTCGATGCCATTGGCCAGAATGCGGTTGACTTCGGAGAAGAGGCCTCTGTCAATCTGCGTCCCGGTGTTCAGCCGGCGGCTTCGGATATTCTCCAGGGCCTTCTCGATGATGGAGGAGTCGAACGTGAACGGGACGGATGTCCTGTGTTCATCCACCGCGTCCCGGTACAGGGCGTCGACTACCAGTCTAAATCCGCCCCGCCGCCCTGCAGGGCTTTCACGAAAAAACGGCTCAGACGGTCGAATGCGCCTCCCTTCTTTTTCTTAGGCCTGCCGCCTGCGTCCTTTCCCTCCTTCGGGTCCCGGCTGCCGTCCCCGTCAGGCTCCGGTTCGGAACCGTCTTTGTCCGGCGCGTCCTCATCCTCATCTTCGCCGTCCCCCTGCGTCAGTGCTGCCGGGGCGGAGTGGGCCTTGCGCAGCTCCTCCTTCATCGCCTCGTAGTCCTTCGGCTTCGGGATGCCGAACTCCTCGTAGAGGAAGTCGTCCTCGATGGGGAGCTGCATCTCGTTCCTCAGTGCCTTGAAGATGTTGACCTTCTCCTGAGTGTTCCTGCTCTTCGGCGGGACGAAGAAGAACTCCCCGCCGGCGGTGTCGATGCCGAGCCGTGCGAAGGTCTCCGTCATCTCGTAGTTGAGAATGTTCAGGATGCCCTGCTTGATGAAGAAGTTGATGTCCTCCTCCCCCTCCTTCTGCACCGTCCCGAGCGCCTGCGTGCCTTTGTCTCCTGCCTCCGTGGTGAGGGTGTTGCCGGTGACGGCCTTGCTTATCTCGTTGTTGCAGTAGGTGCCGAGCTTCTCGTAGAGGTCCCCTCCTCCGGAGACGTTCTGCGCCTGCACGAGGTTGAGCCGGGTGTTGTCCGGATGGACCATAATGCCGGCCCCTCCCATCTCGGCGAGGTCGTTCACGAGCTTGCGGCGCGCCTCCTCGTCCCAGGCGCTGTACGTCCCCTCCCTGATGGGACGTCCGAAGATCTCGGCGAAGTCCGCCCAGTCCCCCACGTTGTTTCTCTTCAGGATGACCCAGAACGCTGCCACGGCGAGGTTGCCTATGGAGCGCGGTTCGCCTATGTAGACGAGGTCGTCGAAGCTGTCCCAGCTCTCTCCTGTGATGTCCCCCTGCTGGCGGAGTATCACCCTTCTGACGGCGTCGAAGTGCTTGCGCGGGACGAGAGTGTAGTCTATCCACCCGCGCTCGTCCCTGTAGAACTGGAAGAGCGTGCCGCCCACGCCTTCCCACTCGTGGTCCACCAGGTCGCCGAGGAACTGGAGGAACCACGGGGACTTGATGTGCTGCTGCATCGTCTCGTCCACCTTCCCGTCCCTCATGAACTGTATCGGGGCGGATAGCACCGCCGCCTTCTGCCTGCGCAGGACGGAGAAGAGGTGGCTGTCGAGCTTGACGTCCTCGTAGAGGTCGCAGAGCTTCTCCTTGCGCGGGTAGTCGATGACCTCCGCGGAGCGGATGGCCTTCATATAGACCCCCACGTCAAGACCCCCGCGGCGTGTCTGCTGGAGGATGATGGTCGGGGCCTGTGCATTGCCGACGTGTCCGCCGGCCGTTATGCGTCTCTTGCTGTATTTTGCCATATCAGAAATGATTTGTCCTTTTGCTGTCGCTCCTCATCTGGAATTCCGACGAGGAGGCTCCCTGCTCCTCGCCGACGCGGTCGAGGCCCTCGACCGTGACGTCCCCGGACTTCACGCCCTTGAGCCATTCCACGGCCCTCTCGTAGCGGTCTATGCGCGTCTGCGTCATAAGGCCCTCGCGGATGGAGCAGAGGTGGTAAATGGCGATGTCCTTGGCGAACATCAGCAGGAGGTTGTGCCGGTCGTCGCCTGTCGCGCCGAACGCCTTCTCGCAGTCATAGCGTCCGGAGAGATAGCCCTTCATCTCGGCTATCGCCTGGTTCTCCACGATTTCAAGGATGTTCTCATCCTCTCTGGTGACCCGCTCGATGAACTCCGTCCGTATCGATGACGGGTAGTCCTCCCTGGTGATGAAATTTGTGCTGTTCATATCCTATTGCCTGTTTTTGCTCTTGCGGGCAAGAGCCTTGTATGATACGTATGACGCCGGCTGTAGCTCGCCGGACTTCTGGTCTATTATCCAGTTACCGCCCTCGACGCAGTCGATGCCGTCGGCGTGGAAGTTGAGCCCCATCGTGAAGTACTTGAACTCGTCCTCGAGGAGCTTCATGTTCGGGTCGTCCTTTTCTGCGGCGTTCAGCACCAGAAGCCCCTCCCTGTTCAGAGGTTCAAGATGCGCCTCTATTCGTGTGGCCTTGTCCCCCTTGTTCCTCGCGTCTGGGGACACGGTGAGGTTGATGCCGGTGCGGCGGCTCTCCTGCGCTATGGCCGGCTTGAACACCTGCTGGAAGACCGGGTCCTGCAGGGAGTTGTTCTCTTGGTAGATGTAGACGGCCTTGCCGGACTTCGCCCTCGCCAGCGTCATAAGCGTGAAGTAGTGTCCGACGAACTCTGCGGTGGTCATCTTGCCGAGGAAGCCCTTGATGACATAGAGGGTCGAGTCCAGCTTCCCGAGCAGGAACATCGCCTTCTGGGAGCCCTTCCTGTTCTTGGCCACGCCTTTCGACTCGCTTGTTGTCGGGTCGGCGTAGATGACCAGGAACGGGAAGCGGCCCAGGGGCGGCACCTTCCCCCACTTCGTGCTTGGAAAGATTTTGCCTTCCGTCAGAGGGTTGTTGAAGTACTCGCCCTGCTGCGCCTTGGAGCTTATCTTGGAGAGGACGGTGTCTATCATCTCCTCCGTGTTCTTTTCCGGCCAGGTGCTCCTTCCGTTCTCGTCCCTGATATTGACGACGTCCCAGTTGTCCGCCCTCCTGCCGGCGCGGACGATGCAGCAGTCCTCGGCTATGATGTTTCCCGCCCAGATGACGAGAGTCGGGGTGGAGATGGAGCGGGTCGGGTAGACGGCCTTCTCCCACCAGTCCCAGTTTTTGTCAAGCACGTCCATGTTCCGGCAGACCTCGTCGGTGTCGAAGTCGTCCTGATACAGGACATCCGGACGGACGCTCTCGTTG
Organism: Bacteroidaceae bacterium; assembly: GCA_963642795.1. Lineage (GTDB taxonomy): Bacteria > Bacteroidota > Bacteroidia > Bacteroidales > UBA932 > Cryptobacteroides. Next base: position 16,617 of record CAVIHT010000021.1, read on the forward strand.
CGGAGTCCTCGCGGCGCGTTGCCCGCGCCTATGCCGAGGAACATCGCCCCGCCCTTGGTCTTGAAGCATTTCTCCTCCCAGTCGCCCGTGGACTTCTGCTCCCCGTAATACTGGGTGATGCGGCGGTTGGCCTCGAAGTTCGCGCGGTATGGTGCGAGAAGCCGCTTGGCGGCGTCCTCCGTGGCGGAGCTGAGCAGTATCATCTTCCGCCGCCCTGTAAGTACGAGATACATTATCGTCATCATTATGACGGTGCTCTTCGCCAGCTCGCGGGACCAGGAGAGGACCTCGTACCATTCGTCATTGCCCAACAGCCGGTTGATGGCCTTGATGTGGAACTTGGCGAAGGGAGCCTTGGCGTAGCCGGGGAAAAAGAACTTCATCCACTCGGTGGGATGCGCCTCCAGATAGAGGCGGTGCTTCTCGATGTCCGCCTCGGACATCGATTCGTCAATTGGTGTCTCCTCGTAGACCGAGCGTTTGATGGACTCCCAGAATTTGAGCGCGTCTTTGTCTATCCGCTTCATAGGCTACAGGAGTGATCTGATGAACTTGTCGAAGGCCCCGACGAATGTCTTGGTCAGCTCGGGGTCGACCGGACGGAGCCAGCCGATGAAGCGGTTGGCCACGCTGACGCAGTCGTGGATTCCGATGTCGTTCTCGAGCTTGTTGATCGCGTCGGTGAGCTTGCAGATGACGTCCGCCTCCCTCGCGCTGGCGTAGCGCGGGCCGCGCTCGGCCGGCCGCTCGCTGATGGTGCGGTTGATTTCGGAGAGCTGCCGCTGGAGGCTCTTTATCTGCTCCTCCCGCGTCATCGTCATCGAGACCTTGAGCTCGTCCCATTTGTCCGCCTTGGCCCAGCGGATGATGGTCGCGCGTGTGACCCCGGCCGCGTCGGCTATCTCCTGCTGCGTCCGGTTCTCGTATATGTACATTGACTTCGCCCACTGCCGGGTGTTGTCTGATTTTTTATTGGCCATAATGTCCGTTTTTGTCGGCACAAAATTGACCGATAAAAGACGGCGGAGCAAATTCCGGTTTTATGATACCCCTTGAAAACGGTATGATACCGCTCCCGGGCGGTATGATGAAAGCCAAATTTTCAGAGGTCGAAATAACCGCTCAATTTTGCGGAAAAAGAAACGGGATGAAAAATGTTTTTGACATAATAGCGAACCCTGACCGGAGCGGATGCACCATACTCCTGTACGGCGAGATCGGCGACTATGCCGAAGTCCGGGCGGAGGACGTGCTGGCGCAGATAATAGAGGCCGAGAAGACCTACGGGCAGATAGACATCCGCATCAACTCCATCGGAGGGCAGGTCGGCACAGGCATCGCCATCTTCAACGCCCTGAAGGATTCCAATGCTGAAATAACCATATATATCGACTGTCTTGCGGCATCCACGGCCTCCATCATCGCCGCCTGCGGCAGGAGGGTCAAGATGAGCAAGTACGCGAGAATCCTCATCCACAAGCCGACCGGAGGCATCTGGGGCAATGCGGAAGAGATAAAGACCTATCAGGAGCAGCTCGTTCAGATAGAGGACATCATCTGCGACATCTATTCAAGAAGGACGGGGATGTCCGTCGAGGAGATACGCTCGTCCTATATGGACGGAGGTGACCACTGGCTCACCGCCGACGAGGCTGTCCGTCTCGGCTTCGCCGACGAGGTGTATGACGGTCTGCCGGTGACGGCGGAGGACATGGCGGGACTGCCGATTGACCAGAGGTGCGGCAGGTTCACCGATCTTTATGTCGGAACCTTTAACAATCAACATAAACCCAAAAGAAAAATGTTTGACACAATTAAAAAGTTGCAGCCGTTCAGCGATTGCGCTGACGAGGCTGCCGTGATGGCCAGACTGGTTGAGATCGCCGGGAAGGCCGAGGCCCACGACGCCCTCAAGGCGGAGAACGATGCCCTCAAGGCGAAGCTCGCCGATATAGAGAGCAGGGAGAAGGCGGCACAGGACGCCGCCATCAATGCCGAAGTTGACGCAGCCGTCAAGGACGGCCGCATCGACGAGACCCAGAGGGAGAAGTACGTGAGGTTGCTCCACTCGTCCGAGGCGGAGTCGGCGCGCGCCATCCTTCAGGCGCAGAAGGCCAAGAGGATGGTCAAGGACATCCTTGACGACGGGACCGTGGTCGACGGCGGAAGCTGGGCGAAGCGCCAGGAGGAGATCAGGGACAGGTACAACGGAAAGAACTAAAATTTTCAAGTTATGGCAATTGTAGTAAAAAACACGAATTACAACGGCGAGGTACTGGAGAGGATCCTTACCGTGGCGGCGACCGGCAATGAGATTGTCGGCAAGGGGCTGATCCACGTCATCCCCGGCGTCGAGAAGAAAGTCTCCATTCCGCGTCTCCACACCGGGACGATGCTCCGCAAGCACAAGGAGGACCCTCAGGTGAGCGACGCGAAGGGCAACTTCACCTACAGCGAGAAGGTGCTTGAGCCGAAGGACTTCATGGCCTTCACGACCTTCAACCCGCGCGCCTTCGAGAGCATCTGGCGCAAGTGGCAGCCGAAGGGGAACCTCGTGTTCTCGGAGCTTCCGGCGGAGGCGCAGAACGCCCTTCTGGACGCCCTGTCCAAGCAGGTGCAGTTCGAGCTGGGCAACCACTATGTCAACGGCGTGTTCGGCGAGACGGACGACGAGCTCTTCAACGGAATCCTCACCCAGGCCGCCAAGGACAGCTGCGTCATCGTGACCAGCACGGCAACCAAGATGACCGACCGCCTGAAGGCGGTGCGCAAGGCCATCCCGGTCGCCATCCGCAACAACCCGGCGCTCAGGATCATTATGAGCGTGAACGACTTCGACACCTACGACGACGAGCTCACCGCACGCGAGGGCAAGAACGCGGACGAGACCAAGGTGAACCGCAAGGCGTACAAGGACATCGCCATAGAGACTCTGGCCGCCTGGCCGGACGGCCTCGTCGTGGCCACCCTCTGCTCGCCTGACGCGATGAACTCCAACCTCTTCGCGGCGGTCAACCTCCAGGACGACGAGTCGGTCATCCAGATCGACAAGGTGTCCAACATGTCGGAGCTCTACTTCTTCAAGATGCTGATGAAGGCGGACACCAACATCGCGTTCGGCGAGGAGTTCGTGGTGCTTGACAGCAGGGAGAATCCTGCCTTCAAGGCGGCGGAGACTGCGGCAGCCGCAGACGGAGAGTAGTCAGGAATAAAACCGATTATGTCTTAGACAGCCTTTCGCGATGGATTACGATATGCTGAAGGATTTGCTGATGTTTCTGCTCCCGGGCGGCGCGATCGGGTCCGTAGTGACCTGGCTCGCCACCCGGCGGGAGCGGAAAGTCGACGTGCTGTCCAAGCTTCAGGAATCCATCGACCTCCTCACGAAGAAATATACGGAGGCCCTGGACGAGAACGTCCTGCTGAAGGCCGACAACGCCAAGCTGCTCGCCAACCAGAAGACGCTTGAGCTGAAGATCGACCATCTGACGGAAAAGGTGAGCCTATTGACACAACAGTTAAACAGACAGGGAAATGAAAAATCACATCAGGGGAATGACAGTTCTCCTCGTCGCCGCCGCTCTTATGTGTGCGGCGTGCGGCACGACAAAAAAGGCGACAGCGTACAGACAGGAGGATTCGCAAATCCGGGAAGCCCTGCAGGCACAAACGGAGCAGGTCGCAAAGACCGTAACGGACAGCGTCCAGTACAGGTTTCAGAACCTCCGGCAGGAGATGGCGGAGCTGAGGGCGACATTCGTCGAACAGATCCCGATGATTCAGGTACGGGAGACGATACCGATGCAGAGCCTCATTGACCTTCCGGAGGGCGCCAAATACGGCGCGGCCAACGGACGGGCCACGGTCGAAGCCCAAAGGCAGGGTGACAGCATAGTGCTGACCGGCAGGTGCGACAGCATCGCCCGGCGATGCACCTTGTTCGAGCGGCAGACGTACAGGCAGAAGAGCACCGTCGACTCGCTCCGCACCGTCATAGACGACCTCCGCACGAGACTCGCGCAGAAGACCTACGAGGACATCTGGAGTTCGTACTGGGACGCCGAGGAAACATCCGAGACGGTCACGGCGCCGAAGCCGGCGAAAGTCTGGCGGTGGTTTCTGGGAGGGGCGGTGTTCGGCGTCGCGGTCAGCGTGGCCGCCGGACTGCTCTGGAAGAGGTTCAGCCTCGGTAAAGTAATAAAGGGATTAATATCAAAACTCATATAACATGGAAAAAGGTTACATACACGGAAGTCAGATGATAGTGTTCGTGGGCGGCAAGGCCCTCGGCCACTGCACGTCCTGCGAGATTCAGGACCAGGCGGAGACGAAGTCCCGCTCTCTCAAGGCTCTGCCGGACTACAGCGGCGCCGATGACGAGACGGACACCGACCTCCTGCCGTCCGCCGGGGAGGACACCTCCACCGACGGACTTTGGGACGAGAAGTCCATCTCCAAGCGTTCGGTGTCGGTATCCACCGACTGCCTCGTCTGCAAGGACGAGACGGGCGCCACCTACGACGAACTCCTCGAGGCTATGGACAGCGGGACTCCTGTCAAACTGAAGTACGCCTATGCCAGTGAGGAAAACAAGAAGTACCGCGTGGGTCTGTTCGTCATCACCAGCCTCCAGAGGAACGATTCCGCGGACGACGACTCCACCTATTCGGCATCGTTCGAGAACACAGGGAAGGTCAGGACAAAGACCGTGGCGACTTCGTAGGCATTCTTTTGCCCTTCGGGGACATCCCGTCCCCGGGGGTATATAATCAAGCAAAAAGGAAAGAGAAATGAGCAGAAACACCAATAAGGCACAGATAGAGATCAGCCTGAACGGGGAGAAGTACCCGTACCGCGAGACCATGGGCGCGATGCTCGCGTTCAAGGAGGAGACGGGACGTGACACCCCGACCGACACGGCGGACTCCGTGAGGTATATGTATCACGTCGTCAAGTCCAACTGCCGGCGCGAAGGGCGGGAATTCAAGCTCTCGTTCCAGGACTTCGCCGACGCGCTCGACGGCGAGGAATTCATCCGCGTCACGGCGGCGCTCGCCGCCAGGACTGACGGAGACGGGGACGGAAAAGAAAAAAACGCGTAGTTCCCACCCCCGTAGAAGTCATCCTCGGGGTGGCGGTCGGAAGGATGGGGATGTCCGTGACCGAATTTTCAGGACTGACCCCGGACGAATTCAACGCCATCTACAAGGAGTGGCACTCCGCCCGCGAGGCTGACGAAAGGGGGCGGTGGGAACGCTGCAGATGGATATGCTATTACGCGATCAGGCCGTACGCAAAAAAAGACTTAAGACCGGAACAGGTGCTGAAGTTCGGGTGGGACGGCGGTATGCGTGGGGCATCCACCCCGAAGAAAACCAAGGAGGAGCTGGAGGCTGACTGGAAGGAATACGAACGTCTGCTGGAACTTTGGAAAGATGAGTAAGAAAGTCACATACGAGATTGATTTCACGGGTCGCGACTCCGCATCGGGGGTCGCGTCCAAAATCGTCTCCGCAGTCGTGGCGGGTCAGAAAGAGGCTTCCGCCGCCATCCGGCAGGTCAGCTCCGCACTTCAGTCCCAGGGGGACGCCGCGTCCTCGGCCGCGGCCAGGAGCAAGGCCGTCCTCGACTCCGTCGCTGGCGGCGCGGGCGGGGTCGCCTCCGGCATCAGGACGGTGGCGGACGAGGCCGCAAGCTCTATCGGGAGGCTGTCCGGTCAGGCTTCCGGCATCTCGGAGCTCCGCGCCGAGGTCGAGAGGCTGAAAAAGCTAAGGACGGAGGCCTACGCCTCCGGAGACAACAAGAGGGCCTTCGACATCGAGGGACAGATCCGCCAGCTCGGATACCAGATCAACAGGATGAAATCCGTCAAGGCCGAGATGGAGGAGCAGAGGAAGGCGGCGGAGTCCCTGTCCAGCACTTACACGCGCACATACGACGAGGTCAGACAGTCCCTCTCGTCCGGAGAGGGAGACCTGATGTCCTACACGCAGCTTATCGAGAACCAGAAGAAGGTTGTCGCCGACCTGTCGGCGAGGTATCAGCAGCTGAAGGCGGCAAGGGCATCCTCCTCCGAGACCTCCGCCCTGCTCTCAGAACTCAATGAGGAAAAGTCGGCGCTATCGGGTATGAGGGACGCGGTCGCCGGCTACCGGCAGTCCAACGCCACCCTCGAGACGCAGGTGATGAGGGTACGTGAGGAGATGGGCCGGCTCCTTCTCGCCGGGAAGGAGAACACCGCCGAATACGGGCAGCGCCGTCAGGAGCTGGAGCGTCTTGGAACGGCGTACCGTGAGGTGCAGGCCGAACAGAAGTCCCTCTCCTCCGGTGCGGCGCAGATAGGCGGCGTGATAAGCGGCGTGCAGGGTCTGATGGGAGCCTATTCCGCCGGGTCTGGCGTCGTGTCGATGTTCGTAAGGGACAGCGAGAAGCTGATGGCCGTGCAGACCAAGATGCAGTCGGTTATGGCCGTGATGATGGGCGTGCAGCAGGTGTCGAACACCCTCCACGCCACGAGCGCCTTCCGGGTCGTGACCTGCAGGAAGGCGACCGAGCTGTGGACGGCGGCGCAGAACCGCCTGACGACGGCGTTCCGGTTATCCTCCGCCGCATCCAAGGCGATGCTCGCCACGATGACTATGGGTGCGTCCCTCATAGTGACGGGCGTGATAGCCGCAATCAGCAGGCTGGTGGCGAAATACAGGGAGAAGACCGAGGCCCAGAAGGAGGCCGGGAAGGCGGAGGAGGAGGCGATGAAGTCCGTCCGGTCCTCCGTGGCCGGCAGCGTCGCCTCGCAGCTCGTCTCCTACCGCAAGCTGCAGAAGGCCTGGAACGAGCTTTCGGGCAACATAGCCAAGCAGAAGAAGTTCGTGACGGACAACGCCGAGGAGTTCAGGAAACTGGGCGTCCGGGTGAATTCCGTCAGGGATGCGGAGAATGTACTGGTCAGCGGGGAGTCGTCGTTCGTGGAGTCGCTCAAGCGCAGGGCAATGGCCGCCGCCGCGATGGAGCTGGCCTCGAAGAAATACCAGTCCGCCGTGGAGAATATGCTGAAGGCGGAGGACGCGAGAAAGGTCACGGATGATGACCGGAAAAAAGCCCGCACATATGCCGAGGGCGTTTATCAGAGCGGCCTGTCGTCAGCGGACGGCGTGCTCGGCCGAGGCCAGGTGAGCGGGCAGAAGCGGCAGATAGTCGGCGCGGCCTACGCCTCCAACGTCGGCACCTACGGCGAGGCGAGGGCGAAGGAATACGGTGATGCGGCGAAAAAGGAGATGTCCGAGGGCGACCGCTACTTCGGCATCGTGAAGAAATACAACGACGAGGCGGACAGGCTGCTGAAGAGCGGCGGGATGGGTCCGTCCGGCGACGGCGGAGGCCTCGGCGGCAAGGCCGGCAGCATCGACGCGATAGAGAAGAAGATACAGTCGCTCACCACTCAGATGAAGGCCGCCGGAGCCTCCGAGAGGGCTGAGCTCCAGAAGGACATCAACGCCTGGCAGAAGAAGCTCGAGGCGGTGAACCTTGAGATGGAGGCTTTGAGTGTGCCTTCAGACCCGAAGACGATCCAGGAACTGGACACGGCCATCACCTACTACGGCAAGTTGCTGAAGGTGGCCGGAGCCGAGGAACGATCGGAAATCCAGAAAACCATCAACGGGTACACGGAAAAGAAGGCGTCGATTGAAGACAGCCTGAAAGCCGTTTCTGTCTCCGCATCGCCAAAGACGTTCGAGGAGTATTCGACTGTCATATCCGTGTTGGAGGAGCAGCTTAAAAAGGCCTCGCAATCCGAACAGGCCGGGATACAGGCCACGATAAACGCGTACAGGCGTGAGGAGGAAGAGCTGAAAGCCCGGGTGGCGCTCGCCTCGACCCCCGTCGTGCTGAACAGTCTGGCGGACTACGAGCAGGGGATATCAGCGTGCGAGGCCGCCCTGCAGTACGCCAACGATGAGGAACGGGCCAACATACAGCGGACCATAAACGAATACAGGAAGAAAAAGGAGGCCATCGAGGAGTCCCTTGAAGCGCTTGACGTGCCGGCGGATCCTAAAACTCTCGCGGACATCGGCAAGGTCATATCCGGTCTCGAGGCCAAGCTGCAGAATGCGACCCTATCGGAGGCCGCCGGGATAAACAGGGAGATAGCCTTGTGGAACGAAAAGGCGGACGCCATACGCAACGCCGGGAAGGAGGCCGTAAAGACCGCCGAATCCGCCGGCGATGCGCTGAAGGCCAGCTGGAGCGGTGCGAAGCAGATAGGCGGCGGCATCGAGAGCATAACCGAAGCCCTGGAGGGCAACGGCAGCGCCTGGAGCAAGCTGACGGCCATCGTGGACGGCTTCCTTGGCATCTGCGACGGAATAAAGGCCGTAGTAGGTGTCATACAGACGCTCACGCTGGCCACGCAGGCCCACACGGCCGCCAAAGGCGCTGAGAGTACGGCCGTGGCGGCGGAGGCCGCGACGGAAGTGGCCGCCGGGGCGCAGAAGATAACCACCAACGCGGCGGTGTCCGCATCCAACACCGCGCTCGCGACTACCAACACCCTCGCCGCAGGTTCCGGAGCCGCCGCGGCCATGGCATCCATCCCTTATGTGGGTCCAATTCTGGCAATCGCGGCGATTGCCAGCGTGATCGGAGCCATCCTCGCCATCCCGAAGTTCGCGGACGGCGGTATTGCGAGCGGCAAGACCCTCGCCATGGTCGGAGAATACGCCGGCGCCGCCAACAACCCTGAGGTGATCGCCCCTCTCGACAAACTCAAGTCCCTCATCGGCGTCGATGACGGAGGCGGCAGGAGGGAGATCGAGTTCAGGATAAGGGGGAAGGACCTCGTCGGGGTGGAGAGAAGGGAAAACAACAGGAGAAGGAGGTCATAGTATGGCGATGCTTGTGAGATATTCCGGAGCCTTCTATTCAAGGAAGGGCGTGGTCTGGAGGTGCGACATACTCCAGGAGACCGACACGGCGTTCAAGGTCGGGAGGCTCAGATTCCCCGACAAGAAACCGCTCGTGGTGGAATACGACGTGACGGCCAAGGAGGAGGTGGTGTGCGGAAGCACGGCCACGCTGACCGTAGTGTCGCCCGGAGACAGGACATACCTCGACCTCTACACGATAAAGCCGGGCCAGATACGGCTCGACGTTTACCGAAACGGGAGTCTTTTCTGGAGCGGCTGTCTCGACCCGGAATTCTACGAGGAACCCTACGACAGCGACTCGGACTACGAGGTCAGCCTTACCTTCTCCGATTTCGGTATTCTCGACAGGATACCTTATGACGGTTCCGGACGCAAGACCCTTAAGGAACTGCTTGATGTCGCCCTCGGCAAGTCAGGACTGAATTATGCCGCGGTTGATGAATCCTTGATATCCACACAGCTCACCGACGGGACGCCGCTGGTCCTCTCTTCCCTGAAGATCGCTTCCGAGAACTTCTATGACGAGGACGGGGTGGCCTCATCCTACAGGGAGGTAATCGAGGGTATATTCCAGCCTCTGGGTCTGAAGATGATACAGCGATCCGGGAAGGTTTTCGTGTATGACATCAACGCCCTGCACGGGGCTGCGGGACCCAGAGAGATAGTCTGGCAGCGCGACGGCGCGCTCGGCACGGACTCGGTGTACAACAACATCAAGATAACGTTCTCGCCCTATTCGGCGGCGGAGGTCATAGACGGGGAGCTCGACTATGGCGACGTGTCCGGTCCGGAGTGGACGAACCTTACATCGGACAGCTCCGGGGTCAAGTACAACAACGGTATTGTACCGTCCGGGAAGAGTTCCCCGGAATGCTATTCATATTACATCGACTATGATGACAGCCACAAGCACGGCTATGACTGGGACTACTCGCTGATAGGCTTCACGATCTTCCTGTCCAGGGACACGGGCAAATGCCCCGGACTGGCGGAGATAGGAAGCGGCAATTCCTTTTTCAAGATCCAGCCGATGCTCGGGGGCAACGAGACGGAGGGCGTGGTCGGCGGATTCTGCACCGGAGGTCACGGCTCCCTGTCGTCCGGATACCCGAAGAGGAAGGGGCTGTCCCCGGAGTCGCATCCGAAGACGCTTGCTATGAGGACGGCGAGGGCCTATCTCCCGGACATGGAGGAGGCGGACGCCGCTAACAGCTACCTGCGTATCGAGCAGGAGCTGCTCTTCGACCCGAGATATAATCCGTTCGAGCAGTCCGGAGACGGCAACGAGTCCGGGAACTGTGACTTCGTGCAGAATGCCGCCGCGTTCGTCTTCGTCCCGGTGGCGATAGTCGTCTATGATGAGGGCGGCACGGCCCTCTGCCACTACTCCAACGAATTCCTGACCCAGTGGGGCCATCCGGGGAACAGCTTCGTCTCCACCGCCCGTGACGGGAGCGGCGGCAGATGGGGGTGGAAGGACGGAGAGGCGGAGTGGGGCGAGGCGTGGCTTGCCTACTACGACCCGGACGACCTTTTGTCCGGAACTGGCGTGATGGGATGGCAGTGCAACAGGCAGAGCGTCGGAAAGCCGTGGACCTATGGTTCCCAGAAGGTCAAGAACAGGGTGTACAAATACCTGGATATGTCAAGCGGCAGCGGCAGCATAAAGGATTTCTGGATGTTCGATTCGTTCAAGAAACTCCCGGACGGCCAGTTTATCCATTATCCGCCTAAGGGCGGCTATCTGGAGATAAGGGTATACAACGGGGTATGGGCGTTCGACGACACGGACATGTTCGATAAGGAGGCCTCCGGATATTTCAGCGACAAAAAGGGCTACGGGAAGATACGCTGGCAGCTGTACAAGCTGCCGAGGGTGTCCGTGGTGAAAAGGACCCTGACGCTCGACGGGGAGACGATGGATGACGTGGAGTACTCCGGTGTGCTGAACGCGGACGCGAAGGAGGGTCTCGAGATCGACACCGTCTGCGGCACCGCCGACGTGGTGTGTCCGACGGCCAAGGGCATATATCTGTCCGCCGAGAACGGAGAGCAGATACAGAAGCTTACGAGAGCGGGCAGGACGGCCCACCCCGAGCAGCTGCTTATCGGGACGCTCTACAGCCAGTACGCGGACAGGCGCACGACCCTGTCCGGAGAGGTCGACATCGACCCGGACGGCCTGTCGCCGTATGCCGACCCTCTGCAGGGAGAGGATGTCAGGTTCATAATGAGCGGGGAGACCGTCGACGCGAAGGAGGACACGTCCGAGGCGACCTTCACCGAAATCCGTCCGGACGAATATGAGGGCAGGGAGGGGTGACCATGGTAAAGGAATATATACAGAAAACGACCAACAGAACGGCAAGGCCTCGAAGCAAGAGGCTGCGGGAGCTCGGTGTCTCATCCTCAGGAGGAGCCGTGGCCATAGTCCAAAATGCCGGATCCGGGTCTGACTCGTCCTCTGCCGGAGACGGTCACACCCATGGGAACCTCCCGTATCTCGACCAGATAACGACCGATTACGACGGATATATCCACCTCGCGCAGCCGAGGGAAAACGAGGATGACGGCAGCGTCAGCACGGTCACGGAAAAGGCGAAGGCCGGGTATGCGGACGAATCCGCGCACGCCGCCGAGGCCGACCTTGCGAAGGACTCCGGGAAGTGGTCGGGTAGGGCGTTCGACGATTACCTTGACCAGCCCGTCAGGAAAGGTGACATAGTGGAGTTCGCCCGCGTGGTGGCGGGGATCATCGGCTCGCCCGATTTCTCGTCCGGCATAGAGACAGGCGCGGGATGGAAGATAGGCTCCGGCGGCGAAGCCGAGATGGCCTCCCTGACACTGAGGTCGTTCCTTAAGGTTCCGCAGCTCATCTACAACAAGGTCAGGGTGACCGGCGGGGAGATGTGGAACACCGAGGGCGGGACCATAGCCGGGGTGGCAGCCGACGATGGCAGCGACAGCGCCTACATCCTGACGATGCAGGTGGAGGACGGTGACACCATCGAGCTTGATGTCGATGATATCTGCAAGGGTCATTATAACAGCAGCGGCGGGTTTGTGACATCGTATTTCAGGGTCACGTCCGTGAACCAGGCGGCGAAGACCGTCAGGGTCGTCCTCGGGGCGGATGACGCCGTGCCAGGAGGCAAGAACGCGGCCCCGGTTCCGTATATGAACATCGCCCGCTACGGCAACTTCACACAGACGGGAAGGCAGAGAAGCCAATACTTCTCCTCTCCGGAGGGTCGGATAGCGCTGCTCGACGGGGTCGACCAGTACATCATCCTGCCGACACACTACAAGATCATAATCGGTTCCGTCCCCGATGCCCTGATCCCGGAGTCTATGCCGCTCGGCAAGCGTCCGTCAATATACCTCGACACCGTTCTGGCAAAGAACTTCGTGCAGCTGGACTATTCCGGCTCCGTGGTTAAGACGGTGCGCGACCGCGGCCTGTGGACAGCTTCCCCGGACAGCCCGTATCTCTGCAACGAGGAATACCAGGATGAGGTATATCACAAGTCCTGCAAGTACAGGTGTCTGGTAGAGGGGACGGAGGCCGAGCCGCGATACGACTCCACCGACTGGCTTCTCGTGGCCGGAGACACCGCCCTCGAGCTGTCTATCGAGAGCTCGGACGGAGAGGTCTTCCTTTACGGAAGTCTCGACACCACCCTGACAGCGACCGTCCGCAGGGGCGTGACGGACATCACGGGCGATATCCTCGACGCTGACTGGTCGTGGTCGAGGGACACGGGGGACGCGGTGGCGGACGGGGTCTGGAATACCGACCACGCCGGATGCGGCAGGAGCGTCGCTCTCACGCAGGGGGATCTGCCGGGGCTTTCCGGGAAGTTCATCTGCAGGGCATACGTGAGGGATGGTGCTGAAAGCGTGGAGGCGGAAGTGGTCATCTGACATTTGAAAGGCATTTGAAAGACATTCGATGAGCATATGAGAAAGACTAAAAGAATAGGGATTGTCTACAATCCTCTGAACATTTCCACGATGATGGTGGTCCGAGGGGGCAGCCTCACGCAGACACACTGCGCGGAGACGGGCGAGTATGTCCCGGACAGGAGACTGACTCCTCTGGTCATCCGTCCCGTGGTATATCTGAGCGACCCTGACGGCATCATCGGGGACGGGGAGGTGTCCCTGACCGGAATCCTTTGGTACGAGATACCGCAGGACATGCTCGGGCGGATAACCGACGGGGCGTACGTCACCGACGAGCTGTCGCGCTTCCTCATCACGGCGGCGACGGAGGGATACTCCGTGACCGGGGACGGCACGCTGACCGTGACCAAGAACATAGCTTATCTCGACCCGAAGGTGCTGGTGTTCACCGCGTCATATCCTGACGCGCGGAGTGGCAAGGTGCTGCGCATACAGGCGACGGCCACGCTCTCGACGCTATCATTGGCTGAGGCCGCCACACTGACCATCGACAAACCGGCGAGCTTCGTGTTCAACCCGGTCACCGACACGGGGGTGCGTACGGTCAAGGCCACGCTGCTACTCGGCGGAGCCGCGCCGGATGCCGGCAGATGCCGGGCGGCTTACTGGTGGTACAAGACGGTCGACGGGGTCGAGTCCCTGATTGACGCGGACGAAGACCTATTCTACGAGAGCGGGCAGAACACTGACACCCTGACCGTCGACCCGCGCTATGTTGACGGGCAGGTGAAGATTGCCTGCAAGGTGGAATATGCGCTTCCGGGGGAGTCCCTTCCGGCATCCCCCACGTCTGACTGTCTTACGGCCGAAACGATGGTGGTGAGACGTTACCCTGACTACGACTTCGAGCATTTCGTGCACGGCGGCGTGGAGGTGTCTCCGAACGCCGAGACTGTGAAGAACGAGTGCGTGGTCTCAGTCGGAAGGGAGGTGGTCGAGAACCCCTCGGAGTTTTTCCATATCCGCTGGCTGATAAAACGCGCCGTTTACGGGGCGGAATGGGCGGTCTTGGGCTACGGGGAGAGCATAATGATACCGGCGTCGGAGTTCGAGAACGCGTCCGACGTCGCCCTTGAGGTCGACGGGTTCGACCCGCTGGGTGCGCTCTGCGACGGAGGTGCGGTCATATGTGACAATGGCAAGGTACTGACACTTTAGGAATATGAGATACTTGTATGCAAAGATACCCGCAGCGAAGGCGGAGGACATCGGGATCACCGGATTCCGGCTGAAGACCCCGGACGGGGCATATGTCATCATCAATGAGAGCGACCTGCAGACTTATGGTCAGGACGCGGATTTCAGCTCCAAGGTCGAAGCCTTGGGAGGAAGTGTGCTGACCGCCGGTGAGGCCAGAAAAGAGTTGAACAAATAATACTGAACAATATGAGCGAAGTAAAAGGACAGACAACCATCAAATACGTGCGTCAGGGCGACACCCTGACCTGTACGCTGCGCAGCACGTTCCCGCTGAAGCAGTTCATCACGAGCGGGAACGACACGGTCACCCCGTCGTTCGCCGCGAACAAGCCATGCATCTACCCGGTGGTCAGGAGCTCGCTGAAGGCGACGCGCGTCGCTCCGACTGCCGGCGGGACGGTGTGGAGCTACAACGGACAGGAGATATCCTTCGACGCTTCCGGTCTGAACACCGCGATGGGCAACATCGCGGCCGGGACCTTCAAGAGCGAGACGAAGACGGTGGACGGATTCACGGTACCGACCTTGACCATACTGAAGGAGATCGCCTCCGCAGGCAACATCGACTCGGACACCATCGAGTTCAAGGGTGCGGTCAATACGGGGTTCTCGTCCGTGGTGTCCGCCTCCATCGAGGTCGCTATCGAGCAGACGGACGGGGAGGCGTGCCTGGGATACGTCACGATAAACAACGGCGGAGTCATCGACGATTCCACCGCGCTGCTCACCGCGACAGCCCACTTCCTGCTCGGAGGGGTCGAGAAGACCTCCGGGGTGACCTACAAGTGGTACAAGATGAAGGTGACCAACGGCGCGGACGGATGGGTCGCCACAGGCGTCACCTCGAAGAGCATAACGATTACCGCCGAGGACATCAAATCAAGCGAGCTGTACAAGTGCGAGATGACATACGGCGACAAGTCTTCCGCAGCAGTAGTGGAGGTTTGCGACGAGACGGACATCCTGATCATCTACCCCAACCCTACGGACAGCACCGGGGCGAGTGTCCCGGAGGAGCTGAGTTCCGCCCAGACCTCAATCGTATATCGTCCGAAAGTGTACAAGAGGTCGACGGGGACAGAGGTGTCCGGATTCAATTTCAATTATCTCCTGACAGATGCGGCCGGGGACACGATAGCCTCGCAGGACGGCGGCGGCTCGTTCACCGTCACCCTCTCCCACGCCGCACAGGCCGGAGGGGACATGACGCTCATAATATCGGCGGAATAATGTGCATCGGGAATATGCTTAAGAGAATAACAAGAATCGCATATAAGCAGGCTCCTGAGAAGGGGGACACAGGAGACCGCGGGCCGCAGACGCGGCAGCTCGTATGGGATGCCGGCATAGAATTCTACTGCGGCGCTCCCGGAGAGAAGTACGCCGATTACGCCTACTATTGCGGAGCAATGTATGAGTGCCTCAAGTCACATGCCTCCCAGGCCGGTGCGACCCCGTATGACGCGGTCGCGAACAATACCGGATACTGGCGGTTAGTGCCCTCATACGAGAACATAGCCACGAAGGTCCTCCTGCTCGGCACCGGGGAGGAAGGCTGGGTTATGGACGAGGGTGTCATCAAGCACACCTCCGGAAAGATATCACTTTCCGCCGCCGGACAGATAATTGCCGGCAACGGCATTTTTACGGTAGATAAGGAAGGGAATATGACGGCCAAGAGCGGCACTTTCGGTAACCTGACCATAGGTACGACAGCGGCGGGATATCCGTGTCTGACGGGAAGCGTCTTGTATGACAGCAGCGAGGAACATTTCATTGAGCTGTCTCCGGAGGTGTTCAAACTGGGTGCGCGGGTGGATGGTGAAGAGATAGAGGCGATCGACTTAATGCCTTATTTCTACTCTGACAAATATGACCGTAACGATGCGTTCAGAATCAAGATGCGGAAGAATTCCAAAATGGTGATTGAGGGCGGGATGATCTCCGGTCTGCGCCCACAGGTTGTCGTGTCACCCAAGAATAGAACCACCTTGGGTAATTACGGAGGCCTGGCACACCCGGGCGTATATGTATTGACATACACTTTGGATGCTTTTCTCGACACATTGCAGACAGAAGACTATTCCGTCGGTGACTGCTTTCTGATAATAAACAAGAATGGGAATAACGTTGGTGTTAATAACTATACCCAGCCAAACATCTTCAATACGCTCGACAACACGTCCTACGGTTCAGGGCAGACGGTACAGATTCCCGCCACTACAGCCCGCTCGTTCCATATGGTGTGGACGAATTCAGGATTTATAATATACAAATAACGCAATAATATGAGCAAGAAAGAATTATCATCATTCAAATCGTTCACCCGGGTGGACGAGGGCGACCTGCTTTTCGGCAAGTCGCTGGACGGGGGTGAGTACGGGTTCTTCCCGGCGTCGCTTCTGGGGAACGACGGCTACGCCGCCGTCCGCTTCAACCTTGACGAGAGTTCCCCTGTCGGGGAGCGCTGCGGCAATCTCGAGTATGTCCGGCAGCTGCCGTCCCTGCTCGGTCTCGGCTGCTACCTTGTGGGCGATGACCATTCCAGAAAGAAGCTCGATCCGAGCAACCATTACAAGCTCGCCACTGGCGAGACCGCCAAGCTGGACGGAACGATGGGGCAGTATATGTGGGGTACGAGGACTCCGTTCTACGTGGCCGTCTGGATCGAGGGCAGCTACCTCTACGAGGCGGTCTCCTTGAAGCCCATTCCGGGACGCTCGTGCTACAGGGTCCCGACATTCTCCGTGGCGGCCGGACACGCCGGAATCATTGACAGGACGAATGACATCCTTTGCTCCCTTATAAGCACGGCGGAGCAGTATCGTGGAGGCGGCGGATCCGCCCTCACGACCGGAAACGGGTCGGCCGAGAACCTGTCCATGCTCGGGTATGCGGCCACCGTGAAAGGGACGGCCGCGTTCGAAGCCCTGGGCAGGAAACGGGGGGAAGGCTGGGGCGCCGGCTGGTACTGGATAGAGACCGCCATAATGATTCTTTTCGACATAATCCTCGGCACGAGGAACAGTCAGGCCGCATTCAACTCAGCCAAGGACTCCGACGGCCTGTATCAGGGAGGCCTTGGATCCGGCATATCAAGCATGCCAAGTTGGGACACCTACAACGGCTATTATCCGGTCGTTCCGTATTCCGCAGGAGTCGAGCTCGGAGACGCTCTCGGCGTGGGTTCCTTCGCCGTAAAGAATTCGGGAGGGTCGGTGGTCTACAACGCGCCGATTCCTTGCTTCTTCGGTCTCAAGAACCCGTTCGGTCATCTATGGGTCGGAAAGAACCGCATCGTGGCCGTGATCAACTCGGACAACTCATATTCGTTCTATGTGGCGAAATCATCGCTCACGGAATGGACCTATTCCGACACGTCCGATATGATAAAGGTCGGGACGATAATTTCTTCCACCCCGGGAGCGTGGAATTATATCAAGCGCATCAATTTCGTCGGGTTGGCGGGCATGCCGTCGGAGGACGGGGCCACATCCTCCACCCACAGATGTGACGGATGCTACTTCCAATCTGCCACTTCTGGTTTCCGGGCTCCGCTCGGTTCGGGCTATGCTAACCATGGTGGCTATGATGGCCTGGCGTACTTCTACGGTATCTACGCGCCCTCGTCTGCCTTTGCGACCCTGTCATCGCCCCTCTGCGAATGTGCGGAGGACTTCGACCCGAATCCGAAGGTGTACGCCTGATTCGTGGCACGGGCGACGCGAAGTCAAGGAAACCGCGCAGACCGCGTAAGCGGTTGAGCATAAACCAGAGCATCCGCAGGCGGATGCAAATGAAGTTCTTTGAAATACTGTTCTTTCTCTTCTTCGGGAAACCGTCGGCGGCGATAAATAATCACCGCCGCAAGGCGGTTTTTTGTACCGGGATTTTCAACGGTCCGATGAAATTAGTACCTTTGTCCTGCCTTATGGCGGGTTTATCCCCTTAGACGGTAGGTTTCTGGTTTCCGGGCTCCGCTCGGTTCGGGCAATGCTAACAATGGTGGCAATGATGGCCTGGCGTACTTCAACGGTAACTACGCGCCCTCGAATGCCAATGCGAACCTGTCGTCGCCCCACTACTTGGGAAGCCGGTTGTGTTTGCACCTGTTTCCTGCTTGGGGATGAACCCCGGCCCTTGCCGGAAGACATCTTATCAAAACGGGTTCCGGTAGGTTCGTAAGAATTCGACGGCGCTTGTGAGAGAAAGCAGACACGTGACACTCATAACACTTTGACACTTGTGCGAAGACACGGACACCTGTCGGAGACCATAGGAACGGCGGACAACTTCCGTATCGCGCACCATCTGGCCTCGCGGCGAAAGAAAAGAAGGAAGGAGGTGAAGGCATTTGAAGCCGATTTGGAGTCAAACGCCAATCGCCTTCTTCATCTTTTTCTCACATCAACGTATCGTCCGACCGCCGAGGACTACACCTACAAGACCATCCTCGAGAAGAAAGGCCGCAAGGAGAGGTTCCTTTCGATGCTTCAATACTGGCATCACGTCTATCACTGGGGCATATTGTCCAGAACCGAGAACATCATCGACCGAAGCCTCGACGAGCGTTGCTTCGCCTGTGTGCCGGGACGGGGGCAGCATATGATGGTAAAGCTGATAAGCCGTGACCTGAAGGTTCATCCCGACCTGAAGGCGTTCGCCAGCCTTGACGTGTCGAAGATGTATCCCCACATACAGCACGACGCTTTGAAAGCCAACCTGCGGAGGAAGATAAAGGATCCGGTCCTTCTTGACTCCCTTGATGCTGTCATCGACAGCAGCATCGGGACACCGATTGGAAACGACGATCCGGAGCATCCCGCGGGCATCGCCATTGGCCTGAAGATTTCGACCATCTATGCCAACGTCTCGCTGTGGGCTTTCGACCACGACCTGCGCGGGCTGTTCGGACTGCGGTCCGATCCCGTTCTGGTAAGAAAGATGGCGGGGATGTATGTCACCGCAAGGAAGTCCTCTGCCAAGACGGAATCCGACCGTGCCGAAATCGCAAGGGGCGACGCCTATCTGGAGTCGCTTTTCAACCGCTATGTCGGCGAGGGTATCCGCTTCTACTACCGCTTTATGGATAACGTCCTGATTCTCCACGAGGATAAGACGTTCCTTCATCTTGTGGTCGACTGGATCGCCCTGTACTGGGCGAATGAGCTGAGGTTCACGATTAATCCCAAGTGGCAGGTGGGCGCCACGAAGTGCGGCTTCACTATTGTCGGATACCGCATCTTCGCCGACGGCCACATCCGCGCGAACCGTGAGGTTGTGCTGGACATCAAGAGGAAAATCCGGAAAGGCCTGAAGATGGGCCTGACCTATGACCAGATAAGGATCGCTATATCGTCCCGGCTCGGTACGGTGACGCATGCGGACGCGAGAAATTTCTTAAAGGTATATCATATGGAAAAGAAAGAACGTTTGGGCGCAAAGATTAACAGGCGCAAAAGTCAATGTCCGTTCGAGATCGCTCACGGCCAGCAGAGACGGTTTGAGAACTTTTTGTTTGACCCGGGGAAAGAGCAGCCGGAGGAAGATTTTCTGATGGAGCTCAGGGACTATGCCGTGATTGACTCCATCAAGGAGAAAAACGATGACGGGACCCCGAAGAAATGTCTCGCGATACGCTTCGAGTGGCAGGGGAAGGAGTTCTCCTATACGGACGACAGAGGCAGGGAGGTGCTTGTTAAGCCAGGCGAGGAATACTTCTCGTACACCGGGTCGAAAGTTCTCATAGAACAATGCGAAACGGAGTTCTCTAAGGAGGACTTGCCTGCCCCTACTGTTATAAAGATAGAAGTGAATCAACGAAACAAAAAGTTCTATAAGTTTACTTGATATGAAAACAGAATCATTCAGCGCGGTATATCCGCGTCAGATGCGCCCCTCAAAATATGACGGGGCGCATTTTTTATGTTATCTCGATGAAAAGCCGGCCTCTTTCAAGCCAGACGACTCATCGGAGGCAGTCGACGGCTTTTCCTACACCGGAACGATGGCGGACGGCGGCACGCTCATCGAGTGCGATGAGTGGAACCGCGACAAGCTCATCAACGGCATCATCAGGACGAAATACCTCCAAACGGAGGAGGACGCCCTTAAGACGCATCAAATTCAGCTGCTCCAGGCCGAGGCCGGCTTGGAGGGAGGCGGGCTGTCCGATGAGAAGAAGGCCGAATACTTACGTGAGTGGCAGGAGTTTCAAGCGTTCAGGCAGGAGGCCATCGACCTCGTGAGCGGCTGGGACAGCTGGGATTAGGAGGGCCTGCCTATGGGAACGATAAGCAAGGATTTCTCCTACCGTGAGTTCGAGGTGACGGACGTGCCGTCTCTCCGTATTGACAATGTCATCCGTACCACGGTGGTGAGGGATGCGGTCAAAGCTCTGGTCACCGAGGTGCTCCAACCGCTGCGCGATGCTTGGGGAGCGCCGCTCTCCGTTAACTCGGGCTACCGCTGCCCGGCGGTCAACAGCGCCGTAGGTGGCGAGGCCACAAGTCAGCATTTGAAAGGTGAGGCGGCGGACATCTGTCCCTCCAGAATGAGGAACGACCCCGATGTGGGTGAGGAGAGGGTCTTCGCTCTCGCGGAAAGGGTACGGGATCTTGGACTTCCTTTCGACCAGATGATACTTTATCCGTCATTCCTGCATCTCTCGCACAAACTGAAAGGTGTGCAAAGGGGTCAGATACTCTATAACCGGAGATATAGGGGACGACGTCTCTGAACCGGTCAAAGCCTTTCGGGAGTGGGCATAAAAAACTCCCGACCTGTAAGAAATAGTACCACCCACCTCTTACACAAGAGCGTCACCGCGCAAAGCCGGGAGTAAGTCCCTCGTCTGCACGGTGACGCTTTGTGCGTATGGGTGGTACGGGGACAAAGGTAGCAATATTTTTTTATTCAACAGATATGAGAACACCAATATCCTATTACGGAGGGAAGCAGACGATGCTTAAGCACATCGTCCCCCTCATCCCACCCCATCGGCTCTACACGGAAGCGTTCTGTGGCGGAGCGGCGGTTCTGTTCGCCAAGTCCCCTGCCGAGTCGGAGATAATTAACGACATCAATATGGAGCTGACGAACTTCTACTGGACTGCGCAGGTCTATTACCGTGACCTCAAGACGGAGATTGACAAAACCCTGCACTGCCGTGACATCCACGCCCATGCGGCCCACATCAACGCATACCCGGAATTCTTCACCCCAGCCCAGCGGGCCTGGGCGGTCTGGGCACTCTGCAAGATGTCTTTCGCAGGGATGATGGACGGCTCGTTCGGGTATGATTTCGGAGGCGGGATGCCGAAGAAAGTCCAAAACGCCAAGGATGAGTTCACCGAGAAGGTCTGCAGAAGGCTTGAACATGTCACGATAGAGAACAGGAACGCCCTCGATGTCATACAGACATATGACTGCGAGGATGCGTTCCATTTTGTAGACCCTCCGTATATCAACAGCGACTGCGGACATTACGAGGGAGTATTCTCCACCAGGAATATGGAGGAACTCCTGAACCTTCTTGAATCTGTCAAGGGGAAGTTCATGCTGACGATGTTCCCTTATGACCCCATCGAGAGATGCGCGGAAAAGAACGGATGGACGATACACCGCGTGGAGAGGACAATCAGCGCATCCAAGACCTCCCGCCGCAAACAGGAAGAATGGATGGTCTGCAACTATGAGGAGCATCATCAGCAGAACCTCTTCGACCAAATCGGGGGGGGGCGATAACGGCCATTTTTAGCCCTCTGAATGGCGTTTTAACGATAATCTTTATACCAATACCATATGAACAAATATCATCAGATTTTACAGCGCATTCTGCTCGAAGGCAAGACGCAGCAGAACAAGAAAGGATCAATCAAGTACCTGCTGAACCAGCGGCTGTCATTGACTCCGGGTGACCTCCTCGACATATTCGAGGGGCACAACCTTGCCAGAAAGAAACTGAGGAACGAACTGGACCTGTTCACCCATGGTGAGCGGAACGTTGAGAAATACCGGGAGGCAGGCATCTCCTGGTGGGACTATGTCGGGCCGATACTTGTGAACTCGTACCCGACATACTTCGAGAAGCTGCCACCGTTGGTCTCCAGAATCAATCGCGAGAAGAGGAACAGCAAGAACTATGTCCTTTTCCTCGGGGCGACCGATGCGGAGAGCAATCAGGCTCCGTGCCTGTCACTTATCCAGTTCCAGATTGAGGACGGTGAACTTGTGCTGACAGCATATCAGCGCAGTTCGGACGCGAGTCTTGGACTTCCCTCGGACATCTATCATCTCTACCTGATATCGAGACAGATTGAGCTTCCGCTGAAGTCCATTACCCTCTTTCTGGGAAATGTTCACATTTACGAAAACAACCTGCCGAACACGGAAAAGCTGCTGGCCGGAGAGGAGGTCAAGTTTGAACTGAATGTCTGACCAAGATGTCCGGCAAATGGAAAGGCTCTCAAAACACGTTCAATCGGTGTTTGAGAGCCTCCCTATAATGCTGTTGTGCGCTAAATTTTCAGCACGTTTCGTTTTTGCTATTTTTGAGGGCAGAAAAGCACATTTCGTTTTGCGTTCCCATCACATTTCGTTTTGCCGATTATACTTTTTCCGTACATTTGTCCCTATGAAATCTCTCAAGGAACTCTATAAGATAGG
>CAVIHT010000022.1:0-38318 GCA_963642795.1 Bacteroidaceae bacterium
TATTTTATAGAAATTAATCTACGGAACGATGCTACTTCATATTCACTAGCTGTTGCAGGGGTAAATCTTCCATTGATGTATTATCAATACCACACAGAAGGCGAAACTAAATTCACATCGCGAACGGTAAAGAGAATATACTCAATGGTTGAGATTAAAGATTTCAGTAATGTTCTTCATAGAAGAATCGGCCTATTAACTTGGTTACGTCAACGAAAGAGTGTGGATTGTCTATATTATTACAGTAAAGCTGATCCTCGCCCTTTTTGGGTAGCATGTCTTAATTATATCTCAGACGCCATAAAAAAGGTAATTCAGATATGAAAATTGCACATATAATATGGGCTTTAAGTACTGGTGGGGCGGAAACCATGTTGGTTGATATTGCCAATATTCAGGTTAATACAGAGCAGGTGGCAATAGTTGTAGTGAATGATCTTATTGAAAAAACATTGCTCAATAAGATAGATAAGCGTTGCCGATTGTTACTGTTGAAAAGAAAAACAGGGAGTCGCAGTCTCGTACCTTGGGTGCATCTGAATAACTTCTTATATCGGTTCAGGCCTGACATTATTCATTTCCATCTCGAGGGAATGCGTAAAATGGTGTTCTACCCTGCTCCAAAAGTATTCACAATTCATAATACACACACGTCGGGGAAAGAATATAATCATTATCAGGCACTTTATGCAATCTCGGATGGAGTGAAAGCATATACGATGAAACAGGGGTATGATTCCCGAACGATATGGAACGGAATAGATACCAAATTAATCAAACAGAGGACTGATGGACAATACAAATCAGGCACCATTTGTAAAATCGTGTGTGTTGGGCGTTTGTTTACTCCGCATAAAGGTCAGGACATTCTTATAGCGGCTTTAGGACATTTAAAGGAACAAGGAGAACTACAGTTACACCTCGATTTAATTGGAGATGGAGATTCTCGCGAAGAGCTTGAAAGATTAATCAATTTATATAATTTAACGGATTATGTGACACTTCTGGGACATCGCAGTCGCTCTTTCGTCTATGAGCATCTTAGTAATTACGACTTGTTCGTGCTTCCATCTCGTTCGGAAGGATTTGGATTATCGGTGGCTGAGGCTATGTGTGCAAGGATACCTGTGCTAGTTTGTAACTTGCCTGGCGTTATGGATGTGATTGACGGTGGCCGAGTTGGAATGTTCTTTCAAGCGGGAAACATCAATAGTCTTGCTGAACATATATCAAAATATATAAGAGAGGGTAGTAGCGAACAAATGGTAAAGGAGGCAGCCACATTTGCACTCACCCACTTAGATATCAGCAGAACAGCTCAGGAATACATAGACGAATATGAAAAAGTTATTAAATCAACTTCAAGATGAGAAACATACTATTACGGTTCGACGATATCTGTCCGACGATGAACTGGGAACAATGGCATACCGCAAAACAGATGCTTGATGATGCCGGAGTGACAGCTTTATTGGGGGTTATTCCTGATTGCCAAGATCCTGATTTACAGATTTGTGATGCGAAACCGGATTTTTGGGAATATATACGCGGACTGCAACAGCAAGGTTATACAATCGCGATGCATGGTTTGAACCATATATTTTCATTAAAGGCTAATGGGATTGTGACTCGAGATAAAATTTCGGAATTTGCCGGGCTTCCCTATGAAGAACAATTCAGGAAAATTAATATGGGGAAAAAAATACTTGAAAGTCATGGCCTTCCTACAGAGATTTTCTTCGCACCGGCGCACAGTTATGATGATAATACCCTGAGAGCCCTGTCGGAATGTGGTTTCAAATATATGAGTGACGGATTAAGTAGTAAAGCGTATTGCAGATATAAAATAACGCTACTGCCTTGTCGCTCAGGCGGGATTCCACGAATGCGAACAAATGGAGGTTATTATACTGCGGTTATTCATGCTCATGAGTGGGGTTATCCAGAGAAAGCTCACGAACAGGTTAAATTTAAGAATTTGATTAATAATCACTCCCGTGAAATCATCTCATTTAATCAATTCTGTAGCCAGAAAAAAGGGTCAAGTATAATTCAGCGGCTTGATGAGCAGATTTATTATATTGCAGTACAATGCAAAAATATGTTGCTGAAGGTTATAAGGAGATAAAAGTCTACATCTGTAATTGTATAAAGAGGGAGTATGAAGATATTACATATTACTACTAACTATCCCACACCAGAGTATCCTATCTTTGGTATATTCGTTAAAGAACAAGTTGAATCATTACAGCAACTTGGGATAGAATGCGATGTGTTCTATTGCGATGGCAAAGGCCGAGGCTTCGGACAGTATATAACCTATGTGCCTAAACTATGGTGGCGGGTTTTGAGGGGGCATTATGACATTTTGCATTGTCATCACGCACTTAGTCTTCTCATTCTTACAATGACAGGATGGCCACTATTTAAGAAAACTGTACTATCGTATCAGAATGACCCCGACAGGGAATGGGGCGGGAAATGGTTTGGGCGTTTTCGCCACTACGTAAACCGCTTCATCATCAAGAATAGGTCTGAATACCTGAAATATCCTAGGACGGTGTATCTGCCGAACGGTGTGAACCAGGACTTCTTCATTCCGATGGGCAAAGCGGAGTGCCGCAAGGAGCTTGGGATGGATGCGGACAAGTACTACGTGATGTACATGGACTCTAACAAGGGAGTTCGGACACAGAAGCGCAAGGATCGCTTCGATGAGACGCTTCGCATCTTGAACGAAGAATACGGATACGGCGGCAGGGTCGAGTGCGTTGCTTTAAGAAACACACCGAGAGAGCAGATTCCTGCTTACATGAATGCCTGCGACCTGCATATGATAAGCAGTGACTTTGAGGGCTCACCAAACAGCGTTAAAGAGAGTGTGTGCTGTAACACGCCGGTGGTCTCGACGGACGTGGGAAACGTCTGTGAGATGATATGCGACATTCCGGGGGCGTTTGTGGTGGCCGAGTTCACTCCAGAGGCTCTCGCGGCGGCTTGCGACAAAGTTCTAAAATCCACGGAGCCTTTCAATGGCCGCGACCGTTTTCTCGCCAAAGGCTATGGTATGGAGGCCGTCGCAAGGAAACTGAAAGCAATTTACGATGAGATTCTATAAGCTGTTTCTGCTCTAGGCCGTATTCATCTCCTCCAGCGCCTCCGCAAATGGCGTTTACGTCTCGGCCTCCGAGGGAGGACGGCTCTGAAATATGCGACAGGAGAATGGCCGGCGATGAAGAGGGTACTGGAGTGTGGCGACGTGGAGCTGTCGAACAATCTCAGCGAGCGGATGATGCGTCGGATAAAGATGAATCTAAAGAACGCGGGCAACATCGGAAGCGAGAGGTTCGACAGGCACAATGCGTTCATATACTTTGTGATCGAGAGCTGCAAGATGATGGGGCGTAATGTGGAGGATTATCTGGAATCTTTATTGGAACGTCTTCGTTTTGCAAGGGACGGTGACGACCTGACGTGCTACCAGCCATGTTATCTGCCAGTGTGGCAAAAATCAAAATAAAGTCGAAAAATATGTTTAACGAAACGGCTGAAAATCAGCGGAAAATACCGGCTTGCGAAAAAGTGGACGCATGCGAAAGGATTCACATCGGGAATAATGTCCATGTCACTGCTGCAGTCATATTCCTGACACATTATCTGGACACCTCGTGGGATGGTATCCACTGGAAGATTTGGGACATCTATATGGAAGGCGGGGCTTTCATCGGGAGTAATACCATTATCACCAAGCCCTGCCGAATCGGACGGAACGCCATCGTGGGCGTAGGTTTCGTGGTCACCAAGGATACCCCAGACAACGAAATCTGGGTCGGCAATCCAGCGAGGTTAATAAAGAAACGATAAGTCACTTATGGCTGCCACAAAGAAAATCAATTGGATTCTAATCCTGCAAGCATGGGCGATGCTGTGGGTGGTCATCGGGCATTCGCCGCTGCGTATGCCTATCACCGATGCCGACCCCGGCTATGTAGCGGTTTTGTACAAGATAGCCTATTCGTTCCACATGGCATTATTCATATTTGTGTCGGGGTACTTGTTCTATCTGACGAGGATAGAAAGGCCGTGGCCTTACGGAAAGATGATGTTCGACAAGCTGAAGAGGTTCGGCATACCGTTTATTATCTTCACCTTTGTCGCAATGTTAGTCAAAACAGTTTTCAGCGATGATATGTCGAGACCCGGGGAGATAAGTCTGGGGTATTTTGTCAATGCCATCCTTTACCCCAACGACGGACCTATGAGGGAGTTCTGGTTCATTGCGGTGATTTTGTGGATGTTCCTTGCGAGGCCTTTGTGGGCGTGGCTGCTGAAAACATGGCAAGGAACGGTGGCAGGGATTGCCGTGACATTGGTCTTGGCTGTCTGGTCTCCGATGTTCGAAAATGACCTGCTATGTTTTCCAAGAGCTTTGCACTATGCATTTTGCTTCTTCGTTGGGATGGCCGTCTACAGGTGGAGGGTCATTGAATATATCCAGAGAGGCTGGATATGGTTGCTCGTGGGTTCGTTAGCTATTTATGCTCTGCTTTTCGTCGCGACATTCCCATGGACGGGTATACTGCTGACCACCACAGCCATCGTCTTTTCCATCATTTTGGCTCTTGTCCTCGATAGGATTTTTCCAAGGATATTCTTCACTTTCAGTGACTATACCTACCAAATATACCTTATGGGCATATTCTTTCAGGTGGGTTGTAAAATATTGAATAATAGATTATTTTTACCTTATGGGGGGGGGTATATGCTCTGCGTCGTGACTGGCCTTTATGGCCCTGTGCTTGTCTGTAAGCTTATTGAGAAAATCAACTGGCAACCCCTCTGTCTGCTGGTAGGGCTGAAGAGAAAGTAATTATCTTTTTATGTAACAAATACTTCGGAGTTATAACCAAAGAGATAGGATACTGCACTGCTCGCATAAATCTGACAAACAAATTTCAAATACTACATGGACGGATCAATTATAGTGACGTATCGGTGTCCGATGCGTTGCAAGATGTGTAACATCTGGGCTAACCCGACAAAACTGTCGGAAGAGTTTAAGCCGGAGCTTCTGGATAAATTACCGAAGTTGGACGGGGTGAATATCACAGGCGGCGAGCCGTTTGTGAGGGAGGATCTTCAAGACATTGTACGTATCCTGCTCACAAAAACTACTGGAATAGTAATTTCCACAAGTGGATTCTTCAGTGACCGAATAATAGAAATGGCGAAACGTTTCCCTCAAGTGGGATATAGAATTAGCATTGAGGGATTGAGTTGTAAAAACGACGAGTTGCGTGGCCGCCAGGGTGGGTATGACAAGGGGCTTTCAACTTTACTTGAACTTCGGCGCATGGGAATCAAAAACATTGGTTTTGGGATAACTATCTCCAATAACAACTCTCGGGACATGTTGGACTTGTACGAACTGAATCGGAATCTCGGGATGCAATTTGCCACGGCATCCTTCCACAACTCCTACTATTTCCACAAGTTTGACAACCAGGTAACCAACAAGGATGAAGTATGTGCCAACTTTGATGAATTAATCCAGCGCCAGATGCATGAAAATTCACCCAAAAGTTGGTTCCGTGCGTTCTTCAATCTTGGTCTCATCAATTATATTAACAACGGACGACGAATGTTGCCTTGTGAGGCCGGCACAGAGAATTTCTTCGTGGATCCTTTCGGGAATGTGCTGCCGTGCAACGGCATGGAAGAAAGTGTGTGGTATGACACGATGGGTAACCTTCATGACCAATCGTGGGACGAGATTTGGAACGGTGAGAAGGCCAAGGAAGTACGGGAAAAAGTTGCTTGTTGTCCGAAAAGTTGTTGGATGATTGGTTCTGTAAGCCCGGTTATGCATAAATATTTCCGCCATATTGCCCCTTGGGTGCTGAAAAACAAGCTGAAGGTAATGACCGGTGGCAAGGTTGACACCCATTTCATCCCGTTCTACCATGTGGGCAACAATGACAGGCAGGGTCTCCGCGAGGATGCGGGCAATCCGGAACAAAACTGTGACTTATGATAATTGCGTTTATTGGCTGCCGAGACATCCATAAGTTGGGTGGTATAGAGAACTACATGCTCAACTTATGTACGAAACTTGCGGAGCGAGGTCATACGCCAATTCTTTATTGCGAGAGTGACCGAGAGGAGGAGGAAGTCGTTAACGGCTTCCGTGTCGTCCACCACAAGTCGCTAAAGAGCCGTTTTTGGAATAAACCCATTCTGGGGTTGCGGTCTATTCGGCAAACCTTTCGCGAGAACCCTGATGTGGATGTGTTTCATTTCAATGGTGGCAGTCCCGCATATTTCGCGTGGGTTGCCCGGCTACGAGGTAAGGTCACCGTCTACATGGGGCACGGCATCGAATGGCGACGAGCGGCGTACAACCGTGTGACTGGTTTAGTCTTGAAAATATTGACTTGGTTTGTGGTTGTGATAGCCACAAAGTACCCTGTTTCTGTTTCCAAAGAGCAAACTCTCTACATAGAGAAATACTTCCGGAAGAAGTGTCGTACCATACCCACGGCTATTAATATGCCCCTAAGAGATATTGTAACGACTGACATCATGAAGGAATATGACCTCTTACCCGGAAAGTTCATCCTGTCCTTGGGTCGTTTGGTTGGAGAAAAGAATCCCCACTACATGGTGATAGCTTTTAATGCTTCTGGTATCAATGATATGAAGCTGGTGATAGCAGGTGACAACGAGTACGAACCACAATATGTGTCATATCTCCACGATTTGGGAAAGGACAACCCAAATGTTGTGTTTACTGGAGCGGTTTACGGAGACGACAAAGAATGCCTATTGAGTAACTGCCTTGTATTCTCCATCCCGTCCACGATTGAGGGTCTTTCCATTACACTTCTGGAGGCTATGAGCTACGGAAAGCCTGTCATTGCCTCTGACATTCCGGCCAACATTGAAGGCTTGAATAATAATGGAATATGGGTAAAAGCGGAAGACGTTGATAGTTTGAAAGAGTCGTATCAGAAAGTGCATGACGGTTTGTTTGATCTCGAAACGATAGGGCAATTAAATAAAAACCGAGTCTCGTCTGAATTCACATGGGACAAGATTGTCAATCAGTATCAGGAATTTGTCCAGTCGATAATCAAGAATTAAGTAATTCCCTAAAATGAAAGAATTAACGCCATTTAAGGGCAAGCATGTGCTTGTTCTGGAGGGATATTGCAAGCAGACGCTCCCGTTCATCCGGGGGTTCAAGGAACAGGGATGCGAGGTGAGTGTCTTGTGCGGGAGCAAGTTGGATTGTGCCTATGCGTCGAGGCTTACCGACCACAAGATATTGGGCATTTGCGACCTGCACAAGCCGGTGGAGTCGGAGAAGTACATAGTGGAGCTTGTAAAGAATGGTCACTATGACATGGTGTTCGCCCCATTTGATTTCTCTGCTAGGATACTGTCTCATAATAAGGAAGAACTGTCCAAATACGCCATCATATACGCTCTTGACCGCGATGTTTTCGACCGCGTGAACAACAAGGAGGAGGTGATGCGGGTTTGCATGGAGAACGGCATCACCTGCCCACGGACCTTCTTCGGGATAGAGAGGATAGAGGATGTTGACGGAAAGGTGCAGTTCCCCGTAATCATCAAGCCTCACAGCATGTATGGTGCGCGGGGGTTCCATAAGTTTGAATCTTCGGGGGAGATGAAAGCGTATGTGGAAGCGAAGCAGATAAATCTGAAGGATTATGTCATTCAAGAGTTCATCCCAGAAGGCAGCAGCGTGATAGGCGGCAACGTGATGATTGACCGGGAGGGGGACATCAAGAGTTCATACCTTTATATCTGTGAACATCTGTATCCCGAAGTGGGGGGGACTAGTACGCTGAACGCCATCCTTGACCGTCCGGACATTAGTGCCAACTGTGAGAGGCTGGTGAAACTGATGAATCTGCATGGGGAAATTGGTGTAGATCTGATGCTGGACAAGCGGGATAATATGGGTAAGGTAATAGAAGTCAATCCTCGCCCCGTTCATGGCATCGCCTTAGGATTTTATGCCGGTGTGAACCATGCTCAACAGATATTGGAGGATGCATTTGGACAGGAAGTGACACCGATGAAAGTAACGAAGTCCAAGATTGCTTGCCGCATTGGCCAAACTGATGTATTGTGGTGGTTATCATCGAAAGATCGTTTCAAGAGGATGTCTTATCAATTGGGATATAAACTTGTGAAGGAACAGATGTTTTATTGGGATGATCCGTTGCCTTGGTTTGCGTTTTTGTTTCAAGGGATCAAAAACTATCGGAAGAAGATGGTAGAGAAAAGGTCGTAATTATTTAAATACCAAATGTTTTTATGCTAATGAAAAATTTATCTTATTTAAAGGACTGCCCTATCGCCGTGCTTGGCGCAGGTGCGGTAGGCATGACGTTAGCTGCTGATTGCAAGCTAGGTCAGCCTGAACGTGAAGTGCGGTTGTATTCTAGAAGCCCATGCTCTATAGCGTATATGGATAGAACAGGCATTCAGATGGACGGCATCCAGCGTAATCTTTATGCTTTTGAGCGTAGCGGACGTGCGCGTTTGGATATGTACACTACAGATTTAGCCAAGGCAGTGGGGGGGGGCAAAATTAATACTTATATCCATTCCTGCGCTGGTTCACGAGGAATATTTGAGAAAGCTCGTGCCTCTATTGGAGGATGGAATGGTAATACACACCTTTCCGGATAACTATGCTAGTCTGTTACTGCGTAAATTCATGCGCGAGGCTGATTGCGACAAGGACGTGATAATTGGCGGTTGGGGCAGCGCACCATATGGAACACGTGTGGAGAAAGTACAGAAGTTTTGGACCAATCATGTTGGCATCAAGTACAGGGCAATCTCGCTTCGAGGAGCATGTCTTCCCATGGCTGACATGGAGGACTTTATTGAGAGTGGGAAGTACCTGCCTTGTTTGGACTCAGTTTACACAGGCAACGGCCCCGATCGTGGAGACACGATGCTCGACATAGGCTTCTCAAATGTCAATCCCGTGATACACGTGCCTGCGTCCATTCTCGGGGTGTCGAGCATGGAGAACTGGTCGCTTGTGTACGGCAATGAGCCGGACAGCTATTCGATGTATTCGCATGGACTCTGTCCCTCCATCTGCCGCGTGCAGTGGCAGTTCTATCAGGAGCAGGTGGCCTTGGCCAAGGCGATTGGCATCGACTATCCGAAATGGGAATATGAGATGTTCTTCAGCCGCCGTAGCATCCTGACGCAGGAATATATGGGACTCGACGAGAACGGCAAGGACAATGTGGTGTTCCCTCTGGACAAGCCTTGCGACGAGGGCAACACGGGGCCGAATGATATCAATCACCGTTATATTACAGAGGATATTCCTGTGGGATGCAAGATATATCATGACCTTGGCGTGAAATTCGGTGTGCCTACACCAATCATAGATGCAATGATAACGATTGGCGGTGCCTTCCACGAAAAGAGTTTCTTCAATGAGACAAAGTATAATCTCGACTATCTAGGCATCGGTCATATGAATACGGAGCAGTTGAGAAAGTATTTGTATGACGGAGAATATACTTCGAAAGTTGAATGATAGCTGTTTTTACTTGTATTAACTTTAGTTCAGCGCAAAAGTAGCACTACACCCGTCAGGCTGCGAGGTTGTTTTGGCTAATTTGTTGATATTTAGTGTGATTGTCGTAATAATGTTGGGTTGTATTAAAAGGAATGGGTGATGGTCAGGTACGGCTACTTCGTACTGCTCTTCAACAGGAATCTCAACTCGGTAGAGTTCCTCACCGAATATTTTGGGCGAATGGATATCGATGGTGTCATCAAGACCGGCAAGGAGTACCTCGGTTTGCTCCCGTTGTCGAAGTGAACCTTTTAACATCGTCATTTTTGCAACATCTAAAGATAAATGAACATACTGACTTTTGACATCGAGGAGTGGTTTCATCTCCTCGATTTTGATGCGACGCGTACTGAGGCGGAATGGGGACGGTACGAGGTGCGGATATTTGATAACGTGGATAGGATTCTACAGATTCTGGATGAGACTGATACTAAGGCGACTTTCTTCATAATAGGCTGGGTGGCCAGGACTTACCCTGATTTGGTGAAGAAAATCGCTGATAAATATCAGATAGGTTCGCATACGATGACCCATCAGCTGGTGTGGCAGCAGTCTCCGGAGGAGTTCCGGGAGGATGTGTTGTCTTCGATAAAGTTGTTGGAGGACATTACGGGAAAGAGGGTGGAGTGTTTCCGGGCGCCGGGGTTCTCCATCCGCGAGAGTGAGGGCTGGGCGTTTGATGTCCTCGTTGACCTCGGCATAAAGTATGACTGTTCAGTGTTTCCCGCCCATCACGCTCACGGCGGAATGCCAAGTTTTGGCAACGCGACTCCAAGTATAATCAAGCACAATAATGTTGAAATGAAGGAATTCCCGGTAAGTGCTAAACAGATATTGCATAAGTCTCTGATTTTTAGTGGAGGAGGCTATTTTAGATTATTCCCATATCCAGTAATTCGTCACTTTGCAGATTCGAACAAGGACTATATGCTCAGCTATATACATCCACGAGACCTTGATGCAGGGCAACCGATTCTTGAGGGTCTAACACTCACTCGCCGCTTAAAGAGTTATGTAGGATTAAGAGGTGCCGAGCAGAAGTTGCGTCAATTCCTTTCTGATTACAGGTTCACGGATATAGCATCAGCCTCCGCGCTGATTGATTGGAGAAGCGTGCCGGTTGTAGAGGTTTAGGGTTAAGAGCATTAGCATTGGCCGCAATGCGGCCGAATAGATGGTGATTTATGAGGAAAATGATGAGTGAGAGGGCGGGGGCGATGTTACTTGAGGAGACACCGCAGATGACGGTGGCGGTGCGTAAGGACTGTGTGGAGCTGGTCTGGAAGATTCTGCCCGGGGTGTATCTGACGGTGATTCTTTGCCGGGTGGAAGGCGAGAGGGGGGGATGCTCTTTGTCGGAGGGGACGGTATTGGAAGCGGCTCGCGAACGAGAAGGCTCAGATGCCGAAGGTGCAGAAATGCTGTCTGCTGCTCTACAGCATATTGGTCGGGGAAGACCCCGACGGCGTGGTGCAGATGGATTTCGGGCACTCTGAGGATGAGCTCGAGAATGGCTTCGGGCTGGAGGTGCCGCAGCTCAAGGAGTTGCCGCTGTACGCCTGTCTGATGCCTTCGGTGCTTAACCATGCGGAGCGTCTGCGTGCGAAGATGCTGAAAGTCTATAATGAGCTGGTAGGCAATCCTCCGTTTCCGGACTGGAAGATGGGATAGGGGATGTGTGGTAGTAGGGAGGAGAGTTCTGGACTGATGGTGGCTTTGAGGGAGAGGGATTGGTGAAGGTGAAGTGGTGAGAGCATAAACCGGAAACTGATAAAAAACTATTTGCTTATGAACTGGATAATGATAATAGCCGTGATAATCGGGGCGTTTGGCGCATTGGCGGCGGTCCATTGGATATATTTCAAGATTCTGAAGATAGCCCTTATGAAGGGGCTGGTGGACAATCCGGATGCCCGTAAGCTTCAGAAGCGGCCGGTGCCGGTAGTGGGAGGCCTGGCGGTGTATTTCGGGCTGCTGGCGGGCATGATGGTGGCTGCCGTGTATAGCCATCTGTTCGGTCCGGAGTACCTTCATATCTGCCTTTTCCCGGTGTTCACGGCGATGAGCATAATGCTGTATGTGGGCGCGATGGATGACATCCTCGGGCTGAGTCCTGCTTCGCGCTTAGTCATCGAAATCGGCACTATCCTCTGTCTTGTGTTCTCAAGCCAGATGTGCATCGACACTTTCAGAGGGTTGTGGGGCATTGGGGACTTAAGCTGGTGGATTGCCGTGCCGCTCACAGTAATCGCAGGCGTGGGAATCATAAATGCCGTGAACATGATTGACGGGGTGAACGGGCTTTCGAGCGGTCTGTGTTTCACCTGCTGCATTCTGTTCGGGGTGGCTTTCATAAAGGCTCAGGATGCACCGAACGCCATTCTTGCCTTCACTATGGCGGGGGCGATAATCCCGTTCTACATTCACAATGTCTTCGGTTCTAAGTCGAGGATGTTCATCGGGGATGCCGGGACGATGGTGATGGGAGTGCTGATCACCTGGTTTGTGATATGCCTGCTCAGCAAGGAGAATCAGACTCCTTATTATGTGGATATGACGAACATCAATATGATTGCTTTCACGTTGTCTGTACTGGCAGTGCCGATTTTTGACACTCTTAGGGTGATGACAATGAGGGTATATCACAAAAAGAATCCGTTCCATCCGGACAAGACTCACCTTCATCACGCGTTTGTGAATGTCGGCATCAGCCATTTCATTACTTCTTCGGTCGAGATTTCGCTGAGTCTGCTGATTACAGGCATCTGGGGGCTGAGTGTGATTCTGGGATGCGGTGTGGATGCGCAGCTGTATATAGTAATAGTAAGTGCTGTCTTTTTCGTCTGGGGGACTTACGCTTTCCTGCACTACCACGCAACGCATCATACCGAGTTTATGCACAAGATAAGCGGCTACAGCGTCCGCACCAATCTCGTCCGCACATCGTGGTGGAAGTCAATCACAGATTGGCTGGATTCCCACATCGACTACCCGATGCCGTACGATCAGAAGCCCAGCATTGATGAGCACATCAGTCAGATTGAAGAAATCAACTACAAGGAGATTGACCGCAAGGCGGTTCTGGAATATATGAAAGGAAAGGCTGAGGTTCACGTGGATGACATTATCGCCAACAGCGGAGCCGAACGCTTGAGGGTTTATCCCATACTGTTTGAGGAAGAGCGGAGCGGTTATGTGGTGGTCGTGAAAGCCAACCAGTGGGGAGCTCCGGAGATTGTGTCGTTGAAGAGCGAGGTCTAACATACACGGAATGAGGGTTGTATGATGAACTGCAAAGAAATTGACAGAGAGAAGATAATGTGTTTTATCGCCACCAATGGTTAAGAGTGTCTTGTGGAGGATGTTCTCAAGGAAAGCGGTGCGGAGCCGCTAAGGGTATATCCGATTCTTTTTGAGGAAAATTTTGCGGGGCGCATAGCTTATGTTGAAGTAGGTCCTCTCGGTGATCCTGTGGCTGTGAAGCTCGTATAGGCTATGGAAAAGTATCTACTTTCAGACGTGGCGTTTCTTGATGCCTTGACGGAGCGTGCAAGGAGATCGGAGCGCTTGAGGATGCACTATGACCTGCGTGACACTGCGGAGGATCAGAGTATGCGTATGCTCAATGCACTTGAGCCTGGCACGGTAATCCCGATTCATCGGCATAATGACACAAGCGAAGAAGTGATTTGCATACGCGGCTGCGTGGAAGAGGTTCTGTTTGATGACTGCGGTGTGGAGGTCGCTCGGCTTTGCTTGAGCCCACGCTCCGGAGTAATGCACTGCCACGTGCCGGCAAAGCAGTTCCACACCTGCCGGTCCCTCGAATCCGGTTCCGTCATCATTGAGTTCAAGACCGGCAAGTATAGCCCCCGGACAACTGAGGATATCTTTGAGTCGGCATCCGCTGAGGATCAAGAAACGCCCGCTGAACCCTTAGGGAACTCCCTCGGCAACCTGAAGAAGAACATCGAGTACCTCATAGAAATGGAACGCCACTCCGGCAGTATGGAAGTCATAACCCCACTCTATGTCAGCCGTATGCTCAACATCCCCCTCGCCGAGGTCGCGGCGGCGATGAAGGAGATGGGAGTGTAGATTCCAAAGAGAAGCGAATCCGGTAGCGGTATTCTAGGGACAGATATTCAAGCACGAAAATTATGGCAATCGTTATTAAAGATTTATTGAGCAAGGGAAGAAGATACAAT
This sequence comes from Bacteroidaceae bacterium, assembly GCA_963642795.1. Lineage (GTDB taxonomy): Bacteria > Bacteroidota > Bacteroidia > Bacteroidales > UBA932 > Cryptobacteroides. The sequence continues at coordinate 13,852 of CAVIHT010000022.1, forward strand.
CTGAATTGAAGTATGTGCCTCCTGAACCCAATATAAATCGCTTTTTTAAAATTTATGCCCCAACAGATATTAATGAATACTATCGTTGGAAAGAGTGCGCAATCAGATTTCTTCAGACATATTATCCGCAGGGTAAAGATCGTTTTGTGAAGTATTCCGATAGCTTTGAAAACAAACACTATCTCCCCGAGTACTTATCAAATATGATAGGTGTAATGGAGGCTTGCGAAGCATTGCCATCTGAAAAGGTATTGGCGAACGAAGTGTACGGTGCTCGAGAGGCTGAAATAACGATGGTTGAAGAGCTGGGATGCGCTTATCAGAGGAAACAAAATTGGATGTCATCAGTGCAATGCAGAAGGGTCCTCTGTTCTCGGAAAGTGGAGATGGTCTCACGGTGTAAAGAGGTAGCTGTTTCGGGAGGTTAGAAATCGAATTGCGGAGTTTTGGTTTACGGAGTCGTTTGACTCCGTTGTTTTTTGCCGGATGTGTATTAGTGTTTTAGTGCAGGCGCTAGGGAAGGCTACAAAGTTGCACGTCATCGCTCCCGATTACGTATTTGGGAGCGATGACGGTGTTTTGCACTCGGAAAGTGTGGCTTGAAATATGGATTCGGCGTTGCTGGAGAAGGCTGTTCTTGACCGCAAGGTGAAGACCGGACGGCAGGGTCAGATGGCAATCTTGTCCAGTTCGGAGATCCAGAGCTGTACCTGGGCGTCTGATGGCATTCGCCAGTCGCCGCGAGGGGAGAAGCTCACGAGGCTGATCTTCGGGCCGTCGGGCATGCAGGAACGCTTGAACTGTTGGCTGAAGAAGCGCCAGTAGAACTTCTTGAGCCACTTCAGGATTGTCGCCTTGTCGAATGTCACATCCGGATGGTTCGCGGCGCAGACATCCGCACCGTTCTCCGCTCCACTGAAAGCACGGCAGGCCAGATGGAAAATCTTTACCGGAGAGTAGCCGTACCTGATGAAGTTGTAGATGAAGAAATCGTGCAGCTCGTACGGACCGATCAGATCCTCGGTCTTCTGCTTGATCCGCCCCTTTGAGTCGGCAGGCGTAAGTTCCGGACTGATAGGAGTGTCAGCGATGTCAAGGAGAATCTCGCCGGCACTCCTGCCTCCGTTCGTCGCCGCATCCGTGAACACATTGCCCGCAGCCCAGCGCACAAGATACTTGATCAATGTCTTTGGCACGGATGCATTGACAGCGTACATTGACATGTGGTCTCCGTTGTAGGTGCACCATCCGAGAGCCAGCTCAGAAAGGTCACCGGTACCGATCACAAGGCCGTTCTCCTGATTTGCGATGTCCATCAGAATCTGCGTTCTCTCACGCGCCTGGGCGTTCTCGTAGGTGGAGTCCATCACCTTAGGGTCGTGGCCGATGTCCTTGAAATGCTGCTCCACGGCTGCGACCACTGAAATCTCTCGTGTAGTCACGCCAAGAACTTCCATCAGATCCACGGCGTTGGATTTGGTGCGGTGCGTTGTACCAAGGCCGGGCATCGTTATACCGATGATGTTCGCGCGAGGAATCCCCAGCTTGTCAAATGCCATGACCGTCACCAGGAGCGCAAGCGTGCTGTCGAGGCCGCCGGATATTCCCAAAACGGCCTTCCTGCAGCCTATGTGTTCCAGACGGGTGATGAGCCCGGTCGTCTGGATCAGAAGAATCTCCTTTGATCGCTCGGCGATCTCGGCCGGATCACCCTCCGGAAGGAACGGATGTGGTTCCACATAGCGGAAGAACTTCCTGTCAAAATCAGTCGGAGCGGCGGGACCAAGGTCATAGCATGAATATAATCCCGAATATTCACACGCCGAGGTTCCGTCAGGAGTCATCCCGCGGAAGGAATTCTTCTTCTGCCTCAGGACATTGAGTTTCTCGATGTCGAGGTCTGCGAACATCATTGTGTCGTGAAGTTGGAACCGTTCATTCTCGGCCAGCACGTGTCCGTTCTCGCAGATGATTGATGAACCTCCGTAAACAGTGTCCATCGAAGACTCTCCGTAGCCGGCGGAACAGTATATATAGCCAGAAACCGTACGGCCTGACTGGTTGGAAATCAGTTCTTTGCGCTGCTGGTGCTTTGTCATCACCTCATTGGAGGCCGAGATGTTCACTATCACCTGCGCACCGGAAGGGGCGAGGAACGATGACGGAGGGATCGGAGTCCAGAAATCCTCGCAGATCTCTATTCCGAACGTGGCGTTTCCGACGGTGAACAGCAGGTTGGGGGAGATGTTGCATCTGTGCCCGCAGTATTTGATGATCGAGTCGAATCCGTCACGGTAATAGTCCTTGCCGTCGTCCACGAAACGTCCTGTCGCTGAGTTGTCCGGACAAAGGAAATCGGAGCCTGAAGCAAACCAGCGCCCCTCGTCGAACTCGGCGTAAGTAGGGAGGTAGATCTTCGGCACGATTCCTTTTATCCCTCCGTTCCGCAGCACGATGGCGCAGTTGTAGAGACGGCCTCTGAAACGGACCGCAGCGCCTACAACCACAGTGATGTGCTTGCCTCTTGTGAAGTTCATGATCTTTCCTACGGCCTCTTCCGACTTGGTCAGCAGGAGATTCTGGCCGAAAAGGTCAAGGCAGGTGTAGCCGGTTATCGAAAGTTCGGGGAAAACGACCAGTGACGCTCCCTCATACTCGGCCTTGCCGGTCAGGTCACAAATAGAGTCGGCGTTATATTCAACATCCGCCACCTTTACTCTTGGCACCGCGGCGGCCACTCTGAAAAATCCTAAATCCATTGTATTCAATTATTATCGTTTGAAAAGTCAGCCGCTTCGACAGGCTCAGTGACCGAAGTCCGCTGGTCACCGAGTTTGTCGAAGCGGCATTTCATCATTAAGCGTTGGCAGGATCATTTCCGTTGTCGATCTTCTCAAGCTCGCGGCGGCGCTTCTGATTGACGCAGGTGGCTATTCCGCGGTAAAGGAAATATAGGCCGATCAGCAGGATGCCGCCGATTTTCCATGAAAACGGCACTCCGTATATCAAAAGTGCGGAGCCGAATCCGATGATGAACACGGCGAACACAAAGTACAAAATGAAAACGTATCTCATTGCCAATGAATATTACAGCGACTCTATCATCCTTGTGAACAGCGAACACATCCTGTCTGCCGCAGCATCCGCCGCCTTCAGGACATCGTCCCCATCGTTCACATAATCAGGAGCGTAGTCATCGTGCGCCTCGTTGGTGATTACCGAAACTCCGAACACCGGGATGTTCGAATGCCTTGCGACGATGACCTCCGGGATGGTGGACATCCCTGTGGCGTCTCCTCCGATCGTCCGGATGTACTTGTACTCGGCGGGGGTCTCGTAAGTCGGGCCTGTTCCTCCGTAATAGACGCCCTTGTGAAACTTTATGCCCATCTCGCCTGCGATAGTTTCCGCCTTTGCGATCAATCCAAGGTCGTAAGGTCTCGTCATGTCCGGGAACCGTGGCCCGAAATCGTCCATGTTCGGGCCGATCAGTGGGTTAGGCAGCTGGTTGATGTGATCCGTGATGATCATCAGGTCTCCGACCTTGAAGTCGTAGTTGACTCCTCCGGCGGCGTTGGACACGAACAAGTACTTTATTCCGATAACTTTCATCACTCGGACAGGCAATGTCACCAACTCCATCGGGTAGCCCTCGTAGTAGTGGATTCGTCCCTGCATGGCGATGACCGTCCTGCCGCCAAGTTTGCCCACGATGAAGTTGCCCTTGTGGCCTATGGCTGTGGAAACGGGGAATCCGGGGATTGTCTTATAAGGTATTGTGAGCGGATCTTTTATACTGTCCGCCAGTTTCCCAAGGCCGCTGCCGAGCACGATGCCGACCTCTGGTTTGAGGTCGCCGAGCTGTTGTCTTACATATTCAGCGGCTCCGTAGATTCTTTCTGCTCTTTGATCCATGTTTTTATGTTCTTTGATCACCATGGTGAACGGAACCATATTCCGCCAACCGCGGTAGGTTGTCACTTGTTGTCAATCTCTTTCAGAACCGTGCGCGCCCCTTTGAGGATCATCTTTTCACCGAACACAGTGCGGTCGCGCATTACGAACTTGCCTCCTGAGATAAGCGATGTGATGCAGTCGCTGTGCGCCGAGTAGATCAGGTTGGCAAGGAAAGATCCCGGGGAAAGGAAGAAAGTGTTGTTTGTGTCAACAATCTGGATGTCAGCTTCGTAGCCCTCGGCGATCACTCCTGTCTTTAGCCCGAGAGCCTTTGCTCCGTTCACCGTTGCCATGTCCAGAAGTGTTTGGGCCGGCAGGGCTGAAGGATCCTTCCTCCATGCTTTCTGGAACAGGGCGGTTGTCTTCATCGCCTCAAGCATGTCCAGATTGTTGGACGAAGCGCATCCATCGGTCCCGAGGCAGACATTCGCACCAGCCTCAGTGAGTTCCTTCCACTTGAACTTGTAGCCGGAAGCCAGTTTGGTGTTGGAATTGATGTTGTGCACACAGTTGACATGGTGTCTGCCCAGCAGTTCAATGTCGTGGTCGGAAAGCCAGAGAGTGTGCGCGGCGATGACATCAGGCCCCAGCACACCGAGCGCCTCAAGATACTCCACAGGGGAGAGTCCGCCGTGAGCCGCCTTGCAGTCCAGATCTTCCTGTTCCGATTCGGCCACATGGATGTGGATCTTAAGGTTGTGCTTGCGGGCATATTCACTCGCCCAGAGAATCATCTCCTCGCTTACTGTGTAAATGGCATGGATGCCGATTGTGAAGATGGAACGTGAATCCCATCCTGGCACGGTCTCGTGCATCTGGATGCACTGGTCTTTTTCTCTGGCGGCTTCCTCCGCATTGTTACGGTCAAGAAAAACGTAGGACACGGCGCCACGTATTCCCATCTCGGCTGCCGCAATCCTTGCGGTGTGTGAGAACCAGTACTGGTCGTTGAATGTGGTGGTGCCTGTCTTTATCATCTCCAAGGCGGCGGCTTTTGTCCCCCAGTAGATGAATGGTGCGTCCAGTTTCGATTCGATGGCCCAGATGTGTGACAGCCAGTCCTGAAGCGCCATGTCCTCGCCGATACCTCTCATCAGGGACATGGCGGCGTGAGTGTGCATGTTGATGAATCCCGGAACAGCGACCTTCCCCGTGCAATCGACGGCCTCCACTCCCGAGGCGGCCTCCCTGTACTCCTCTGAGTGCGGTGCTATCTTTTTGATCAGTCCGTCGGCGATTGTGACATCGACCTGACGTTCGTCCAAAGTAATATTCCTAAGCAGAATCTTGTCCATAATTGAATATGTCTAAGAAACTTTATAATATAATTAACAATTAGTCTAAAGTTTCCAAATATACTAAAAATATGCTATATATTTCTTGATTTGTCGGAATACTTGTGAATGTGAGCGAAAAAAGAACGGCCGTGAACCCTTTCACGACCGTTCTGATCATAAATATAAAGGAACGTTATTCCTTGTAGGTGGCTTTCACGAAGTCAGAGTTAAGGAGATAGTCGGCGCACATCTTCATGCTTTCCCTCCAGTCTCCGTTGGTAAACGCTTCAAGCTCAACCACAAAATCCTTCATGCCGGCAATGTCTGCATTGTTGAATATGGCATCGAAGCCAACCATGCCGCTTTCGCCGAGCTCACGGTGATCCTTGATGTGGAGAAGCGTGAAACGGCCAGGGTACTTCTTGAAGATTTCGACAGGATAGGCCTTGCCCATGACAGTCCAATAGACATCCATTTCGAAGAACACATATTCAGGGTTGGTGTTCTCAATCATGTACTCATAGATGACGGTGTCATCGATCTTTTTGAACTCATGGGAGTGGTTGTGGTAGCCGAACAGCATGCCGTTTTCCTTACATTTCGCTCCGATGGCGTTGAAGTAGTCGCAGTAGGTCTTAAGGCCGGCAAGTGTCTCCGGAACCTTGAACCACGGCACGACAATGTATTTGCATCCGGCGGCCTTGTGGGCGGCTATGGCCTGATCCCACCACTTCATTGATTCTGTGAAGTCACCGGAGGCGAGTTCCTCATCGCTAAGGTTTCTGCTTATGTGTGTCGAAAGGGATTTGAGTCCCGCGGCCTCAAGGTCGGCCTTGTACTGTTCAGGATCGACTCCGTAGAGCTTTCCGTCAGAGTAGCAGGCGGCCTCGACTGAGGTGTAGCCCATCTCGGCGAGTGCCTTGAAAGCTTCCTCGTGATTCCGCGCGTACTTATCGGGATCCCCGATCACGTCCCTGATGCTGTAGAGCTGGACGCTGATCTCTTTTTTTACAGCACTCTTGGCCTTGTTCCCGGAGCAAGATACCGCTCCGAGAATAAGCGCCGAAGTCATGAGTATAAGACTTGCCTTTTTCATCAGTCAAGCACTTTTACGCGGATGTTGCGGTACCAGACATCGTCCCCATGATCCTGGAGACCGATATAGCCTTCGTGATTCTCACCGCCGCAGTTGTTCAGCAGCTCGAAGGCAAGAGGCCACTTCTCCTGAGAGAACTTGGAAGCCTGGAGCATGTCTGTCCATTGTGGAGTCCACAGATGGTACTCAACCACGTTGGTTCCGTTCTGACCGTGTACGACGGTACCTTTGAAAACCATGATCTTGGCAGTGTTCCACTCGCCGTAAGGATTCTGGTTCTGTGGTTTGGCCGGGATCATGTCGTAGAGGGAAGCGGACTGGCGGTTGCCATCGATTCCGAGCAGGGCATCAGGATGATTGGCGTTGTCAAGCACCTGATACTCAGGAGATGAGATGTAGATTGGAGACCACTTTGTGGTGCCGTCGGCGTTATATTCCTTAACTTCCTGCGCGAGGTAGAGGATTCCTGAATTTCCGCCTTTGGAGACTTTCCACTCGAGTTCAAGCTGGAAGTTCTTGAATTTGTGGGCGAAAATCAGGTCGCCGCCCTCCAGGGTCTGTCCCTCGCCTGTGCCTGTGCCGGTGAACTTGATGCAGCCATCCTCGACCGTCCAGCGTGAAGGCGCGTTGTCTTTGCCATAGCCGCGCCATCCGTTGAGGGTCTCGCCATCAAAAATAACATAGAAACCGTCTTTGTCCTGAGGGACTGAGGCGAGGTCAACCTGAGGCTTCTCAACGCTGACGTAAGCCGGCGCTCCTTCCTTTTCAACTTTGGTCTCAACCGTCTCTGTTCCGGTCCACTGGAGCTCGGCCGGAGCTGCGGCCTTCTTCTTGCCGTTCCCGCAGGAAACAGCGGTCATGATCATGGCGACAGCGGCCGCCGCATAAACAATCTTTTTCATATTCATTGATTTTTTAAGAGTTGTTTTGAAATGATTCCTCTCTTATCTTACACGGCCTTTCCGGCCATTTTCATCTTCGTCATCAGTCACTTAGCTACTGCTACGCTACCTCTTCCGAAGCCGAAAAATGTCTCAAATTCCGCATGATAAAATTCGGGAACCATTTCAAAACAGCTTCTTGGTGAATTATTCTGGCATTTCAGGAAGCTCATAGCCGGCGCGGTACTGACGCTTGATCAGACCTGCGGCGAACTGGCGGGCGTTTACCGGATCCGTGTACTTGTTCTGGAAAGTAGGGTGTCCGTCGTGGATCGAGAAGCCGTCCTTCTCGAGGATCTTGATCGTGGCGTCTTCAGGGATGTTGGTGAATTCCATCTTCTCACCGTCCCATTCGAGGATCTGGTTGAGGGCCTGGAGCCTGACGGCGGCCACGCCGAGGTCAACCATCTCGACGAAAGGACCGGCCTCGCTGAAGTCTGATGCGGCAGGGATTCTGGAATCCGGATCCTCCTTGCAGGCGCGGATCCAATCCTGCTGGTGTGAAAGGGTGACTTCGCGCAGAAGGTGAGGCACCTCAGGCTTCCTGCCGGAGACGAGGATAGGATCATTGCCGTAACAGCCGGCGATCATGATGTCCTTTGTTCCGTAGAAGATGCTGCAGCCGCCACTGATGTTGAGGTTGAAACCAGCTGGAAGCCCTTCCGGCCTCTCCGGCTTGAAACCTCCGTCGTACCAGCGGATGTCAACCTCCGGCATCGCGAGTTTGGACATGTTCTCCCTTGCCGGGAAGGTCAGATGGATCATCTCGGCGCTCGGGCAGCAGTCGGTCAGCACATTGGTCGAGCTGGCTTCAACCTTTGTAGGATAGCCGAGCTTCAGACCTTTGAAAGGCACATGCATGATGTGGCAAGCCATGTCACCCATCGCTCCTGTACCGAAGTCCCACCATCCGCGGAAGTTCCACGGGGTGTAGATCGAGTTGTACTCACGCATAGGGGCCGGTCCGATGAATGCGTCCCAGTTGAGGGTTGAAGGAATAGGCTCAACGGTGGTCGGCTTCTCAAGTCCCTGTGGCCAGATAGGACGGTCTGTGAAGCAGTCAACTCTTCTGACCTCGCCGATCTCTCCGTTCCAAAGCCATTCGATGGCCTTTCTGGTGCCGGAGTAGGAGGCTCCCTGATTACCCATCTGGGTGGCCACGCGGTACTTGGCGGCGAGCTTTGTCAGAAGCCTGGCCTCATAGACGGTGAGGGTAAGAGGTTTCTCGACATAGACGTGCTTGCCGGCCGCCATGGCCTGGGCGGCGATGATGGCGTGGGTGTGGTCGGCTGTGGCGATCATGACGGCGTCAGCCTTGTCAAGCATCTCGTCGAACATCACGCGGTAGTCGTTGTACTTCTTTGCCTGCGGGTACTTGTTGAACACGTGGTCGGCGTACTTCCAGTCCACGTCGCAGAGTCCGATGATGTTCTCGGTCTCCATCTCGGCGAGGTCGGCGGCTCCGCGGCCTCCGATGCCGACTCCGAGGATGTTCAGCTTGTCGCTCGGGGCGTTTTTCTTTTTCTTTTCTTTCTTCGGCGTCTTCTCGCCGGCGATGATGATGTTCGGTGCGACCGCAAGTCCCGCGGCCACTGCGGTTCCTGTCTTCAGGAATGAACGTCTTGACATGTCTTTGTTCATTTTCAGTGTCGTGTTTTTTATGTGTTAAACTATCAATGTGTTAAACTATTAAGTCCGCATTTTGTTCAAAAATAGCCCTCTAATTTAGGAATAAATGGGATAATAAGCAAAAAAATCCCCTCCGCTAACGGAGAGGACGTTATTTCCATTGAATATGTCCATGTCGGGAATGCTACAGCTCTTCGAAGCTCACGTCGCTGAACTGGTTGTCCGACGAACCGTCTCCCTTGTCGGCGCATGGTTCGCAGGTATGCTCCGGTACGTCCGGAAGAAGGTTCTCCTTCATGTATGCCAACACTTCCGTGAGTCCTTCCTGAAATTTCTCGAAGTCCTCCTTGTAGAGGAATATCTTGTGCTTGTCGAAAGAGAAGCTGCCGTCCTGCTCCTGTCTGCGCTTGCTTTCCGTGATGGTCAGGTAGTAGTCGTTGTTCCCTTTTGTGCTCTTGACATCAAAGAAATAGGTTCTCTTTCCGGCCCTTACAGGCTTTGAGTAAACGTCCTCTGTGTTGCGGTCAGCGTAGTTCGGCCGCTCGTAATCATCTTTGTACATCTTGCGCTGAAAGTTTTGTTATCCGCACAAATTTAAGAAAAATCTGAAATTGTGTGTTATCTTTGCATAAAATTTTGATAGGAATTATGCTCAACAGACGAATTCTGCGGATAAAGGCTTTCAAGGTGCTCTACAGCTATGCGGAGAATCCATCCATGACACTCCCGGAGGCTGAGTCGCTTCTGGAGGCGTCCTGCGAGGCCACAAGGTCGTTGTATCTCTTTATGCTTGACATCATTCCGTACCTCTCGGCCGAGGCGCGGACCAGAATCGAGAACGCCAGAAACAAGTTCAACCCGACGGAGGAGGAGAGGAATCCGAACATGAAGTTCGCCTTCAACAGGCTGGCTTCGCTGCTGGAGCAGGATCCCGATTTTCAGAAGATCATCTCCCGTCGCAAGCTTTCGTGGGAACCATACGACGCTTTGGTGAGAAACGTGTACGATTCGCTCTGCGCGAAAGAGTATTATAGGGAATATATGGCTTCGGCGGAAAGTTCCATAGAAGAGGACGTCAAGCTGTTCATAAGAATATTCGAAGAAGAGTTTGTCGATAACGAGGAGTTGGAAAAGATTCTTGAGGACTTGTCGATCCTTTGGTGTGACGACCTGGCATATTCATTGACAGTCTGCTGCGACACGCTCAAGGCGCTCGCCAAGGGGTACCGCTGGTCTCTTCCACCGCTTCACCGCAGCGAGATGCTTCAAGGAAGCAAAGACGTGGAGAGTGACAAGGCCTTCGTATATAAATTATTACGCACCGCATACTCATGCTATGGCAAATATGCTCCGATGGTCGCGGACAGCACCTCGAAATGGGAGAGTGACCGCCTTTTCACCACCGATATTGTCCTTATCGTGATGGGGCTTGCCGAGGCTAAGGCGTTTCCCGCCATGCCGCTCAGGGTGACCATCAATGAATATGTCGAAATCTCCAAGTTCTACAGCACTCCGAAGAGCCGCTCGTTCGTCAACGGCATACTTGACAGTCTCGTCAAAAAACTGATTGATGAGGGGGATATAGTGAAGATCGAAAAAATTGCTTAGATTTGTGATATATAACTTTTAATTTTTAGAAATGAATATTCTTACTTTCACATTGCTGCAGACCGCTCCTGCAGGACAGGCTCCCGCCGGAGGCGGCAGCGCTTTCTGGATCATGATCATCGCCATGTTCGCGATCATGTGGTTTTTCATGATCCGTCCGCAGCGCAAGCAGCAGAAGGAGCTTGAGAAGTTCCGCAACGGTCTCAAGAGAGGCGACAAGGTTGTCACGGCAGGCGGCATCTACGGCACCGTGGATGAGATCAAGGACAGAACCGTCCTCGTCAAGGTCGATGGTGATGTCAAGCTCAGAGTGGACAAGAACTCACTTGTCAGAGATTTCACTCAGGACGCTCCACAGAAGTAACGGATTGAATTTCTGGCTGTACGATGTGGAAGGAACGTCTGCATAAACTGCTGGGAAGATTGCATCTGGACGGGAGAGACATTTCAGTTTTTCTGATGTCTCTCTTGCTTGCGTTCAGCATCTGGCTGATTCACAACCTTTCCCTGAACTACTCCGACACGATGGGCGTGCCGGTGGTGGCCCGGTGCAACATAGAGGGGCATGCCAACGTCTCATCCAATTCCAGCATGATAGCGGCGAGGTGCAGGACTTCGGGATTCTCCTTGCTGAGAATCCGTCATCAGGCCAAGAGAAAGGCCATCACCATCCACTTTGACAGTAAGGATCTCCATCATAAGGACGGAGAATTGTTCTACATCACAGCGGCGGAGCTCAGCAACTACGTCACTGAGATTTTCGGCGACGGTGTCCGTCTTGAGTCCTTCCTTTCCGAGACCGTGCAGTTCCGTTTCCCGTTCGAGAACAACAAGAGGGTTCCTGTTCAGGCTGTGCATGTGCTGAGCTTCAAGCCTCAGTACATGGCCATGGGACAGATCCGGCTCCAGCCGGATTCAGTCACGATCTACGGTGAGCCTTTCCATTTGGAACACATCGACCGGGTCTTTACCCGCACGATCGATCTTTTGAACCTCAAGTCCAGCTCCCATGGAGTCGTGAGACTTGAACCGATGTCGGGGGTGAGGATGTCGGAGAACGAGGTGAACTATTCCTTGGACGTTACCCGTTACGTGGAGATTCGTTCCGAGGTTTCGGTCGGAGTCAGGAACGTCCCGGCCGGCAGGAAGCTTTCTGTTTATCCATCCACGGCGACTGTCGTGTTCAAGTGCGCTTTCCCTTTGTCTCAGGATCCGACCGACGGGGTTCAGTTTTACATAGACTACTCGGATTTCAGAAATTCGATCGGAGGAAAGTGCATCGCCCATGCGTCGAGGATCCCGGATGGTGCCATCGATTGCACCGTGATTCCCGAGGTGTTCGATTGTGTTGAGGAGGGACGGCAATGAAGACCGTGGCGATAACAGGAGGAATAGGAAGCGGTAAGTCCGCCGTCCGCGCGATCCTTGCGGAGCGTGGGATTCCTGTCTATGATTCGGATTCCGCAGCCAAAGGGCTTTATGCTAAGGATGACTCGCTGCTGGACGCTGTCGAGGAGACTTTCGGTTGTGGATTGAGACTTCCGGACGGGACTTTTGACGGAGCCAGGCTTGCTTCAATCGTGTTTTCCTCTCCTGAAAAACTAAGGACTTTGGAAGGGATCGTCCACCCTGCGGTTTTGATGGATTTCAAGAGATGGAACGCCATGCAGAGCGTCAGGTTTGAGGGACAGGGGTGTTCCGGCACTTTTTTCGGTAAGGAGCCGTTCTGCGTCATGGAGTCCGCCATCATTCTTGACAAGCCGGAATTTATGGCTGTAGTTTCCAAGGTGGTCATGGTGGACGCGCCATTGGCGTTGAGGCTGGAGAGAGCTTGCCGTCGGGATGCGGCTTCGCAGGAAGCGATCATACAAAGAATCGCCGCTCAGCGTTTTGACTTGTCAAAGGTGGATGCGTTCATCCGCAACAACGGGACATTGGCCCATTTGAAAACTGAGACAGAAAAAGTTTTCGCCGGGCTCAAGTTTTGATAAACGATAATTTTAGCTATTTTTATCTGAATATGAAAACAGATCTTTCAAAAATTCTTTCAATCTCAGGCCAGCATGGCCTGTTTGAGTACGTGGCTCAGGCGCGTAACGGTGTCATCATCGAAGCTCTTTCCGACAAGAAAAGGACTGTGGCTGACTCCAAGAGCCGCATCACGACATTGGCTGACATCTCAATCTATACTACAGAAGGTGAAGTCAAGCTTCAGGAGGTCTTCCTGAAAATGCATGAGGTTCTCGGAGATGCTGACGCACCATCGTCAAAGGCTGCTCCTGACGAGCTTAAGTCTCTTTTCGCCAAGGCGATTCCGGATTATGACGCCGACCGCTTTTATGTGTCGCACATGAAGAAGGTCGTGGATTGGTACGGCGACATCAAGAAATACGCTTCCTTTGACTTCGTCAACCCTGAGGAAGAGGCTGCTGCCGGAGAGGCAAAGGAAGAGGATAAGGCAGACGAATAGTGAAATCGCTGCAAGTCATAACATTAGGCTGTTCGAAGAACACCGTTGACACGGAACATCTTCTCTCTCAGGTCGATGGCGCATGGCAGATTGTGCCCGAGAATGAGATGGCCCCTGTAGATGTACTCCTCGTCAACACCTGCGGATTCATAGGCGACGCCAAGGAGGAGTCCATACAGACCATCCTTTCCGCCGCCGCGCGCAAGAAAGCCGGAGAGGTCGGAAGACTGATGGTTTTCGGATGTCTTTCGCAAAGGTACATGTCACAGATGCCGGACTTGATCCCTGAAGTGGATTTCTGGTTCGGGGCAAGGGATCTGAAGCCGATTGTCAAGGCGCTCGGCTGTGTTCCGGTGAAGGAACCGACAAGATTCAGGACTGATCACCGCGCCTACGCTTATCTGAAAATCTCAGAAGGGTGTGATAGAAGGTGCTCTTATTGCGCAATACCGTTCATCCGCGGAGCGCACAGATCCGTGCCGATGGAAAGTCTTGTGGCCGAGGCCGCCGCTTTGGCCGGGGATGGAGTCAAGGAACTGATTCTTATCGCCCAGGACACGACATACTATGGGCTTGACCTTTACAAGCACCGCGCTTTGGCTGAGCTTCTCCGTAAGTTGTCGGAGGTGGAGGGAATAGAATGGATAAGGATCCACTACTCCTATCCGGCTGATTTTCCGGAGGATGTGCTTGACGAGATGGCGAACAATCCTAAAGTCTGCAAGTATCTGGACATTCCTCTCCAGCACATCGCCGACAAGGTACTGGACAAGATGCACCGGCACGTGGACGGTGAGTGGACGAGGACTTTGGTCAGGACGCTTCGCGAACGGGTTCCCGGTGTTGCCTTGAGGACCACCATGATCGTTGGTCATCCCGGGGAAGGGAAGAAAGAGTTCGCCGAGCTTCTGGACTTCGTCAAGGAGGCGAGGTTCGAGCGGTTGGGCGCGTTCAAATATTCAGAGGAGGAAGGAACTTTCGGGGCGGAGAACTATCGTGATTCCGTGCCTAAGAAGGAAAAGGATCGCAGACTGGAGGAACTGATGAGGACGCAGGGCGGCATCTCGCTGGCGTTCAACGAGTCAAGGGTTGGAAACATTGAACGTGTCATGGTTGATGACTATGCGGATGGTGTGCTGGTCTGTAGAAGTCAGTACGAGAGCCCCGAGGTTGACGGCGAGATTGTCGTCAAGTACGATTGTCAGGAATTCGGTGGTACTCCTGCCGAGAATTTGTGCGGCAGGTTCATTGATGTTAGAATCACCGGCGCGGATGAGTACGATCTCATTGCGGAGCCGGTCCGATAAATATTCAAGTATTATGAGAAGAAGAACCTCATTGATGGTTGTATCGGCGCTTTTCGCGCTGACCTCCTGCGCCCCACAGGCTTTTGTGGTCAGCCCCGAGATGCGCGGGCCGTCCAAGTCCGGGCTCAATCTTGCGGGCAAGTCCATCGCTGTTGTCTATCTAACTGACGGGAATCCTCGTGATGAGGTGTTCAATGCTTCCGCTGCCGGGGGATTCGCGACACGTCTGGAGGAGGATTATTTCGACGGAAACCGCGAAATAGAGTTGTTCACGGTCCGTGGCGGAGACGGCGTGGATTATGCGTCCAAGGATTCCCTTGTCAGCCTTGTGATGGAGACAGGCAAGGATGTGGTGTTCGTGATCGATGTCCCGGAGCTGGGAATTCCGGCTGTGAAGGATCCTGTCAGGAACACAGGTCAGAAGGTATCCGCCGATTCGGCATACGTCTCGGAGGCCTCTGTGCCGTTCACGACGAAAATCTTCGTTTACGATTCGATGAACAAGGAGGACAGGGTCTTCGGGTTTGCCGGAGGACGCAGTTTCAAGGCTGACGTTTACAGTAACGGCAAGAAATCGAACGAAGACATCATCAAGGAAGTTTGGAACAACATCGGCCCCGGGGCGGAGAATGCCGGTTATGTGGCGGCGGCCTCATTTCTATCGACATGGAAGCAGGATTATTTCCACGTTATATATTATGACTGTTCCGAGGATGCATGGGACAAGGGGGCTGAATATGCGTATTCCTATAAATGGAAGGAGGCCATCAATCAGTGGACCAAGCTTCTGAAGTGCAGGAATGACGAGAAAAAGGCTTGCGCTGCCTATAACATCGCGCTCGGATGCTTCATGTGCGGCCAGCCGGAGTTGGCGTTGGAATGGCTTGACCGTTCGGACAGCTACACCCCGGTGAGCCTTTCCAAGACGCTGAGACAAAAGATCAGTCAATATGCAGGACTGTAAATCATAGAATGATGAATGAATATGACGTCATAATCGTCGGTGGCGGCATAACGGGAGCCGGAACGGCCAGAGACTGCGCCTTGAGAGGGTTGCGGGTCCTGTTGGTAGAGCGTTTTGACATAGCCACAGGGGCGACGGGAAGAAACCACGGATTGCTTCACAGCGGCGCACGTTATGCTGTCACGGATCAGGAATCAGCGACGGAGTGCATCAAGGAGAACATGATTCTCAAGAAGATAGCGCGTCACTGTGTGGATGATACTTCGGGACTGTTCATCACCTTGCCTGAGGACGATCTGGCTTATCAGGACACTTTTGTCAGGGCCTGCCTTTCAGCCGGGATCGATGCGGAAGTGATTGATCCAGAGGAAGCCAAGAGGATGGAACCATCTGTGAATCCGACCCTTGTCGGAGCTGTGAGAGTTCCTGACGGATCGGTTGATCCGTTCCGGCTCTGTGCGTCGAATGTGTTTGACGCGAAGATGCACGGTGCGAAAGTCCTGGTATATTCCGAGGTCATCGAGTTCATCAAGGAACAGGATACGGTCAAAGGAGTTAAGGTTCTTGACCACCATACAGGAATTGTGACGGATTACCATGCTCCGGTGACGGTGAACGCTGGAGGCATCTGGGGGCATCACATCGCTCAGATGGCCGGAGCGAACATCAGCATGTTCCCGGCTAAAGGGGCTCTGCTGATCTTTGCGCACAGGGTCAACAGTGTGGTTATCAATCGATGCCGTAAGCCGGCCAACGCCGACATCCTTGTTCCGGGAGACACGGTCTGTGTCATCGGAACGACATCCACAAGGGTTCCATACGAAGAATGCGATCATCTGAAGGTTACTCCTGACGAGGTGGACTTGCTTTTGACAGAGGGCGCCAAACTGGCTCCTTGCCTGGCTGAGACCCGTGTGCTCAGGGCATACGCCGGAGTCCGTCCTCTGGTCTCCGCGGACAATGATCCAAGCGGACGTAACATCAGCCGAGGCATTGTCTGTCTGGATCACGAGACCCGTGACGGAATCAAAGGCTTCATCAGCATCACCGGCGGCAAACTGATGACTTACAGACTGATGGGAGAGATGGCCGCTGACGCCGTCTGCAAGAAGCTCGGGCGGGACGCCAAGTGCGTGACCGCCGACACTCCGCTCCCTGGATCTGAACCGGGGGGAATCGAGGAGATCTCCAAAAAGATATGGGAGGTTCCTACGATGGTTCAGAAAGCTTCCGTCGGACGTTTCGGAACCCAGGCGGCCAATCTGGACTTCGATGGTGACGTGAAGGGAAGTCTGGTCTGCGAATGCGAGGAAGTTTCGGTGTCGGAGGTTGATTCCGCCATTGAGAATCTTGAGGTGAACAATCTGGTCGACCTGAGGCGCAGAACCCGTTTCGGAATGGGTACCTGTCAAGGTGAGCTTTGCGCATGCAGGGCGGCCGGCAGACTTGCCAAGGCAAGGAAATGTACCGCAAAGGCCAGGGCTGACCTTAAGGATTTCATGAACGAGAGATGGAAGGGAATGTACCCTGTCGCTTGGGGAGAGACGCTTAGGGAAAGCGCTTACACCCAGTGGGTGTATTCAGAGGTGATGGGACTTGGCGAGGAAGTATAGGAGGATTGGATTATGAGATTTGATGTTGTACTCATAGGTGGCGGTCTTTCTTCGCTGGTCTGTGGGATCAAATTGCAGAAAGCTGGAAAGAAATGTCTGATGGTGTCCGCGGGACAGAATGCTCTACACTTTTCATCCGGTGCTTTCGGCCTGCTCGGAAAACTTCCTGATGGAACGGACGTTGCCGAACCGCTTACCGCGGTGGAAAAACTTCCCCCCGAGCATCCATATTCAAAGATCGGCAAACAGAGGGTTTTTGAATATGCAGTCTCGACTCCGGGATTTTTCTCTGAATGCGGCGTGGTTCTGCATTCAGTCGCCGTGGTCGCTGGTCAGACATCATCGGTCGCCGAGCCTGTCGAAGCGAGAGGAGCGTCATCAATCCTTTCGACAAACCCAGGAACTGACATTATTCGAAACGGCTACCGCATCACTGCTCTCGGTACCCTGAAACCCGCATGGCTCGCCATGAATGAAGTGACATTGCTTGCATCGAAGGATGATAAGGTAGGGGAGAATGCATTGATAGTGAACTTTACAGGTTTCTTGGATTTCAACGCTCGCTTCATTGCCGAAGGCCTTGAGAAAAGAGGCACTGCATGCCGCATCGAATCAGTGAAGCTGGACGAGATAGAGCATCTGCGCAAGAATCCGGCCGAGATGAGGTCCGTGAACATCGCCCGTGTGATGAATTACGAATCCGCCTGGAAACAGTTCGCACACAAGATTCGGGAATTACTGAATGGAGAGGATGTCGTTATCCTGCCGGAGGTGTTCGGATTCGAAAACCCGGTCATTACGCGGTGGCTCAAGGAAATGATTCCGGCCAATGTTGTTTTCATAGGAACCACACCTCCTTCTGTCCCGGGAATCCGTACCCAGAGGCTTCTGAAGAAAGCGTTCGAGACAGCCGGGGGTACATTCCTTATGGGGGACGAGGCTCTTGACGCTGTCTTTGACGGAGGGTGCGTCGCAAGCGTCCGAACCGCGAATCTCGGAGATCTGCGCATCGAGGCTGACACATTCGTACTTGCAAGTGGCAATCTCTTCGGAAAGGGGCTTGTGGCCTTGCCGGATGCCGTTAAGGAGCCGGTATTCGGACTTGATGTCGATTGCCCCGCCGAAAGGAAGAATTGGTACGATGAGAATTTCTTCGCCAGTCAGAACTATACCGGTTTCGGCGTGAAGACCAACGGCGATTTCCAACCTTTGCATGGCGGAAAGGTTGTCCCGAACCTCTATGTGGTAGGTTCCGAGGTCGGGGGGTGCAATCCTCTTGCGGAAGGCAGCGGAGCCGGAGTCGCCATCTTGACAGCGTTCAGCGTCGCGGACAGGATCCTTGGTATGTGAACCGTTCATATTCATTTGACATTGAAAGAAATATGCAGGAGAAGAATATTAGTTTCAATAATTTCGAACAGTGCATCAAATGTACGATCTGTACCGCTTACTGTCCGGTCGTGGCCGTCAACCCGTTGTATCCTGGTCCTAAACAGGCCGGTCCTGACGGAGAGAGGCTTCGTCTTAAGAACAAATACTTTTTCGATGAGAACCTGAAGTATTGCATGAACTGCAAACGCTGCGAGGTAGCCTGTCCTTCAGGGGTGAAGATCGCGGATCTCATCCATTCGGCACGCCGCCGTTTCAGCACAGCCGCTCCGGGACTTCGTGACCGTCTTCTGGCCGGCACGGATTTCATGGGCAGGCTGGCGAGGCCGTTCGCTCCGGTAGTGAACTTCATGGTGGCGTCCAAGCCGGTCAAGGCCGTGATGGACGCCACGCTTCGCATCGACAGCCACAGGACTTTCCCGAAATACAAGGCTCACGGCTTCGAGTCATGGTTCAGGAAAGAGGCGATGGAGCGTCAGAAGGCGTATTCAAAGCAAATCGCCTTTTTCCATGGATGTTCCACCGAATTTCAGCAACCGGAGGTCGGCAAGGCTTTCGTTACCGTCATGAACGCCGTCGGCTACGGTGTACAGATGATGGATGAGAAATGTTGCGGTGTGGCGATGATCTCCAATGGAATGTGGCACGGAGCCACAAAGCACGCCAAGCACAATGTCGCGGAGTTTGAGAAGGCGGTGGCTGCCGGGCTGCCGATTGTCGCGACGTCTTCCACGTGCGTATTCACGATGAGGGATGAATATCCTGACGTGCTTTCCGTTGACAATTCCTCTGTCCGGGACAGCATCACCTTGGTTGAGAAGTTTCTGTTTGAGTTGGTTGATTCCGGAAGGATCAAGCTGGTGTTCAAGGATGACTACCGTGCGAGGATTGCCTATCATATTCCTTGTCACATGGAGAAACTCGGCTGGAGCATATTCACAAAGGCTCTGATGAAGATGATTCCGGGTGTCTCGTTCACTGTTTTGGACAGCGGGTGCTGCGGTATAGCAGGTACTTACGGTTTCAAGAAGGAGAATTACAAGTACTCTCAGGAGATCGGCCGTCCTGTCTTCGGGCAGATCAAGGCTCTCGCACCTGATTTCGTGTGCAGCGAATGCGAGACCTGCAAGTGGCAGATCGAGATGTCCACTGAGTACAAGGTGAAGAACCCTATCCTGATTCTCGCCGAGGCCCTTGATCTTGAGGCCACCGCCAAGGCGAACTCAAGGTGAAAAAAGAAAAAAAGGCGGGACCGTAAGCCGGTTTCTGTTTTTGAATCTGCCATTTATCTACGCAACCTACCCCCTGGCATCGGGCGGGCCGCCCTCATCTGCCAGTATATTTGGTCTTGCAGGCCCTGACACCGTACCTGGATGGCGTCGCCGACACCCATCGTGAGCTCTTGCCTCACGTTTTCACCCTTGCCTGTCGTCAGGCGGTTGTTTTCTGTTACGTGTGCCATGAGATTGCTCCCATCTGAGCTTTCCTCAGCAGGGTGCCCTGTCCTGTCCGGACTTTCCTCACCCGGGACCGAGATCCCGCAGCGCGGCGGATCGTCCCACCTTTTATCATGCAAAAGTAAGAAAAAAACAATTCTGCGTGTCTATGAAAAAGCATTTAATAAACAAAAATTTTCGGTAATCACATTTTTGACATAAATTTGTAATCCAGTAAAGAGCAGAAAAGAATATGAGTACAAAGTATGTTTTCGTTACTGGCGGTGTGGCTTCCTCGTTAGGAAAGGGCATAATTGCGGCATCATTGGCCAAACTTCTTCAGGCGAGAGGACTTAGGGTCACCATCCAGAAATTCGATCCCTACATCAATATCGATCCGGGTACACTGAATCCTTACGAGCACGGTGAGTGCTATGTGACGGACGACGGTGCGGAGACGGATCTTGATCTTGGACACTACGAGAGATTTCTGGGCGTGCATATGTCAAAGGCCAACAACGTGACGACCGGAAAGATCTACTGGACTGTCATCAACAAGGAGAGGGAAGGGGCTTACCTTGGCAAGACTGTCCAGATAGTACCTCATATCACTGACGAGATCAAACGCAGGATGCTGCTCCTTGGGAAGACCGGCAAATACGATGTAATCGTCACGGAAGTGGGTGGCACAGTGGGAGATATGGAATCCCAACCGTTTGTGGAGGCCATCCGTCAGCTTCAATGGGAACTGCCGGACGAGGATCTCATCAGCATTCATCTGACTCTGGTACCTTACCTTCGAGCCGCCAAAGAACTCAAGACTAAGCCTACCCAGCACTCTGTCCAGATGCTTCAGCAGGCCGGTGTCCACCCTGACATCATCGTCTGCCGTACGGAGATTGAACTGACCCCTGAGCTCAGGCGCAAGGTCGCCCTTTTCTGCAACGTCAAGCCTGGCCATGTCATCCAGTCCATAGATGCCCCTTCAATCTATCAGGTGCCTCTGAACATGGAGGACGAGCATCTGGACGAGATGGTTCTCAGTCATTTCGGAATATCCGCTCCGGAGCCGGACTTCACGAATCTGAAATCATTCCTTGACAGACTCTATAATCCAAAGCATCAGGTGGACATCGCCCTTGTCGGGAAATATGTCGAGCTTCAGGACGCTTACAAGTCCATCCTTGAGTCGTTCGTTCACGCCGGGGCCGCCAATGTGTGCAGGGTGAATGTCCATACGGTTCAGAGCGAACACCTTGACGGATCCAATCTGGAGGAGAAGATCGGGAATATGGACGGAATCCTTGTCGCCCCAGGATTCGGCGAGAGGGGGCTGGAAGGCAAGATTCTTGCGATTAGGTACGCCCGTGAGCATAATGTGCCGTTCTTCGGAATTTGTCTGGGAATGCAGATGTGCGTGGTCGAATTCGCCAGAGACGTGCTTGGAATCAAGGATGCGATTTCAGCCGAGGTCAACCCGAACGCTGCCAATCCTGTCATTGACCTGATGGAGGAGCAGAAGAGCACCACGATAAAGGGCGGAACCATGAGGCTTGGAGCGTATG
Organism: Bacteroidaceae bacterium; assembly: GCA_963642795.1. Classification (GTDB taxonomy): domain Bacteria; phylum Bacteroidota; class Bacteroidia; order Bacteroidales; family UBA932; genus Cryptobacteroides. The sequence goes on from CAVIHT010000022.1 coordinate 35,104, forward strand.
ACTGCAGACTGGACAAGAACTCATTGGCTTACAAGATTTATGGCGGCGAGATGATTTCGGAGAGGCACCGTCACCGTTACGAGTTCAACAACGCCTACCTTGAAAGGATGGAGGCCGCGGGACTCAAGGCCACCGGAAAGAACCCGGACACGGGTCTGGTTGAGATAGTCGAGATCCCGACTCATCCGTTCTTCATCGGAGTGCAGTTTCATCCCGAGCTCAAGAGCACGCCTGAGAAGCCGCAGCCGATCTTCGTGAATTTCGTTCAGGCGGCGATGGCTTACAGGGAAAAGAATAAAAAGTAATATGCCGCCGGGGGCTGGCTCCGCGTGGCGTTAGTCTGGTAATGAGATGAAGAGATTCGTGAACATATTCATAGAAACCGCGTTGGTCTTGCTGGCGCTGCTTTACGCTTCATGCGCCGACGCCAAGGTGCGCCAGTACAAGGTTCAGGTCGTAAAGGAATATATTCATGATGAGACTTCGTTCACTCAGGGGCTTTTTTTTCTGAACGGGGAGATGATCGAGACAACCGGGCAATACGGTGAGTCAACCCTCCGAAAGGTTGACCTTACGACCGGGAAAGCCTTGAAAAGATTTGATTTCGATAAGAAATATTTCCTTGAAGGATCTGTTGAGCTGAACGGCAACATATTCATACTTACTTGGTTGAATAAGGTTGCCTTTGTCTATGACGCCAAGACTCTCGCCTACAAATCAACTTGGACCTATCCGCGTGAGGGATGGGGACTGACAACGGACGGGAAGAGTCTGATCGCTTCCGACGGCTCGGCTCGGCTGTACTTTATGGACGAGCGGTTCAGACAGCAGAAAGTGCTGACTGTCAAGATGAACGGTCGGCCTGTTCAGATGCTGAACGAACTTGAATGGATTGACGGAAAGATTTGGGCCAATGTCTATATGACGGACATGATTGTGATCATCAGCCCTTCGGACGGAACGGTCGAGGGGACAGTGGATTGCACCGGGCTTCTGCCCAAGTCTTTGCGTGACGCCAACACGGATGTGCTGAACGGAATCGCCTACAACCCGGAGGACGGTAAGATTTACCTTACCGGGAAGTGTTGGAAGCGGCTCTATGAGGTGCGTCTGGTAGAGAAGTAATAAGAAATACAATAACAGCGGGGGTACTGGGCGTGTGGCCCGGTTGAGATCATACCCAATGAACCTGATGCGGATAATGCCGCCGAAGGGAAGCGATGTCTCAGAATGCCGTAACCGGCAGCCCCTTGCATTAATATTCAAAACATTATGCGAGGTTTTTTATTTGTATCAGCGGCGCTTGTCGCGATGACTTCACAGGCTTTGAAAGCTCAAAGCCAGCCGGATACCACAAAGGCCGAGATTCTCAATGAGGCCATTGTCAGAGGTGTCCGCGCGCAGAAGAACGCCCCTTATGCGGTCGCGAACGTTGACCGCAAGGCTCTTCAGAACTTTTCAGGAACCGGCAAGGAATTGCCTTTCCTGTTCTCCACGACTCCCGGTGTGCTTTCCTGGAGCGAGAACGGTCTCGGCACAGGTACGACTTATATGCGTATCAGGGGGGCAGGGGATTCCAGAATCAATGTCACGATTGATGGCGTTCCGCTCAACTCTCCTGAAGATCAGTGCGTCTTCTGGGCGAACATGAACAGTTATTCCGCATTTCTGGAAAGCGTTCAGATCCAGCGTGGTGTCGGTTCTTCCACCAACGGTGACGGCGCGTTCGGAGGTTCGGTTGCTCTTCGTACCAAGGCTCCGTCTTATGATCCGTATGTGGAATTGAACGCTTCCTACGGAAGTTACAACACCTACAACACCGGTTTTTCAATGTCCACAGGTCTGCTCGGCAATCATTTCGTAGCGGATGCCGCGTTCCACACGACCGGAACGGACGGCTATATTCACGGAACAGCCGGAAAGTCAGGCTCCTGGTACGCCGGTTTGAGTTGGTTCGGGAGGGACTTCATCATCAGGTACAGGAACATCGGCAACTACGAGCACACCGGTCAGGCCTGGAGCGGTGTCACGGCCGGGACAGGCGACCTGTCGATTATGGACGGAACCTATGGTAAGGCTACCGGTATCAAGACCTATGCTGACATGTACCGTGTAGGGCTCGGAAGATTCAACTCGCTCTACGAGTCAATGGATCCTGACACTTACAAGACCTCCCGTTACACCCTTAACGACGGCATCTACTGGCCTAAGACTACGGACAACTTCTGGCAGGATCACAACATCCTTTCCGCAGCATGGAACATCAACGGGAACCTGAAGACAACATTGTCTCTCCATTACACTTATGGCTACGGCTACTACGATGAGTTCAGACCGGACAATAAGGTTTCCAAGTTTGGTTTCGATATGGTGAATGAGAAAGGCAAGCCGGTCAGATCCGACTTCGTCCGTCAGAAAGGCCTGTCACAGAACGCGGCCGGTGCTGTTTACAACATCAGCTACAACAACGACGGTTGGGACGTGATCGGGGGACTTTCCGCTCAGATGTTCCGGGGCAACCATTTCGGTTATCTCACTTATGTGTCTAATTCTGAGGTTGTCAAGCATTATCCGGCTCTTGCAGGTCTGGATGATACGGATTTAGACAACGGCCGCTACACGTATTATGATTCGGACGCAAGGAAGGACGATTACAGTGCGTTCGTAAAGGCTTCCAGACAGTTCGGGGAGCATTTCACCGCATTCGCCGACCTTCAGTACAGGCACGTGCGCTACACAACGGACGGCATCAACGACAAGTTCATCGAGCAGGAGGACGGCTCTTACAAGAACCAGCGCCTGGACATCGAAGAATCTTATAATTTCTTCAACCCGAAGTTAGGTGTAAGCTACAAGGTCGGAGGCCACAGGGCTTACGCTTCCTTGGCGATGAGCAACCGTGAGCCGGAACGCAACAATTTCACGGACAACGGCAGTTACCCTGCTCCTAAAGCCGAACATGTCAACGACTATGAGCTTGGCTATCAGTATTCAGGCTCGATTTTTCGCGCCGGAGCCAACTTCTATTTCATGGACTATGTCAACCAGTTTGTACAGACCGGCCTTCAAAGCGACATCGGCGAGAACCTCACCACCAACATCAAGGACTCCTACCGTGCCGGTGTCGAGCTTACCGCTGGCGTTGACGTGGCTTCTTGGTTGACCCTTGAGGCCAACGCCGCCCTCAGTTCCAACAAGATCAAGGACTTCGATGA
>CAVIHT010000023.1:0-7032 GCA_963642795.1 Bacteroidaceae bacterium
ACATAGTGCTGACGAAAGACGTTTCCAACTCGGCGGTGGTCTCCCCCATCGCTCTGTTCACGTTGAGAGCCGTCGGAGCGTCCGCCCTGTTCTGGCTGATCTCCCTTTTCACCCCAAAAGAGAAAGTACCTGTCAAAGACTTGGTGCAGATTGCATTGGCGTCCATCTTCGGACTCTTCATAACGCAGTACACCTTCCTTAAAGGCATCACGATGGCCACGACCATCGACGCGTCCGTCATCGGAACCCTCGGCCCGATCTTCACGATGTTCTTCGCTTTCATATTCGTGAAAGAACCCATCACCGCGAAGAAAGCTGCCGGAGTGGGGATCAGCTTTGTCGGCATCATATTCCTGATTTTCAATTCCGTGCATAGCCACAACGGGGTGGAGGCGACAAAGCCTCTGGGCTTCATCCTGCTGTTTCTGAACAGCATCAGCTTCTCGCTGTACCTCGGGGCGTTCAGACCGCTGATTCAGAGATATTCAGTGATCACATTCATGAAGTGGATGTTCCTTTTCTCGCTTCTGATGTCGCTGCCGCTCTCCGCCGACGACCTCCTCCACACCGACTATTCCGCCATCAGGCTGCCGCAGGCTCTTGAAATCGGATTCCTTGTCTTCTTCGCCACCTTCGTGGCCTATTTCCTGGTCCCGATAGGCCAGAAATGCGTCCGCCCGACAATCGTGGCGATGTACACCTACCTCCAGCCGATTCTCGCGTGCCTGTTGAGCGTGGCCGGTGGGATGGACACGATGACCTGGCAGAAGGTTGTCGCCATCATAATGGTCTTCAGTGGAGTGGCGGTGGTCAACCGGAGCCGCGCCGCATCCCACAATCCAAGTCTCAAACACTAAAAATCCAATGAATATGAAAAAGATCATCCTTGCCTTGACGGCCGCCACGCTGGCCACTTCCGCGTTCGCACAAGAAGTCATCAAGCTCCCTCAGCCTGACAAGAACGTGTCAATGACTCTCTACCAAGCACTTCAGCAGAGAGCCTCTGTCCGTGAATATTCTGACGCTCAGATCAATGACACAACCTTATCACAGCTTCTTTGGGCCGCATGCGGAGTAAACCGTGAGGACGGAAAGCTGACCGTTCCGTCCGCAATGAACACACAGGAGGAAATCGTCTATGTCTGTAGGGCGGACGGTGCATGGCTGTTCAATGCTCAGGAGAACACCTTGATCAAAGTTTCCGGCAAGGACATCCGCCCGGATCTTGCGGGACGGCAGACATCCGTCGCGGAAGCCCCCGTGTTCCTCGTGATTGTCTGCGACTTGAACAAGTACAAGTTCCGTGGTGAGCGAACCGCAATGTTCGGAGCTGTCGACGCAGGCTACGTCTCCCAGAACATCTGCCTCGCATGCGAGGCGCTCGGACTGGCGACCGTTCCGCGCGGAAGCATGGAACACGAGGCGGTCAAGTCAGCCCTCGGTCTTAAGGACGGGCAGGAACTTATGCTTAATCACCCGGTAGGATACGAGAAAAAGTAATCCGTCTTACTATTTTTACAAAATGATTTAATCCTTTACGGATCAGACATTTCAGCCTCGCCTATGATAATATGCGAGGCTGATTTATATTGTCGGAAACGATTGTTTTATACGATTTTTTACTACCTTAGCGCATTGCAAAGCGAAAGAACAATGGCTATTACCATCAAGGAAGTGACAAGCAGACAGGAACTGAGGCGTTTTGTCCGGTTCCCCAACGAGCTGTATGCTGATAATGAATACTACGTCCCGCAGATCGAGTCGATGGAAATGGACACCCTCACTCCGGGCAAGAACCGCGCGTTCGAGGTCTGCGAGGGCAAATACTGGCTGGCTTACAACGAAAACGGCGGGATCGTCGGCAGGGTAGCCGGAATCATAAACCACAAGTATAACAAAAAGGTTGACAAAAAAATCTGCCGGTTCTGCTGGATTGACTTCATCGAGTCGCGGGAAGTGGTTCACGCCCTTATGGAAAAGGTGAAGGAGTACGCCGTGGAAAAAGGTATGGATGTCATCGAAGGACCGGTCGGCTTCCTTGAGTTTGACATCTCCGGAATTCTCGTCGAGGGCTTCGACCGGATCCCTACCGCCTACGGTAAGTACAACGCACCCTACTACGAGCTGATGCTCCTCAACGAAGGATTCACGAAAGAGACTGACTTCGTGGAGTATCGGATCACTGTCCCGGACAATATCGACCGCTATGTCCACTTCGCCGAGATGATCGGAAAACGCTACAATCTCAAGGAGGGCGGCTACAAGAACAAGAACGAGCTGCTCCACAAATATGCCGACGGGATATTCCGTGTCATGAACGAATGCTATTCCGTCCTTCACGGCTTCTCCGAGCTCTCCCCCGCCCAGTGCGAGGATCTCAAGAACCAATTCTTCCCGAACCTTAATCTGGACTATGTGTCCGTCATTGTGGATCAGAACGACAAGGTGGTCGGGTTCGGAATCACGCTCCCTTCCCTTTCCAAGGCTTTGCAGAAGGCCAAAGGCCACATGTTCCCGTTCGGCTTCATCCACATCCTTAGGGCGTTACGCCGCAACGACACGATCGATGCCCTGCTGATAGCCATTTCCAATGAATATAAGGACAAAGGAGTCAATGCGATGATCATCTCCAAGATCGGCAAGGGGATGCACAAGAACGGCATCAAATATGTCGAAAGCACCCGCGAGCTTGAAGACAACCACAACGTGCAGAATCTTTGGGGCAAATTCGAGCATCACCTCCACAAGAGAGCCAGAATCTACGTCAAGAACATCTAACACATAATTGAATATGGCAGACAAGAATGCGGAAAGAATACAGACTTCCATCCTGAACGGAGTCGAGAAGAAGGCCCTTGTCTGGCTGGCCGGGAGGCAGCCGAAATGGGTCGTGTCGGACACACTCACAGCCATCGGCACGCTCGGTGCGATCATGATCGGGGCAGGGTACATCCTCTGCAGCGCAAACGTCAATTACCTGTGGCTCAGCTGTCTTGGATTCATCGTAAATTGGTACGGGGATTCCCTTGACGGGACTTTGGCAAGAGTCCGCAAGACCCAGAGGCCGATCTACGGCTACTATCTTGACCACACCGTGGATTGCATCAACGAGGCGTTCATGTTCCTCGGTCTCGGTTTGTCATACCTTATGCGTCTGGATCTGGCGCTGATGATATTCGTTGTCTATCTTTGTCTTACGGTTAATGTCAGTGTGAACGCTCACCTCAAGAGCGAGTTCCGACTTACCTACGCCAAACTCGGGCCGACTGAGTTCCGGGTGATCGCCATGATCCTCACATCTCTGTTCATATTCATCAAGCCGCTCAGGGAGTTCAGCACAGTCGTGAGCGTGTTCGGCAATGAGATTGAGCTGCGGGCGCTTGACGTGGCCGGTATCGTCATACTGGCTTTGCTTGTCATCATCTACATAGTGACAGTCATCAGTGACGCAAAAGGTTACGCCAAGATGGATCCGATGCCTAAAGGAGAAGAAAAATAATGCCGCTTCTTCCCGTAGAACAGATTGAGCAGCTCGCACCGGTTTTCAAAGGAAAATTCGGCAACGCCGTGGCTGCTATGCTACGGAAAGTTCTTTCCATCAAGACGCTGTCTGACCTTTATGACACGATTGATGAACATCAGGGGGCGGATTTCGCCGGAGTCCTTCTTGACAAACTTGGTGTCAACTATCAGTTGGGAGGATCGAAAAGGCTTCTGAATCTGCCTGATGGGCCTTTCGTCACTGTCAGCAACCATCCCTACGGAGGGATGGACGGTGTCATTCTCATAGACCTTATCGGTCATTTGAGATCCGGATTCAAGGTGATGGTGACAGAATTTCTCGCCCTTGTCGAGGCTCTCCGACCGAGCCTGATCGTTGTCAATCCCAAAAACAACCTGAACAAGGGCGTAACGTCCAGAAACATCCAGGGAGTCCGCGAGGTTCTCGCAAGGCTTCGCGATGGTGAGCCGGTGGGCTTCTTCCCTTCCGGAGCTGTCTCTGATCTCAGTCTGAAGGAGATGAGGATCAGGGACAGGGAGTGGCAGGAGGCGGTTCTGAGGCTTATTCAGAAAGCGGGAGTGCCGATTGTCCCGGTCAGGTTCTTCGACCATAATTCCCTCTGGTTCTACAACCTCGGGCTTATCGATTGGAAAATAAGGCTGTTGCAGCTTCCGCACGAGCTTGTCAACAAAAGGCACAGAAGGATCAGAGTCGGAATCGGCGAGACTCTTTCCGTCGAGGAGCAGTCGGAATATTCCGACATCAAGGATTTCGGCGCATTCCTCAGAAGCAAGGTCTATGACATGCCGATGCCCGATGATTTTATAAAATACAAGGATTTCATCGCTGAGACGAGGTAAGCATTTATTGAATGAAATTGTCTTGAATTACTGAATTTTTTGTATCTTTGCAACCGCAAACGGGGTATTAGCTCAGCTGGTAGAGCGCAAGGTTCGCAATCTTGAGGTCAGGAGTTCGATCCTCCTATGCTCCACATCAAGAGGTTTTTCTTTTATTTCGCTTAAAAGGAAAACCTCTTATTTTGTTGATAATCAGCGCAATTCTTAAAAGGGTTCAAGTCCAAAACACTACCAAAACAACACCCCGGCCACTTCTACAAGTTAAGTGACCGGGATGCTGTTTTGCGGAGGATACAGGATTCGAACCTGTGGGGCCTTTCAGCCGACTTGTTTTCGAGACAAGCACCATAAACCACTCGGACAATCCTCCGTGTTCTGCGATGCAAAATTAATAATTTTTGAGATAATTATCAATTTGCTGGTGTATTTTAGCAAGCCTTAAAAAATTACCAAGTTATTTTTAAGGATTACTTACTGATTCCTACGGCCGACTTGGTTTCTACGGCAGACAAAACTCCCGATCACGGCAAGCTATTCCTTAAAGGACAGTTTCCTCACTGACATGGGAATAGGATGGATTGACTCCGGCTCGATGTTCCGCCTCACCGCCTCGGCCAGATTCCGCAGGGTCTCTTCCCTGACCGGCCTTGCCAACCCACACTCCCAGACCACAATCACATTCCACCCCAAAGCCTCAAGCGCGGCGACCTCCTGCGCGTCACGCTCCTTGTTCCGCCTGATCTTCTCCTGCCAAAACTCCACATTCGACTTCGGCATCCTGAACTTATCGCATCCCGGATGCCCATGCCAGAAGCAGCCGTTTATGAACACTACAGTGCGGTATTTCCGCAACACGATGTCCGGACACCCGGGCAGTTTCCTCGAATGCAGCGAGTACCGGAACCCACAAGCATGCAGGTATCGTCTCACCACCATCTCCGGCCGCGTGTCCTTCCCCTTGACCCGAGACATGCAGTGATGCCTCTGCTCCTGTGTCATCGTGTCAGGCATAGAAATTCCTTCAAACAATCCATACCACAAAAATAGCAAGAAAAGGACGTTATTACTAAGAAGCTGTTTAAGTAATCCTTAAAAAATAGTTCCCGCATAATAAACAGCTTATTAAATGTCATGAAAAACGTCCGCCCCGGGAAGGAACGGACGAATGAAGTTTTATCCATAATAAGGATTGTGAATATTTACATGTATGGCCAAATTCTGTGATAAAGATACGAACTATCTTTGAATATTCACGCAAAAGATTCAAAATCAGTTGCCGGTATGGCAAATAATGACTATCTTTGGAGGGAACACATGCAAACACAATCCGCCAATGAACTCTAAAAGAACCACATTGACTATTCTGCTGAGCTTGATGACTGTTTTCTTGATGGCCCAGAGTTTTCCTGACGTGAAGGTTGAGGACGGGAAAGGCAAGGCAGTCCGGACTTTCGGTCTTATCGACGGCAAGGCTCCGGTGGTAGTCGCCTTCTGGTCATCCACCTGCAAGTATTGCATCGAGGAGATCGACGCTTTGAACGAGGCTCTGGCCGATCTTCAGGACGCTTCCTGCAAGGTTGTCTGCGTCTCTGTGGATGACAGCAGATCCATTTCCAGGGCGAAAGCAATGGCCAAATCCCATGACTGGGATGGGTTCACCCTTCTTTATGACACAAACCGGAATCTCTATAGAAGCCTGAATGTGGTCTATATCCCGCAACTGTTCGTCTATGACAGGAAAGGCAGACAGATTCACTCGCACACCGGGTACTCGGCGGGAGACGAGCTGGAGATTATAAAGATAATCAAAAAACAACCAATAACAGATTAATATTCAAGACCATGATGAGAAAATTACTCACTTTCCTCAAGGCTGTCGTCATCGCCGCCCTTATCGCAGGCTGCGGCGAGACCGGAAACGAGATCGATCCGGAGATTACGCCTGAGATCAAGTTTCCGGAAGACATCGTTTCCTCTGGAATTTCCGTTGAGAGCGCAGGGCAGTCAGTCACAGTGAGCTTCACCACAAACGTGCCTTGGTCGGCAAGTGTGTCAGCTGATTGGCTCACCATTTCCCCATCCTCTGGAGATACAGGCAAGAACTCCGTCAAAGTGAATGTAGAGGAGAACACGGCGAGCCAGCCAAGAAGCGCGGCCGTGACAATAACAGACAAGGAATCGAAGCTGAAGGTCTCTTTCTCCATCCGTCAGGAAGCCTTGAAAGTATCATTGAGCGTCACCCCGGAATCTTTGACATTCTCCGCCAACAAGGGAGAGGAAATGCTTAGGGTCACATCCAACACCGACTGGGTGATCAGCAAGGACGTGGAGTGGATCACACTTGATTCCGACAAGGGAAAAGGTGCGGCCATCATCGCGGCCGGTGTCACCGAAAACACATCGCTGGCATCCAGAACCGGAGTCATCACGGTCTCATCCTCGGATGGCAGTGTCAAGAAAACCGTCTCCGTGCAACAGGCAGGAGCCGATGTGGTCTTCTCAATTGACGGCTCGGAGTTCGATGTAGCAGCGGAAGGAGGCTCCTTCACCGTCAAGGTCACACACAACATCGGCTACAAGATCACCTCACAACCTGAATGGGTGAAACTGACGAACAAAACCGTCAGTGGGAACGTGGACATCCACACATTCAAGGCCGAAGCCAACACC
>CAVIHT010000023.1:7095-36481 GCA_963642795.1 Bacteroidaceae bacterium
ACCGTCAAGCAAGACGGTGCCAACACATCCCTCTCCATCTCCACTGCCGAGCTGGTCTTCGCTGCCAAGTCTGAAAGCAAGACCTTATCTGTCACCTCCAACACAGCTTGGACTGCAACCACTAACGCGTCTTGGGTTAAGCTGGACACGACAAGCGGCAGCGGCGACGCGCAGGTGACCGTCACCGCCGAGGAGAACACCGCCACCACGGTGCGTAGCGCCACTATCTCTTTGAAGACCACTGACGGCAAGGCAACCGTCACCGTCAAGGTGACGCAGAGCTCCGCCAATGTCATCTTCTCCGTTGACAGGAACGAGTTCAACGTGGCAGCGGCGGGAGAATCCTTCACCGTCAAGGTAACGCACAACATCGGCTACAAGATCACATCGCAGCCTGATTGGGTGAAACAGACTGGCAAGGCGAGCAACGGCAACGTGGACACGTACACTTTCAAGGCCGGAGCCAACACCTCAACAGAAGCCCGTGAAGGCGTCATCGTCTTCTGCAACGACAACAACGAGTGCGTCCCTGTAACCGTCAAGCAGACTGGTACCAATGCGACCCTTTCAGTCTCACCTACCAGCATGACTTTCACGGCCAAGGCTGAATCCAAAACATTCTCCGTCACCTCCAACACAACTTGGACCGCAACATCCAGTGCGGATTGGGTGAAACTTGGAACTACCAGCGGCAGCGGCAACGCTCAGGTGACCGTCACCACCGACGAGAACACGGCCCTGACCCAACGCTCCGCGACCATTTCCCTAAGAACAACCGACGGCAGAGTGAGCACCTCAATCAAGGTCACACAAAGCGCGGCCAACGAATCACTATCCATATCTCCTACCGTGATGGTCTTCGCTGCCAAGTCAGAAAGCAAGACATTCAATGTCTCCTCAAACACTGCTTGGACAGCAACATCCGATGCGACTTGGCTGAAACTGAATGCCTCCAGCGGCAGCGGCAACGCTCAGGTGACCGCCACTGCCGAGGAAAACACGGCAACCAAACAACGAATCGCAGCAATCACATTAAAAACGAAAGACGGCAAAGTTACTGCGACAATCAAAGTAAGCCAGAACGGTGCTGACATAATATTCAGAACAGATAATGATGAATATAAGATTGGAGCCGAAGGCGGCGAGATTCAATTTGTTGTCTACCATAACGTAGAATGCCGCATCAAAGAGACACCGGAATGGGCGATTCTGTATGGCATGGAAACATACGATGGAGCCACCTTATACAAAGTCAAAATAATCCCGAATACGTCAACCTCAGAAAGAGGTGGCATCATCGCCATTCGCAGTCTTGATGAAAATGAGTACGAACTTCCAGTCTTGGTCATTCAGGCTGGCAGCAAACCGAAAGGTGGCAACGAAAACACAACGACGGGCGAAGAAATCACCATTGAATAACAGTTACTGAATATGAAAGCATCAACAATATTTATTAATATTTTGGTTCTTGTCTCATTTTTCATGGCCGTATCCTGCAACGAGGAAAATCAGCAAGAACAAACAGTCCGTACTATCATGGCGACCATAGAGCAATCCTCAACAAGGACTGCCCTTGATGGCCCTGATGCCGATGGGGTTTACAAGACAATCTGGTCATCAGAAGATAAGATTGCCGTGTTCTCTGACAACAATGCCGCCTCCGAATTCAAACTCACATCCGGGGCGAACACCAACACCGCCGAGTTCGAGGGAAACGCCGCTTCTGACAACATGGTCGCCGTTTACCCACATTCCATAGTGAAAGGAAGAACCGACGCCACAATTTCCGTCTCCCTCCCTGAGATTCAAGAATATGTCAGCGGAAATATTCCGCAGGGTTCCTATCCTATGGCGGCAGTCAGCGATGGAGCCATCCTTCCGTTCTACAATCTCTGCTCTGTGCTTCGGCTCAGGATGTTCGGCGACTTGACTGTCAACTCAATAGCTTTCACGCCGAACGATGCCACCGTAAAGACATCCGGCGATGCCACCGTGAGTGCGGCAGACAAAATGTTGACCATGTCAAGTGATGCCAAATCAACAGTCAGACTCAACTGTGCGGACGGCGTGAAGCTGACAAGAACAAGCACGGATTTTCTAATGGTTGTCCCTGCCCAGAAGTACACAGGTGGATTCACGATAACCATCAGCACCGACCAAGGAGACGTGGTCAAGGCCATAAAGTCCGATGTGACCTTGAGCCGTTCAGTCCTTTATCCTGTAAAAACCTTCGAATGCATTCTTGACAACAACCGCAACATAGACTTCGAGGATGCGAATTTCAAGGCTTATCTGGTAGCAAACTTTGACAGGGACAACGATGGTGAAATCAGCCGCCAAGAAGCTCTTGACATCACAAGAATCAAGGTTAACACTGACGAGATTTCATCCATGGCCGGTCTTGAACACATGACAAACCTTACAACTCTCATTTGCTGCGGCTCTTACGACAAAGAGACTTACGCTCCCAATGGAAAACTCGAAAAGCTTGACGTTTCCATGAACACAAAACTGGACACTTTGGTTTGTAACGACAATAGAATCACAGGATCATTTGATGTCAGCCAATGTAAAAACCTGAAGATACTCCAGTGCGCGGATAATAAGATCAATGAAATCAAGATGACACCAAGCACGATTTTAGAGAATTTCTTTTGTGACAGCAATGAACTTGAGACTCTTGATCTTTCCGCTAATACAGGGATACTGATTTTGAGCTGCGATGACAATAAACTCAAATCATTAGACTTATCTCATAACATAAATATTATAGGAATGAGTTGTGAGAATAATCATCTTGAGACTCTAGATGTTTCTCCGCTCAAAATACTTGAGATTATATACTGTGATCACAACAATATCAAAAATCTGGATTTCAGCCATAACACGAATCTGACAGATTTGACGTGTGGATATAACAATGCAGAGACTCTCAATATTTCCTTAAACACAAAACTGACAATCCTTAATTGTTATGGCAACAGACTCAAATCACTTGACATAGCCACAAATAAAGAACTCGCAATTCTTGAGTGCAACAATAACGACCTCGAAATTTTAGATATTTCTCAAAACAAAAGGCTTCATACATTATACTGTCAAGACAATCCGCTGAAAACATTGTATGTATATAAAAATCAGATTGAATCTTTGAGAGCAAAGAATATTCCCTACTTCACCCAAATCATTGAGAATGTCATCAACGGTGGCAACGATGACACAAAAACGGGTGACATAATATACCTTGATTAATCCAAAGCTTGTAAGAACATGAAAGCTACGAAGATATTCATAAACACACTGGCGCTGTCCGCTTTGGCACTTGCAGCCTGCAACGAAGAGGAGAAAGACCCTAAGGTCGAAACAATTCAGGCCAGAATCGAACAGTCCGCCACAAGAACCGCACTTGACGGACCGGATGCCAATGGCGTCTATAAAACAGTTTGGAAGTCCGGGGATGCCATAGGCATTTACTCCGGCAACAAGGCAGTTCAGAAATTCACTCTCATTTCCGGAGCTGACACCAACGTGGGCGAATTCGAGGGGATGACCTCCTATGATGACATGGCGGCTATATACCCATATTCAATAGCCCAAAGAAGAAACGGTTCTGTCATCACTGTCAATCTGCCTGAGGTTCAGGAATATGTGAGCGGGAATATTCCTGCGGGGGCTTACCCAATGGCTGCCGCCAGCGACAACAGGACACTTACATTCAAGAATCTCTGCTCAGTTTTGAAGATTCCGATGTACGGCGAGCTGACAGTCAAATCCATCACATTCACACCAAACAACGCTAACGTGAAAGCAGCAGGAACGGCTAATGTGGACATTAAATCGTACGAATTGACCATGTCAAGCAACGCTGTTTCTTCCGTCAAACTCAACTGTGACGAAGGGGTGAAACTGACCGGCAAGGCCACAGACTTCCATCTGGTGGTTCCGGCGCAGGTGTACAACGACGGATTCACTATCGCCATCAACACCGACAAAGGAGCCGTTGTAAAGTCCATCAAGTCAGATGTCACCCTTAGCAGATCATACCTCTATCCTATCGCAGCATTCGAATGTAAGATTGATGATGGCAAGGACAACATTGTTTTCGAGGACGCGAACTTCAAGGCCTACATGATTGCTAACTTCGACACTGACAACGACGGCGAGATCAGTCGTGAAGAAGCTTTGGGAGTCACGGACATCAATGTCTGCTCCGACAACATTGAATCCATCGCCGGAATTGAGTACATGACCAATCTTGAGACGCTGAGATGCCGTGGCACATACAACACAAGGCCATGGAAACTCAATGGATCGCTAAAAACAATCGATGTTTCCCACAACAAGAAGCTAAAATCATTGAATGTCGGGTACAATGTTCTGACAGGGCTCGATGTCAGCGGTAATGCGGAACTTGCTGAGTTGATATGTGAGGTCAACAATCTCGCATCACTTGACACCAGATCCAATGATAAATTAACTCGACTGATCTGCTCCGACAATAGTTTGGAGACAATCAACCTTAATCAAAACAAACTGCTTAGGACACTCCAGATCGGATACAATTCTTTGTCCTCACTGGATGTAACGAAAAATGAAAAGCTGGACACCTTGGAGTGTTCAGGCAACGCACTTTCCGAATTAGATCTATCTCATAATACATCCCTCCTTTATCTTTGGTGTCCTTCATGCAACCTCAAGACGTTGGATTTGAACCATAATGCCGAACTTAAGTATCTCTATGTGAATTTCAATAATCTAACCACAATAGATGCCTCAAAATGCACGAAGTTGAAGACATTCTGCTGTGCAGAGAACAGCATTTCATCTACTCTAGACGTAAGCAAATGCACAGAGCTAACGGTTCTTCAATGTTTTCGTAACAGTATCAGTCAAATCATAATGACACCAAGCACCGACCTGTATAATCTCTACTGCGGAGAAAACGAGCTGGAGTCATTGGATGTTACCGCCAACACGGGACTAAAGGACTTTAACTGTTATGGAAACAAGCTTAAGGCACTGGATGTCTCTCATAACACATTGATGTACGCATTAGACTGCGCTGAAAATTCTCTTGAGACACTCGACATATCTTCCAACATAAAATTACAATATTTAGACTGTTATGAGAATAAACTCAACATATTAGATGTTACATATAATACGGAGATTCGTGAGTTGTATTGCCATAACAACAATATAGGGACACTTGACATTTCCAACAACAAAGCACTCAACACATTAGAGTGCCAAGACAACCCTTTGAAGACCCTATATGTGTTCAAAGGTCAGTATGACGCAATAAAGTACAAGAAGATTCCTGATTTCACCCAGATTATTGAAAGTATTATCTCGGGAGGGAACAATGACACGACTACCGGGGATAAGATCAGACTTGAGTAAATCTTAATCATGATGAAGAGTATGAAAAGAACGAATATATTCATAAAATTTGCGACACTGGCGGCCTCTGTAACAATGGTTGCTTGCACCGAAGAGGAGCATGTGACGGAAGCATTGACGATAACTGGAACAATAGAGTCGCCCATCACTAAAACCGCTCTCTATGGGCCTGATGCTGGTGGAGTTTACAAGACAGTCTGGAAAGCAAATGACGAGATTGCAATCTTCTCAGGAGAAAGCGTAAGCAGCCAATTCACCAAACACAAACTACTGTCAGGAGACGGAACCAACACGGGGCAATTCAGCGCAATAGGTGTCACATCAAATGACATGCTTGCCATTTACCCTGCTTCTATAGCCGTGTCCAGAAATGGAACTCTGGCTACCATAAACCTTCCAGAAGTTCAGAATTATGTCGAGGAAAATATTCCGGAAAACGCTTACCCGATGTATGGTAACTACAAAAACGGGACTCTTAAATTTGTGAACGTATGTTCTATTCTCAAGATTCCGATGTACGGCGACGTGACCGTGAAATCTATCACGTTCACACCTAACTCAGACCTTATCAAGGTTTCCGGCAGGGCTGTCATAGATTGGTCCGAAAGGGTGATGACAATGTACTCACCATCATACACCTCTGTAAAACTTGACTGTGGTGTGGGTGTCAAACTGACCGACACCGAGACTGACTTTCACATGGTTGTCCCGCCATTCCGCTACGTTGACGGCTTCACACTCACAATCGCAACAGACCAAGGTGACGTTGTCAAGACCCTCAAATCAACTATAATCCTCGACCGTTCCGTCCTCTACCCTATCGAGGCTTTCGAGTGCAAGGTGGATGAGGGCAAGGACAACATTGTCTTCGAGGACGCGAACTTCAAGGCCTATCTGATAGAGAACTTTGACAAGGACAATGATGGAGAAATCAGTTTCGATGAAGCTCTTGACATAACCAAAATATCCATCAACACTGTCAACGTCAAATCACTTTCCGGCATTGAACACATGCCGAACCTGACGTTCCTTGATTGCAACGGACCGTTCAGTTGGGACAGTGAGAGAGGAAAATATGTCGGAGAAGGTGGGCAATTGGAAAGTCTTGATGTCTCCCATAACCCTAAACTCGGTTCTCTGTACTGCGGATTCAACAAGCTGACCAATCTCGATGTCAGCAACCTGACGTCTCTGACAAGACTATTTTGCGATTATAATAAATTAACGTCAATTAATTTGGACAACACGGTATCACTCAGGCAACTGAAAGCATACAACAACAATCTGACTTATATCAACCTAAGAAACAGCAAAAATCTCACTTATGTTGATGTGGAGAACAACCAATTGCAATCTCTTGATATCAGGCAGAATCTAAATTTGACTTATTTGGACTGCGACAACAACAAGATTCCGAGCCTTGACATCAGCAATAATGTTAATCTCACAACGTTGAGCTGCTACTTGAACAACTTGTCAGAATTAGACTTAAGCCATAATGCAAAAATTGAGATTCTGGATTGTGGCAGGAACAATATCTCCTCGTTGGATTTAAGCAACTGTCCGGACCTGAAGAAATTCTGGTGCAGGAACGGCATCCTTACTGCCATCGATTTGAATTGCTGTCCGAAACTGGAATCCGTCAACATCTACAACAATCAAATCAAATCGCTTGACATATCCGAGATAACCGGACTGCAGGAATTCAATTGTCTCAAGAATCCATTAAAGAAGCTCTATCTGTTTAAAGGGCAATTTGATGCAATAACAACCAAAGATGTGCCATCCGGAGTTGTCCTTATTGTAAAAGGTACTGCCAAAGGAGGCAACGAAGACACCACAACAGGAGACAAATTCACCCTTGAGTAAATATTCATGAATATGAGAGCATCCTTATTATATATTAATGTATTAATAGCCACTCTTGCAACCGCCGTGTCTTGCAACGAGGAAGAGCAGAATGAGAAAATAATCCGGACAGTCACGGCGACCATCGAGCAACCGGCGACAAGGACAGCCCTTGACGGGCCTGACGAGAATGGAATATACAAGACTGTGTGGTCATCTGATGACGCGATAGCGGTTTTTTCCGATGATGGGACCGCATGCGAGTTCAAACTGGTGTCTGGGGAAAACACAAACAAAGCGGAGTTCAAAGGCAGCACCTCTTACTCCGATGCCATGCTCGCCGTTTACCCTTACTCAATAGTAAAAGAAAGAAGCGGTTCAACAGTCATAGTTGACCTTCCTGAAATTCAGAAATATGAAAAAGGAAATATTCCCCAAGGTGCATATCCAATGGCATCCCGTTCAGAATATGCCCAATTCAATTTCAAGAACTTATGTTCCGTTCTCAAGTTCAGGATGTTCGGTGACATGACGGTCAATTCCATTACTTTCATCCCGAACGATGCTCACGTAAAGGTTTCGGGGAAAGCATCTGTTGATGTCAACTCAAAGGAACTTGTGATGTCCGATGACGCAAATTCATCTGTCATACTGAACTGTTCAGACGGAGTGACGCTGACAAGCGAACCAACGGATTTCCTCATGGTCGTACCAGCACAAAAGTACACTGGCGGATTCACAATCACAATCAGCACGAATAAGGGTACCGTTGTCAAGACCATCAAATCAGACATGACCCTGAACCGATCCACCCTTTACCCAGGCGAGGCATTCGAGTGCAAGATTAATGACAGTAAGGACAACATCGTCTTTGAGGACGCGAACTTCAAGGCCTATCTGGTCGCCAACTTCGACACGGATGGCGATGGGGAGATCAGTCATGAAGAAGCGCTGGCAATCACGAATATAAAAGTCAGTACCAAGGACATAGAATCACTGGCAGGTATCGAACACATGGTAAATCTTGCAGAGCTAAGCTGCGAAGGACCTTTAGTGTGGAGTGGCGAAGAACCACAGGAAAACCCAGGGAAACTTAAAACTCTGGATGTGTCAAAAAACGTGAACTTGACAAAACTTTACTGCGGTTACAACCAACTCGCCTCTCTGGATGTAACAAACAATCTCAAGATCAACAAATTACGCTGCGCCGGCAACAACCTTAACAGCCTTGATGTCAGCAAGAACACCGAATTAACAGACCTCACGGCCTATAACAATCAACTTTCATCCATAGATGTCAGCAACAACACAAAGCTTGTGTATATTGATCTGACAAAAAACCAGATCAAGTCAATTGATGTCAGCATGAACGAGTCGCTGAGTTCGTTATATATTGGTAAAAACCTGCTGACTGAGTTAAATCCAAGCAATAACCCTGAACTCACTGCCCTTTACTGTTCCGACAACAAGTTGTCTACGATAAATGTCACCAAGAATCCGAAACTGGCCAAATTGGAGATCAGCGACAACAGCTTGGTTAAGATTGACATCGGAAACAATCCGGAACTAATTTGGTTATTCTGTGGGAATAACAAGATTTCTGAACTCGAGCTAAGCAATAACACTAAACTGAAGCAATTGACCGTCAACGACAACAGTCTCTCATCTCTTACGGTGAATTGCTGTCCGGAAATCGAATTTTTGAACGCAAATAACAACCTTATCAAAGAGATGGACATCTCCGAATTGGTTGCCCTGAAATATTTCGATTGTATAGGGAATCCACTGGAGACTCTGCACATCTTTGAAGGACAGATTGACACCCTCACGGAGATAAATATTCCATCGAACACAAACATTGTGGTGAAAGGCTCGGAAGAGCCGGAGGAGTGGGCAGGCAAGGAATTTTGGCACAAGTCGTTAGGAATGAAATTCACGGCCACATGGTGTGGCTTCTGCCCTACCATGGCCACAAGTTTCAAGAAAGCGATTGAGAACTATCCGGAAAAGATTGAACTGATAAACCTGCACCCTACAAGTTCTGCCCTGCGGTTCAACGGGACCAGTTCGCTTATGAGCATATTCAACATCACCGGGTTTCCTACCGGAATCATCGACTATCGGAAAGAAATCAATAATTTTGACAGCGACTATACCGCACAGCTTATTGTCAGCTCCGCAAAGGAGACCGAAAGCAACTACCCGACAAAGACGGGCATCTCCTTCTCATCTTCAATGTCAGGCAGCACGTTGAATCTGGATGTCAAACTCTACATAAAGGAGAAAGGCGACTACAAAGTCACGGCTGTCCTTCTTGAAGACAACATCATCAGCTATCAGAGCGATGGCGGAGACAACTACAACCACAGCAGCATTGCCAGAATGGCGTTCACGGACATCACCGGCGACGCTTTCACCACAACAGCTAACAACAAGACTGTGAACAAGAGTTACTCCGTGACGCTGCCAAGTTCCTACAACAAGGACAACCTCAGGATTCTGGTCTATGTCCTCAAGCAGTACGGTTCACAGACAATCATAAGGACAGCCGACTACGGCAACTATTATGTCGACAACGCCACCAGTGCGGCAATCGGAACGACCAAAGAGCTCATCTTCGCCGACGGTTCTGCCAACGGCGGCAATGAGGACACAAAGGACGGAGGAGAAATCACACTGAAATAAGAACCGAATATGAAAACAACGAGATTATTGAATATATTCATACTGTCATCGATTGTCACGATGGCGGCCTGTACTGAAGAAGAGATCGGGAATGAAAGCGTTGTCACAACGCTCAGAGCCAGCATTGAACAGAAAGCGGAGACAAAGACACATCTGTTAGGTCCCGAGAATAACATCTATAAGACACTCTGGTCGGAGGATGATGCCATCGGTGTGTTCGCCGGCGGCTCCAATGCGTCTGAGTTCAAGCTGACCGGTGGGGCGGGAACCAATTCAGGAGAGTTCACGGGTACAATCCCTTCGGGGAACAGAATCGCAGTGTACCCATATTCTATCTGCGAAAGCATTAAAGGGTCAAGCGTCTCAGTGGTTTTGCCGGAAGAGCAGGCCTACAAGGTGGGCAACATCCCGGACGGAGCCTACCCGATGGTGGCGGCTGGAGGAGAGAGCACTCTGAATTTCAAGAACCTTTGCTCGGTGCTTAAGATCTCCATGACCGGAAATCTGACCGTCAACTACATTAGTTTCTCCGCAAATGACAGCAAGATTAAGGTTGCCGGAAAAGCAGTAATACATGCTGATCCAGAATCACCAGAACTGATCATATCTGAAGAAGGTATTTCATTTGTGAAGCTCGTTTGCCCTGCTGTATCATTGTCCAACGATGCAACAGAATTCTACATTGTCGTTCCAGCGCAAAAGTACACCGGAGGATTCTCTCTAATGATTGACACAGACAAAGGCATGGTTCTGAAGACGATTGAGACAGATGTCACCCTCAAACGCTCGGAACTCTACCGGATTACTTCGTTCGAGTGCAAGATAGATGAGGATAACAAGAACATCATCATTGAGGATAAAAGTTTCAAGGCTTACCTTGTGTCAAATTTCGACAAGGACAACGACGGAGAAATCAGTTTCTCGGAAGCGGAAGCCATCAGAAGCATATATGTATGTACGGACTCAATATATTCTCTGCAGGGAATAGAGTACATGCCTAATCTAAGTGCGATTAACAGCGAAGGTTCATACAAAGATGACGGGAGTGGAAAGAAAGTCAGCCTTGGCCAACTTAAATCGATAGACGTATCCCACAACAAAAAATTATACCAACTGTGTTGTGGGTCGAACAAAATAACAACAGTGGTAATCGGTGACAGCCAAGAGTTTATGGATCTTTATTGTGAAAACAATCAACTTAAGTCATTGGATTTTTCCAAGAATCCCAACTTGCGCTGTCTCGGCTGCGAGAATAATAATCTCACATCATTGGATTTAAGTAAGAATCCAAATTTGAAGATTCTCAGGATAAATAATAATCAAATCAGCAGCATAGACCTCAGTAACAATTCCCAAATATACGATCTCGAGACCTCTGGAAATCCCTTGAACACAATAGATGTCAGCAAAGTTTCAGATCTGAAAGTATTTGACTGCGTAGGGAACAATCTGTCATCATTGGATGTAAGCAATAATTTGAAATTACAACAATTAAATGTCAGCAAAAATCCTTTGCATTCCGTTGATGTCAGCGCACTGCAAGATTTAACTTTCCTGACTTGTAACGAATGCTTGCTTTCATCTATTGACGCAAGTAATAATTCCAAATTAGTCTGGCTCTCTTGTTATGGTAATACAATCAAAGAATTGGATTTGACTCATAATCCAAACCTTACTGCATTACAGCCATGTATGAATGAATTGACAAGTGTCAACATTTCCAATTGCAGTAAACTTACGTCAATTAACATCTGGAGCAACAAACTTACTTCCCTTGATGTCTCTAATTGTCCCGAGTTAGATTACTGTAATTGCGGCATGAATTTGATCAAATCACTTGATTTCAGCAAATGCGGAAAAATTAATGTCATAAGTTGTGAGACCAACAATCTCTCTTCGTTAAAAATCGGCAATAGTGCAAATCTTGAAGTTTTGGGATGTGAAAACAACAACCTCACCTCTCTGGACATCTCACAAAATACCGGAATACGATATCTTGATGCAAGAAGCAACCCGCTAAACACGTTGTACACCTATCAGGATCAATTGAATAAAATCGCCGAGGCTTATCTGCCTGATAATGTGACTGTAGTAGTAGGCTCCGAGCCAGGTGAGGACGAAATTTTCTCCGTCACTCCGACAATGTTCGACATCGACGGCAACGAGCAGGACATCACGATGACAGTGACGGCGAACATGGACTACTCCGTCTATTCCGTGCCGGAATGGATCAGTAAGAAGTCTGAGAACTCCGGTGCGTACACATTCACGGTGAGCGCCAACACGACATCCTCTGCCAGAAGCGGCGAAATCATATTCAAGAACGTCAAAAACTCGCTTCTGACAGTGACGGTCAAGCAGGGAATCCAAACCTACACATCATCGGACTACAGTCATGACGGACAGGTGACCAAGATCCATTCGGCGACTGTCGGCAAGGGAATCGACGTGGTGTTTGTCGGAGATGCGTTCGCCGACAGGGAACAGGATCTTTTCAACAAATATGTCGAACTCGGCAAGGAGGCGTTCTTCACCGAGGAGCCGTTCAAGAGCACAAAGGACAGGTTTAACATCTACAGGATCGGTTCAGTCTCGAAGAACGGAGTCATCACTCAGGAAGGTGGAGACACAAAGTTCTCGGCAGAGTTTGGACAAGGCACAAACATCAGCGGCAATGACAAAGAAGTATTCAGTTTTGTACTGGAAAATATGCCGTCCGTTGACCTTACAAAGACAATAATCTTCGTGATCATCAACAAAGCCCAATACGCCGGCACATGCTGGATGTACAGCAACAACCAGGCAATCTGCTACGTTCCTCTCTGCCGCGACGAGAACGACTACGCACAGACCCTCAGGCACGAAGGCTGCGGCCACGGATTCGGAAAACTGGCGGATGAGTACTTCTACACCTCACAAGGCACCATTCCGGAAAGCGAGATAGCCGACTTTAAAAAATGGCGGTCATTCGCCTACGGATTCTACGAGAATGTTGATCTGACATCCGATCCGGCAGCTATACTTTGGTCGAGATTCATCTCTGACTCAAGATATTCGGGGAAGGTTGGAGTCTATGAAGGCGGTCACACTTACCCTTACGGAGTCTATAGGCCAACCGATTACAGCATCATGCGCTACAACACCGGCGGATTCAACGCCCCGTCACGCGAGGCCATCTACAAGAAAATCATGAAGTTCTCCGAGGGTGACACATGGAAATACGACTACGAGACATTCGTGGATTTCGACGCTCCGGCCAGAAGTGCCGAGGCCGTCACAAGAGCCGCCGCCCAATGCGCTGCCGTTGACGTGGCAAACTTCATTCCTCTCGCCCCACCGGTGATGGTCATGGTTGACGAATGATGTCAAAGTCAAGAATATTCACACTCCTGGCACTTGCGCTGGGACTAAGTTCAATCTCCAGTGCTCAGGACAAAAGTTCCTGGCACTGGAGCTTTGAATCAAACGATGTCTGGTACACGGACAGAGATGACTACGGCTCCAACAACTACTTGAAACTGGACTGGTCCAAGAAACGATTTCAGGCCGGAGTACAGGCAGAATGGCATCCGCAGCCCCTGTTGGGCTACGACGATGGCAGCAAAGGATTCGCCTTACCGGAGAAATTCATCCGCTACAACGCCGACAACTTCAACATAACCCTCGGCGACTGGTACGACCAGTTCGGCTCAGGAATATTATTTCGCTCATGGGAGGACAGGGCACTGGGGATAAACAATTCGGTGGGCGGTGCGAGGATAGAATATTCCAAAGACCGGATTGGCGCCAAACTCGTGTGGGGATCGCCGAGGCATCTGCGGGGATATTCAGACACTCGGATTCTTGGAGCGGACATCACGCTCTCGCAGTTAAGCCTGCTCGGAGGGAATCTCGGGCTGGAGTTTTCGTTCCTGAAGCGTTTCGAGAAAGAACTCCCCTATTACCTTGAGGAGGATTGGACAAAGGTCAGCGTGCCGAAAAACAACGCCTCCTGGTCTATAGTGGCAAACTACACAATTGGTGGTTTCTACCTCAAAGGTGAATATTGCGGGAAACAGAAAGACTGGCATGACTTCTCGGTCAGCGGTGTGGAGAATCTTCGTCAAGGGGACGCCTTGTCGCTCGAAACCGGGCTGGCCGTCGGCAGTATCAGCGCCGTGGCCTCGTTCAGGCATCTTCAGAACATGACCAACAAGGTGTTCAGGACCAACGAGACATTCATCTCCAACACCTTGAACTACATCTCGGCGCTTTCCCTTCAGCACACCTACATGCTCAGCTCGTTGGAGCCGTACTATCCGAACTCCGACGGAGAGGACGCATGGCAGGCCGATATGCTGTACAAGGTCAGCAAAAAAGACAGACTCCATTTCAACTACAGCGAGGCCCATAGCCTGAAAATGTACCACGAACTCGGCAAAAGGGCTCTGCTTTTCAGGGACATCAGCGTCAAGTACGAACGGAAATGGAACCGCAGACTGAAATCAGTGCTGTTTCTGAACATTCAGGAGAGTTCCCCATCGCACGGAGTACACAGGATGACGGAGGTCAGGAACACAGCCGTCGCGGATGTGGCCTATAGATTCACGGACAGTTTCTCGATGCGCGGGGAAATTCAGTACCTATACAGTGCGGAGTCCGAAAAGGATTGGTGCGCGGCCTTGGTCGAGGCGAATTTCACATCCGGATGGTCAGTCTTCGCCAAAGACATGTACAATCACGGTTCCAGCAAGATTCATTACTATCAGGCCGGGGCAGGCTACAGCCGTGGTCACTACCGTGTCAGCGCATCATTCGGCCGAAACCGCGAGGGGATGGTCTGCTCCGGTGGTGTCTGCCGATGGCAGCCTGGATTCACCGGCGGAAGCCTTTCAATCTCAATAATTTTCTGATGAAACGAATATATTCATTAATATTTTGCCTTGCACTCTTCACTCTGCCTCCGGCAATGAACTCCTGCCAAGGAATCCATTCCGACTGGGAGGAATATCAAAAAGATCCTGAGCCTGAGCCTGAGCCAGAACCAGAGCCGGAAATCGTCGAAAGCCGCGTCCTAATCTTTTATTTCACCGGAACCTGGTGCACCTATTGTCCGAACATGTCCAAAAGTCTTGACAAGGTCAACGAGAGGCTTTCAGGACGGCTCATCACGGTCAGCATCCACAAAGGCGACAATTTCAGCATCGGATTCGAGAGTGATTTCTGCAAGAAATATTCGGTCAACAGTTTCCCTTCGGCCATCTTGAATTATGAGCCGACTGTCTTCGGCAACAACGAGGAGATTCTCTACGAGGCCGCCAGAAGACATCTTGAATCCGTAAAGAATCCCTGTTCAATCACAGTCTCGCCGGATGCGGACACTCCTGCCAAGGCACAGGTGACAGTCAAGGTCGCCGAAAGCGGAAGATACAGGATTTTCGCCGCCTTGATGCAGGACGGAATCAAGGGCTTCCAAGTCGGGCAAGGCTCCGACTACACCTTCAACAATGTAGTCAGAGCCTTGGCGACATCTCCAGACGGAGACCCTTTGTCCGCCGATGACGGCAAGGAGACCCTCTCGGACGGAATGACTGTAAATCTGAATATCTCGGCATCCTGCGACGCCGCTGACGGCTGCTACTGGACCGTGGCCATTCTCAAAGAGGATGACAAAGGAATATTCCTCGTCAACAATGCCTCCAGAAGTCTGGCGCGGCAATGAACCATGTCCTTACGATTCGGATGCTTACTCGACCTTGACGTTCAGAGTATGCTGTCCCGATGTCAAAACAGCGGTCTTTGAATTCGGAAGCGTTACCTGCGCCTCCGTTCCTGACGGGACATCAATCGTAAGCCTGGCTGTTCCGGACTTGGAAGACTTGCGTGTCAGAGAAACCTTGATCGTGCCGTATTTCGTGTCGAACGATGTGGATGCACGCTTTAGCCATCCCATCTGCGGGCGGACGGAGAATGTCTTGAATCCGGGGGTCAGAGGAGCGACACCGCAGACTTTCTGGCCGAGCAGGATTATGTTGGCTCCGGACCATGCGTGGTTGCTGGAATTCGTCCAGTTCCAATGCTCGTAGAGCGTCGAGCTTCTCTCGTCCATGATCGTCGCCATCCTCCGCTTCATCCTGTCAAGGGCGTCGGACGACTTCCCCATGACAAAGAGAGCCTCAACCATGTATTTCTCCATGTAAGTTGACGCCATGTCCGTGGTTCTCAGGACTTCTGCGATGACCGGGTATTTCTCCTCGGAGGCGATCCCCGAAAGGACGGCCATAGCCTGCGGCCTGTCATCCGTGCGGTCTGTATAGGATGGGCTGCGGTAGCCGTTCCCTGTCCAGAAAATCCTGTTATAGGAGTCTTTCAGACGGGTCATGACGGACTCTATCATTGCAGCGTCATCCGTCCGCCCGAGCATTCCTGCGAACGCCAGCTCGGATTTCAAGGCAAGGTAGTACAGGCAAGGCATCAAGGCGAATTTGTCCACCGGAGAATCAGCGTCAGGCCAATCCCAGTCCCCTTCCCTGTAAACCGGAATGCCGTCCTCATCCAGCCTCCAAACTTCATGCAGGTACTTTTTCATACGATCGTAAACAATCGGGACGAATGCATCATTGTCCGAATAGAAGTACTGGGTATAGAATCCGTACCAGCCAATGGCGGCCAGCATCTGCGACGGGAGTTCCGCCGAGTAGTTCATCGCCGGAACCGGAGAGGAGATCACCCCGTCGATGCGCTGCCAGTTCATCAGCTCGTATATTCCTTTTTCCGCCAGTTTCCATGACGAAGGAGACAACGAGTAGAAAGCCATGCCCAGCTCGTTCACTTCATCACCCCACCACTGGGCGCGTTCGCGGTCAGGACAGTCCATGTAGGTGTCGCGCATGCAGACGTAAAGGGTACGGACAGCCTTTTTCCAATATTCATTGAGGAAAGGATCATCGCACTCGAATGACCCTGTGATTTCCGTGTCATAACCGGTCTCACGGTACTTGACATCAAGCACTTCCACTTCGGGAGGCACAATGTAGAACATCTTGTCCCCGTTAAGCCAGCCGAGGCTCTCATATTCCTGGACTCCCTCTCTGGTGACATATTCAGCCCACAGGCATTGCGTTTTGGCCAAGGCGACCTTGTAGTGGTCGGTCTGCATTTTGATTGTCCTGCCCGCCGGTGATTTGACTTTCAGGTACGGAGTGATCTGGGCGTTGTACGGCAGGGAGCAGACCAGAGTGTCGCCGGAACGACGGATCTGAGGATAATCCTTCAATCCGTCGCACTTCCACATGGGGATCGGTCTTTTGACAAGTTTCCCGAAAGGAGGTTCTCCGACAATGACCGGGAGTTCCATCGCACGGCCAAGACGGGGAGCCGACGGACTTTTCCAATCGGCGATGTCCCGCCTCGCATCGAAACGCAGATTGCTCTCCGGAAGCCTGTAATTGGCCTCTGGTTCTCCGGCGCTCCCATAAGGACGGTAAACACAGGCTTCCCAAGTCTTGTCGGAAAGAATCTCAAGGCTGCCAGACCGCGCCTCGAAAAGCAGACCTGCCACACCGCTGTCGGCGTGACTGAAACCATTTCGCCCGAAGTACCAGACCAGAACAGAAATGCAATTCTCCCCCTCCCGAAGATAAGGAGCGATGTCAACCTCGTCGTAATAGGTATCCCCGGGCGAAGGGCCGCGTTTCAGTCCGCCTTCAAAAACCGCAAGCGAATCATTTATCCATAGCCAATACTTTGAATCAGCGGCGATTCTGGCAACCATTCTTTCCGGCACTGTCTGAACATCAACCTTCTTTTTGAAGGCCAGCCATGTGTTGGTCTCGCTGCGGTACTCCTGTTTTCCTATCCAACGAGCCTTCCATGTTTCCCGTGCGGAAAGAAAGCCAGGTGCAAGCAGCATGAATGCCGCCGCACCTAAAAGCAAACGACGTGCGAACATCAGTCAACCTTGATTTTCAATGAATATTTCCCTGCTCCGACTGTCTTCGGCTTGCCGTTTGATGCCGTGACTGTGGCAGCGGTTCCTTCCGGAACCTCAATGGTAAGCGAAGCCACGTGAGACTTGACAGACTTACGGTTGATAGACACGCGTATCATTCCGTAATGTGTCTCAAGTGAGGCGGAAGCCGTTTTCAAGGAACCCATCTGAGGCTTGACCTCGAATGTCTTGAAAGCCGGGGCCGTCGGTTCGATTCCGCAAAGTTTCTGGCTCAGGATCGTCAGCGGGCCACCGCTCCAGGCGTGATTGATAGTGCCGCCGCCGAAGCCTTCGCTGCCGATTCCCCAACCCTCGAACAGAGTCGTGTAGTCGTACTTAAGCATCTTGGCGTAACGGGATTTCATCCTTTCGATGGCGAAGTCGGCGTGTCCCATCTTGAAGAGTGCCTCAAGGACGTATTTCTCCATGTAAGGACTGGCGTGATACTCCTTTTTAAGGGTCTCGAACAGAGCCGGGTACTTGTCCGGAGTGGCAAGGCCGGAAACTATGGCCATGGCCTGCGCGCGGTCGTCCGTCTGCTTGGTGTAGTCCGGGTCACGGTAGGCCGTACCGGTCCAATACCGGGCGTCAAAACTGTCGGAGATCCTTTTCATAAAGGCTTCGAGCATCTCCACATCCTTCTTCTTTCCAAGAATGCGGGCAAATTCCTTTTGAGACTTAAGGGCAAGGTAGTACCAGCAGTTTGTGAGGACCTCCAAGTCTATGTCATCACCCCAGTCTCCCCAGTTCCAATCGCCCGGACGGACATTCAGAAGACCATTGTCCTTGAATGTCCAGAGACCGTTCCCAAGCAGATAACGCTCGACTTTCGGATAGGCCTCGGCCACAAAACTGCTGTCACCGCTGAACCAGTACTGGGTATGGAATCCGTACCAGCCCACGGAAGCGAGCGACTGGAGCGGAAGCTCGATCACACGATTGCCGGAAGGCACAGGTGAGTAGAGCACCCCATCGGTCTCCTGCCAGTTCACCAATTCGAGGATTCCTTTGCGAGCCAGCTGTTGGGCGGACGGGGACAATGCGTAGAAAGCCTCTCCGAGTTCGTTCACCTCATCGCCCCACCACTGGGCGCGCTCACGGTCGGGACAATCCATGTAGGTGTCGCGCATCGTGATGTAAAGCGTTCTGGCGGAACGTTTCCAAAGCTCGTTAAGGAACGGATCCTCGCACTCGAACGTTCCCGAGAACTCGGCGTCATAGCCAGTCTCACGATATTTAAGCTCAAGGACATTCACTCCGGAAGGCACTATGTACCAAACCTCGTGGCCGTTCATCCAGCCAAGGCTTTCATATTCCTGAACTCCGTCTCGGGCGATATATTCGGCACGCACGTTGTATGCGCTGCCGCCACTATAGTTGTCGGTCATGATTCCGACCATCTCTCCCCCTTTAGCCTCGACCTTGAGGTAAGGCGTGACCTGGGCGTTGTAAGGCAACTTGCAGTAAATCGTGTCGTTGGACTGGCGAACGGAGACATAGTCCTTAAGTCCGTAGTCCTTCCACATCGGAATCGGACGCTCGACAAGTTCTCCCATCGCCGGCCACACGATTTCGTCCACATTGTCGGCCCCGTGCATCTTGCCCCGGACATCGAACCCCGGCATATTCCACCCCTGCTGCTCCTTGCGCGCGTCGAAGCGGATGTTGCTTTCAGGGAGGCGGTAGTTCGGGTGTGGCTCGTCCGTACTGCCGTAGGCCGGATTCGGGATGCAAAGCCATGACTTGTCCGAAAGGATCCTCAGCTCCGGGGAGACCGCCTCGAAGATCAGCGCGGCCTGTCCGCTGCTGTTGTGGCTGAAGCCCTGCTTCCCGAAGTGCCAGAGCAGAATGGCTATCGTATTTTCGCCCTCCTTGAGAAATGGTGCGATGTCCACCTTGTCGTAGTAGGTCCCGTTAGGGGAAGGTCCTCGTTTGAGTCCACCCTCGAAGACGGCAAGCTCTCCGTTGATCCACATCCAGTACTTTGTGTCAGCGGCGATCTTTGCGACAAGCTTGTCAGGAACCTTTGTGACATTTACTTCTTTCCGGTAGGAAATCCAAGTGTTGGTCGCGCTCTGGACCCAAGAATGG
The DNA here is from genome assembly GCA_963642795.1 of Bacteroidaceae bacterium. GTDB lineage: Bacteria > Bacteroidota > Bacteroidia > Bacteroidales > UBA932 > Cryptobacteroides. The sequence goes on from CAVIHT010000023.1 coordinate 27,092, forward strand.
GTAATCCAATTAGCCTGCCAGTCGGAACGGGACTCCGCTCCGGCGAATGATGCCGAAGTGAGGATCAAGGCCGCGGCGAAGGCGGCATTTCTGATCAAATTTGAAAGTTTCATTGTCCTATACATTGTAATACTATTCTCGTGTTCACCGACCACACAAGGCCGGAGGCCAATCACAAAGTGATGCCACATCGCAAAGGCTGAAAGACAAATATAAGCATTTTCATCGATAAAATGGAGGTGTTCGTCGATTTGGGTTGAGAATATTCATCGGCACAGCTACTTTCGCAGCCGGTTTTTGATCATCAACAAACATGAAAAAAGACGTTATCATCATTATCACACTCCTGACGGTAGTCGCCATGACAGCTGCCGGGCAAACAAAGAAATGGACAATGCAGGAATGCATCGACTATGCGGTGGAGAACAACATCGCCTTGCGCCAGAGCAGAAACGCGCATCTTGCCGGACTTGAGGACACGTATCAGGCAAAGGCTGCCATGTTCCCTTCGCTCAACGCATCGGTCAGCCAAGGGATAACCAACAGGCCGTTCTCGGAAAGCGGTAACAGCACGGTTGTGGGATCGGATGTCTACAACACGTCCAAAGCCACAAGCTGGTCCGGGAACTATGGATTGAACACTGGAATGACACTCTACAGCGGAGGAAGCCTTCGCACAGCTTTGAAGCAGAGCCGCATGCAGAACTCCGCCGATTCGCTTTCCGTACTGGAGAGCACGAATGAGGTTGTGATTTCCATCGTCAAGGCTTACATGCAGTGCCTTTACGCCAGCGAGGCAGTCAAGGTCAGCAAGAGCACAGCCGAGGCTTCAAAAGCACAGCTGGACAGGGCGGTAGAGCTGAAAAACGCCGGAGAACTCAGCAAGGTCGATGTCGCACAGTTGGAAAGCCAGCATGCCGGTGACCTCTACCAGATCACATCCGCAAAGGCCACTCTGAACAACTACAAACTACAGCTCAAACAGCTTCTGGAACTCGGTGTCAACGATGACATCGAGCTTGAGGAGCCTTCCGATGATGAGGCCGGAATCCTGAGACTGCTTCCGGGCAAGGAAGAGGTCTATGCCAACGCCCTTGAATCCATGCCGGAAATAAAGAAAGCCGGGCTGAACGTTCAGGTAGCCGATTTGAGTGTCAGACAGGCAAAGTCGGCATATTCCCCGACCCTCTCCGCGACGGCAAGTTTAGGGACGACGAATGTGTCCGGTGGGAGCGATTCGTTCGGCAGCCAACTGGAGAAGAACTTCAACGAGAGCATAGGCCTTAGCCTTCAGATCCCGATCCTTCAAGGCAGGAAAGCAAAGACCGCGGTCAACAAGGCAAGGATCGAGGCAGAAAACAGCAGACTGGAACAGATGAGTGTGGCAAAAGCTCTGCTGAAGGAAGTTGAAGACACCTACCTGGAAGCGGTTTCAGCTCAGTCCAAGTACATCTCCGCCAAGGAACAGGAAAAATACGCCGAACAGAGCTACGGACTCACGGCCGAACAGTTCAATGTCGGGATGAAGAACACAGTGGAACTCATCACGGCGCAGAACGATCTTCTGAACGCCCGTGTCCTACTCCTTCAATCTAAATACACGGCATTGATGAACAACGCCTTACTTGACATTTACCAAGGAAATTATAAAATCAATTAACATGAAATCCAAGACTTTATGGATCACCGTCGGAGCCATCTGCGCCGTTGCCGCGCTTTGGCTGATATTCCGTCCGACCGGAAAGCAGACCGTCACTCTGGAGACAGCGAGGGCGGAAAGGATAGACATCTCAAATTCAGTCACTGCCACAGGAACGGTCGAGCCCGTCACAAAAGTGGAGGTCGGCACACAGGTGTCCGGAATCATCGACAGACTCTATGCGGACTACAACGACATCGTCAAGGCGGGACAGATCATAGCTGAGATGGACAAGGTCAACCTTCAGGCCGAACTGGCCTCGTCACAGGCGCAACTCTCCGCGGCAAAGACGGAATACGAGTACAGAGAAAAGGAATATGTCCGCATCAAGACCTTGCACGACAAAGAGTTGGTCAGCGATTCCGAATATGACTCCTCCTATTATCAGTACGAGACCGCAAAAAACTCGTACAATCAGGCGCAGGCATCTTTCACCAAGGTAAAGCGGAACTTGAGCTATGCCACGATCACATCCCCTATCGACGGGGTCGTCATCAGTAGGGCCGTGGAGGAAGGGCAGACCGTTGCGGCGGGATTCGAGACCCCTACCCTGTTCACCATCGCCAAGGATCTGGCCGACATGCAGGTCATCGCCGATGTCGATGAAGCGGACATAGGACAGGTGAAGGAAGGGCAGTCCGTCACCTTCACAGTCGATGCCTACCCGGAGGATGTGTTCAACGGGACAGTGCAGCAGGTCAGACTGGAGGCCACGACCACGTCAAACGTCGTAACCTACGAGGTTGTGATCACAGCTCCGAACCCAGACCTGAAACTGAAGCCGGGTCTTACCGCCAACGTCACGATTTGCACTCTGGAGGAGAAGGACGTGCTTGCCGTACCGACTAAGGCACTGCGGTTCAATCCTGATCCACAGATGCTTGAAGGAATCGGAATAACCGTGGACGGAACAGCGGACGAGTCAGGGAAGACGGTCTGGGTGAAGAACGGGAACTCCATCTCGCCGAAGGCTGTTGAGACCGACCACACAAGCGGCGACAAGACGGGAATTGTCAGCGGATTGAATGACGGAGATGTGGTCGTCACGGGGCTGACGGCCGAGACGCCGAAAAAGGCCGCCACCGCAGAGAGAAGTCCGTTCGCTCCGGGGCCGAGGGAAGACAAAAAGAAGTAGAGAGATGAAAGAGGTCATCAAACTTGAGGACATCCGCAGAAACTTCATCGTGGGCGACGAGACCGTCCATGCGCTGAGGGGCGTGTCCTTCACCATCACTGAGGGTGAGTTCGTCACTATCGTAGGCACGTCCGGATCCGGGAAATCCACGCTTCTGAACATCCTCGGATGCCTCGACACCCCGACTTCGGGGGAATATTATCTCGACGGGGTTCCGGTCAGGACCATGGACAAGAACGAACGCGCCACCCTGCGCAACCGCAAGATCGGGTTCGTGTTCCAGAACTACAACCTTCTGGCGAAGACCACCGCTGTGGAGAACGTGGAACTGCCGCTGATGTACAATCCGAAATATTCAAAGAAAGAGAGGTTTGACCGCTCGGTCGAAGCTCTGAAAGCGGTAGGTCTGGGAGACAGGCTGGATCACAAGAGCAACCAGATGTCCGGCGGACAGATGCAGAGGGTGGCCATCGCAAGGGCTCTCGTGAACGACCCGGCCGTGATTCTTGCCGACGAGGCGACCGGCAATCTGGACACACGCACCAGCTTCGAGGTGCTGGTCCTGTTCCAGAAACTCCATTCTGAGGGGCGAACGATAATCTTCGTGACACATAATCCTGACATCGTGAATTATAGCACGAGAACCATCACCCTGCGGGACGGCCGGGTGACGAGCGATGTGCGGAACGGGCATATTCTTGACGCAGCCGATGCGCTTGCCAAACTGCCTGTCGAGAACGACTGCTGACAGATTCCATTATCATTCTGACAAAAGGTAGGATATTAGTAAAATATTTTAGCAATGAACTTTGGCAATTTATTCAGAATAGCCCTGAAAGCACTGGGCAATAACAAGTTCAGAGGTTTTCTGACGATGCTCGGCATCATCATCGGTGTCGGCTCCGTCATCACGATGCTCGCCATCGGCCAAGGCTCCAAGAAGAGCATCCAGGCAGAGATCAGCGAGATGGGATCCAACATGATAATGATCCACCCCGGGGAAGACATGCGTGGAGGTGTCCGTCTCAGCGCCGATGACATGCAGACCCTGAAAGTCAAGGACTTCGAGGACATCCGCAAGGAATGCGCCCACATCTCCCTCGCATCCCCTTCCGTCAACTCTTCCGGCCAGGCCGTCTATGGAGCCAACAACACCCCGACCTCCGTCTATGGAGTCAACGAGGAATTCCTCGACATAAGAGGCTACAAGGTGCAGGACGGCGACATATTCTCCGAGCAGGACATCAAGACGGCGGCCAAGGTCTGTCTTGTCGGAAAAACCGTCATCGACCAGCTGTTCACTGGCGGCGAGTCCCCTGTCGGCAAGGTCATCCGTTTCGGCAGCATCCCGTTCCGCATCGTCGGAGTGCTGGAGAGCAAAGGCTACAACAGCATGGGGATGGATCAGGACAATCTGATCATAACTCCCTACACCACAGTGATGAAGCGAATCCTTGCGATAACCTACCTTCAGGAGATAGTCTGCTCGGCGTTGAGCGAGGAATATACCGACAAGGCGATCGATGAGATTTCCGATGTCCTTCGCCGCAACCACAAGTTAAAGGAAACCGATGACGATGATTTCAACATCCGCTCCCAGCAGGAACTCTCCTCGATGATGACCAGCACAAGCGACATGATGTCCACCCTGTTGGCGGCTGTCGCGGGAATATCCCTTCTTGTCGGCGGCATCGGGATCATGAACATCATGTATGTGTCTGTGACTGAAAGAACAAAGGAGATCGGTCTTAGGATGAGCATCGGTGCCAAAGGCCGTGACATCCTCGCCCAGTTCCTGATAGAGGCCACACTCATCAGCATCACGGGCGGTCTTCTGGGCGTGATCCTGGGCGTGGTCGCCTCGTACATAGTCAAAGTGGTTCTATCCTACCCGATTCTGATCCAGTCGTGGAGCATAATTGTCTCATTCCTCGTCTGCACCATAATCGGCATCTTCTTCGGCTGGTACCCAGCCCGCAAAGCCTCCAACCTCGACCCGATCGAAGCCATCCGGTACGAGTAGCGGCGACTGCAAGGAACAAATCGCAACGAACCGCAAAACCGCATTTCGGCATAATATTCTCGTTTTTCATGTAAATTCGCAGTCAATAAACAACTGGAAATGAATATGTGAACGATTAACTGTCGCCGCGGTCGCACAAAATAAGGACCCCTTCTCAAACTTCACATAATAAAGTAGTTGTCCTCCATGCCGATTACTTGGCAAAAAAGAGAATTATTATTAAGTTTGCGATTAGGTTAGTACTATGAACATGCGGAAAAACAATGGTTGGCTGATACATGTCGCTATCTGGACGGTGATTATGGCGATGCCGTTCTTCTCGCCGCAGCCTGGAAGGGCACTCCACGGCGGACTGGACTTTTCACGCTTCCTGCCGGTGACAATATCATTCGTCATTGTGTTCTACACCAACTACTTGTTCCTTATAAAGCGCTTCCTGTCCAACAAACGGTTCGGGGCGTTCTTGTTCTGGAATGCGCTTCTGATAGCGAAGGTCAGCATCGCCGTCCATCTCTTCTTCAGACACGTCATCTCCCCGGGAGCCACCCCGCCGCCTCCCTCCACACTCGACACGGTCAGTTTCAATGTACGCAACACGGTGATCTACCTGACGGTGGTCGGGATAGCGGTGGCCGTCAGGATGACCACGGAATGGTACAACAACGAGGCGCAGCGCAAGGAAATCGAGAAGAATCAGGCGGAGGCCGAGCTTGCGAACCTCAAGAACCAAGTCAACCCGCATTTCCTGTTCAACACACTGAACAACATCTACTCGCTGATTCAGATCGACCCGGCTCAGGCACAGGAGGCCGTCCACGATCTCAGCGGGATGCTGCGCTACGTCCTTTACGAAAGCCAGAAAGACACCGTTCCTCTCTCAAAGGAGTGCGAGTTTCTCAATGAATATGTCAAGCTGATGAGCGCGCGGCTGACTTCGGGGGTAAGACTGGAGGTATCTTTGCAAGAAGCCCCGTCAAACAGACAGATTGCCCCACTACTCTTCATACCCCTTGTCGAGAACGCCTTCAAACACGGCATAAGCGACACAGCGGAATCCTTCATCAAAATCGAACTCAAGGAGGAAGGCGACTATGTCACTTGCCTCGTCGAGAACAGCTGCTTCCCTAAGGATGACACGGACAGAAGTGGCTCCGGAATAGGCATCACGAACCTCAAACGCAGGCTTGACCTCCTCTACCAGGGGGCATATTCATTTGAATATGGCAGAGTACAGAGCGTGTACCGTTGTCTGCTTAGAATCAAGACTGGAACATGAACGTCATAAGTTGCATAATCGTTGACGATGAGCCTTTGGCTGTCAAGCTGATGGAATCGTATGTCTCAAAGACTCCGTTCCTCTCGCTTAAAGGAAGTTTCACGAGCGGGACGGCGGCATGGTCATTCCTTCAGGACAATCCTGCGGATCTGCTTTTCTGTGACATCCAGATGCCGAACCTCAACGGTATGGAACTCTCGAAGATGCTGCCCGAAAAGACCAGAATCATCTTCACCACCGCTTTCAGTGAATATGCGGTAGAGGGCTTCAGGGTGCGGGCGCTGGACTACCTTCTGAAACCGATCTCCTACGATGATTTTCTTTCGGCGGCGCTCAAGGCCAAGGAATATTTCGACCTGATCGAGGTCAAGCCGCTTCGGCAGAATCTGCGGGAGCAGGTCTCGGCCGCCGGGCCTGTCGAAGTAACTGAACCTGCGGTTCGGCAAGGTTCTCCCGCCACGGAAGGAACAGCGCAAAGAAAAATCAAAAGCATTTTCGTAAAGACGGAGTACCGCCTCCAACAGATAGAACTGGACAAGATCACCTATATAGAAGGCCTGAAGGACTACGTGAAAATCCACCTGAACGACGGATCCGTTCCAGTCCTTTCGCTTATGCGCCTTAAGATTTTGGAAGACACGCTCCCCACCGAGGATTTCGTCCGAGTCCACAAATCCTTTATCGTCCGTCTGGACAGCATCGAGGCTATCGAGCGCAACCACATCATAATCGGCCGTGACCGCATCCCGATCGGGGATTCCTACCGAACGACCCTCTATCAGACACTCTCCGGCACAGCGTTCCTGCCAATGAACTAACATGTTCAGGAATGATCTCCAAATGATGTCCCGCATGAACGACATTAATTAATCATTGATTCACAAGTTGTTACATTTTCGAATCGAATTAGAGTAAAAGAAAAAACGAAAACAGTAAGCAACGGCATTCCAACGTCGCTACTTTTGCAATGCTAAAATTAATGACGGCAATGCCTGAATAGACAGACCTCCACCTTCTCCCAAAGACCGAAAGGGTATGTCATCAGGTTTGATGGTAGAAACATATTAAATCCATTTACTTACTTCTTAATTACAAACGAGCATTAAATCCATGGAATTCAAAAAACATTATTCTTTGGTTCTTTTTCTCTGCCTCTTCTTCTGCGCGCAGGTTTTCGCGCAGTCGGGAACGGAAAGAATCAGTGTGAGCTTTAAGGACATTCCTTTGAAAGAAGCCATGTCAAGAATAGAAAAGGCGGCTCCCGGATGGCAATTCTTTTATGACGCCACAGCGGTTGACCTGAATCAGAGAGTAAGCCTGACCGCAAATGACGAAGAACTGCGTCTGGCCTTGAGGGAATTGGTGGCACCCACAAATCTGGATTTCTCCTTGAACGGGAACAGGATTGTGCTGAAAAGAAATGACAGCAAGACTCCTTCTGTGAAAGGTTCCGCCCTGGAAGTAAGCGGTGTCGTCAAAGACGAGAACGGCGAGCCATTGATCGGTGCCGCCGTGCTGGTCAAAGGTACCGTGAACGGGGTGATGACAGACATCGACGGCAAGTATTCCATTCAGGTCCGAACAGGCGACTTGTTGGAATACAGTTATATCGGATTCAACAGCGTGGAGCAGCAGGTGAAAGGCCGGGGCGTGATCAATGTAACATTGGCACAGGCGAATGTCAGCCTTGACGATGTTGTGGTCATCGGTTACGGCACCCAGAAGAAAGAAAGCATCTCCTCATCGGTAAACACCGTGAAACCTGCCGAATTCGCCGTTCCGGCCCGTAACCTGAGCACGATGCTCGCCGGTCAGGTGGCCGGTGTCATAGCGATCCAGCGTTCAGGAGAGCCAGGCAACGATGACGCCAGCTTCTGGATCCGCGGCCAAAGTTCATATGCCGGCGGAACCAGTCCGTTGGTTCTGGTTGACGGTGTGCCTCGAAGCATGAATGACATAGACACAGATGAAATCGAGACCTTCACGGTGCTGAAAGACGCCGCCGCCACCGCGGTCTATGGTTCAGAGGGTGCCAACGGCGTGGTGCTGATCACGACGAAACGCGGACGCGCCCAGAAGACCGTCGTCACCTACAACGCACAGTACAGCATCGCCTCCCCTACCCGCATGCCAGAACTGATGCCTTCCTACGATTATCTTTCAATGTGGAATGAAGCGTCCTGGAACGAAGCCGGCAATCCCGACTGGAATACATACCTGACTACCAACGCTCCATATTCCGCAGAGATTCTGGCCAAATACCGTTCCGGCGAGGACAGAGACCTGTACCCGAACTCAATCTGGACTGACCTGCTTTCCAGCCGAACTCATAACCAACGGCACACAATCAACTTCCGGGGCGGCTCGGAGAAGACCAGGTTCTTTGTGTCCGGAGCATATTATGATGAAAAAGGCATATTCAAGTCAAATCCATTGGAGGACTATGACGCGAACATCGGGCTGAAGCGTTACAACCTGCGCTCCAATATTGACATGGACATCACCAACAGCACAAAGCTCTCGGTTGACATGAGCGGACAGTACAAGACTCAGAACAACCCCGGAAACTCATCAGACCAGATCTGGAAACACATCGTTTTGTTCCCTACACATCTGGTTCCATTCACTTGGTCGGATGGTACTGCCGCGGCCATCGAATCGGATGCTGACGGACGCTATAATCCATACTCTTTGCTGAACCATTCCGGTTACAGCAAGACTTGGTCGGCAGCGCTGCAGACCAAGGCGACCTTGAAACAGAAACTTGAGTTCATCACCCGCGGGCTTTCAGCTCAAGGCAGTGTCAGTTTCGACGCCAACTTCAGCTCAAGCATGAAGCGCAGCATGAGTCCTGACAAATACTCATTGGTCAGCAAGGAAGACGGAGTCCTGAACAAGAAACTTATCTCCACCGGCAGTCCATTGAGCGATGTGGCATACTCTTCGGCTTCAGGACAAAAGAAGATCTACATCGAGGCACAGTTGAACTACACGCGCACATTCAACAAACTGCACGATGTCACCGGTCTTTTGGTCTATAATCAGAAAGAGACACAATACCAAGGCTCCACGACAGTCGGTGGACTTTCCTTGCTTCCCTACCGTAAGCAAAGCGTGGTCGCGCGCGCCACATATGCCTACGATGGACGTTATGTGTTAGAAGGCAGTTTCGGAATGACCGGCAGCGAGAATTTCGACAAGGGACACCGCTGGGGAATATTCCCTTCGGCATCAGCCGCATGGAATTTGCATGAGGA
>CAVIHT010000024.1:0-35809 GCA_963642795.1 Bacteroidaceae bacterium
ATGTGCTGATCTGCAAAGTCTAACAAGGCGCTGCGGCCCGACAGGAACCCGAAGCGGCTTATCTCTTTTTTAAGGATTACTAAACAGCTTCTAAAAGGGGAAACGTCTTCCGACGTAAGTTTCCCGTCGAAGAACCTGACCGCGTTGTCACGGATTTTCCAAATTGTCATAACGCTTTCTTTCCCTCATAGGCGACCGGATATTCCCCGAAATTCAGTTTCATTGAGATTCCTGACTCGTTCAAAGTGCCTGTAAGGCCCGTGACGGTGTACGTCGGAAACGGCAAGGTTCCTCCTGAGAGAGGGATGATCCCATCCGCCGAAAACTCAAGAGTCCCGTTCTTCACTTCAAATCCGATTCCCGGGACGGACACATCCAGTGAAATCGGCATCTGAGGTACGAACTTGACCTTCTCAAACATAATGTCAAGGGTCTTGGCTGTCTCATCTATCCGCACCTCCACCTTGACATCCTCAGAAACATTATCCACACCGCCCGCCGTCACGGTCATCGGTCCGGAATATTCATAATCACCTGATAAGGAAACATTTTCCCTGTCCCCGCTCTCTTTGGAGCAGGACATCGTCAGCAGCACTGCGGCAGCCATAAAAAACATTAAGATTTTCTTCATATTCATCACAGATTGATAGATAGTCCTATTGTGAACCGGCTGGGCTTACCGGTCTGGAAAAAAGAATTGCCGACCGACTTGAAGTAAAAAACGGAATATTCAGTGTCGGTGAGATTCTGTCCTCTAAGCCAAAGTTCCGCCCTTGATGTGGCAAGACGGACATCCGCACCTATCAATGAATAGGGGCGTTGGCTTATGTCGCCGGCTTCGTTCCAGCAAATCCTTCCGCTGCGATTGATGTCGGCGTTCAAGGAGACAGACCGCAGGAAGCTTCCTCCGGTCAAGAACTTATAGCCGCATCTCAAGTACAGGGTAGATTCCGGAGAGTATGGTATCCTGTTGCCGGACCAGTCATCACGTCCATCGTCATAGTCCACGAAACGTGCGTCCATCAGACTTCCGGCAAACGCTACGGAGAGGCCTTTCCACACCCAGAACGCCTCCATCTCGATCCCAAGGCTTCGGGATCTGCCGGCGTTGGCCATCATCCGCCCGGTTCCGCTCCCGTAAGGAAAGACGGTCATCTGCTGATTCCGGCAATCCACACGATAAGTTGTGACAGAGGCGTCAAGACGGTGTCCACGGGAGCCAAGACCGATCCGGCCTCCTATCTCATAGTCAAGACATCTCTCCGGCTTGTATGTCATCATCGCTCCGGAAAGTTCATCCTGTCCATCCAAATGGATCCCAAGCCGTTCCATCATCCCGGACATCATCTTGTTCTGCAGGATGTCCGAAAAAATCTGTGTGTTGAACCCTCCGGATCTGTATCCTTCCGAGACAGACGCGTGTAAAGACATGTTCAAGCCTTTGGACAGCATACACTCGGACGCGACATCGTACGAGACCGACAACTTCGGTTGAAATTGGGCATAACGCACCGTTTCTGTTCCACAGCTCACTGTGCTGAAAGGGATATATTCAGACATCGCCGGCGAGACGATGAAATGGATGTCAGAGCCGGAATCATAGCGCATCCGGCTGTACTCGATGTCAAGTCTCAGTCCTGCTGTCAATGTCCACCGTCCGGTCTTGAGGTAGGATTCGTGGTAGGCGGCCACATTGCCGAAATACACATCGAAATCACTATAAATCAAGAAATCATCTTCTTGAATATTCAACCTTCCCAATTCCTGTGGTATTCCGGAATCGGCATTGTCAAGGATGAGCGACTTGATGCCGTCTTTCAGGAAACGCACCGGTGCGGACATCCTGTTCAGCTTCACCATCGCGAAGAGTCCGGTCTGGCTGTCCCACCAGGCAGGGTGTTCCTTTGGCCTGACGATAAACTCCTGAGTCAACGCGCCTTGCTTCTGTGTCTGATTCAAGGTGAACATTGACTTAGGTGTGAAGTCCTGATCCATGTCCATGGAATCAAAAAGAGCCTGCAAGCTTGTGACGGAACTCAGTTTCCAGTTCCGCCATCCGGTCTTCAGACGGAATCCGTCCATAAGGAAGAATCGCCGGTAGCCGCTTTTGTCGTTGTGATCCACGGGGAGGAGTTCTCCCGTGTCCGGAATCCACATTCGATACGGATAACCGGTCTGGTCTATGTAAGAGACCGTCAACACGTTGTCCAACGAGGCTCCGCCGATCCCGCCGACGAATCTCGCGCGTGCGGAGAATGAGTCCGAAAGGCCGCAGGGACTCCCGTCATATTCATTGATGAAGAATCCGTCGGTGTGTCCGTAGGCGGCGGAGAGGCCGAACCGACCCTTGTAGGTCGAGAGTTTTGCGGAGAAAGTGGAGGCGCTGCCATATTCAATGGCACCTCTTGTACCTTGGTAGGCGGCCGGAGACAATGTTTCGACGGATAGTACTCCGAGCATCGAATTGCGTCCGTAGAGGGTACCTTGCGGGCCGTGCAGGAAATCAAGCCTGCGGATGTCGGAGAAAGAGAAATCGTAGCAGTTTTTGTCCAAAACAGGCACGTCATCCACATAGAGTCCGATGACCGGATTGTCCATTCTGGAGCCAAGACCCCGAACGTAGATTGTCGAGGTCATCGAAGTGCCGTAATCAGGCATGTTCAATCCCGGAATCACGGATGACAGATCCCTGGGAGAGGAAATCCCTCTTTCTTCCATATTCCTCATGGTCAATGAAGTGATGGAAGTCACCCCTGTGATTGAGGTAGGCCGCTTCACGGAAGAAGTCACAACCGAACCGGAGATCGTGTCTTTTACTTGAGGAACCGGCTGGAGGGCCATAAACAATGATGTCGCAAGGGCTGTAAGCATAACGGGCGCAAAAATACTCCAGTCAAGGCATTGGCGACTTATGAATATATGATTTTGACTTTTTATGCATGGCCTTACGCCAGACGGGTGGTGGCGTAGGCGATGCGGTCAAGAGTCTCTTTCTTGCCGATACGGACGATTATGTCGGCAATTCCGAGGCCGCTGGCGGCTCCGGCCAAGGCCAGACGGGTGGCGTTCATCACCTTGCCCATCGGCCATTCGTTACCGCGGATGTAATCCTCAAGAGCCTTTTCGAATGCGGCGACGGTCCACTCACCGGCATATTCATCCACAAAGGAAGCGACCTTGGCAACATATTCGGCGTTCTCGGGCTTCCAGAATTTGTCAACGTCCTTGGCGAGGAACGGCGCGGTGGCGGCATCATCGTAAACCTTGGCGCGAGGATCTGCCTGACGGCGAGGGTCGTTGCCCTGCGGCTCCACGGCGGCTCCGGCCTTGATTCCGTACTTCCCGAAATCCTGCGGGGATACGAAAAGATACGAAGCGATTGTCCAGAAATCCTTCACGAACGAGGCCCTCTCCTTGATGAACGAAACCACATTCTGAACATAGTCCTTTGTGAATATGTGCCTGTCCGGATCCACACCCGATTCGCCGACCTCGGAAGCCTTGTCGCAATCCACATTGATTCCGTGTCCCTCAAGAACCGGGACGAACAGACCGGCAAGCTCCTCATCGGATTTCAGACGGAGATATTCCTTGTTGTACCAACGGGCTTTCTCCGGGTTGAAGCGCGCCCCGGACTTGACTATGCGGTCGAGGGAGAAAGCCTTGATGAGTTCCGGCATCGTGAACATCTCGCGGTCGTCACCTGGGTTCCAGCCGAGGAAGGCCAACAGGTTAACGAAAGCCTCCGGAAAGTAGCCGTCCTCACGGTAGCCTCTGGAGACCTCTCCCTGGGCGTTCACCCACTTCAGCGGGAAGACCGGGAACCCGAGCTTGTCGCCGTCGCGCTTGCTGAGCTTGCCCTTCCCGTCCGGCTTCAGAAGCAGGGACAGGTGGGCGAACCGGGGCATCGTGTCCTCCCAGCCGAAAGCCTTGTAAAGCATGTAATGAAGCGGCAGGGACGGAAGCCACTCCTCTCCGCGGATGACCTCGGTGATCTCCATCAGATGATCGTCCACGATGTTGGCAAGGTGATAGGTCGGAAGCTCGTCGGCCCTCTTCCACAGAACCTTGTCGTCGAGGGTGTCGGTGTTCACCTCGATGTGGCCGCGGATGAGGTCATCCATCTTGACAACCAAATCACTCGGCATCTTGAAACGGACTGTCCAGTCGGAAGTTTCCTCAAGCAACCTCCTGACCTCATCCTCCGGAAGAGTCAGAGAGTTGCGCATCCGCATCCTCGTGACCTGATTGTAGATGAAGATCCGGCCGGAAGCCTCGGCCTCGGCGCGTGCCTTCTCCAAAGCCTCGGATGAGTCGAAAGCATAGTAGGCGTAGCCGTTCGCGATCAATTGCTCGGCGTACTCGCGGTAGATCCCGCGCCTCTGGCTCTGACGGTAAGGAGCGTGCGGATGACGCTCGGAAGGAGTCTCGACAACCTTCCCGCTCCCGTCCACACCCTCGTCAGGGACGATTCCGCACCATTTCAGGGCTTCGATGATATATTCCTCCGCTCCTGACACGAACCGATGGGAGTCCGTGTCTTCGATTCTGATGATGAAATCACCTCCGCGCTGTTTGGCGTAGAGGTAGTTATAGAGAGCCGTGCGGACTCCGCCCATGTGCAGCGGACCGGTCGGCGACGGCGCGAATCTTACTCTTGTTTTTCTGGCCATGATTAAAGTTTTGAAGCGATTGCCTCGCGCAGATCCTTGTCAGTCTTGATGACATCGGGAGCCAAGGTTCCGTCCACTATCAGATAGGCGACCGGAAGTCCGCGACTGATGTTGTACAGCACAGCGGCCTGCGAAGCGGCGCCCAAACCATCGCAGACATTGATCCACGGCAGGTTCTGGTTCTTCACGGCACTTGCCCAAACACCCTTGTCGGTGTCAAGGGACACTGAATATATCTCCAGCCCTTTCGGGTGATACTCATTGTAAAGCGGCAAAAGCACATCCTGGTTGAACATCTTCTGAGCGGCATCGGCGGCCTGCCAGAAATAGACCAGCACAGCCTTCGAACCCACTTCGCTGAGCTTGACCTTGCTCCCGTCAATCGAAGGAAGGTTCAAATCAGGATATGACGCTTCCCGCGCGTTCTGAACCCTCTGGCTGAGATTGAATATGTTGAATCTCTTCTCCGCCTCTTTCTTCAGTGCCTCGACATACTTGGACTCAGGATAGACAGTCATCAACGAATCATGTACATTCTGGAACAGAATCGCGTCCGTGGCCTGGCTGAAGATCGGGAAGTTTTCGTTGACCTTCTGGTACAACACCGGAATCGAAGTCAGGGACTTGGAGTTCGTCATGATGTACTTCACGCATCCACGGTAGTAGTCGATGTAGTCCTTTGAGGCGGCGGCGTTGTCACCAGCCGCGGCGTCAGCGGAAAACCTGTCTATGAACGCGGCGAAATCCTCCTCGACCTGACGCAGTCTCTCGCTCTCTTCCGAGCCTTCGACGGAATATTTCCCGAGCGTGTCGGAAACCACCCTGACTTTGTCACCTTTCTGAAGAAGCAGCGACGCGACCTTGGTGTCTCCCTTGAACAAGTACACGAACTGAGGCTGCCCCTTAAGGACATCGATCTTGCAGGAATATGCTCCCGAAGCATCCGTCTTGAGAGTGTCCAGGGTCACCAACGCACTACCGTTCAGCTGTTTCACAACCACTTGAGTGTCAGGTGCGCCGTTGAGAGTCCCATTGACCTGAACCTTGTCCGAGCACGAGGATGCGGCCACCAGAACGGCCGCCGCAAGAAGCAGTTTTCTACAATTTTTCATATTCATTGAATATAGCGGCGGCGATCGCCTTGTTTTCCTCCGGAGAAATCTCCAGCCTCATTTTCTTGATGTCCATGTCGGCCTCAGTTTGGAGCGGAACCAGATGGATGTGAGTGTGAGGCACTTCCATTCCAAGCACGCAGACTCCCACCCTCTGGCAAGGCACGGCGGCCTTGATGGCGATCGCCACCTTACGGGCAAAAGCCCACAGCCCCTCGTAGGTCTTCTCGTCCAGATGGAAGATGTAGTCATCCTCAACGTTCTTCGGGATGACAAGGGTATGCCCTTTCGCAAGAGGGCTTATGTCCAGGAACGCGTAGAACTCATCGTTCTCGGCCACCTTGAACGAAGGAATCTCACCTTTTGCGATTTTCGTGAATATCGTAGCCATAGTTCCTTAAAGTGAAATGTCGAGAATCTTGAACTTGATGATTCCGGAAGGCACCTTGGCCTCCACAATCTCACCTTTCGAGTGACCGAGAAGAGCCTTGGCGATAGGTGTCGTGGAAGCGAGTTTCCCGTGGGCGAAATCAGCCTCTGTCTCGCCTACGATGGTGAATTCCATCACCTGCTTGGCGGCCACATTCTCCACCTTCACCTTGTTCATTATCTGAACCTTGTCCGTACCGATCTTGGACTCGTCGATGACCTTGGCGTTGGCCACGAGATCTTTCAGTTTGGCGATCTTTACCTCAAGCAGTCCTTGAGCGTCACGCGCCGCGTCATATTCCGCATTCTCGGAAAGGTCGCCCTTTTCCCTCGCCTCCGCGATGGCCGCGGAAATCACAGGACGCTGCGCCAACGCGTCGGCGAGATCCTTCTTCAGCTTATCCAACCCTTCTTGGGTCATATAATGAATTTCAGCCATAATGAAACGTGTTATTATTCTCTGTTCATTAATCCGCAGACGGGCAATCGTCTGCAAACAAATAATTTACTTCATAGCAAGCGGCCATTGCCTTCCGCCCTCTCCTTTCGGAGCCAAAACACTAAAACGAAGTCCCGCCCTTTCCGGCGGAACCCTTCCCGTTTCTGCAAATATAGTAAATTTTATTTCAAAAACCGAATCCGAGAATGCCGGCCTTGTCGGCGGCGAGTTGGGAGCGGAGGGCATCGATGGAGTCGAAGCGGCGCTCGTCGCGGATCTTGCGGAGGAAGGTGACTTTGAGGTCGAGTCCGTAGATGTCCTCGTCGAAGTCGAAGATGTTTGTCTCGATGGTGCGCTGTCCGCCGGAGCGGACGGTCGGGCGGACACCGATGTTGCACATTCCCTTGAACTTACGGCCAAGGGTTTCGGCCTCAACGTAATAGACACCGTTGCCCGGCAACAGTTTCAACGGCTCGTAGAGCTGGATGTTCGCTGTCGGAAAGCCGATCGTCCGGCCAAGACGGTTGCCGGCCACTACAACGCCCAGCAATGAATACTCATACCCAAGCATCGCCGCAGCGGACTCCATTTCTCCGGCGGCCACGGCCTCGCGAATCTTTGTGGAACTGACCGTCACGCCGGAAGGAGAGGTGACGCTGCCCAGACGGACAACGTCAAGACCCTCACTTTCAGCGATTCTCTCAATGGATTCCGGAGTCTGCGGATCGCATCCCATCCGGTTGTCGTAGCCGATCAGGACGGCCTTCGCCCCGAAACGGGCGATGAGGACATCCCGGAAATATTCCCGAGTGGTCAGTCTGCTGAACTCTTTGGTGAAAGGCAGCACCTCGACATGATCCACGCCAAGCCCCGCAAGCAACGACTTCTTCTCATCCAGGGAGGTGAGAAGCCGAAGGTTGCGGGCATCGTCCTGAAGAACGTTGCGGGGATGTGGCCAGAAAGTGACGACCATGCTCTCCACGCCCCTCTCTCCGGCCGCGTTCACAAGCCGATCAATCACAAAACGGTGTCCGATGTGGACACCGTCAAAGAATCCGGTCGCTACAACCATTTCACTAATTCAAAGTCCTGTCTGTGAGGCAACAACGGGTTTTTGGCGAACATCCTGACCGCCACTTGGTACATACCCGTCCTGTCCGGAAGGATGGAAGTGCGGTACTTGGCGACTCCGTCATTGAACTCTACCACATCGTAGTCACATTTCTCTTGAATATGCAGCTGATGCTTCACGTCAGTCGTCGCGAACAGCATCTCCACTCCGATGTCCTCAGGGGACAGGTCGCCGAGATTCAGCACAACCTCGGAGGTCAGCGAGTTGGACTCGGAAAGACTGTAGGACGAATCAGGCTGGGTCTGCGAGATCACCTCGACATTCTTCCAGGCACGGCGCACTCTCTTCTTCCAGGCCGAGATCTCACGGGCCATCTTATAGTCGTCGGCGACCATCTTTCCGGCGCGCCCGGACTGAGGGTCATAGTACTGGTTGCAGTAGTCGGTCAACATCCTGTTGGTCGTGAAGTTGTCGGCCACCTGAGCCACAGTGTTCTTGATGTAGCCGACCCAGGTAGGAGAGAGTCCGAGAGACTTGTCCACATCGTAGTAGGCAGGAGCGATCTCGTTCTCGATCGTGGTGTAGATCGTGGCTGCGTCAAGCTCGTTCTGGTAGTTCTGATCCTCGTAAGTGCGTTCCAGAGGAAGAGCCCAGCCGGCTCCGGGCTTGTAGCCTTCGACCCACCAGCCGTCAAGCACGGAAAAGTGCATGACACCGTTCATGGAAGCCTTCTCACCGGAAGTACCGGAAGCCTCCAAAGGCCTTGTAGGATTGTTCATCCACACATCGACACCCTGCACGAGCCTCTTGGCGAGGGAAATGTCGTAGCCCGGAATGAAGACGATCTTGCCGATGAAGCGGTCCTGCTTGGAAATCTCGATGATCCTCTTGATAAGATCCTGACCGGCTTTGTCGGCAGGGTGAGCCTTGCCGGCGAACAGGAACTGCACCGGATGCTCAGGATCGTTCACGATGGCGTCGAGCCTGTCAAGGTCGGTGAATAGAAGAGTTCCTCTCTTGTAGGTGGCGAAACGACGGGCGAATCCGATTGTCAACACATCGTCACGGAGGTTCTCCTTGATCGCCACAATCTGACTCGGAGAGTAGTGGTTGCACTGCGCAGGGTCGGAGATGCGTTCCTTCACGATGTCAACCAGTCTCTTCTTGAGAATCTTTCTGGTCTCCCAGATCTCGTTGTCAGCGACCTTGTAGATGCCCTCGAAGCAAGACTTGTCGTAGTGATGGGTGGCGAACTCCGGACCGAACACACGGGCGTGGATCTTCTTCCACTCCGCGGCGGCCCAAGTCGGATAGTGCACACCGTTGGTGACATAGCTGATGAACAGTTCCTCGGGCAGATAGCCAGGGTACATCTTGCTGAATATCTCCTTGCTGACATCCCCATGAAGCATCGAAACGCCATTGACGTTCTGTGAAAGGTTGGCGGCAAGGATACTCATCGAGAACTCTTCGTTAACATCGTTGCCATTGACCTTGCCAAGCCCCATCATAGTCTCCCAGTCAACTTTCAAGCGCTGAGGATAGTGTCCGATGTATTTCCGGAGCAGTCCTTCATCGAAAGCGTCGTGGCCGGCAGGCACGGGAGTGTGGGTGGTGAAAAGCGAGGATGCCCTCACGACCTCAAGCGCCTCGCCGAAATCAAGATTGTCATTCTGAATATATTCGCGAAGCCTCTCAAGTCCGGTGAACGCGGCGTGTCCCTCGTTGCAATGGTAGATCTGCGGATTGATTCCGAGATTCCGCAGGGCTCTGATGCCACCGACTCCGAGCAGGAGTTCCTGCTTCAAACGGTTCTCCCAATCGCCGCCGTAGAGGTGATAGGTCACCTGACGATCCTCCGGAGAGTTCGCTTCATAGTCAGTGTCAAGCAGATATAGGTCAGTACGACCCACGGCGACCTTCCAGAGGCGGGCAGTGATCGTGCGACCGGGGAATGCCACGCTTGTGGTCATCCAGTTACCCTCGGCGTCCATGACAGGCTCGGCCGGGATCTTCGTGAAGTCCTGGGCGTCGTAACGGGCGACCTGCTCGCCCTGACCGGTGATGATCTGGGTGAAATAGCCGTAACGGTAAAGCAGTCCGACGGCAACGAGGTTGACGTTCATGTCACTGGTCTCCTTGAGGTAGTCTCCGGCCAGAAGCCCGAGGCCACCGGAGTAGATCTTCAAGGATGTGTCAAGACCATATTCCATGCAGAAATATGCGATGGAAGGGTTCTTGCGCTCAGACTTGAGAGCCATATAGGCGTTGAACTCATCCATCACCGACTTGAGTTCGCCGAGAAAAGCCTCGTCCTTGGCCAAAGCCTTGAACCTCTTGAGGCTCACTGCATCCAGCAGTGCCATAGGGTTGTGGCACGTGTTGTGCCAGATGACCGGATCGATTGATTTGAACAGGGACTTGGCGGACTCGTTCCAGCACCACCAAAGGTTCTTGGAAAGTGTCTCAAGTCCGGAAAGGGCGGTCGGAAGGTGGCGGGTCACCATCACGCTCTTCCATGTAGGGTTGTTTATTTCTATTTTGTTGTATGCCATTGATTTGTCTTCATTAAGTTCGTCAGGAAAAGCACCCTTGGCCTCTATCACTTTTTCTATGGCCTTTGAATATGCTTCCTTGTAATACTGAATCTGGTTTTCCCACAGGGCTATCGCGGAGACATCCTTTGCCGAAGCCATACAGGCCTTGCGTCCCTCGTCATCCAAGGCGGCGATCTCCTTTATTCTGGCCACGACTCCGTCCACGACCTCGAAATAGTTCGAGTCGTTTCTGTCCAGAACCGTAATGCCGGGATGTTCCTTGCCATAGTGCGATCTTACCCAAAGGCCGAATCCGGCCAAGCTGGTTGTAAGAGTAGGGATGCTGAATGCAAGGCTCTCCAGCGGGGTATAGCCCCAAGGCTCGTAATAGGACGGGAACAAAGTCAAGTCAAGCCCCACGAGAAGGTCGTAGTACTTCATGTTGAACACTCCGTCTGTTCCGTTCAGGTAAGACGGAATGAAATAGACCTTCACACGGCTGCCCTTGGCGTTGGTGAAGCCCAACTCCTTGAAGCGGCGGGTGATGACATCATATTCATTGTCCATCAGATAGTGGGAGACCTGGGTTGTGTAGTCCGAGCCGTTGCCGGCGAGTTTGGCGACCAGATCCTTGTCGGCTCCGTTGTGGCCGGACGGTATCATGATGAATGCTTGAATATCACGTCCTTGCGCCTCGGTGTCCTGAAGTTTCTTGAGAGCGTCGATGAACACGTCGATGCCCTTGTTGCGATACTCATAACGTCCTCCGATGCCAATGAGGATCGCATCCTTGGACACTTCCTCACCGGACATCGCAGCGGCGACCTCGATCAGCCTGGCGCGTGCCGCATGGCGCTTTTCGTCATATTCCTCATCCGTGGCCGGAGTGAAGCTGTTCTCAAACCCGTTCGGAGTCACGACATCCACCTTGCGCTGGAGGAACTGCTCACACTCCTTCGCTGTGATCTCGCTGACGGTCGTGAATATGTCGGCGTTCTGCGCTGATTTCTTCTCAAGCGAATGACGGGCGATCACGTTGAACTGGCGGGCCTTCTGGTCTCCGTCGTAAAGGTTCATCGAATCGTACAGAGGCAGGTTGTTGCCGGCGATGCAACGACCCACAACCGTGGCATGGGTCGTGAACACGGTCGCGACAGGTAGCTGTTTATACTTAAGGTAAAGGAGTCCGGCGCCGGTCTGCCACTCATGGAACTGAGCCACGACCTTGTCAGAAGCGCTCAAATTAAAGTTTCTGAAACTCTCTATCACTTTTCCGGCCGCATAGCCAAAAAGGAAATTCTCCTTGTAGTCCCAGTTTCCGGTGATGGAATCGACCTGGAAACGCTCCCAGTACTTTGACAGAATATCATTCTGACTGGTA
This sequence comes from Bacteroidaceae bacterium, assembly GCA_963642795.1. GTDB lineage: Bacteria > Bacteroidota > Bacteroidia > Bacteroidales > UBA932 > Cryptobacteroides. The sequence goes on from CAVIHT010000024.1 coordinate 11,644, forward strand.
AGGAATTGTTTGAAATCCACCAGAATGGCGACAGGATTTCCCGGCACGTTCCATTTGCCGATCCGCACACGGATTCCATTCGAGGCGGCATGAGCTTTCCATAGACTGTAAAGATGTGGATCCTCTATGAAATCCGGGTTGCTTTCAGTGTCCATCCAGACATCAGGGCCGATCAGGATGTGGTGCTTGTGAAGCTGCTGCTTCAGGTAAAGCGACTTGGTGGCGATGACCGTGTAGATGCCGCCGACCTTGTTGCACACCTCCCAACTGACCTCAAACAAATAGTCCGGAGTTGTCAGTTCGTTTGTCATTTATTATTTTTTTACTTGTTTGGTTGTCTTTGTTTTCGGAGACTTTTTCGTTGGAGACGATTCCTTGACCGCTCTCTTTTTACCGGCGGCCTTCTTCACGTCGGTCGCAGAGCCTGTCGAGACACCGTTCCCCAATCTCTTTCCCGAAGTGGTCATAGCGTCATCAATCCTGATGATGAAGTCACTCAGCACGTTCATGTAGTTGATGAACGCCTCGTACGGAGTGTTGTAAGGATTGAAGTAGCTGTGGACCGCCCCGTCGGAGAAGAACTTCGTGCTCATATAATAAAGGTGGTCACTCTCCTGAAGATGCCCGAAGTCCTCCCAAAGGACCGGATCGTTCAGGATGGCCAGCTTCTCCGCCTGAGCGTAAAGCTTGTTGTAAGCGTCCTGCTGCAGCTCGTTGCCCAGCCAGGCTGTTACATCCCTCTCCTCGTCAGCCCAAGAGATCGGATCCTGAACCTCAATCTCGGCGATAGGCTTGAGCTTTCTCGCGGCCAACGTAGGAGTCGTGAACTCAAACGAGCCGTCATTCAGCACAATCTCAGGAAGATACCTCATGAAATCGAATATTCCGGTGCTTTCCTTCTGATGCTCTCCGAAGGTTTCGTAGTCCATGAACAGGTTGACGATGTCCCCGTCAGCGGCCTTGAGCCATGAAAGGTACTTCTCTCCGGTCAGCGGCCAATCCTTCCAGCCCTTGTCGGAGAAGCGGAACGCGATGTCATCGCTCAACGAATAGTTACGCAGCAACAGCTTCAGATGCTTCTGCGGGCTGTCGGTGTAGATGTAGTCAGGACTCTTCCATCCGAGAACATGACGGGCGCCCTCAGCCAGCATCACCTTGAAGCCGAGGTCGTACACATCTTTGCCGATCGAGTCTGAATATATCAGCTCGGTGTTCCTGAAAGCCGTCGGTTTCACACCGAAATACCTCTCTATCGCAGCGGAGTGCTTCTCCACCTGATGCTTGAACTCACCGAGATTGGCAAGCGAGGCGAGGGAGTGGTAATATGTCTCCCCGAGGAACTCCACACAGCCGGTCCCGGCAAGTTCACGGAAACTGTCGATAACCTCCGGGGCATACCTGTCAAACTGCTCCAGCACGGAACCGGTGATCGAGAACGTCACCTTGAAGTTTCCTCCATGCTGTCTGATAAGGTCCAGCAGGAGATTGTTCATCGGAATATAGCATCGCTGAGCCACCCTGCGGAGGATGGTCCTGTCAGCGAAATCATCATAGTAGTGGGAATCCTTGCCGATGTCGAAGAATCGGTACTGTCTCAGCCTGGTAGGCTGGTGAACTTGGAAATACAGGCAGATGCTCTTTTTCATAATATTCCCTATTATTAATTATTCAAGTAATCGTTAAAAATCTTTGCCAAATCCGCGGCGGCTTATTTTTGCCGCTCATTAACCACTGATTCGTAAATGTTCTTGAGTTTCGCCGTCGCGATGTTCCATTTCAGACGGTTGACCTCCTCGTAGCCCTCCCGGGCGGCGAAATCGGCAAGAGCCGGGTATTTGAGCAATGCATAGATGTCATCCGCCATCGCGTCAACATCCCAGAAGTCCACCTTGAAGGCATATTTCAGCACCTCGGCGGCTCCGGACTGGTTGGAGATGATGGCCGGCACGTTGGAGCGCATGGCCTCAAGCGGAGATATTCCGAAAGGCTCTGACACTGATGGCATTATATAGACATCCGACATCGCGAACATCTTCTGCACCTCGGCTCCGCGCAGGAATCCCGTGAAATGGAAACGGTCGGATATTCCCAACTTGGCGACGTGACGGATGCAGCGGTTCATCATGTCACCGCTCCCGGCCATCACGAAGCGCACGCCCCTGGTTCTCTTCAAGACCTTGGCGGCGGCCTCAATGAAATATTCCGGCCCCTTCTGGAAGGTGATTCTGCCGAGAAAGGTGACAATCTTGTCACGCACTCCCCTATCGACCCTCACGTTCTCACGACCGCTGAAGTCCACGGCGTTGTGGACAGTCACTACCTTTTCAGGGTCGATTCCATACTTATTGATGACAATGTTTCTCGTGAGGTCGCTGACGGCGATCACCTTGTCGGCGGCCATCATGCCTCTCTTCTCTATGTCATAGACCCGGCTGTCGATCTGGTCTTCGGTGCCGCGGTCAAACGACGTGGCGTGCACATGAACCACCAACGGTTTGCCGGTCAGTTCCTTGGCGGCGATTCCGGCCAGATATGTCAGCCAGTCGTGGGCATGGATGATGTCGAACTCATCCTTATGTTCCATGGCGATCGTGCCGCCGACCATCGCATAGTGGGCGACCTCCTCCATAAGGTTGGAGCCGTAGCGTCCGGAGAAACGGAACTTCGTGCCGATGCACTTGGTCAGATTCTCGCTCTGGAGTCTGCGCTCGGACTCTACCATCTCGTGAAACTCCTCCGGATCAACGTATGGGATCATGTTCGAACCGATGCGCACGAATTTCACCTTGTCCAGGAACTCATCGACAGTGGAGCCGAACGACTCGACCGGGACATCACTGGCGTTGATGATCTTAGCGGCGCTCTGATCCTCGTCACCGGAAGCGGACGGCATCACGAACAGGGTCTGCACTCCGTTGTAAGCCAACCCTTTGACTATTCCGTAGCAGGCCGTGCCCAATCCGCCGGCGATATGAGGAGGAAATTCCCATCCAAACATCAAAACTCTCATGGTCCTACTCCTCCCTGTATTTGTTCTTAAGGTACTCCACCTCCAACAGGGCGGCCGTGCTCAAGGCGGACGAGATCGCTCCGTGAGGCTCGTGAGGCGGGTCTCCGTCGTAGATTTCAGAGAACGCTCCTACCCCGTGCTTGTTCAGATCCTCGTAGAAACCGTTGACAAGCCACTGGGCCTTGTTCAGGAAAGCGGCTCCCTTCATCTTGAAGCAGACCTCACAGTACGGGCCGAGAAGGGATGTAAGACAGCAACCGTTGTAATAGGCGAGATCCCTGTCTGTCTGAGAGCCTTCATAGACTCCCTTATATTCAGCGTGACGAGGGGAAAGCGTGCGGATTCCCCTTCTTGTCACAAGTTCGTTGTCAACCACCTGCAGCACCTTTCTGGCGACCTCCGACTCCACAGGGATATCCTCACCCACAAGGGCATAGAGCATGTTAGGGCGAACCTCAAGATGCTGTCCGACATTGTCCACAAAGTCGGCGAGATAGCCGGCCCGGGCATTCCAGAAAGTACTTTGGAAATTCTCCCGGATCAAGTCCAGGATGTGCGACCATCCGTTCAGGAAAGTGTTGTCTTCCGGCGAATATTTTCTCTCCATCGTCACGGCGAACAGGACGGACCGGAACCATAGAGCGTTCGTCTCCACCTGATAGCCTGCCCTTTCGGTCACCGGATTGCCGTCAACGTAGGTGTTCATCCAAGAGAGAGCCCAATGGTCAAGCTGAGCCCAGAGAAGCCCGTTCGGCTGCATTGCCACCTCTACCCTGCGACCCGGCAGGTAACTCTCCAGAATGCCTTTGACGGTCGGGCCGTATTTCTTCCAGACAGCCTCAGGATCCGCACCGAACTCAATGTAGCGAGCAAGTGTGTCAGCCAGTCTCAGCGGAGCCTCCACCTGAGTCGTCCTATGGAAAAGACGCTCCTGATTGTCAGCGATGAGGTTGTCCAGAATCTCCTCGAACTCGGCCTTGTCGCCGTCAGCGTAAAGGGTAAGTCCAGAAAGAGCCTCCAAAGTCTCCCTCAACAGACCTGTATAAAGCCACGAGAACCCCGCTGTTATCATCTTGTGGCCGCCACGGTCCTGCTTCAGCAAATCGGCGCAGTGCACGAGCTGCTCATGGTACGTGCTGATCTTCGCGGCCTTGGCCACGAACGAATCGAATTTTCTCTTCAAGCCGGACGTGTTTGCCAAATCCACAGAGGCGGAGAACACGATGGCATCCCCGGGCTTCATCTCGTTTTCGAAATGCCCCGGAACGTAAAGATCCTCCTTGCAGGCGAATCCGCGGCGGTATTCATCGGAATAGGTCACGCCCTTGTACCAACAAGGAACCGTCACGAAGGAGACATCCTTCGTGTTGAACTGCATGTTCAGATCCGGAAATCCCTCGTAGAGGTTGAAAGCCACTCCGCCAGGAATCTCCCATCCTTCCGTCCTCGCGTTAGGGTTCTCGTCCGTCAAGGCGTGGATGTCCCTGAAAGCCAGAAACGGCGTGAGCAGCAGTTTCACCTTGGCCGGAGCCTTGACCAGTTCGAAACGGATCATCACCTGATCGGAATCCGGGACAAGGAGAATGCTCTTGGTGAACACGATCTCACCTACCTTGTAGGTAATTTTAGGCACTGGATCAGCCTCGAAATCAACGATGTACTTGTGGCCGCGCGGTTCATGGACGCTGCCATAGCAATGGATGCCCAGGTTGAACTGCTTCCCGTTAAGGATCAGGCTTTCGTCCAAAGAGGACAGAAGCAGATGCTTCTTGCCTCCGAAAGCGTCAACCGGCACCGCCAGCAGACCGTGATAGCGCCTCGTGTTGCAAGTCACTATGGAAGTGTTGCAGTAGGCGCCTGTCTTGTTGGCACAGATGATCTCCCTCTTCAATGAATATGAGAGATTGACCAACTCAGACTTGTTGAACTTCAAAAAAGCCATATATCGGTTAAAATTATTTATTCATTCACTCACTTCAACTCTCACAAGCGGGCAATTGCCTATACGGTCAGCATTTGCGGAACTTGAATCACTTCTCAATCAGCACAATGGCACAGCGGCTCGGAAGGTAGAGGCCAAGGCTGCCGTCAACCGTCAGATGCTCCCCGTCATTTTCGAGCCTCGCGAACCCATCAAACTCCCCGGCGTCAGAGTCGAGAACCTTCACATAGCGCCCGGACGGAGCCGGGAAGGCATAGTCAGCGAACGACTCCACAGGATTGAAATTCAGTGCAAAGATAAGGCTTTTCCGCTTGAAAATCAAGATTTTCTTTTCTTCGTCCGCCCTCAGGAGCTCCGGCCTTGCCGCAAGTACGCCATATCGTTTTACCAGATGGACCATCGCCTTGTCAAAGTTTTCGAGGCAGTGGTATCTCAGCAGCCCGTTGTCCGCCAACGACCACATGCGGCGCGCGCGCTCGTAACTCCAGCCGTTCCCCTCACGAGGGAAATCTATCCATTCCGGATGCCCGAACTCGTTGCCCATGAAGTTGAGATAGCCGTCCCCGGCGGAGCCGATGGTGGCCAGACGGATAAGTTTGTGCAAGGCTATTCCCCTATCGACTATCGGATTCTTCGAGTCCATATTCATAGAGAAATACATTTCCTTGTCGAGAAGCCTGAACATCAGGGTCTTGTCCCCGACAAGCGCCTGATCGTGGCATTCCGCGTAACTGATGGTCTTCTCGTCCGCGCGCTTGTTGGTCAGCTCGTACCAGATCTCCCCGGGACTCCATTCCTCGTCCTTCTTTTCCTTTATCCATTTGATCCAGTGGTCGGCCACGCCCATCGCCATCCGGAACCCGAAACCGACTCCGCCGACCTCGAACGGAGCCGCCAGACCGGCCATTCCGCTTACATCCTCCGCGATCGTGATGGCTTCGGGCTTTATCTGGCGGATCAGCAGGTTGGCCAGACCAAGATACGTGACGGCATTCTCATCGACACCGGCGTCGAAATACGGCTCATAGCCGTTAAAGTCTTTCCCCAAGCCGTGATCCCAGTACATCATGCTCGTCACGCCGTCGAAACGGAAACCGTCGAGATGATATTCCTCCATCCAGAACTTGCAGTTGCTCAAGAGGAAGCGCACAACCTCATCCTTGCCGTAATCGAAGCACCGGGAACCCCACGCCGGATGATGCCCCTGAGGGCCTTTGTAGAAATAGAGATCCTCACGGCCGTCAAACAGGCCAAGTCCCTCGTCCTCATTGCTGCAACTGTGCGAGTGGACGATGTCCATCACCACGGCTATCCCCATTCCGTGAGCGGTGTCCACAAGCTCCTTGAACTCCTCCGGCGTGCCGAACCGCGAACTCAAGGCGAAGAAATTCGAAACCTGATAGCCGAAAGAGCCGTAGTACGGATGCTCCTGAAGAGCCATTATCTGAACAGTGTCGTAACCGAGCCTCTTCACCCTCGGCAGCACATTTTCCCGGAACTCACTGAAAGTGGAGACCTTGCGTTCTTCGGAACTCATCCCGATGTGGCACTCGTAGATGAGGGGATGCGGCCTGCGCAGCACCTTGTCATTCTTCCATGAATATGCCTGCGCAGGATCCCAGACCTGGGCGCAGAACACCTTCGTCTCGCCGTCCTGGACCAATCTCGTGCAATAGGCGGGAATCCTCTCGCCACCTCCGCCCGGCCATTCGATGAACAGTTTGTACAACTCACCGTGATTCAAGAACATGGAATCAAGCCTGAGTTCCCAGTTACCGTTCCCGGCAGGCTTGAACTCATAGGCGGATGTCCTTCTCCAGTTGTTGAATTCTCCTGTCAGATAGATCCTGCTGGCGTTCGGCGCCCACTCCCGGATCACCCAGGAGCCGTCCGCACACTTGTGCAGCCCATAGTAGAGATGATTGTTGACACTGGAGGAAAGACCTTCCGCTCCATGTCCGGTTATCTTGTCCGCCGCATCCAGAATCCCTTTGTGCCGAGCCTTGATCACCTCCTCAAACGGCTTCAGGTACGGGTCAGTGTCGTATATCCAGAGTTTCTTCTTCATGGCGTGGTTCAATTAACAACAATAAAAATACTAAATATTTATGGAATATCCACACCCGAGGCTCAGAAGATGTTTTGATTTGTGGGAAAAGCGGAAAAACAGTACATTTGTGAGATTGTACCCATCAGGGAAAATATGAAAGAGACATTGAAAAGAATATGGTTTCCGGCGGTTGTGGTGTGCGTGATCGCGCTTCAGGCTGTCGGCATGGGCAACCGGCCGCTTGCCGGAGATCCCGGATATGGCTACATCTCGGCTTACAGACCGCTGCGACCGGACACGATCCATTACAGGAATCAGTTCATCGGGAATGCTGTGGGCAAGGAGGACACCGCGCAGTTCTTCCTCTCGCCGATCGACACGGCACCGAGGCTGACGGCGAGGGACACCATATTCCCGCCTGATTCGCTCAAGGAGACAGATCCCTTCCGCTACAAGTACTATGTGGCGATACTGGACTCGCTTACCCACAGGATTGTCGTGGACTCTCTGAAGACGGCCGGCGACTCACTCGACTGGCCCAAAATCGATTCCCTCTACAATCTTGATTCCGTCATAAGGAAAAAGGCGGCGTTCGACGCCTGGTACGCCGGACTGTCCAAGACGGAGAGAAGAAAATACGACTTCGAGGTAAAGGAAATGCTGAAAAAACACCTCGCCGACAGCATCCTCAATGTGAAGGACAGTCTCAAGGCCCACAGAGACAGTGTCAAGGAAGCGACGCCAAGGATTCTGGAGACCTTCGCCTTCCCTGATTCACTACAGTACAAGAGAATCATCCAGTGGACCCACGAACGGGAGTTCCACAAGATGGATGTCCGGGAACCGGACACCAGCTACAACCATTGGCTGCACGACTATCCGTTCTACCGCAAGGACGTGAACGCCACCTGGCTGGGAGTCGCCGGATCAGCGTTGCAGTACTACAACTGGTTCAACCGGACAAGCGAGAACGGGGTCTCCTTCTACAATCCCTACGAGGCGTGGACATATTCGGCAAAGACCCTTCCGATGTACAACACGAAAACCCCTTACACGGAGTTGGCCTACTTCGGAACAATCTTCGCCAACTCGCAGAAAGAATCCGACAACCTGCACATCCTCACGACGCAGAACATCTTTCCGGAGCTGAATTTCACTCTTGAATATGACCGATTCGGAGGCAACGGCATCATGGAGGGCGAGAAGACGACCAACAAGACATTCGTCACATCGGTCAACTATCTCGGGAAGCGCTACATGATGCATGCCGGCTACATCCACAACAAGGTCATGCGCAAAGAAAACGGAGGAACGAGCGACAACACGATGGTCAGGGACACGACCCTGGACGCAAGGGAATATCCCGTAAATCTCAACAACGCCTCGACAACCGTCATCAGGAACACATTCTTCCTCGACCAGCAGTACAGGATTCCGTTCACTTTCATCAAGGACATGAAAGACAGGAAAACCGACAAGGCGTACAGGGACAGCATACTGGCATCCGGAGACTCCACCATGATAGATTCCCTGGAGGTGTTCCTGACCAGAAGGAGAGTCGCAAGGGAAGCCGCCGACACTCTTGAGGGGAACAGCGTCACGACAGCGTTCATCGGACACAGCAGTGAATATTCCGTGTTCCGGAAAAGTTACGAGGATCAGATCACGGACGAGACGGGGCGCAAGTTCTACAATGACATATTCAATTACAATCCTACAAGTTCCTTCGATTCCGTGAGGGTGATGAAACTGGAGAACCGCGTGTTCCTGAGGCTCCAGCCATGGTCGGACGATGCGATTGTCTCCAAGCTGAACGGAGGTGTCGGGAACAGGGTTCTGAGCTACAGCACGTTCGACCCGACATTCCTTAAAGGGACCACGAACACGGTATGGAACTCGGCGTTTATCTATGCCGGAGTGGAGGGACAGCTGAGGAATTACATCCACTGGGACGCCACCGGAGATTATGTTTTCCTTGGAAACCAGATGAACGACTTGTCTGTGAAGGCCAACGCAAGGTTCGACATGTACCCTTTCAGAAAGGCGAGAAAAAGTCCGGTTTCGCTGACCCTGAATTTCGATACTTCGCTGGAAGAACCCGAGTTCTACTACCAGCACTACTATTCCAACCATTTCAAATGGGACAATGATTTCGGCAAGATCTCGACCACAAAGATCCAGGCCGGGCTTAGCGTGCCAAGATGGAGAACAGGGGTGCGATTCGGCTATGCGTTGCTGTCCGGCAACGTTTACTATGATTCCACCGGAGTCGTGCGCCAGAACAATTCTCCGATGAGCGTGTTGAGCGCGTCCCTGGACAAGAATTTCGTCCTTGGACCGCTGCATCTGGACAACAGGCTTCTGTTCCAGGTCTCATCCGATCAGGATGTACTGCCGCTGCCAAGCCTTGCGGCGAACTCAAGGCTATACCTCCAGCTCAATGTCAAGAGAAACATCATGCAGATGCAGCTCGGAGCCGAAGGATGGTGCAACACCAAGTTCTACTCTCCGGCCTGGAATCCGGCCGTGGGGGCGTTCTACAACCAGAAAGAAGAGAAGTACAACAACGGCCCGGTCATAGACGCGTTCATCAACGTCCAGTGGAAGAGAGCCTGCATATTCGTGAAACTTGAGAACATCGGCAACGGTTGGCCGATGGACAAGGCGGACTATTTCAGCGCCCATCACTACATCAGGACACAGACGGCCTTCAAGATCGGGATCTACTGGCCGTTCTATGCTCAACCAAGCCCAAACAAGACAGTTAACGCCAGCGGCGGCCTGTCCGGCGGAAGCGGAGGAAGATCAGGCGGCACCGGAAGCAACAGACATTGACGACCATGGGGCTGAAAAGAGTGATAAAGAAATTCATCAAGTATTTGATACCAACTTTGTTGGTGCTTCTCATCATCCCTTTCAGCGAGCGGAATGGAAATCACGGCGACTCCAAGGACATATTCAGCGATGACATCATACGCTGCGCTCTGAAACTGGAGGAAAAACTGTCCGACGGCTATCAGACCGGCTATTGCTATGAGATGGTGGAAAGGCTGGCGGACTATCTGGAGGATTCCGCGAGAATGTTTCTGGCCGAGGATGAATGCTCCTGTCTGGATTCACTCAAGGCAGGGAGCCTTGACATTCTGGCTCTGCCAACCAAGAACATTCCCGACAATGAAGAATTCATGGCTTTCCAGTTGGGCGATGTTCCTGTCTCATGGGTTATGACGCAGGACAAAAGGAGACAGAAAGAGGTCATCCGCTGGCTCAACAATTTCAAATGGAGCTACGAATATACCGACATGATTTCCAGATTCTTCCATGGCTATAATCCTTATCGGAAAGGAATCAGAAGAAATCCGTCCATCATAAGTCCATACGATGATCTGATCAAGGGAAACGCCAAGAAGATAGGGTGGGACTGGAAGATGCTCGCAGCCCTGATCTGGAGCGAGTCCAAATTCAGGATTCAGGCGAGGTCCCGGCGAGGGGCGTCCGGGCTCATGCAGATGATGCCGCGCACGGCGGACCGTTACGAAATCGAGGATCTCCTGAATCCAAGGGAGAACATAGAGGCAGGAGCCGCCTACATCTCAAGGCTTCAGCGCAAGTTCAGTGACACAGCGATTGACGAGGAGGAACTCACTAAATTCACGCTCGCCGCCTACAACGCCGGAGAGGGCAGAATCTCTGACTGCATAAAACTGGCCCGCTCGCAAGGCATAGATCCCGGCACATGGGAGAGCCTGTGCATGGTCCGATCACAGATGAGTCAGGATTCAACACTGTTCGCGGAGGATGTCAGGCAAGGAAGATTCATAGGGAATGAGACCGTGGCGTACGTCAAAGCCGTACTGAACCAGTACGACATATTCAATGGTCATGCGCCAAGGTTCAAAGTCCAGCCGGCGGACACCGCACTGGTGATGATCGAGGAAACGGAAGATGCTGGGCGGATCCTACTGAGCCCTGACAGTCTGGGCCGGATCGACCTTGGAGATGAACAGGCAAGGAATCAGGAGAAGAACCATGATGACGAGCCAAGAGACGATGTCAGCGGCAAGCACCGCAGGTAAATCGAGGTGTACCGGGACAAACGGTACGAAATAGTTCTCCGGATTCAGTTTTATGACGTGTGTCCATTTCTGGATTCCGCACAGCAGCAAGGCGACGCCATTGCCGATCAACATTCCTCGGAAGACGGTCACGGAAGCAACCCGCAGAAACACCTTGGCGATGGACATGTCGGTCATTCCCAAAGACTTAAGAGTTCCGATTGTGGAGATATTCCTGAACAGCATTATCAGCAGACCGGAAATCATGTTGAATCCCGCGACGATGGTCATCAGGACGAGGATGAACAGGACGTTGAAGTCGATGAGATTCAGCCAGTCGAAGATCTGAGGGTAGCGGCTGATCACCGAGGTGGCGATCAATGTGTCATCATCATCTCCGACCTTGTCAAGCGCTATGTGGCCGACCTCTTCGGCGACCGCGCGCATCCCGGCGTCTGTCCTGGCACCCCGAGCCAGAGTCAGCTCGAGCACGGATGCTTCGTCGGAAGCCCAGCCATCCAACCGCTGAAGGTCAGAGATGTCGGCAAGCACGATGATGTTGTCGGTTCCATCCATGACACCTTCATAAAGACCGGTGATGTTGAAGTTGCGCACCTTGACCTTTTCCCCGACAAAATAAGTCAGAAGTTTGTCCCCGACCTTAAGTCCAAGCATCTCCGAAAGCCTGACCGGAATGGAGACTCCGAGTTTCACAGTGTCGGATTCGGATTTCTCATGCGGTATCCCCTTGAACAGAACTCCATGGATGCTCTCGCCTTTCTTGACAATCCCGGCGCGATAGACGGCGGGAGTGATGTTTCTTACCTCCGGAATCGCCTCGATGTCAGGCATAAAACTCTGGTTGACCGAAATCGGGGAGGCCTCGCTTATGTAGTTCATGTCCATCGGCATCAGCTGCACGTTTCCAGTAAGGTCGGAAATGCCGTCGCGTATCTCGTTCCTGAATCCGGACGAGACAGAGACGGAGACAATCATGATGAGGAAAGAGACAGCGATGGAAACCATCGCTATCCTTCCTCCGAAACGGAGGCGTCCGGCTATGAACCTTGACGCATCCAAAAAAATAGTCCTTTATGAATATATTACCAGATGTGGACCCTTTCGCTCTCCGGGCGCCACATCGGATCTCCTTCCTTGATTCCGAAGGCGTCGAAGAATGTCTGGAAATTCTTCAGGGACACATTCACACGGTTCACGGCGAGAGAGTGGACGTCAAGCTTTGTAAGACGTACCTTCTCCTCATCGGTGATGTTCTGAGCCCAGATCACGCCGTAGGAAAGGTAGAATCTCTGTTCCGGGGTGAAGCCGTCGATAAGGCCGATATCCTTTCCCGCGTTGGCGTTCAGCATGGCCGTGTAGGAGATGCTGAGTCCGCCGTGGTCTCCGATGTTCTCGCCAAGTGAGAGCTGTCCGTTGGCATGTACGCCCGGTACAACCTCAACCTCATCAAACTGAGCGACAAGCACCTGAGCCTTGGCGTTGAACTTCTCGGCGTCCTCGGCCGTCCACCAGTCGGACATATTCCCGTCCTTGTCGAAGAGTCGTCCCTGATCGTCGAATCCGTGGGACATCTCGTGGCCGATCACGACTCCGATTCCGCCGTAGTTGACAGCGTCGTCAGCGTCAGCGTTGAAGAAAGGTGGCTGAAGGATGGCCGCCGGGAAGCAGATCTCGTTGGTCGTAGGGTTATAGTAAGCGTTGACCGTCTGAGGGGACATCCCCCACTCGGTCTTGTCGGTCGGTTGTCCGAGCTTGGCCATGTTGTCGGCCACATACCATGCACCTGCCGCGCGAAGGTTCTCGTAGTAGCTCTTCTCAGGGTCGATGTCAAGAGTAGAGTAATCCTTCCATTTGTCAGGATAGCCTACCTTCACGGTAAAGTTGTCCAGTTTCTCGTGAGCCTTGGCCTTTGTGGAGTCGCTCATCCAATCGAGTTCGTCGATGTGCTGGCTGAAAGCCTTCTTGAGGTTCTCCACGAGATCGATCATCTTTGTCTTCGAGGACTCCGGGAAGTATTTCGCCACGTACATCTTGCCTACAGCCTCGCCGAGGATGCTGTTCGGAACCTGCATCGCCCTCTTCCAGCGAGGCTTCTGCTCCTTGATGCCGGACATCTGAGTGCTGAAGAAATCGAATGACGCGGTGTAGAAGTCATCGCTGAGGGATCCGGTCGCACCCTGAATCAGCTGGCCGGCGACATAGTCCTTAAGTACGGCGAGATCAGCTCCGCCGAAATACTCAGAGAAAGCCTTGAAGAAAGAAGGCTCGGCCACAATCAGTTTCGGCTGGTCGGCGATTCCCCTGGTCTCGAAATAGAGTTTCCAGTCGAAGCCCGGGTAGTTCTTGATGAGTTCCTCGGTGCTGCAAGGGTTGTACTGAGCCTGGATGTTCCTTTCCTGAACGCTGGTCCAGGAGTTCGCGGCAAGAACGTCCTCTACAGACAGAGCGTCGGCGGCCGCCTTCTCCGGCTCAGCGACTCCGGTCAGTGTGAACACCTTGGCAAGGAAGTTACGATACCCTTCCTTGATGGCGGCGTTCTCGGCCTCGACGTAATAGTCACGGTCGCCGATTCCAAGCCCACCCTGACCAAGATAAAGGATCTGGTTGTCGCTGTCGGCCAGGTCGGACATCACGTAAGCTCCGAAGAACGAACTTTCGGAGACATTGTGCAGCCCCGCGATGATCTTCACAAGGGCATCCTTGTCAGCCGCGGCGTAGATCTCATCGACATATTTTTTCAAAGGCGCCGCGCCCTCGGCGTTCAGCCGTGTGGAATCAAGCCCTTGCTTGTAGATGTCTGAGATTTTCTGCTCGACGGAACCTTTTTCTGTCTTAAGAGTACCCATCTCCGCAAACAAATCATTAAGCCTCTTGACGTTGTTCTCCCTCAACTGATCGAAGGAGCCGAAACGGGCATATTCAGGCTTCAGGGGATTGTTCTTCTGCCATCCGCCGGTGGAGTAACGGTAAAAGTCAACCGCCGGAGAGGCTGTCGTGTCAAGGTTCGCAAGGTCAATGGCCGGAACCACGGCCACCTGCTGCTTCTGGCCGCAGGCCGCCATCGCAAGCGCTGAAGCCATGATCACAAAACTTTTTCTCATTATTTATGAATATAATCGTTCTTCTTCCATGTCCGCGTTGAACAATCAATGCGCCTTTCCAAACTTCGCGAATCCGCGGAATATTTCTCCGCCCCAGGATTCGCGACGACAAAGGTAATGATTTTATTTTACCGAATGTCCATTTGGCTGAGATTATAAGCACTTTGCGTGGCGGTTTATCCAAGACAAGGAATTATTTTAAACAGCTTCTAAAGCGTCTTGATCCAGGAGATCATCTCGGAAAGGACTTCTGGGGAGAAGGTCTCTTCGATTTCCTTATATTCAGAGAAATCACCTGTGACGCAATGCTGGAAAAGGTGGTTCAAGCCCTCCTCGGCGTGGATGACGTTCTTGACACCGGAAGGGAGACCGGATTTCAACGCTTCTATATTCCTATCACATTGGACTTGAGTGTCTTTCGTGCCGTTCAGAGCCATCACCGGGCAGGTTATCGAAGAGATTCTCCGCGACAGATCCAAGGCTATGAAGTATTTCATGTAAGGAGTCGAGAGCTGTTGAGACGCAGCCAAATAGTTCTGTTTCAAGGCATCCGAAAGATCATAAGCATCAGCTGAAGGAAGCGAAGTCTCATTTTTGATGGCATCAAAAGTGTCAGACAACAACCCACAATAGGCTTCGACTTCCGCTTCAGGCAGACCCGCCGACTTGAATGCGCGCCTATTCTGCTCCAACAATGTCTCGGCGCCGGAGACTATCATCCCGGCCAGACTGATTGCGAAATCAGCCTGATTATCAGCCGCAAGCATCAAGGCGATGCTGCCACCTTCACTGTGGCCGAGAACACCCACCTTGTCGAACCGCTCCCTCAGAAGTTTCACCCCGGACCAAGCGTCATTCTTTAGATCCTCTGTCGTGCAAAGCACAACATCCCCGGTCGATTCCCCGAAACCACGGTCATCATACCGGAGCGTAGCTATCCCTGCCCTCGCGAAAGCGTCGGCGATGACCGCGAACGGTTTGTGGCTGAACATCTCCTCGTCCCGGTTCTGGAGGCCGCTGCCCGTCACCATAACCAGCACAGGAGTCTTTCGGTCACAGTTCTCGGGAAGCGTCAGCGTTCCTTTCAAGACAGCGTCTCCGTTTGTGAACGACACCTCCTCGGTAGCGTAAGGGAACGGCCCTACCGGAGTCTGCGACCGTCTGATGAGCGGAGCGCCGGCCGTAAGCGTCATCGGGAACGACATCCCGTGCTGGGTGAAAGTCCCTGCGACCACCTTCCCGGCCCACAACCCTTTGAACGATGCGCCTATAGCCGGAACATTCAGAGTGATGCCTCCCACCGCGTCCCTCGACACCTCAACCGGAATCTCCTTCGCCCCTTGATCCGGCACATCAAGCGTTGCCGACTCCTCACCGATGTTGAACACAAGAACCAGTTCCGCGCCCGACACCTTCAACTTACCTGTCCACGCCCCGGTCTGCGCCCTAAGTGTTACCACGGCGACAGACATCAGCGCCAAAGTCATCAAAATCTTTCTCATAATATATTATCTCTATTACAGCTAATCTTGCAAATATATACAATATTCACAGACAGGCCATCTGATTGAGTCTCATTTCAGCATCACATTTTTCCGCTCGCTTTGGAAGCTACACGCCATTTCTTGACCGGTCACCTCGTTATAACAGGATGATCGTGGAGGCTAATTGCTTTACTATCAATAATAAAGGCAAGTATCCTCATAGTCTTATGCGGCAGGAGAATATCTATTTAATTATTTTATTATCAGCCAATTATCCGCCACAACTCTTCCAAAGGAAAAGCGTCAGGAAATACGGGAAAGTGTAGTACTTTCCGTTCCATCCGATGTTTTTTGTAGCCGAGTTTGATGCCGTAACGGACATCCGGGTACGACTTCCAGTCGATAAGGTTGTTGAGGCCGACCCAAAAGTCAGAATAACTAAAGGAGCTTGACTAATGCTTTTTTTTAGTCAGCCCCAATATCCAAGCGATTCTTCCGCGCGAAGGGTCAACGGATTTTTTTTGGTCGGGAGCTTTCACTATCTTTGTCGCCACAAACCGTGGCGTGGGAAACCGCACTGAAAACGAAAGTTTGCGAGCACAGTCAGGGATTATGGCGAAAATTGTGAAATTCATCAAGGATTGGATGTTGCCGCTGGCAATCATCGTGGGGATATTATCGTACCTGCTCCTGTTCTTTGTGGAGCCGCTGGCCCGGGATGTCGAGCCGGGATTTTCAAAATTCGCCAAAGACATCCAGCCGACTCTTGTGGCCACGATGCTGTTCCTACAGTTCAACACGATCTCACCACATGACTTGAAGTTCAGGAAATGGCACTTCATCGCTCTCGCATTCCAGATCGTGATGTTCATTGTCCTCACATGGATCGCCACGACACTCCCCGGCGGCGACCTGAGGATACTCGTGGAATGTGCCATGCTCTGCTTCATCTGCCCGACTGCCGCAGCCGCAGGGGTAATCACCGGCAAACTTGGAGGAAGCCTTTCGGACACAGTGTCTTATGTAGTGCTTATCAACATCGCCTCCGCTGTGATTCTCCCGCTTGTGATTCCGATTTTCAATCCGGATGCCGGAACATCCTTTCTGGATGGGTTCGTCGCGATCTGCATGCGGGTGTTCCCGCTGCTGGTTCTGCCGTTGCTCCTCGCCTGGGCGATACGCTACACTCTTAAAAGGCTCCAGCGCTGGCTTATGCGCTTCACCGACTGGGCGTTCTATTTCTGGGGAATGTCACTGGCATTTTCGATCTACCTTGCGACCAGAGCATTGATAAACAGCGGAATCTCCGTCTGGACAGCGATAATGATAGGAGTCATCTCGCTGGTCTGCACGATCATCCAGTTCGCCATCGGAAGGCTGGCCGGAAGAAAAGCCAACAGAACAGCTGACCGCAAGGCGGTCAAAGCGGACGAGATCACCGCCGGCCAGGCTCTCGGCCAGAAGAACTCCGGCTTCCTGATCTGGCTGGGATATTCTTACATGACCCCTGTGACCTCCGTCGCCGGAGGCCTGTACAGCATCTGGCAGAACGTCATCAACTCCCTTGAGCTCTACGAGCAGAGCCACCGCACCGGACAAGGTAAAAAATAGGCCGGAGCGAGATGTCACGAGACAAGGAAAAACAATTTTTTAAGAAGTTGTTAAAAATAGTTCCCGCATTTTATCATGTGGGATTTTCGAGACAGTTTCGGCTTTGGAAGAGGGAGCGTAGCCGTAGCTACGTGACCGATGAGGAAGATGAAAATGGCCGGAAAGGCCGCTTAAGAAAAAAGAGGAATTGTTTTTAAACTGCTTCTAAAAATTAAAATCAAGCTAATACCTACTTCAAGGCATCAAGGCGGGCCTGGGCAGAAAGTTTCTCGGTCTCGTCGGGGGTGACGCGGACGAGCATCGGGAGGTATTTCTTCTCCAGTTTGGTGTTCTTGTCGTTGCGGGCGAGAAGGACACAGTTCTTGATGGCGGTGTAGTCATCAGGACTCTTCTTCAGAACCTTGTTGTACATCTTGAGGGCATTCTTGCTGTCATGCTTATAGACAAGATAGTACGAACCGATGTTCGTCATGTAGACAATCTGGCCGGGATAGTAGCTTAACATCTTCTCGGACAGTTCCTTGAAAGCCTCGAAGCAATGCGGGGTGCCGATCTTGAAGAAAGCATAGCAATATTCCTGCATCACCGAAGGGAACAGGTCTTCGCTGGATTCAACGTCAGGATATTCCCATTTCGGGTGGCTGTGACCGTTGTAGTCGATAAGGGCTTTCAGGCCGGCCAACGCCATGTCAGGGCTGTCCTTCTCATAGCCGATCAAGGCCGAGATCTTGAACAGGCGCAGATCCAAACGGTTAGGATTCAGCTCAATGGCTTTCTCGATGGCCTGTGTGGCCTTGCCGAACTGCTCGTCATCATAGTTCACGACCTGAAAATAGTTCACGTCCCTGCCCAGCGAATCCTTCAAGGTCAAAGCCGGAGGGTTGCCAAGATACTTGGCGGCATCCATGACCTCGATCGAAGAGGACTGGCTCTTGGTCAGATAGTACGAGAACTTGCCCAGAAGCATGTCCGTGTCCTCCGGATAATCCTTTCCCCACCTTTGCAGCACTGTCTCCACCCCGACACCATCAACACCAAGTTTGGAGACCAGAAGCTGATAACGGTCAAGGTATTCCTTCTGCGTCGTCTTTGTCTGAGCGGAAAGCGGAAGAATAGCGGCAACGGCAAAAACGGCCAAAAATATTCTTTTCATATTCAACATTTTACACATCCATCTTGATTTTACGGCCCTGTGGGTGCAGATTGTTGCAGCGGGAGCCGAGATTCTTCACGAAACCGAGCGGGCATCCCTCGAAGCGCACAAGCACGAACCCCTTGGGAGCATCTTTCAGGAATATGCCGTCCCTGTGCAGAAACCTCAAAGCAGTCTCCAGATCCAGCTCAGCCACAGGATAATCGCCATCCGGAAGAGCGAGACTCAAGGCCCAGTCCGCCGACGGGACCAAATCGCGTCCTTTCAACTCACCTTTGGCGACTCCGGCCTGGACAGGACGCAACTGATCAAGGGCGGCGACTTCACGCGAGATGGATTCAGGAATATGTATGAGCATATTCCCCCTTCTCCTTTCTGTGGCTCCTGCGGCCGGTTTCCCGGAGATGCGGAAGCCAGGCACTCCCGTGTTCTTGACCAATGCGGAGACAAACTGACCCTCCCCTCTCACGAATCCAGGGACAAGCAAGCCGCCTGTCCTTGTCGCGATCACGCCGGGGATGGATGAGAAATCATATTCATAAACCTCGCCGCCCAATTCGCCGGCGACCCATTCCACGATCGCATCGTTTTCGGCTTCCTCGAACGTGCAAGTGGAATAGACAAGCGTCCCACCGCCGCGGAGCGCCGGCCAGACATCAGCCAAGATTCTTTTCTGTCTTGCGGAACACAGGTTCACGACATCCTCCGACCAGTCCTGCACCGCTTTGGCATCCTTACGGAACATTCCTTCGCCGGAACACGGCACGTCAGTCACGATTATGTCGAAAAAGCCCTCAAGCCTTGCGAACGCCTTGGGATCCACACTTGTGACCACCACATTCGGATCGCCCCACAAAGCCATGTTGTCCGCCAGAACGGAAGCCCTTGAGCGCATCACCTCGTTGGAAACCAGTATGAAATTGTCCCCGAACGACTTCCGCAGCGAGGCGGCAAGATCCGTACTTTTCCCGCCGGGCGCGGCGCACAAATCCAGGACTCTGGCCGGTCCGAAACAATCCCCGGTTTTTGGGAGCGTATTTCTGAATACGCTCCCGACGACCATGGCCGAAGAGTCCTGAACGTAGTAGCACCCGCAGTGGAACAGAGGATCCAGCGTGAATTTCGGCCTTTCGCCGAGCATGAATCCATAAGGGTTCCAAGGAACTCTCTGAACTTCAGATCCGAAATGTTCCTTGGCAAAAGCCTCCGGATCGCGCACTTTGAAAGGATTGATCCGGACAGACACCGACGCTGGTCCATGGAAAGCTTCCACGGCGACCTCGGCTCTCTCACCACCTATCGCCCTGGCCAGGATGTCCCGCAGACAGATGTCGTCCAATCCACGCATCTACTGATTCCCGTCTAACTTCTCTTTCATCTTCCGGAGGGTCTCCTCATCGATTCCGTCAGGCATCCTGCCCTCGGACATCGCCACCAGACCGTCCACCATCTTGTTCATGGCCTCGCGGATCTTTCCGCCGAGCATCATCTTCATCATAAGGTTCAGCTCCGCGTGGAACTCGATGTGGAAATCAGTCTTGGAAGGATCGCCCGGCACCGCATCGAAATGCAGCGTGCCGCCAAACTGGAACGGAGCCCCGTTGTCGATGAACTCGATGCTTGAGTACGGAGTCCTGTTCTTGACCATCACACCGATCTTGAAGCCCTGCACGGTGGCGGAGATCGTGTCATAATCCGCCTCTATGCCCGCCTTCTTGTCCTCAGGAAGGAACTGCAGAAAGTTGCGCATGTCCACAAAGGCCATGTACAGCTCGAACGGCTGCTTTGAGACCAATCCGTGTTTGCTTGTTATCTCTGTCGTCACTATATTCTTGAAATTACTTGATTTGTAAGAAAATGTCGATCAAGAAGCCCGCTTATGTCACTTATTCCATTCAGAAGGGTTCTTACGCCACTGACGCAGAACCTCCACATCCGACTCATTGACGTAACCAGTCGCCGTAGCCTCCTCAATCAGAGCGTCATAGCAGGAAAGAGTCTTCAATCTCACACCCTCTTCCTCAAACCGCCGCGCCGCAAGGTCGAAACCATAAGTGAATATGGCGACCATTCCCAACACCTCTGCTCCCGCGTCACGCAAAGCCTTCACAGCCGCCAGACTGCTCATCCCTGTCGAGATAAGATCCTCGATCACAACCACTTTAGCACCTTTCGGGAGAACTCCCTCGATCTGAGAGCCGGTTCCGTGGTCTTTCGGTTTCGGACGTACGTAAACAAAAGGTTTCTCCATCCGGTCGGCGGCAAGGACTCCGTGGGCGATCGCCCCGGTGGCCACACCGGCCACAATCTCCGCGTCAGGGCACTCGCTGACTGCTGTCCCGGCCAGCCAACCCGCGACCCTGGAGCGAAGAGCCGGATCCGAAAGAATCCTGCGGTTGTCGCAATAGATCGGGGAACGCCAACCGGAAGCCCATGTGAAAGGCTCATCAGGCCTTAGCAGGACGGCCTTTATCCTAAGAAGTTCAGAAGCCAGTTTTCTGTCCACGTTTTCCATATTCATTGAAAATGATTATTAACTTTGCATCCGGAAGCCGCCGCCATATCGTAGGGACGGATTCCCGACTCACAAAGATAATAGTTTTACTCCAATATTCACGGGATGCACAAGATTTACCTTGAGAAGAGATGCATGATCATCTGCTCGCCGGATGAACAGGCTCTGTCGGATCCGAACTCGGTCGAGCTCCATCTTGGAGACAAACCGGACATAGCGGCCCTTGTGACCATGTTCGAGATGTCAGAGACATTGGCCAGGATCTACATTCCCACAGATGACATTGAGGTGACCTACAGGGAGTTCTGTTCCAGATTCAAGGAGGTCAACGCGGCTGGAGGACTTGTGTCAAACAGACGGGAGGATGTGCTGCTCATCAGCCGCAACGGACTCTGGGACCTGCCGAAAGGACATCAGGAAGCCGGAGAGGACATCAAGGTGACAGCCTTGAGGGAAGTCCAGGAAGAAACCGGAGTCGGAGACCTGGAACTCCGGAGACTCATCTGCGTGACAGACCATTGCTACCGCCGCGACGGGATATGGCATCTCAAGCACACCTGGTGGTACGACATGCTTTACACCGATCCGGTGAACCTGACCCCGCAACAGGACGAGGACATCACAAAGGCGGCGTGGGTCGCCAAGTCGGGGCTTTCCCCTTACCTTAAAAACACTTACCCTTCCATCATGGAGGTGTTCCGGGAGGCGAAAATATAGGATATTCGAGAACCGTGAAACCTTTTTCGAGCCGATGCCGTATAATAAAAGATTGACTATAACGGTTGCTATCGAATATGAAACTTTCACAATTCCAATTCCTTCTTCCGAAGGAGCGAGTGGCTCAGGAGCCGACAAGATGGCGCGATGAGTGCCGGCTGATGGTCGTTCACAAGGACACAGGCGAAATCGAGCACAGGATATTCAAAGACATCATCGACTATTTCGGCAAAGGTGACACGTTCGTGTTCAACGACACAAAGGTGTTCCCCGCCCGCTTGTATGGCAAGAAGGAGAAGACAGGGGCCGACATCATGGTGTTCCTGTTGAGGGAACTCAACCGCGAGCAGCACCTATGGGATGTGATTGTGGATCCGGCAAGGAAAATCAGAATCGGCAACAAACTCTATTTCGGCGAGGATCAGAGCCTTGTGGCGGAGGTTATCGACAACACCACATCCAGAGGTCGCACCCTGCGCTTCCTCTACGACGGTCCTTACGATGAGTTCAAGAGATCCCTCTTCAGCCTCGGTGAGATTCCTGTTCCGAAATGGGTGAAGTCAAAGATATCCCCTGAGGACAACGAGAATTACCAGACCATCTTCGCGAAGAACGAAGGTGCCGTGGCTGTCCCGGCGGCTGGCACGCATTTCAGCCGCGAGCTGTTCAACAGAATGATCCTCAAGGACATTGGCAAGGCGTTCATCACCGAGCACATGGGCATCGGCCAGTTCCGCAGGGTTGATGTGGAGGATCTGTCCAAGCACAGGATGGACTCCGAGAGGCTCACCATCACACCGGAGGCGTGCGAGATCATCAACAAGGCCAAGAACGGGGGACATAAGGTACTGGCCGTCGGCACTACCGTGCTGAGAGGTCTTGAGACCTACGTGACGACAACGCACGAGGTCAAGCCTTACGATGGCTGGACGAACAAGTTCATTTTCCCGCCTTACGACTTCTCGGTTCCCGATGCCGTGGTCTCCAGCTTCCACCTGCCGGAATCAACGATGCTGATGGCCGTCGCCGCGTTCGGTGGCTTCGACCACGTAATGAACGCGTACAAGGTCGCCCTCGACGAAGGTTACAGGTTCGGCCCTTACGGAGACGCGATGCTGGTCTTGTGAGTTTCCGCATAGCAGTGCTGGAGCAGATCCACGGTGATGAAGCCGTCGCACTCAAGGATGGTGATCAATCGGCTGACATGGCTGTAAGTCCATTTAAGTCTCTCACAAAGTTCATCCACTGAAATGCCGCGATGGGTTTTCACGGTCATGGCCGTCCGTAGAATGTCCTCATATTCAACATCTTCCGATCTTTCCTTGTAATATTCCTCAACCGCAGTCCTGAAATCCTCCTTCGCCCCGGCACTCGCCTTGCCAAGTCCAAGTCTCGAAATCAGCTCGCCAAGATCCCCGATCTGCTCGGCTACGTTCTCTCTTATCAGAAGGTTGCATCCTTGCGAGACAGGGTCGTCTATTCTGCCGGGCAAGGCATAGACATCCCGGCCATAGGACGCGGCGAGACGTGCGGTCATCATGCCGCCACCTCTTACCTTGGATTCGACCAGAATCGTCGCCCGGGATATTCCCGCAATGATTCTGTTCCGCCTTAGGAAATTGATTCTCACCGCTTCCGTGCCGGGAGGATAATCTGTGACCAAGGCGCAACCGGGAGTTGAAGCGATCCTCTCCCCGACCTCCCTGTTCCGTGACGGATAAAGATCATCGATTCCCGTGGCCATCACCGCGACTGTCGGAAGTCCGGAATCCAACGCCACCCGGTGCGCCGTGACATCCACGCCCAACGCCAGGCCGCTCACCACCAGCGGCTTGACATTAGCCCGACACATCGCAGTCACAATCCTCTGACACCAGTCCTTGCCATAGTACGTCAGCCCTCTGGTCCCCACAACCGCAATCTGCGGAAGCCCCTCGAACACTTCCTCTGGAGGAGATATTCCTTTATAATAAAGACCCAAGGGAGGATCCTCGCACTCCATCAGCAATGCCGGATAGCCTTTCTCACCTATTCCGACGAACCGGCAGCCGCTCCTCTCCAAGGCTTCCAATTCCATCGCCGCCGACTCGAACGCGCTTCCGGTGATCAGCGGAGCGTATTTCAATCTTGAACATAGACCCAGAATCCGTCCCGCATCCTCCGGCTTCCGGAACACCTCCCCGGCGCTTCCCGACACCTCGACAAGCTTCAGACCGATCTTAGGCTCGAATCCGAAAATCCTGTTCAGGGCGCAAAGCCCCACCTTCTCTTCAAAAGACATTTCCATAAATTTCTCCCGTCTCCTACATGAAGACAATGCACGCCACACAATAAAGCGCCGTGCAATTTGCGGTCTTTTGCGGAATCCGCGGGGGTTTGAAGCGGAAATATTTACGTTTCTTTTGAATATTTCCGTTTTTTATAACGTCAAGACGCTTTCCGTGAAGTTTTAGAAGCTGTTTAAGAATGGTTCCCGCATTTTATCATGTGGGATTTTCGAGACAGTT
>CAVIHT010000025.1:0-34506 GCA_963642795.1 Bacteroidaceae bacterium
TGTAGCGCCGTATACGAGACCCGTACGTACGGTGCAATGAGAGGTGCTAGGGGAGAAATCCCCTACATCTACTCTATTGTTGATTGTCAGGGTGTTATCCGCCACGGCAATCCTATCGGTAGTCCTCGTAATCCGGCATTCCGAGACCGGAGAGGAAATCTTTGAACTGCTTGTCGTCCTTAGGGCAGATCAGTAGCACGTCACCTGTGTCAACCACGAGGTAGTCCTTGAGGCCTTTGATGGCATAGAGCTTCTTCTTGTCGCCGCAGACCAGCATGCTGTTCCTGTTGCCCTCCGCGAGAATCCTGTCAGTGAACACGACGTTGCCGTCACTGGTCTTCCTGTCTATGTTGTTGAACAGGGACTCCCAGCTGTCGATGTCCGACCAGCCGAAATCTCCGCGGTAAAGCCATGCACGGTCGGTTTTTTCCATCACTCCATAGTCGATCGAGACTTTAGGGCAATCTGAATACGCCTTTTCAAGGAATACCTGTTCCTTGTCGCTTCCCAAGGCATCTTCCCAACCGGCGAACAGGGATGTGACATCAGGAATATATTTCTCCATCTCTTCCTTGATTACGGACGCCTTCCAAACGAATATTCCCGAGTTCCAATAGAATTCACCTGTCTTGCAGAACACTTCCGCAAGGGCTTTGTCCGGTTTCTCGGTGAAGGTCTTTACCTTGAGAGGGGTGTCTGAGCCGACGGATTCCTTTCCTCCTGTAGCCTGGATGTAGCCGTAGCTTGTGTCCGGTTCTGTCGGATGGATTCCGATGGTCATCAGGGCAGGCTTGCTTTCTGCATATTCCATGACCTTGAGCATCGCGGCTTTGAATTGGTCATCATCCGTGATGATGTGGTCGGCTGGGGTAGCAATGATGGTCGCGTCGGGATTGCGTTTGATGATGCTGTAGGTGGCGAAGGCGATGCAGGGGGCTGTGTTGCGGGCGTAAGGCTCCAGAAGAAGGTTGTTTTCTGAAAGTTCCGGGATCTGCGCGCGGACGAGATAGGAGAATCTGGCCAAGGTGACAATCAGGATGTTCTCGGGAGGGACTATCTTGGAGAATCGGTCGTAAGTCGTTCTGATGAAAGACTTTCCGGTCCCGGCTATGTCCAGAAACTGTTTCGGTTTTGAATCTCTGCTCACTGGCCAGAAGCGGTTTGCGGTGCCTCCGGCCATGATGATGCAGTATCGGTTATTTTTGTTCATAATATCTTATAAGCTGTTATTGAAAATAATTCCTCTTTTTTCTTATGTGGCCTTTCCGGTCATTTTCATCTTTCTCATCGGTCACGCAGCTACGGCTACGCCTCCTCTTCCAAAGCCGAAACTGTCTCGGAAATTCCGCATGATAAAATGCGGGAACCATTTTCAAACAGCTTCTCAGTGCTTTGCAAATGTTCTTTCATTGTTCAGAGGTACATCGGGTAAAACGCGTTCGGGAACCATTCCACAGTCTCTTTTCCTCCGTCAAACGTCACCGCCACGACATCAAAATTGACTTCCATGTCAGCGGAGATCCTCTTGTCCTTGGCCGTGTGCAGGTACCTCAGCGCCGCATCAGCGACTTTCCTCTGTTTGCTCGCCGTCACGTTCTCCTCGGGAGAGACCATTACAGGCGCCACACGGCTCTTGACCTCCACAAAATGCACACCATTCCGATCCAAAGAGATGATGTCTATCTCCAGATGTCCGGATCTGAAATTCCTCTGCACGATAGTGTGTCCCTTGTCGGTCAGGAATCCGCAGGCGACATCCTCGCCCCTCTGCCCCAACTCCATCCGTGGGGTCGTCAGTCTTTCAGCGTTTTTCATAGTTTCAGCCTTGGTGTCTATCCTAATGTCACGATCGTCACGCCCGAACCGCCGAACTGCACCTGCTCGTCATGGACGGAGGTGACCCCGGGAATCGTCCTTAGATATTTCTGTAATTCTTCCCGAAGCGCTCCCGTGCCTTTGCCGTGTATGATGCGGACGGATCCGATGTTCAGCATTATGGCATCATCGATGTAGTGAATGACGATGTCCAAGGCATCGGAAACCCGCTCTCCGCGTATGTCCAGTTCGGGAGAGAATGCCAACCGACGTTCCCGCAGACCGGAATCATCATGGGCGGCCCGGGGCTTGATGTTCTCCCGTACCGCGGCTTTATATTCATTGGAAGAGATCCGTTCGACCCTGTCGAGAGGCATCTTGCTGGTGATGTTGCCGATGGCGACGGTCACGGCCTTGTTGGACACACGGATGATCTCTCCGGCCATTCCGTTGTCCTTGATCCGCACCTTCTCCCCGACTTTCAGCACACCGCCCCGGAACTGCTCCGATGTCCCGGACTGAGCGTCCTCCTGAGGTTTCCCTTTGTGGGTGTTACGCCGCATCTTTCTGTCTTCCAGCTGCTTGAGTTTCTTCTCTATGTAGTCGTCGTGATTCTTTTGCTCGTTCTCCTTTTTTGTCTGGAGCGAGGACATGAAATTCTGCAGAGCTTTTCTGGCATCTGAGGTCTTCTCCTTGTCAGCCTGGGATTCCTTGATGGTGCGGATGGTGTTCTCGACCGTCTTGTTGGCGCCTTGCACGATCTCCTGCGCCTCTTTCTTGGCCTGGTCCAGAATCTCTTTCTTGGTCTGTTTCAGTCCTTCCAACTCTTTTTGGTAGCGCTCCGTGATGTTCTCCAGAGTCTTGTCCGTGTTCTTGATCCTCTGGAGTTTCTCGTCCAGCGCGCGGCGGTTGCGCACGATCTTGCGCAGGTTCCGCTCCATGCCCACGAACTCTTCTCCGGCTCTGGCTTCGGCATCCTTCACGATGTTTTCCGGAAGGCCCATCTTACGGGCCAACTCGAAGGCGAACGAGTTGCCCGGCATCCCGATGTCCAGTTTGAACAGAGGCTGGATCTTGGCGGCGTCGAACTGCATCGCACCGTTGATGACCCCGGTCTCCGAACCGGAGGCGTAGAGCTTGAGGTTCGTGTAGTGGGTCGTGATGACTCCGTACACCCCTCTCTTGTCCATCTCGCTGAGGATCGCCTCGGCGATGGCTCCGCCTGCGGCAGGCTCTGTACCGGAGCCGAACTCGTCTATCAAGATCAATGTTTTGTCATCGGCTTTCGCCAACATCGTCTTCATGTCATCCAGGAACGAACTGTAGGTGCTGAGGTCGTTCTCGATGTTCTGGTCATCCCCGATGCTGACCATGATGCGGTCGAACACCGGCAGTTCCGAAGTTTCCGAGGTCGGCACAAGCATTCCCCATTGGAACATGTACTGGAGCAGTCCTGTAGTCTTGAGACACACGGACTTGCCGCCGGCGTTAGGCCCTGAGATCAAAAGAATATGCTTGGATGGAGTCAGGCGGATGGAAACAGGCACAATATCCTTTTTTTCTTTTTTCAAGGCCCTTTCCAGAAGCGGATGGCGAGCCTTCCTGAGGTTCATCTCCCCGTTGTCGGAGATGATCGGGGCTCCGGCTTTGAAATCGAGGGCGACCTGTGCCTTGGCCACAAGGAAGTCTATCTCGCCGATATATTCAGCGGAATTGATAAGGTCAGGGACGTACGGTCTGACGAAATCACTGAACGCCGCCAGAATACGCTGGATCTCCTGCGCCTCGTCCGCATGAAGGGTGACTATCTCGTTCTCCAGTTCGATGATCTCGGCCGGTTCCACGAACGCTGTCTTGCCTGTGGCCGAGGTGTCATAGACGAATCCTTGGATCTTTTTCTTGCTGGAGCTGTTGACCGGAATCAGAAGTTTGCCGTCACGGACTGAAAGCCCAGCGTCCTCGTCCACAAGCCCGTCGGCCTGTGCCTGTTTCAGGATGGCGTTCGCCCTTTTGGAGATCGCGCCTTCCTTTGTCTTTATCGCCCTCCTGATCTCCAACAACCTGTCCGAGGCCGTGTCCTTGATGTCCCCGAACTTGTCAAGAATCAGGTCGATCCTTCTCTGGACCTCCGGGAAGCTCAGCACCGGAGCGCTCATCCTCTTGAGATTAGGATAGACCCCGTCCTTTATGGACATGAAAAAGTTTGTCAGTTTGCGTACTGTCTCGACCATCGTGCGCAGCTTGCCCAATGACAGAATGTCAATCGTGTAGCCGGTGTTCTCCAGAGGCTTGAGAAAATCGAGGCAGTCGATGTACCCGTTGGTCGGAAAATTCTCCTCGAACATCACTATCAGCCTCATCTCGTCCGTGAGCGCCAGCCTTTCCCTGATGACTTTCGGGTCGTTGCTGAAGGTCTCCTCCGTCACCCTTGCGACGGCATATTCAGTGGAACATCTGTCGGCCACAAAAGTTCTGACCCTGTCAAATCCCAACTTGCTCTCCAGCCTGGTGTCGATCTCCGTTCCGTGTTCGTGTCCCTGCATATTCGTAAATTATTGTTTCTCCTCCGAGACTCCGTCGCTTGCGCCGAGAAGAAGTTTGAGTTCATTGATGTTATTGATGCTCTTGATGTTGCCGGCGCGCACGAAGGAGATTCCACCGGTTTCCTCCGACACCACAACCACGTCCGCGTCCGTCTCTTCCGAGATTCCGATCGCCGCCTTGTGCCTCATCCCGTAGTGCGCCGGAATGTCGGAACGTCCGGTGATCGGAAGGGTGCAACGTGCCGCCACGATCCTGTCGCCGCCGATGATCATCGCCCCGTCATGCAGAGGTGAATTCTTGAAGAATATATTCATTATCAGCCTTCTGGTGACTTTTGCGTCCACGGTGTCCCCGGTCTCTATGATGAAATCGAGCGAGTCCTTGCGCGGGAACACGATCAGAGCTCCCGTCTTGTCGGCGGACATGGCCCTGCACGCCTCGGCTATCTCGTTGACAGTCCCTCCGGCCATCTTCTGGTCTTGGATGCCCATCAGCTTGTTGAAGAAGGCGCGGCTCTTTCCGGCCATTCCGTAGCGCGAGCCAAGCTTCATAAGGAAGTGCCGCACCTCCGGCTGGAAGATCACGATGAGGGCGATCACTCCCACATCGATGAATGTGCCCAACAGGGCGTTCATCAGCTTCATGTTGAAGGCCGCCACGACCACCCGCAAGACGAAAAGCAGGATGACGGCCACGAATATGTTCATTGCCGCAGACCCTCTTATCCACCTGAAAGCCAGATAGATGAATATGGCTACCATCAGTATGTCCAGGACATCCGCAAACGAGATGTTGAGGAATCCGAAAATATTCAAAAGCATCATTGTTCTTTTTCGCGGTACAAAGATAACCATTCCTTGGTTTATTCCCCAAGGCTTGAAGACGATTTCTCTGATTATTAGGGAGTAGGCTTGTGGAAAACTTTGTTAATTGAAAAAAAATGCCTACCTTTGCAGTCCGCAAAATAATGCGGAATAACGTAAAATATTTATTTACAATTAATTAATTAAACCAATGCCTGGATTAATTGGAAAGAAAATCGGAATGACTTCCGTTTTCGGTGCTGATGGAAAAAATATTCCATGCACCGTCATCGAGGCTGGTCCGTGTGTTGTCACGCAACTGCGTACAGTAGAAAAAGATGGCTATGCCGCTGTACAGCTTGCCTATGACGAAATCAAGGAGATACACGCCAGCGCGCCTCTTATGGGCCACTTTAAAAAGGCAGGAACCACCCCTAAGCGCAAGCTTGTCGAGTTTCCGGCAGACTTCAAGGGTGAGCTCAAGCTTGGAGACACCGTCTCCGTCACTGACATCGTAACAGAGGATGTCAAGTACGTTGATGTTGTCGGTACTTCTAAAGGTCGCGGCTTCCAGGGTGTTGTTCACCGTTATCACTTCGCCGGTGTCGGCGGGGCGACCCACGGTCAGCACAACAGACTGCGTAAGCCTGGTTCTCTCGGCGCCTCGTCATGGCCTTCACGCGTGTTCCCGGGAATGCGTATGGGCGGCCACATGGGCAACGAAAGAGTCAAGGTCTTCAACCTCGAGATTGTTAAGGTTATCCCTGAGAACAATCTTCTCGTCATTAAGGGTTCCGTTCCAGGAGCCAAGGGTTCTTATCTTGCATTAGAGTTTTAGTTATGGAATTACCAGTATTGAAAATTGACGGATCGGAATCCGGAAAGAAGGTTGTTCTTGACGAGAAGGTGTTCGGTGTGGAGCCGAATGACCATGCAATCTATCTTGATGTCATTCAGTACCTCGCCAACCAGCGTCAGGGTACCGCCAAGACAAAGGATCGCAGCGAAAACGCTCATTCCACCAAGAAGCTCGGTCGCCAGAAGGGCGGCGGTGGCGCCCGCCACGGCAGCTTGAAGTCCAACATCTTCGTCGGCGGCGGCCGCGTGTTCGGCCCTAAGCCTCGTCTGTACAGATTCAAGCTCAACAAGAAGCTGAAGTCTCTCGCGCGTTGCTCAGCCCTTACTTACAAGGCACAGGAGAACGCTATCGTCCTCGTTGAGCCATTTGCTATGGAAGCCCCTAAGACAAAGGAACTCATGCGCATCCTTGACGCTCTCAAGGCTGGCCAGAGAAAAGTTCTCGTCGTGCTTCCGGAGAATTCAAACAACATTTTCCTTTCATCACGTAACCTCCCTGAGGTAAAGGTCATCACTGTTGACGAAATCAACACCTACACCATCATGAACGCCAATTCAATGGTTCTTGTGGACGGTGTGCAGGATGTCCTCGCAGCCAGGGTCAACCGTTAAAAGCGCAAAGAGATGGGAATTTTAATCAAGCCAATAGTAACCGAGAAGCTCACGGCTGAGACTGAGAAGTACAACCGCTATGGCTTCATCGTTGACAGGGAAGCCAACAAGCTTCAGATAAAGGCCGCTGTGGAGCAGTTCTACAACGTGACTGTGAAGGACGTCAACACCGTGAACTATCACGGAAAGAGAAAGTCCCGCTACAGCAAGTCCGGCATGCTCCGCGGCCGCGCGAATCACTACAAGAAGGCATATGTTACCCTTGCAGGTGATGACAAGATCGATTTCTACAGTAACATTTAAGGAGGGACAAGGCAATGGCAATCAGAAAATTCAAGCCGATTACTCCTGGTACCAGGAACAAGGCTATCAGCGCGTTCGATGAAATCACTGCCAAGAAGCCGTACAAGGCTTTGTTGGAACCCCTTAAGAGTACCGGCGGTAGAAACAACACCGGTCAGATGACCGTTCGTTACCGTGGCGGCGGACACAAGAGGATGTACCGTATCATCGACTTCCTCCGCACCAAGGACAACGTGAAGGCTACAGTGAAGACCATCGAGTATGATCCGAACCGTAGCGCCCGCATCGCCCTCGTTGAGTACGAGGATGGTGTAAAGAAGTACATCATCGCTCCTGCCGGAATCAAGGTAGGACAGATCATAGAGTCCGGATCAGGAGTCGCTCCTGAGCTCGGCAACTGTCTCCCACTCGCGGAGATCCCTGTGGGTACGCTCGTGCACAACATCGAGCTTCGTCCAGGTCAGGGCGCCGCGATGGCACGTTCCGCCGGTACGTTCGCGCAGCTTGCCGCCCGTGAGGGCAACTACGCCATCCTTCGTCTGCCTTCAGGTGAGACCAGAATGGTGCTTGTGTCCTGCCGCGCCACTGTCGGGACCGTTTCTAACGCAGATCATAATCTTGAGTCTTACGGAAAGGCCGGCCGCAGCCGCTGGTTCGGTCGCAGGCCGCACAACCGTGGTGTCGTCATGAACCCTGTCGATCACCCTATGGGTGGTGGTGAAGGTCGTGCCTCCGGAGGTCACCCGCGTTCACGCAAGGGACTTCCTGCAAAGGGTTACAAGACACGTAATCCTAAGGCTACTTCCAACAAGTTCATCATCGAGAGAAGAAAGAAGAAGTAATTAAACGGAATTAAACTTTAAGATTATGAGTCGTTCATTAAGAAAAGGTCCATACATCCAGGAAGCCCTGGAAAAGAGAATTCTTGCTATGAATGATGGTAGCAAGAAGAAGGAGGTCGTAAAGACATGGTCCCGCGCCAGCATGATCTCCCCTGACTTCGTAGGCCACACTGTAGCAGTTCATAATGGAAACAAGTTCATTCCTGTTTACATCACTGAGAACATGGTGGGCCACAAACTCGGCGAATTCGCGCCGACCAGAACATTCAAAGGCCATTCGGGCAACAATAAGTAGTAATTATCAAAGGAGAATTCATTATGGGAGCTCGTAAAAGATTAATGGCTGAGAAGTTCAAGGAAGCCAAAAAGAATACAGCAATAGCTAAGTTGAATGATGTCCCTACATCCCCTCGCAAGATGCGTCTCGTCGCTGACACCGTGAGAGGAGTGGAGGTAAACCGCGCGATTGACCTCCTTCATTTCTCGAAGAGGCAGCCGTCCATCCGTCTTGAGAAGCTTCTCCGCAGCGCCATCGCGAACTGGGAAGCCAAGAATCCGGATCAGAGCAAGGAACTGGACAATGGCAACGTTTATGTCAAGACGATAATGGTCGGTGAAGGCCGCACGCTCAAGAGAATCCGTCCTTGCCCTCAGGGCCGCGCCGGAAGGATCCGCAAGCGTTCAAACCACGTCACCATCATTCTCGACGTCAAGAAACCAACAACAGTAGAGGAGAACAAGTAATATGGGACAGAAGACAAATCCTATTTCTAACAGAATCGGTATCACCCGTGGTTGGGACTCTAACTGGTGTGGTGGTAACTATGCTGAGAAGATCGCTGAGGATTATGAGATCCGCAAGTATCTGACCAATCGTCTTGCCAAGGCCAGCCTCTCCAAGATTGTCATCGAAAGAACCCTCAAATTCATCACCGTGACCATTCACGCCGCAAGGCCTGGATTCATCATCGGTAAGGGTGGAGCCGAGGTTGACAAACTCAAGGAAGAGCTTAAGAAGGTCACCAAGAAAGATGTTCAGATCAACATCTTCGAGGTAAAGAGGCCTGAGGTTGACGCACACATCGTGGCTGACAGCATCGCCCGTCAGATCGAGGGTCGTGTTTCCTACAGAAGAGCCATCAAGATGGCCATCGCCTCAACCATGAGGGTTGGTGCGGAAGGCATCAAGATCCAGATCAGCGGCCGTGTCGGCGGAGCTGAGATGGCGAGAAGCGAAATGTTCAAGGAAGGCCGTACACCTCTGCACACATTCCGTGCTGACATCGACTACGCTCTTGCGGTTGCAAGCACAAAGGTCGGTGCTCTCGGAATCAAGGTGTGGATCTGCAACGGCGAGCGTTACGGCAAGCAGGATCTCACTCCTAACACAGCTGCCGCAGCCAATGCGCAGGGCGGATCACGCCCTTCACGCGGAGACCGTGGCGAGCGCAGGGGTGATCGCGGAGACCGTCGTGGCCGCGGAGGCCGTGGCGGACGTCGCAACGACCGTCAGTCTGAATAGAAATATTCAAAACATGATAGAGTGAGAGGGTGACCAAAATTTTTGGTCATCCTCTTATTGTCTTTTGAACCTCTGTCTGCGATGTGGACAGAAACCACCTTGACAATGCTCTGAAGAAAGACGTGGAGAAGTCCGGCACGAAACTTCAGGCCTACACGGACTGGAGGGATCTCGTGCACGATCCTAATGTGGACAATGTCCGCATTCTTGACCTCGGGGACAAGAAATAGCTGAAGGTCGTTTCGGCAGAAATAATCTTTGTGCTGTCCGGTGGACAGGTGTGGCCGAAGAAGAGGTTGCGTCTGTTACAGATCCACCGAGTGGGTGAGTTTGCCGTCGGTGTCATAGATCCTGACAGCGATTTTCTTGGCGCTTACCGTGATTTCCATCCTTTGCCACTGGCCGTTGGTGATGACCGGGAAATTGGCGTCGGTCGAGCCGACTTCCCTGAAGGAATATTTATGTACGTGCCCGCTGAGCATCAGATCGACACCGGCGTTGTTCAGGACAGGCAGGAATTTCTGCGAGATGTTCAGATTGCCGTGCCATGCGTTCTTGATCTGCGGTGGGATGTGGCAGAATGCGATCCGTTTTTCGGCGTTCTTCCAGTCATCGCTCTCGACAACGCTCTTGAGCCACTTCGCCTCCTGGCTGAGGTATGGCTCGGAGCAGAGTCTGCCTTGGTTCTCGATGTCGCTGTCAACTTTGTCCTCGCCGCAGTCCATCACCAGAAAGAAGAACTTGCCGTACTTGAACGTGTAGTAAGGCCCGTGTTCCGGGAAGTCGAAATATTCAGAGATCCGAAGGGCCTCCTTGCCTCTGTACTCGTGGTTGCCGCGAGCCATGTAGAGGGGAGTCTCGTCCGCGAAGAGGTCGCTGGCCGGCTTGAGGTAGTGCCGGATGATCTTGTCGCTGTACGCAAGATCCGAGGTCATGTCTCCGTTGAACAGGACAAAGTCGAAGGTCTTGTTCCTCTCCTTGTCGGTGAAGAGCCTGCGAAGGAGCGAGTCCTGTGCGTGTACGTCGTTGACTACGGCGAACTTTACCTCGTCGTAGTTCTCCTCCAGGGTCTTTGCCTTTGGCAGGTCAACCTTGTAGGCCTGCGCTCCGGAACTTTTGCCATAGATTGGATCGAAGTTGTTGCGGTAGTCCAGCACCGCCGTCATCATCACTCTGTAGCGGTAGCTTGTGCCGGGCTTCAGCCCGTCAACAGTCACTTTGTGGATCTTTCCGATCGGCTTCAGGCCGTGGCCTCGCATGTCGTAATACTTCGGTCTTTCCTTGTAGTAGATGTTCTCCTCGTTGTCCGGAGCGATCTCCACCCATGCCACAGCGTCCACATCCGTCATCCACATCACTGTGAAGCTGTCCGTGGTGACATTCTGAAGATAAGGCCCGCACACGATCTTCGCGCTGACCGGTCCATTCTGCGCCCCGGCCAAAAACGGCAGCACCGCCAGAACCGCAATCAAAAGGTACTTTTTCATATTCTTGAATCTCATTGTTTATTAGAAGCTGTTTTAAAAATAATTCCTCTTTTTCCTTAAGCGGCCTTTCCGGCCATTTTCATCTTTGTCATCGGTCACGTAGCTACGGCTACGCTCCCTCTTCCAAAGCCGAAACTGTCTCGAAAATCCCACATGATAAAATGCGGGAACTATTTTTAAACAGCTTCTTAGTTCGACCAGTTGAGGAATAATGTCCTCAAATACAAAATTACTCCGTTTTTGCCGAAAGGGCAAAATTTGTACAAATACGATTTTTTGCGTGTTATGTGTTACGTAAATTTTTATTTCTCGCCAGTGTACATCCGGCAGATGCCGAGAGTGAAGGCTTTGTGGGTGACGGTGCGGAAGCCGGCCTCGCGCATCGTGGTCATGAACGCCTTTTTGCCTGGGAAGGCGGCGACTGAGGCGGGAAGGTAGGCGTAGGCAGCCTTGTCTCCGGAGACCTTACCGCCGATCTTCGGGAGGATGTGGATGAAATAGAGGTCGTAGAACCAGCGTATCACCTTGTTCTCGGGGCGGGACAACTCAAGGATCACGAGACGCCCGCCGGATTTGAGGACGCGGAGCATCTCCCGAAGACCTTTTGACCTGTCCTCGAAGTTCCTGATTCCGAATGCTATAGTGACTCTGTCGAAGGTGTTGTCGGGGAAGCGGAGGTTCTCGCCGTCGCCTTCTTCGATGCTTATCATCTCGGTCAGACCTGCTTTTGAGACTTTCTCACGCATCACGGCCAGCATTCCTTCCGACAGATCAACTCCTGTGACGTGGTTTCCGGTCGCTGAGCATGACAAGGCCTTGGCGATGGCGATTGAGAAATCCCCCGTGCCGCAGGCCAGGTCCAGAACCTGAACAGGAGCCGGTGAGTCAACTATCCGTTTAAGGGCCCTCTTCCTCCAGATCTTGTCGATGTCCAGCGAAAGGATGTGATTGAGAGAGTCATAGTCGCCAGCTATGCTGTCGAACATATTCCTTACTTTTGATTTTGTCGGCATATTCCTAAAAAATCAGAAACCCCGCTCCGGTGAGGATGGAGAGGATGAAGGTTGAAATTACGAGCAGCGGCAGCATAGGGTCGAGCGCCCGTTCGCTTCTGCGCCATGCGCCATGCAAGTGCTTGATGTACAGTGGCAGAGTGATGATGAACATGAAATGTCCGGGAGCGAAGTCATAGACTGCGCAGAAAGTCAGCAGCAGTGCCCAGCCCAGAAAGATCAGGACGGTCTGGTAGATTCTCGCACCTTTCATTCCGAGTTTGATGGCCACGGTCACTCGATTCACGGCATCCGTCTTCATGTCCCTTATGTTGTTGACGTTCAGCACTCCCACACTGAAGCATCCGATGGCCGAAGCCGGAAGCAGCATGGCCGCCGGCGGCAGCTCCCGAGCAGCCACATAATACCCTCCAAGGACCGACACAAGGCCGAAGAATATGAAAACATACACATCGCCAAGCCCTCTGTACCCGTAAGGGTTTTTCCCGAGCGTGTACCTCATCGCACCCACGATCGCCGCTGCGCCAAGCGCTTCCAGACAGATTGACTCAAGCTTGAATATGCTCCCGAAGGAGACTTGGATCATCGCCAGTCCGGAGATGACGCAGAGACCGATGAACATCCGGATGAGCCGCTTGATGTCTCCTATGGTCAGTTCCCCGCTGCCAAGGGCGTACTGAGGGCCTTGACGATCAGCAGAATCCGTTCCGCTCAAGGTGTCGCCAAGCTCGTTTGACAGGTTTGACAGGATCTGGAGACAGACGGTCGTGAGGAAGATCAACAGGGCTGTCCACGGGCTTACCTTGACGCTGTCAGCCGCGAGCGCCACTCCAAGGATCACTCCGGCCAGAGACAGCGGCAGAGTCCTCAGCCTCATTGATTTTACACTGGCTCTAAAACTCATTCTTTCAATAATTATTCGATTCCGCCCGCAAAGGTACTCATATTCTCGAAAATATTCATAACTTTACACTCTATGCATGGATCGCCCAAGCCGCGCGGGCTTTCTTGATGCAATAATGGCATGACAATCTTAATATTCTTGAATATGAAACGTAAATCATTTATTCTGATGGCCGTGGCTGCTGTGGCTGCTGTCGCCTGCGGGCAGAAAGTTTCCGACAAAACCGCTATCGAGGGTTCTTTTGAGGCTGAGGCTCCACAGGGGGTCAACATCAAGATCAAGAACCTGGCCATCGACACCACCGTTGCTGTAACCGACGGAAAGTTTGTGGTTGAACTTCCGACGGACAGAACCGCTTTGGCGACCGTCACATTGGGAAGCGTCAAGGCTCAGTTTATCCCGGACGGCACACCTCTTGAGATCGCGGTAAAGGAAGACGGGACTGTCAGGGTCGCCTCAAAGAAACCGGCGATCTCCGTTCAGGAGAAGTACAAAGCCTACAATGATGCCATGGAAAAGTTGGACAAGGAAACCTCGGACAAACTTGACGCACTCGGAGACGAGGCGGAGGACTCCGCCAAGAACGCCGTTTATGACGACTACCGGACCGCGGCCGCCGAATTCAACAAAAAGGCTTTCGAAGAGAACAAGGACAACATCGTCGGGGCGTATGTGCTCAGGGTCATGCAGTATGATCTCGAACCGGCACAGCTGGACTCGATGCTCAATCTTCTGGATCCATCCCTTGCCGAGACTCAGGTAGTCTCCAGAATGAAGGCGGCGGTCAATGCCAAGAAAAACACCGCTGAAGGCAAGATGTTCACTGATTTCGATATCGACGGAGTGAAACTTTCCGACTATGTGGGCAAAGGCAAGTATGTCCTCGTTGACTTCTGGGCTTCATGGTGCGGCCCTTGCAAGAGGGAGATTCCTAACATCAAGAATGTTTACACCAAGTATGCGGGAAAGGATTTTGACGTGCTGAGCGTTGCGGTCTGGGATCAGCCTCAGGCATCCGTTGACACCGCCAAGGCTTATGGCGTGAACTGGAACGAGATCGTCAACGCACAGACAGTTCCTACAGAACTTTACGGCATCCAGGGCATTCCTCACATTATCCTGTTCGGACCTGACGGAACCATCCTCAAGAGGGATCTTCGTGGCGAGGGTATCGAGGAGGAAGTCGCCAAGCATGTGGCAGCCAAGAAGTAAAGCCGCCTCTGAACTTTCAAGGTACACGCTTTGAGCGAAAAGAACCTTTCAGTCAGGGAGAAAATAGCCCTGTTTCCACATTCCCCGGGGGTCTATCGTTATTACGATGCCTCGGGGAAGGTGATTTATGTAGGCAAGGCCAAGGATCTGCATAAGAGGGTGGCACAGTACTTCGTGCCGCCGGAGAGACTTAACGTCAAGACAAGGATTCTGGTCTCGAAGATCGCCGACGCGCAATTCTCCGTTGTGGATTCCGAGGCCGACGCGCTTCTGCTGGAGAACAATCTCATCAAGCAGTACAAGCCTCACTACAACATACTTCTGAAAGATTCCAAAACCTACCCGTGGATCGTAATCACCAACGATGAGTTTCCCAAGGTCTTTCTCACCCGGCGTGTGGACAGGAAGAACGGCACCTATTTCGGGCCTTACAGCTCAGTCTCGCACGCGAATTACCTGCTGGAATTTTTCCGGAAAAACTACCCTCTGCGCTCCTGCAACCTCAAAATCACCGGTGACGCCATCCTCCGGGGCAAATTCCGTCCGTGCCTGGACTTTCACATCGGACGGTGCAAAGGTTGC
This sequence comes from Bacteroidaceae bacterium, assembly GCA_963642795.1. Classification (GTDB taxonomy): domain Bacteria; phylum Bacteroidota; class Bacteroidia; order Bacteroidales; family UBA932; genus Cryptobacteroides. The sequence goes on from CAVIHT010000025.1 coordinate 14,498, forward strand.
TGCGTCGGTGCGGTCAGCAAGGAGGAATATTCCTCCTACATCACCGAGATCACTCGTCTTCTGAAAGGTGGCGTGAACGAGTTAATCCGTGAATATGAAGCCAGGATGAAGCGTGCGGCCTCGGAGCTTCGGTTCGAGGAGGCACAGGTCTGCAAGAACAGGATCGAGTCGCTGAGGAAGCACTATTCGCATTCGATAATATCCTCTGCCGCAGATACTTCCTGCGATGTCTTCTCGCTGGTTTTCGACGGTCAGGAGGCTTTCGGGAATTTTTTGAGGGTTCGCGGCGGGGCGGTCATCCAGTCTCTGAATCTTGGCTTCAAGATGAACATCGAGGAGGAGCAATCCTCGGTTCTCAGCGCGTTCATCGCCGAGATCGAGTCCAAGTTCGGAGCCTTGGCGAAAGAAGTCATCGTACCGTTCAAGCCAGATGTGGAGATTGACGGTATCGAGTTCCGCATCCCGGCCCGAGGCGACAAACTGTCCCTGCTCGAACTTAGCGTCAAGAACGCCAAGGAATGTCTTTTCAACTCTATCAGGCAGAGGGAACACACCGATCCTGACGAGTATCGCCGCATGGTTCTCGAGGACTTGCGCAAGGCCTTGGGAATGAAGGAACTCCCGACCCACATCGAGTGCTTCGACAACTCCAACATCCAAGGAACCAACCCGGTGGCCTCCTGTGTGGTTTTCCGGGACGGTGTTCCGTCCAAGAAGGATTACCGCAAGTTCAAGATCAAGACGGTCATCGGCGCCAACGACTTCGCTTCGATGAAGGAGGTCGTCAACCGGAGATATTCAAGGATGCTGGAAGAGGCTCCGGACGATCTTCCGCAACTGGTAGTGATTGATGGAGGAGAGGGTCAGCTGGAGTTCGCCCGTCAGGCTCTCGCCGAGTTGGACTTGATGGACAAACTGATGGTCATCGGCCTTGCCAAGCGCATGGAACTGGTGATCAGGGTGAACGATCCTTATCCGCTGTTCCTTGACCGTAACTCGCAGGCGTTGAAAGTACTGATGCATATTCGTGACGAGGCTCACCGTTTCGGCATCACTTTCCATCGCAGTCTCCGCAGCAAGGCTCAGATTCAGAGTGCGTTAAGGGAAATCAAAGGTGTCGGCGAGCAGACCGAGAAACGTCTCCTGATGCATTACGGTTCCGTCGCCCGCATCGCCGCCGTCCCTCTCGAAGACCTCTCCAAGCTCGTCTCACCGTCCCTCGCCGCCGAGATTCTCAAGACACTTAACGATGCCACATGATGACATTGTGGAAGATAAATTCTTAATAATTAATGGAATAAACCACTGTCTTGATAGAATGTAGGGACGTAGGGGAAGATGGTACATTTGGCAGTGATTTGCTTTTTCGATATATTTGAATATTCATAAAATTAGGAGACATGAGGAAATTTCTTGTGATGTTTGCGGCGTTCTGTGCCGCGGGATTCGGGGCATGGGCTCAGGATGATGAGAATTCGGGGCTGGAATGCACGAGCATTGTGGTCGGAAGGCTGGCGAGTACGGACGGGTCGGTGATGACCTCGCACACTTGCGACGGCACTTCGCACACTTGGGTGAACATCGTTCCGGCGAAGGATCACAAGCCTGGTGCGATGACTCAGATCCGTAAGAATTGGCGCAAGACCAAGTTCGTGACCGACACCGCCGGAATCAAGGTCGTCGGGGAGATCCCGCAGGTCGCTCACACATATTCCTACGTCAACACCGGCTATCCGTCGCTGAACGAGAAGCAGGTGGGCATCGGCGAGACGACGTTCACGGGGCCGGACACGCTCATCAACAAGAACGCGCCGCTGCTCATCGAGGAACTCTGCCGTCTGGCGATGGAGCGTGCCGCCACGGCGAGGGAGGCAGTCAAGGTAATGGGTTCACTGGCTGAGGAATATGGCTACGGAGATGGCGGCGAGTGCCTTACGGTATCCGATCCGAAGGAGGTATGGCAGTTTGAGATCGTGGGTGTGGGCAAGCATAAGATCGGAGCTGCCTGGGCGGCTCAAAGAATCCCTGACGAGCATGTCGGGATTTCCGCCAACATTCCGAGGATAGGAAAGATTGACCGCTCTGACACTGATAACTTCATGGCCTCCGACAACCTTGAGCAGGTTGCCATCGACAACGGACTTTGGGACGGGAAGGGTGACTTCGTGTTCTGGAAGGTCATTGTCTGCTCTTATGCTCAAGGCCGAAACTACCGCGAGAGGGAGTTCCGGGTGTTCGACCTGCTGGCTCCGTCGCTCGGTCTGAAATACGGTGTCGATGAGATTCCGTTCTCCGTTAAGCCGGACTCTTTGGTTGATGTCAGGAAGGTGATGGCGTTGCTCCGGGACACTTACGAGGACACGGAATGGGACATGTGCAAGAACTGGACAATCGATGTGCCTGAGAAGAAAGGTGTCCCGGCTCATAAGGAGATGAGTCCTCTGGCGAATCCGTGGTTGACCACCACGATGCGCAACACGCTGAACAGCATCGCTCCGGGAGTGATTGACTTCAAGAGGACGCTCGCCGTTGCGTGGTGTTCATATTCAACTGTCATCCAGAGCCGCTCTTGGTTGCCGGACGGAATCGGGGGAGTCTGCTGGTACGCGGTTGACAACCCTGCCCAGAGTCCGCGCATCCCGATTTTCTGCGGAAGCACGGAGCTGCCTGCGGCCTTTGAGAAGTGCGGGCAGAAGGAATATTACCCTAACAGCGTGCTTTGGGAGTTCCGCCGGGCCAACAAGCTGGCGACCCTTTCGTGGCAGAAAACCAAAAAGAATTTCACCGACAATGTGTTGGAGATGGAGAAGGTTGCGTTCGAGGGATTGCCGGAGCTGGAGGCTGAATATTCAAAGGCCTCTGTCCGCAAGCGCGCGAAGCTTCTGAACGCCTACACCGCCGAGGTTCACGACCGGTGCGCCGCCCGCTGGAAAGAGTTGGAGGCGAAGTACTGGCTGATGTTCGGAAGAGGCTTTTAGAAGATGGTGAAAAAACACCATCTTCTAAATCCCCTTTCTGTATTCTGTGTTTTTTAAACAGCTTCTTAGTGGTGGGCGTTGTTTAAATTCTTGAATATGAAGAAAATAATAGCGTTTCTTTTTGTAGTGTCGTTTCTGGTGGCGGTGCGGGCGCAGGAGCAGGAGTGTTGCTGCTGTTCGGAGGAGTCCAGACCGAAATACGTTGCGTTGTCCTTTGATGACGGACCGAGCCTGAAGTACACTCCGATGATGCTGGACGTGCTGGAGGAGAACGGTGTGAAGGCATCGTTTTTCCTGATTGGCCAGAATATCAATGAGGAGACCGCTCCGATCATCCGCCGCATGGTCCGGATGGGCTGCGATGTCGAGAACCACACATATTCCCATCCTAACCTCACGCAGATTCCTGACGCTCAGATTCTTGAGGAGGTGGCCAAGACGGATTCCCTGATTGAGGCTTACGCTGGAGTCAAGCCGGAATATCTCCGTCCTCCGTTCACCGCGCACAATGCCCATGTCGCGGATCTTATTGACGGGAAGATATTCATCGCCGGCCTAAGCTGCCAGGATTGGAGGGCTGACATGCCCGTTGAGGATCGCGTCACAAAGACTCTTGACCGTGTCGAGGACGGCCGCATCCTCCTGTTCCACGACACGAACGAGCGCACCGTCGAGGCGATGAAGACCATAATTCCCCAACTCAAGTCCAGTGGTTACGAATTTGTCACCATCCCCGAACTATTCCGCCTCTCCGGCCACGCTCCCGCCTACCATTCCCCGAAGATGTATGGCCGGGCGTATTGAGTTTAGAACATCATTGAATATGTTTTAATCGATATTCGCAAACTCACCGGACGGTCACTGAGCTTGTCGAAATGACCTCCACATTTCCCTTTTGACGGTAGCGTTTTCGTCCGAGAATGCTCTCGTCAAGAGCGAATTCAACTATGACTGGAGCGATATTGAGCATTAACGCTTCAATCATTATAAACAACATGAACACAACTGTGAATATACACACAGTCTCTCTTTGTCATATATTCTTTGGTTGATGCATATAAAGAGCGATAAATCAATTAAATAACAAGTGCTGTCGGGACTTTTTCCGAGTTTTTAACCTTTGAAATCGGGAATAATTCCGAGTTTTTGAGGGTAAAAATCGGGACTTTTTCCAGGTGTTGAAAACTTTTCGGAGGGGGCGGCTTTGCGGGGATAGGGTTTTTCGGTATCTTTGTATTGTCGCAATTCGCTTGGGTTCGGGTACTGTTTGCGGGGCCAACAATGGAATTGCCGGATATATGAAAAATTGACTTGTCGCCATGGCTTTTGTTCATCTTCACGTCCACACGCAATATTCGATTCTCGACGGGTTCTCTTCAATCTCGACTCTGTTCGACAGAGCCGAAGAGATGGGGATGCCGGCGTTGGCCATCACGGACCATGGCAACATGTACGGAGTCAAGGAGTTCTTCAAGTTCGCGGGCAAGCACATCGACAAGGCCACCGGCCATTTCAAAGTCAAGCCGATCATCGGGTGTGAGGTCTATGTGACCCGTCACTACGACCCGAAACTCAAGGACAGCGAGCATCGTGCCTACTACCACCTCATCCTGCTGGCCAAGAACTTCGAAGGGTACAAGAACCTGATGAAGATTGTCTCACAGGGACACATCGAGGGTCTTTACTACGGCAAGCCGAGAGTTTCCCACGAGATCATCGAGAAGTACCACGAGAATCTGATCTGCTGCTCCGCCTGCCTTGCGGGCGAGATCCCGAAGAACATCGTCACCGGAAATATGGACGAGGCGAGAAAGGCGGTAGAATGGCACAAAAGAGTCTTCGGCGATGACTACTACCTTGAGGTGATGCTCCACAAGACCGAGGTTCCGGGGCTTTCGCTGGAAGTTTATGAGGAGCAGAAGGTCAGCAATGAAGGAATATTCCGTCTCGCCGCAGAGACGGGAGTCAAGGTTGTCGCCACGAACGACGTCCACTTCGTCAACAGGGAGGACGGTCCGGCGCACGACCACCTCATCTGCTTGAACACGGGAAAGAAAATCAACGAGGAGCCGCGTCTGCACTACACACAGCAGGAGTACCTCAAGAGCGAGGAGGAGATGGCCGCCCTGTTCCCCGGTCATCCGGAAGTGCTGGAGAACACCCTTGAGGTGGCGTCCAAGGTCGAGGAATATCAGATTGACCGTGACCATGTGCTCCCCAAATACCAGATCGACCAGGCTTTCCTTGACGACTTGGACAACTATCTGGAGATGTACAAGGATGTCATCGAGGTGGGGAAGTGTGACAAGAAAGGCAATTACCGGGGCGATGAGTTCTGCAAGTCCGTGGCCTATCTCTGTCACATAACCTACGAGGGTGCGAAGAAGCGTTACGGCGGCACTTTGAACGAGGAGCAGTCTGAAAGAATCGACTTCGAACTCAAGACCATCTGCAGGATGGGCTTCCCAGACTACTTCCTGATTGTGCAGGACTACATCGCGGCCTCAAGGGCGAAGGGCAGCATGGTAGGCCCCGGACGTGGCTCCGCCGCGGGATCCGTGGTCGCATATTGCTTGGGAATCACCAATTTGGATCCTATCAAGTACCAACTCCTGTTCGAGCGTTTCCTGAACCCGGATCGAATCTCAATGCCGGATATCGACGTGGATTTCGAGGACTTGTCCCTGGCTCATAAATATGTCGAGGACTCCTACGGCAAGGATCACGTCTCCCGGGTGATCACCTTCGGCACGATGCTCGCCAAGGGGGCGATCAAGGATGTGGCCAGAATCCATGATCTGCCGATCGACGAGTCCAACCGCTTGTCCGGAATGGTGCCAGACCGCCTGAGCGAAAAAGTGGAGAAGGAATATCTCTTCAATCCGAATCTGGACGACCTTAAGCCGGGATTCAAGGTTGTGGAAAAGGATGTCGAGGTAGATGACCCCGACAATCCGGGGCAGAAGAAAACGGTCAGTAAGACTTTCCAGAAAGGGTTGGAGGACACCGATGTAAAGATCACCCTGAAGAATTGCTACCGTCTTGTGCCCGAATTCAAGGAGGAACTGGAAAACGGAACGCCGCAGGTCAAGGAGGTCTTGAAATATGCCTTGCAGCTGGAGGGCTGCATCCGTCAGGTCGGAATGCATGCCTGCGCCACGATTATCGGGCGGGGCAACCTGACCGACTATATTCCTATCTGTCTTTCGATGGACAAGGAGTCCGGGCAGTACGTCTGGACCTCGCAGTACGACGGCCACTACATCGAGGAGGTCGGGATGCTCAAGATGGATTTCCTCGGACTCAATACCTTGTCCATTATCCACAAATGTTTGGACAACATTAAGTTGCGTTTCGGGACGGACATTGACATCGAGGCGATTCCGATTGATGACAAGCTGACCTATGAGCTTTACGGCCACGGCGACACGGACAGCGTCTTCCAGTTTGAGTCCGAGGGCATGAAGACCTGGCTACAGAGGCTGCATCCGGAGCGTTTCGAGGACCTCATCGCGATGAACGCCCTTTACCGTCCTGGACCTATGGACTACATCCCGGACTTCGTGGACAGAAAACTGGGTCTTAAGCCTATTGAATATGATCTTCCGGAGATGGAGGAGTTCCTCAAGGACACCTACGGCGTGACGGTCTATCAAGAGCAGGTGATGCTTCTTTCCCAGAAGCTGGCCGGATTCACGAAAGGCCAGGCGGACAAGCTGCGCAAGGCGATGGGAAAGAAGCAGATAGCCATCCTGAACGAGCTTAAGGACAAGTTCATGGAGGGCGGAAAGGCCAACGGCCATCCGGAGAAGATGCTGGACAAGATCTGGAAGGACTGGGAAAAGTTCGCCCAGTACGCTTTCAACAAGTCCCACGCCACCTGCTATGCTTGGGTCTCCTATCAGACCGGCTGGCTGAAGTGCCACTATCCAGCCGAGTTCTTCGCCGCCAACCTCTCCTGCAACCTGTCGAACATGCCGGAGATCAAGAAGATTTTGTCGGACTGCAAAGCTCACAAGATCAAGGTCTTGAACCCTGATGTCAACGAGTCGTACTCACACTTTACCGTGAACAAGGAGGGCAACATCCGTTTCGGCCTTAAGGGAATCAAGGGATTCGGCTCGAACGTGGCCGATGCCATCATCGCGGACAGAGCCACTGGCGGAACTTACGCGGACATATTCGATTTCGTTGAGAGGCTTGGCGGTTCGCTTGGAAGGAAGGCTATCGAGTGTCTGGTATATTCGGGAGGCTTCGATTCGTTCGGTATCCGTCGGAAGCAGTTCTTCCTGCCGTGCCGCAACGGCAACCTTTTCATTGATGAGTTAGCGAGGTATGCCACCCTTTACAGTCAGGATGCGGCCAATTCCTCCGCGTCGCTTTTCGGCGAGGTCGAGGAGATGAAGCCGGTGCGTCCGGAAATCCCTGAAATGGTCGGCACGGACGATGATTTCGAGTGGCTCCAAAAGGAGAAAGAATATGTCGGGATGTACATTTCTTCTCATCCTTTGGACAAGTACGCCTTTGAAATAGAAAGCTTTACAAACTGCGAGCTGGCGAACTTGAGCAAACAGGTCGCGGAATGCGAGGCTTCCAAGAAGAAGATGAAGGTCGCTGTCGCCGGATTGGTGACCGAGTATAGTACCTTGACCACAAAGACCGGCAAGCCGTACTCCAAGACAAAACTGGAGGATTACAGCGGAGCCTACGAGCTGGCTCTCTTCGGTCGTGACCACGAGGCGTTCATGAGCTACATGAAGCCGCACGAGAACCTTTACATCGAGGGTGACATAGAGGAGAAATATTTCATCAAGCCGGAGGAGCGCGCTCAAGGCAAGACATCGCCTTACGCATTCAGAGTTAAGAAGATAATGCTCCTTGGCAACGTCAACGAGACGATGCTGAACGCATTCTCCGTCAGCGTCACAACCCCTATGCTCACTGAGAAGTTCCGCAAGGAACTCGTGTCGCTCGTTCAAGCGAACCGCGGCACCGTCCCTCTCAAGATGTACCTCTACGATCCACAGACCAAGTACAAGATCGAGTTTCATTCCACCAAGTACAAGGTGGCGGTCACCACCGAACTCGTTTCCGCCTTGAGACTCCTCGGCGTCCAGTGCGCCCCGGTCCGGAAATCTGACGGATGATCGCGCGAATAAAGCGTAACGATCAGTAACGGCGGAATATAAAAGAAAACATTTATTTAATCAATATGACACACGGACACGAGGTCCTCGAAATGATGCAGGGCCACAACTACACTGAGAAGAGCCTGCTTGAGGCCATACTTGAAAAATTCGGACCAGAAGAGCGATTTTACACCTGCAGCGCGGATAACCTCACCGCTCAGGGTCTTATTGACTTTCTGAAGGAAAGGGGCAAGTTCATGTCTGCTGAGGAAGGATTCACGGTCGATACGAGTAAAGTCTGCAATCACTAGTACCTCGTAGCATCAAATCCTTGATTTTTATTATGGGTACAGATTATGTAAGGTTTGTGAAAATCGAACGTTATGAAAGGTGATTCGTTATTCGCGTTTGTCGCGGGGGCTGCGGCCGGTTTGACCCTTGGACTGTTGTTTGCTTCGGAGAGGGGCGAACAGACGCGTGGGAAGTTGAAAGAGACGCTCAGCGATGCCGTTGACTCGGCAAGTGCGCGCGCAAGGCTGGCAAGGATGGAACTTGATGACTTGAAGGCGGAATTGCGCGATCGGACGGATGACCTGAAGGAGGATGTCAGGATGCGGATTCTGGAGCGTTTGGAAAAACTCGAGAGCGCAATCCGGAAGGACATTGAATATTCCGAAAGACAGTCTGAAAACGCTTGACGATGAGTGAGTTCACGAAGCCGATAGAGGATCTCGGCAAAAGCACTGCCGATTATGTCGAGGCCAAAATGGATGACCTTAAGTTGAGGGCGGCCAAAGGGCTTTCCCTGACGCTTGGCAAGCTGCTTTACATGTTGCTTGTACTTTTTATCGTGTCAGTCATTTTGACCGCTCTTGCCATCGGGGGCGTGATGTGGATCGGGGAGTTGATCGGCAGTTACGCCGCAGGGGCAGGGATTGTGGCAGCGGTCTTCGCCGTGATTTTGACGGTTGTCATCCTGTTGAGAAAGAGGCTGTTCCGCAACACGTTCGTCCCGATGTTCATCAAACTTTTCTTTGACGAAGACAAATAAGAGGCTATGAGATATTCAGAAATCAAGACGATGGATGAGCTGGAGGCGGCTCAAAAGGACGTGAGGGAGCGGCTCCGGCGCAGGGAGTTTCTCGTCAAGGAGTCCCTGTCCGATGTCAAGGAGGCGTTCACGCCGTCCAACTTTTTCTTTTCAGGATTGAGAAGTCTCTCTGCGTTTCTGCCGGTCGAGAAGATGCTGCTTCTGGCCGTGAGAATATTCAAGCGCAGATTGTTCAAATGATTATCTGTTTGAGATAGAATATGTCCGACGACAATTATTGTCTGGATTGGCCGAAGGGTCTTATTAAAGTACAACATTTACAACAAAAGTGACGAGGAACTGTTCGACACCAACGGAAAGCTCACCGGCACCGTCAAGCCGTTGATCGCCGGTGACCTCGACTGGTTCGAACCAATCGAGAGGCTTGGACACAGACAGGAGTACAATGTGAGCGCAAATTCTGCGACAGAGAAGTCAAGTTTCTACATGTCAGCGGCTTACCTTGATGAAAAAGGCTACGTGAAATCTTCCGACTTCTCCCGCTTCAATGGACGCGCCAATGTGAGCGCATCCCCTCGCAAATGGATCAAGGTCGGCATGAACCTGGCCGGATCCTATCAGGAAAACAACTACACCGACACGGACGGTAACTCCTCTTACGTCAATCCGTTCTACTACTCTCGCAACATGGCTCCGATCTACCCTGTCCATCAGCATGACCTCAGCTCGGAGAATGGTGACTACATCCTCAACGGATCAGGAAACAAATTGTATGACGGAGGAAGCGGCCGCGGACAGAATGTGGACAGACACATCGCATGGGAGCTTGAGGACAATCTGGCGAAGTCTTACCGCACTACCCTCAACGGGCAGCTCTACGCCGACATCAAGTTCCTCAAAGACTTCACTCTCTCCATCAAGGGAGACATGAGTGTGCGCAACACCGAATCGCAGACCTACAACAACGCCGAGATCGGTGATGGAGCTGGCAACAACGGACGAGCCTCCCGCACTCTTTACCGCTACAGGAACTACACTGTCCAGCAGCAGCTGACCTGGCAGCATGCCTTTGGAGAGCACAACGTCGATGTCCTACTCGGTCACGAGAACTACTACTACCACTACAACTATCTGTACAACTACAAGACAAACCAGACATTCCCGGGACTGACGACACTGAACAATTTCTCGGATATGACTTCATTGACGGACTACTTCGGCGATGTACGCAGTGAGTCTTACCTTGCCCGCGCCCGCTATAATTTCGCCAACAAATACTTCGGTGAGGCATCCTACCGACGTGACGGATCATCAAGGTTCCATCCGGACAACCGTTGGGGTAACTTCTGGTCTTTGGGTGGCAGCTGGATTCTCTCGAACGAAGAGTTCATCAAGGCAATCCCTGAAATCAACTCTCTGAAATTCAGAGCATCCTACGGAGAGGTCGGAAACGACCAAGGTGTCGGTTACTACGCCTACATGGCTCTTTACGCCCTGACTCAGAACGGAGGAAGGGGAGCCGCCTATAAGTCTCAGAATGACGCCAACAACATCAAGTGGGAGACTGCCGCTTCTTGGAGCGCAGCCCTTGAAGGTCGCGTGTTCGACAGGTGGAACTTCTCCGTGGAGTACTACGACAAGCGGACTCGCGACCTTCTGTTCAGCGTTTACCAGCCTCTTTCAGCCGGAGCGACATCTACAAGCTCAGCAGTCTCCACAATCACACAGAACCTCGGTTCAGTCTCCAACAGGGGTGTGGAGTTCGCCACAGATTTCGATGTGATCAGATCAAGGGATTTCAAGTGGAATCTGAGCATGAACGCCACCATAGAGAGGAACAAGATCATCACGCTTCCTGAACAGAACAGGGAGGAAGGCATCCTTTCAGGAAACTACAAATACGCAGAGGGACACAGCATGTACGAATTCTTCACCTACCAGTTTGAAGGTGTGGACATGATGACTGGACGCTGCCTCTATCAGATCGACGACGAAGCCTACTATGTGGGAGAACCTGCCGAAGGTGAAACCAGAAAGGCTCTTCCGGAAGACTACCTTGTCACCATCAACGGAAAGAACTACACAACCTACACCACCTACGCCAAGCGGGACTGGAGCGGCTGCGCCCTTCCGAAGGTCTACGGTAGTTTCGGTACTTCATTCAGCTACAAGAACTTCTCCCTCTCCGCCCTCTTCACTTACTCATTGGGTGGAAAGATGTACGACAGCTCTTACGCATCCCTGATGTCCGCCAGCACGAACGTGCATCAGCTTCACAGGAACCTGCTCAACTCGTGGACAGCGGCTCCTTCCGGAATGACGGAGACCTCAGCCGACCGCATCAATCCTGATGCCCTCCCTGGTCTCAACTCTTACTACAACCAGTACAATTCATCGATGTCAACACGTTGGCTTCAGAGTTCCAACTATCTGGTGTTCAAGAACCTTACCCTGTCCTACAATGTTCCTTCAAGAATCACCCGCATGGTTGACATCGCAGGGGCTTCCGTGAACTTCAGCGCCGAGAACCTCTTCACCCTGACAGCCCTCAGGGGAATGAACCCTCAGCAGAACTTCACGGGCAGCAGCAGCAATGTGTTCACAACCGCCCGCGTCTTCTCGTTAGGACTCAACATCAGACTGTAAAAGATTTAAAACAAGGACAAAATGAAAAAGATACTTAAAATATCCATCGCCGCACTGTCAGGCGCAATGCTTCTTGTTTCCTGCTCGAAGGACTACATGAACACCACTCCGACAAGTTCCACCGCAACTGCCACCATCTTCGAGAGTACGAAGAACGCCGCCCTCGCGATCAACGGCATCTGCAAACTCATGACGAGACAGTATCTTGGCAGCCAAGGTTTCAATGGAGAAGGCACAATCAAACTCTACACCGGTGAATATCCGGGAGACAACTTCTTTACAAACCTTCCGGGTTGGGCAAGCGTGATCAACGCCACGTTGCATGACAGCAAGACCAGTACATATAACTACTACAACTGGTACTATTACTATATGCTGATCGGCAATGCCAACGCCATCATTGCAAACATCGACAATGCGACCGGAGAAGACAACGAGAAACAGTTCATCAAAGCCCAGGCACTGTCATTCAGGGCCTACAGCTACATGATGCTGCTTCAGGTCTACAGTGTGCGCTGGAGCGATTCCAGCAACGGATCCGCCGACGGAGTCGTGCTCCGTCTCGACACTTCAACTGACGAGATGCCGCTCAGCACGATGGCCGAGTGCTACAAACAGATCTACGCCGACCTTGATGAGGCGATCAGTCTGTTCACATCATCGGAATTGACACCGGACTCCGGCGACAACTTCTCTCCGAGCATCGACATGGCCTACGCCACCTACGCACGTGCGGCTCTGAACAGGCAGGACTATTCCACGGCTCTGGCCATGGCGGCAAAGGCCCGCGCCAACCATCCGCTGATGAGCAACGCCGAGTACAAGCAAGGATTCAGCACTCCTAACAAAGAGTGGATCTGGAGCTGTTACGGTGCGGCCGACGAGACTCTTTACTACTATTCTTATTTTGCATATGTCAGCTACAATTCCTCTGCGAGCGCTGTCAGAACCTACCCTAAATGCATCAGCAAGGAGGTCTACGACAAGATTCCGGAAACCGACCTTCGCCGCGGAATGTTCCTTGATCCTAAAGATTATTCCTACACGAAGTCAAGCGGTCTGGCCGGCAAGGATCTGGATGCTTACGCAAGATCACTCTACCCGAAAATTTATTCAACCGCCAAGGTTTATGCCTACATGAACTTCAAGTTCGCCAATGTCGAGCAACCCGGTGTCGGAAATCTGAACAATTTCCGCTCCGCCGAGATGTATCTGATCGAGGCCGAGGCAAACTATTTCCTCAAAGATGAAAAGGCCGCCCAGAATTCTCTGAACGCCCTTACAAGGGACAGCGGACGTGACGCAGCCTACAACTGCACCGCCACAGGTACGGATCTTCTTGAAGAAATCAAGCTTTACCGAAGGATAGAACTCTTCGGAGAAGGATTCAACTGGTTCGACCTCAAGCGCTGGGGCGATTCCTTGAAGAGGTCGTCACCGGACGACGGAGGAAACTACCTTGCTGTTCTTGCCGTCTCCTATGATGCTAAAGACAAAAACAACTGGACTTGGATCATCCCGTCAAGAGAGACGGACTACAACAAACTCATCAAATAAGAACAACCCATAAGCAAAGAAAAACCGGGCTTCCTGTAAAGGACCCGGTTTTTTTGCTAAAGTTGTACTTTGCTATAACAGGAATGAAATCTTTCCGTGCGAGTGCGGTGGCTTCCTCAAGGGTCTTGTTGAGAGCCGGGTCGCTCATCATTCCGTTGCGGTAGGTTGTCCACATGGTCTCCATCCACTCGTCGGCGTTCATGGAGTCATATTCACGGATACCTCTTTGGTAGATACCCTGATTGATGTTCGCGCTCAGGGAGACTTTCCCGTCTTTTCCTTTCTTTGAGGTGATGAGGATGACACCGTTGGAGGCGCGGTTTCCGTAGAGTGCGGCCGAGGAGGCATCCTTGAGAACGGAGATGCTCTCGATGTCCTGAGGGTTCAGGTCGGAGATGTTGCCTCCGTAGATCACGCCGTCCATCACATAGAGAGGAGCGTTGGTTCCGTTGATGGAACCGAATCCTCTGATTCGGATGGAGGCGTCGCTGCCCGGCTCTCCGTAGGAGTTGTTCACACGGATGCCCGGAGCCGATCCTTCAAGAACTGCGGACACGCTGGAGATCGAGCGTTTCTCGATGTCCTTTGAGTTGACCTGTGAGACGGCACCTACGATTGACTCTTTTTTGGCTACACCGTAGGCGACAACTATCACGTCATCAAGGTAGTCGCTGTCTGGATTGAGCACACAGTCAACGATTAGTTTTCCATTGATGTGTACTTCTGTGTTGCTGTAGCCGATGGAACTGAAGATCAACGTTCCGTTGGACGGAGCGGAAAATGAGTAGTTTCCGTTCTCGTCAGTGGCGGTGCCTGTCTTTGTGCCCTTCAACTGAATAGAGGCGAATGGTACGGGTTCACCGTTGGCGTCGGTGACAGTTCCTTTCACCTGTATGTTTTGCGAAAAGGCGACAACTGCGCTTAAGAAAAGCAAAGCAAGGATTGCTGCGATTTTTTTGTTCATACAGTATGATTTTATTGGTTGTATTAATGTTTTTTATCTGCATTCCGGATCGGTCGGGGCCTGTCCCTGAACAAAGATGTGCTTAATATATTAAATTTTTTTCAAAAAACCAATGTTTGGATGTATAAAACGATATATAAATCCTCTTTTTCACACAAATTGACACTTTAATAAGCGTTATGGTTACCAACTTGTTGTTTGACGCTTACCAAAGACTGTGGGAATATTCCGGATTTCATTATCTTTGCGCAAGTTGAAAAAAGGGAGGAATGTTCCATGGGCATATTCAAAGACAGAATTGAGTCGGTTCGGGCGATGATGCGCTCGAAGGGCTGGGACGCCGTCATCGTGACGGGGAATGACCCGCACAACAGTGAGTATTCAGCCGCGCGCTGGCATCAGGTGGCGTGGCTCTCCGGCTACACCGGCGAGGGAGACCTTGTCATAACGCCGGATCATGCCGGACTTTGGACCGACACCCGCTATTTCATCCAGGCCTCGCGGCAGCTTCCGGAGGCGGAAGTGGAACTGCACAAGACCAGAGTTCCGGGCCAGGTGCTTATTCCAGAATGGCTTGCCAGTCGTTTCGCCGCTTCTGAAGAGGTTTGTGTCGCCGTTGACGGACTTTGCATGACGGCTTCCGCGGTGAAAGACATTCAAGAAACGGTTGGTGAGAAGATTCGATTTGTCAATGTTCCTGACATGCTGGAAGTTCTTTGGACAGATCGTCCGGAGATTCCCCAGACCCCGATTCTCACACTTGGAACCGAGCAGGTCGGTTGGTCGAGGGAGCGGAAAGTAAGGTGGTTGCGGAAGTGGATGGCAGGGCACGACTGCGACGCTGTCCTGCTGACCGCGCTGGATGAGATTGCCTGGATGCTTAATGTCCGGGGGCAGGATGTCGCCTACAATCCGGTGGTGATGTCGTATTTGCTTGTCACTGGGGACAATGTGCTATGGTTTGTGCGTAAGGGTCCCCTTACCGACGATGACGGCGAGACGGAGGACAGCTTCCGCGAGCTGGCGGCGGACGGAGTGAGCATTCAGGAATATTCCGACGTGTCGTCAGCCCTTTCGAATCTTGTGGACGGAAACTACATCAAGGCTTTGTTCATTGATCCGGCGACATTGAACTACAGTTTGTACAGCATCCTTGACGAGCGGTATGTCATCCCGGGAACATCCCCTGTGGGGCTGTGCAAAGCGGTAAAGAACGAGGTCGAGGTGGCAGGAATGAAGGAGGCGCATCTAGAGGACGGCATCGCCATGGAGCGTTTCCTCCATTGGCTGCAAACTTCAGTCGAGGCAGGAGAAGCGATCAATGAATATGAAGCCTCGTCCAAGCTGCATGAGTTCCGTTCCGAGATAGAAGGCTTCCGTGGTGAGAGTTTCGAGACTATTTCGGCCTACGGTCAGAATGCCGCCCTGCCTCATTATGTCACACCTGTGGAGGGTTCGGCGGAGTTGTCCGCCGAGGGGCTTTACCTGTGTGATTCCGGAGGACAGTACCTGTTCGGAACTACGGACATTACACGGACCGTACCGCTCGGGCCTTGCACGCAACTTGAAAAAGAAGACTACACATTGGTTCTGAAAGGTCATATAGCCTTGTCCAAGGCAGTTTTCCCTAAAGGGACGGCCGGCTGCCAGCTGGATGCTCTCGCGCGTGAGCCGCTGTGGAACGCAAAGCGCAATTTCGGTCACGGGACCGGCCACGGTGTCGGATTCTACCTCAATGTCCACGAAGGCCCGCAGGACATCCGTCAGAACTTCAACCGACAGGCCATACTTCCAGGCATGATCACGAGCGACGAGCCTGGAATCTACCGGGAGGGAATGTTCGGTGTCCGTCACGAGAACCTCGTCCTTTGCGTTGATGCCGGGGAGAACGATTTCGGTCACTGGCTGCGGTTCGAGCCATTGACCCTCTGCCACTTCGACACCTCGATCATCGTCAAGGATCTCCTTGACCGCTCCGAAATCGACTGGCTGAACGCCTACAACGAGTGCGTTTTCCGCACCATCTCCTCGCGCCTCACCCCCGAAGTCTCCTCATGGCTTCGTCAGAAGACCCTGCCTATCTGAAAATCGGCCTTGAGGCAGAAGATGCTATCATCTCCGCGGATGTTGCGGATTTTAAGGCGCAAAGGGCGGTCGGCGGCAGTAATGTTTCCGTCCCGGAAAGAGTTGGTTTTCTTTCCGTTCCTTATAACGAAGCCGAGGCGGTCTATCTTGATTTCAGAGTCGCTGTGCCACGGTTCCTTCTTGCCCGCCGATGTGCAGTCAAGGCTGAGCATCTCAATACAGGAATCCGAACAACCATAGTGGGATTCTTGCGCCGTAGCCTGTCTCAATGCCGTCTATGGCGAGGAAACTGTCGGGAATGTCGGCTATTTGTGAAAAGTCCTTTGATGGCTCGCCAACTTCTACTCTCAGCTTACCATCTATAAGAAAATCTCCGATGTTGCTTGAGCGGACATCGTGTGTGTTGTCGACCTGATTGAAGAAGAACGTTTCTCGGAGATTGCCCTCGTTGACTTTGGAGCCGAGAGCATACATAAGATTCGTGTTGTCAAGATAGATTTTCTCCGGATTCACAAGTCTTTTGTAACTCTTCAACTCTGTGGTGAGAAGCCGCAGTATGGCGGCCTTATCTAGCAGATACATCATTTTCAGGCACGAGTCGCGTGTCGAACCTATTGCGGCTGCCAGCTTCTCTGTGGTCGGTTGCAGCGGTACGTGTTCCGCTATGATCATAAGAAGTCTCTGTGTCTTCTCGACTGTCGCGTAATTCACATCAATGACAGCAGGCAAGTCGTTTTCTATCATCAGTTTGGCTGTCTCTGCCAACCTTATCAGGAAATCATTCTTCGCATCAGTGAAGTATGGATAATATCCTGTTTTCAGGTATTTGTCAAACATCTTGAGAATCTTTGTCTTTCCGCTTATGTCCATAGCCGCGGCAACGTGGTTCTGAAGAATGTCAGAAAGTTGAAGAGGTTCATTTTCAAGGACACCGGTGTATTTAAGATCCCTTTTGTAAAGGCGAAATTATTATGTAAAATCTTTTGTTTGATAATCAAGAGGTTATCCTCCACGGACTTTCCGGACAGCACGCTCGCTTTGACAGGCTCTGCGGCCGTGTGGTTCTGCACGGCGGCCGCACGGTTCTGCTCTGTAATCGTGTGATGTGGTAGTTGAAATATTCGGTTTCTTGCAAAAGTTCGGAGAACCTCAAACCTGAATTTTGCTCGTTACCAAAATTCAGGTTTGAGGTTCTCCGGGCTTCATAATGGAGAATCAGTACTCCGTCATCGTTGAGAGTCTGTGTCTCGTAACGGTGAGTCTGTGTTCCCGCCTTTATCTCTGAACGCCTATTTGTTCAGCGCGTCGGCGGACTTGATGTACTTGGCGAGTTCGGCGTCGGAGACGTGGAAGTTCTGCATCTCGCCGGAGAAGTACTGGTCATAGGCGCTCATATCCACGAAGCCGTGGCCGGAAAGGTTGAAGAGGATGGTCTTCTCCTCGCCTGTCTCCTTGCACTTCAATGCCTCGCCCACGGTCGCGGCGATTGCGTGACAGGATTCCGGAGCAGGGATGATGCCCTCTGTTCTGGCGAAGAGCACCCCGGCTTTGAATGCGTCAAGCTGCTCGATGTCAACAGCTTCCATATACCCGTCCTTCATCAGCTGAGACATGATTACCCCGGCTCCATGGTAACGGAGGCCGCCCGCATGGATGGTCGCCGGCTTGAAATCATGGCCGAGGGTGTACATCGGCAGGAGCGGTGTCATGCCTGCCTCGTCACCGAAATCATATTCAAACTTTCCCCTTGTGAGTTTCGGGCAGGAATATGGCTCGGCGGCGATGAATCGGGTCTTCTTGCCATCCTGAATGTTGTGCCTCATGAACGGGTAGGCGATTCCGCTGAAGTTGGATCCGCCTCCGAAGCAGGCCACCACGATGTCGGGATATTCCCCGGCCAGTTCCATCTGCTTCTCGGCTTCCAACCCGATGACAGTCTGGTGCAGACAGACATGGTTCAGCACAGAGCCGAGCGTGTACTTGCAGTTCGGAGTGCTGACCGCCAGCTCAATCGCTTCGGAGATCGCGCATCCAAGGGAACCCTGATCGTTTGGATTGGCTGTGATGATGTCTTTCCCTGCTCTTGTGGACATTGAAGGAGAAGGAGTTATGGCTGCACCGAAAGTCTGCATGATCGACCTTCTGTAGGGCTTTTGCTGATAGCTGACTTTCACCATATAGACAGCGCAGTCGATGCCGAACTTCTTTGCAGCGTAGGAAAGCGCTCCGCCCCATTGTCCGGCCCCGGTCTCGGTCGTGATGTTGGTGATGCCCTGCTCCTTTGCGTAGTAGGCCTGCGCAAGGGCTGAGTTCAACTTGTGGGAGCCGGCAGGGGAGACACTCTCGTTTTTGAAATAGATGTGAGCGGGAGTTCCGAGGGCGGCCTCAAGGTCGTAGGCTCTCACCAGTGGAGTGCATCTGTAGCCGGCGTACTGCTCGCGGACCGGCTCCGGGATCGGAATCCACTCGTCCGTGGTGTTGAGTTCCTGATCGGCGCAGGCCTTGCAGAAGATGGGATAGAGGTCTTCTGATTTCAGTGCCTCATGTGTGGCCGGATTTAGGATCGGCATCGGTTTGTTGGGCATGACGGCCTGCATGTTGAACCATGCTGTCGGGATTTCGCTCTCGGGGAGCAAGAATTTTTTCTGTTTCATTTTGTTGTTGTTCGTTATTTTGTTGTTGATTGTTGTATGTTAAATCCTGTTTGTTTTCGGTCGATTCGATGCTTCGACAGGTTCAGCTACCGCATACTTCTCGACAAGATGGAGTTATGACAAAAAAAGGCGGCCGAAAACGGTCGCCCTTGAATTTTCTTTTAAATCCTTGACTATATCAATGCGTTTGCTTGAAGGAATGCGTTGACACCAACAGCAGCAAAGCCAAGGCAGATCAGCGTGGCGACCACGATGCCGATCACTTTCAGCCTCTTGAACCAAGTCTGGTTGTTCCAGCCGACTGTCTGGAACATGCTCCAGAAACCGTGGCAAAGATGGAACCAGATAGCCACGAACCAGACGAGGTACAGCGCCAACACCCACCATCGTTCGAAAGTGAGGTTGAGAAGCTCGTAAGGGTTGCCTTCCTCGGCGCCGATGAACATCGCCAACTGCATCTTCGCCCAGAAGTGGGTGAGATGGAAAGCGAGGAAGCCGAGGACAACGATTCCGAGTACGAACATATTCTTCGCGGACCAGGAATCGGCTGCCGCGACGCTTGCGGCCTCATAGCGCTTGTAACCGCCGCGGGCCTTGATGTTCTTCCATGTAAGGCAGCATCCGTAGAGGATGTGGATGATGAAACCCAAAGCAAGAACCGGAACCATGATGGTCACGATCGGGAGAGCCATGAACTCGCACCCTTTCTCGAAGAGACCGTCAAGTCCGTTGTAGTTGCCTGTGAAAGAGTCAATGACGGAGAACAGGTTAATCGTCACGTGAAGCAGCAGGAAGATTATGAGAAATGCTCCGCTGACAGCCTGAATGAACTTCCTTCCGATGGAATAGTGAAATGCGTTCGCCATTATCGTCTAATTAGTTTCTTTGTTTGTAGCGGGAGTGGGGCATGATCCCACGACCTCCGGATTATGAATCCGACGCTCT